>DASYLH010000001.1:0-20794 GCA_036009645.1 Conexibacter sp.
CTGGTGCGGATCACCAGGTCGGGCGCGTGCATCTCCGGCGCGTACAGCAGCTGGGCGAAGTCGGCCTCGGTCCCGCCCGCGAAGCGCGCGGCGGCATCGACGATCTCGGCCCGCCCGCCGTAGTTGAAGGCGACGAACAGCGTGATCCGGTCGTTGGCGCGCGTCAGCTCCTCGGCCCACTGCATCTGCTCGACGAGCGCGGGCTCGACACCGTCGCGGCGGCCGATGAAGCGCATCCGCACGCCCTGCTCGTGCAGCTCGGGCGTCTCCTGCACGATGCGCTCGGCGAACAGCGCCATGAGCCCCATGACCTCCTCCTCGGGCCGCGACCAGTTCTCGGTCGAGAACGAGTAGACCGTCAGCTCGCGCACGCCGAGGTCGACGGCGTCGCGCAGCCGCGCCTTGACGGTGTCCGCGCCCGCTTGGTGGCCGTCGCCGACGGGCAGGTCGCGCGCCTTCGCCCAGCGGCCGTTGCCGTCGGTGATGATCGCGACGTAGCGCGCCGCGTCGCCCGGCTCGGTGGTCACGTTCGGGGCCCGCGGATCGTGTGCCGGGGGCGACCCACTAGACCTCGAGGATCTCTTCTTCCTTGCCCTTGAGCAGCGCGTCCAGGTCGGCGATCCGCTTGTTCGTGTGCTTCTGCAGCTCGGCCTCGGCGCGGCGCTCCTCGTCCTCGCCGACGTCGCCCTCCTCCTTGAGCTCGCGCAGGTCGTGCATGACGTCGCGGCGGACGTTGCGGATCGCGATCCGTCCCTCCTCGGCGATGTGGCGGACCATCTTCACGAACTGCCGGCGGCGCTCCTCGGTGAGCTGCGGGATCACGAGGCGGATGATGGTGCCGTCGTTGGACGGCGTCAGGCCGAGGTTGGCCTCCGTGATGCCGCGCTCGATCGCCTTCAGCGACGACTTGTCGAACGGCTGCACCGTCAGCATCTGCGCCTCGGCGGCGTTGATCGTCGCCAGCTGCTTGAGCGGCGTCGACGCGCCGTAGTAGTCGACGTGGACGCGGTCCAGCAGCGCCGGGCTCGCGCGGCCGGTGCGGACCGATCCGAACTCGTGGTTCGTCGCGTCGACGGACTTGCTCATCCGCTCGCCGGCGTCGGCCAGCAGCTCGTCGATCAGCTCACTCATCTCGCGTCACCACAACCGTTCCCACGTGTTCGCCGGACACTATCCGCTCGATGTTCGACTCGTCATTCATGTTGAAGACGTGCAGCGGCATGGCGTTCTCGGCACACAGCGTCAGCGCCGTGTAGTCCATGACACGTAGGCCGCGGCGGACGGCGTCCATGTGGCTGATCTCGTGGATGAGCTCCGCGTCGGCGTCCTCGCGCGGGTCGGCGGAGAGCACGCCCTCGACGCCGTTCTTCGCCATGAGGATCGCCTCGGCGTGGATCTCGACCGCGCGCAGCGCGGCGGCGGTGTCGGTCGTGAAGAACGGATTGCCGGTCCCGGCGGCGAAGATCACGACGCGCCCCTTCTCGAGGTGGCGCATCGCGCGGCGGCGGATGTACGGCTCGGCGACCTCGGAGATCGCGATCGCGGAGAGGACGCGCGTCGGGGCGCCTTCCTTCTCGAGCGCGTCCTGCAGCGGCAGCGCGTTCAGCAGCGTCGCGAGCATGCCCATGTAGTCGCCCGTCGCACGATCCATCCCGGCCGCCTGGGCAGCGACGCCGCGGAAGATGTTGCCGGCACCGACGACGACGCAGATCTCGACGCCGCGCGCGTGCACGTGCGCGATCTGGCGCGCGACGGCCTGGATCCGCTCCGGGTCGGCGCCGTA
Source organism: Conexibacter sp. (assembly GCA_036009645.1). Taxonomy (GTDB): domain Bacteria; phylum Actinomycetota; class Thermoleophilia; order Solirubrobacterales; family Solirubrobacteraceae; genus Conexibacter. The sequence goes on from DASYLH010000001.1 coordinate 1,784, forward strand.
CTCCTGGTTGCCGAGCAGCGCCTCGCCCGACAGCTTGATCAGGACCCGCTGGAACGCGGGCGCCGCGCCCTCCGCGTGTGCGGTGGGCGCGGGTGCTGCAGCCGGTTCGGGCTCAGTCGCCAACGGCGAACCGCGTGAAGCGGCGGATCACGATGTTCTCGCCCGTCTTGGCGGCGAGCGCGGCACGGATCTCCTCGATCGTGCGGCCTTCGTACTTCTCGCCGTTGACGTGCGCCTGCTTGAGCAGCACGACCTCCTTGAGCCAGGAGTCGATCTTGCCCTTGACGATGTTCGGCCGGATGTTGTCCGGCTTGTCGGCGAACTGCTCCTCGGCGATGCGCGTCTCGCGCTCGACCTCTTCGGTCGGCACGCCGTCCACGTCGACCGCGACGGGCGCCGCGGCGGCGATGTGCAGCGCGAGGTCGCGCGCGAAGCCGACGAAGTCGTCGTTGCGGGCCACGAAGTCCGTCTCGCAGTCGACCTCGACGAGCACGCCGATCTTGCCGTTGGAGTGGATGTACGACTGGACGGTGCCCTCGGTGGCCTCACGCTCGCCGCGCTTCTCGGCCTTGGCAGCGCCCTTCACGCGGAGCGCCTCGATCGCCTTCTCGATGTCGCCATCCGCCTCGACGAGGGCCTTCTTGCACTCCATCATCCCTGCGCCGGTGCGCTCGCGCAGGGCCTTCACGTCTTGGGCGGTCACGCTCATGCGGTGGGCTCCCCCCCGGAGCCGGAGTCGTCGGACGTCGTCGTGGTCTGCTCGGCCGGCGCGCTCGCGGCGGCCTCCGACTCGGCCGGCTGTGCCGGCGCGGCGGGCGCCTCGGCAGGCGGCTGCGGAGCCGCCGCGACAGCGGCGGGCTCGGTCAGCGCAGGCGTCGGCTCGGCGGCCGGAGCAGCCGGAGCGGGCTCGGCCGGCGGCTGCGGCGCAGCGGCGGCGGCCGGAGCGGCCTCGGCTCTGGGCTCCGCCGGCGGCTGCGGCGCAGCAGCGGCCGCCGGAGCAGCCTCCGCTCTTCTCGGCTCCGCCGGCGGCTGCGGAGCAGCAGCGGCAGCAGCGGCCTGGGCAGCCTGCGCCTGCGCGGCGGCGGCCTGCTCGGCAGCGCGCTTGGCCTCCTCGGCCTCTCTGCGCGCAGCCTCCTCGGCCGCTCTCTTCGCAGCTTCCTCCGCCTCGCGCTTGGCCTTCTCCTCGGCCTCGCGCGCGGCGCGCGCCTCGGCCTCGATGCGGGCCTTCTCCTCGGCCTCCTTGCGCGCGCGCTCCTCCTCCTCGCGGAAGATGCGGTTGCCCTCGCCGATCACGTTGGCGAGCTCTCTCGCGATGATGGCGCAGGAGCGGATCGCGTCGTCGTTGCCGGGGACCACGTAGTCGATCCCGTCGGGGTCGCAGTTCGTGTCGACGAGCCCGATGATCGGGATCCGCAGACGCTGCGCTTCCTTGACCGCGATCGCCTCGACTCTGAGGTCGACCACGAACATCGCGTCGGGGACGCGGCCCATGTTCTTGACGCCGCCGAGGTTGGCCTGCAGCTTCGCGAGGTCGGCCTGCGCAGCCATCCGCTCGCGCGTCGGCAGGAGCGCCAGCTGGCCCTCCGACTCGTAGCGCTCGAGGTCGTGGAGGCGCTTGATGCGGCCCGAGATCGTGCCGTAGTTCGTCAGCAGCCCGCCGAGCCAGCGGTGGTTGACGTACGGCATGCCCGACGCCTCGGCCGACTCCTTGATCGCGTCGCGCGCCTGCTTCTTCGTGCCGACGAACAGCACGGTGCCGCCGCGGTGGGCGAGCGCAGATGCGAACTCGCGCGCCTCCTGCAGCAGCTCCTCCGTCTGCAAGAGGTCGATCAGGTAGATGCCTGCCCGCTCGCCATGGATGAAGCGGCGCATCTTCGGATTCCAGCGGCGTGTCTGGTGGCCGAAGTGAACGCCGGCCTCCAGCAGCTCTTTGAGTCCAGCTTGAGCCACGGTGTGCTCCCTTGTGAATGGTGGTGCAGAGTCCCGGCCGGAGGCGTCGCGATCCCGGCACATAGGCGTGCCGGGCAGGGCGCGAGCCCCGGTTCGACCGGGGTAGACGACTGGTTGCGCGCGATTCTAGACGGTTCCGGGCTCAGCCCCGGCCGTCAGGCCCGCGAGCACGGCGGCGAGGTCCGGCGGCAGCGGCGAGCACACGTCCACTGACTCGCCCGTGACCGGGTGCGCGAACGCAAGGCGGGCGGCGTGCAGGAACTGGCGGCTGAGTCCCAACTCATCCGCTTTCCCGTATTCAGGGTCGCCCGCGACCGCGTGGCCGATCGCCTGCAGATGCACGCGGATCTGGTGCGTGCGGCCGGTCTCCAGCGTCACGCGCAGCAGCGCATAGCCCGGAAGGGCCCGCTCCAGCTCGAAGTGCGTGCGGGCGGTGCGCGGGACGTCCGTGTCGGTCGACATGCGCGTGCGCACCCGCCGGTCACGCCCGATCGGGGCGTCGATCGTGCCGCTGCGCGCCGGCGGACAGCCCTCCACGAGCGCCAGGTACTCGCGCCGCAGCTCGCGTCTGCGGATCGCCTCCTGCAGCGCGCGATGGACCGCCTCGGACTTCGCGACGACGAGCAGGCCGGACGTGTCCTTGTCGAGCCGATGGACAATCCCCGCGCGCGCCGGATCCTCCCCACCCGCGGCGCGTCCGACGAGCGCCTCCGCGAGTGTCCCGCCGCGGTGCCCGCGCGCCGGGTGCACGACGACGCCCGCCGGCTTGTCGACGACGAGCAGGTGCTCGTCCTCCCACAGGATCGCGAACGGCACGTCCTCGACGGCGTCTGCGACGCGCTCGGCAGCAGGCTCGGGCGCCACCTCGACCAGCTCGCCGGCGGCCACGCGGTGACGCTTCGGACGCGGCTCACCGTCGACCGTCACCAGGCCGGCGTCGATCGCGCGCTGCGCCTGAGCGCGCGAGCCGAGCGGCTCCGCCAACAGCTGGTCGAGCCGCTCGCCCTCGGCGGCGGCGTCGACCTCAATCCGCAGGGGAGCTTCCACCGAGCTCGAGCACGAGCACGAGCGCCACGACGCCGCCCGTGATGCACATGTCGGCGACGTTGAAGGCCGGCCAGTGCGGCAGATGGATGAAGTCGGTCACGTAGCCCTGATGGATGCGATCGACCAGGTTCCCGAGCGCTCCGCCGAGCACGAGGCCGGTCGGCAGCCACAGCAGCGCCCGCTCGGCGTGGCGCGCGAAGTAGACGAGCAGCAACGCGAGCGCCGCGAACGTCACGACCAGCACGATCGTTCCGCCGCCGCCGAGGAAGCCGAATGCGACGCCTCTGTTGTGCACGTTCACGAACGACAGCGGCCCGAGCACGTCGCGCTGCTCGCCAGCGGCGATCGAGTCGCGCACGAGCGCCTTGGTGCCCTGGTCGACCAGCAGCACGAACACGACGACGAGCCCGGTGAGCGCCCACCGCGCGCCGCGGGTCTGCGTGGGGACGGCCGTCGCGTCCACCGCGCCCATCAGCCCTGGATCAGGGAGACGACGATGCGCCACACGACGACCAGCACGATCGTGGCGACCATCGGGCTGAGGTCGAGCGGACCGAACATCGGCAGCACGCGGCGGAAGATCCGCAGATAGGGCTCGACCACCTGGCGCAGGAACTCGACGATCGCGTTCCACCAGCGCGAGTACGGGGGCCGGATCCCGACCGAGTAAATGATGCTGATCACGACGTAAGCGAAGATGCAGATCAGGTAGACGGTGAAGAGCGCGTCGACGTAGCGGGCGACCTCGTTGCGAGCGGTCCACAGGATGACCGCAGCTGCGCTCACCGTCTGCCCCCGTGCACTGCCGCCTCGGCCGCCGCTTGGAAGGCCGCGCGCAGGCCGCCCTCCTCGAGCGCCGCAAGCCCTCGGGCGGTGACGCCACCGGGCGAGGTGACCGAGCGCCGCAGCGCGAGCGTGTCGAAGTCGCGTGCGGCGAGCAGCGCCGCGGAGCCCTCCGTCGTAGCGGTCGCCAGCTCGACGGCCAGCGCAGGCGGCATGCCGAGCCGGACGGCCGCGTCGACCTGCGCCTCGACGACGAGGGCGACGTAGGCGGGGCCGACGCCCTGAATGGCCGTCGCCACTTCGATCAGTCTCTCCGGGACGGCAACGACGGTCGCCACACGCTCCAGCAGCTCCGTGACACGAGCGTCGTCATCGCTCTCGGCCGCCAGGCAGATGACGCCTCTGCCGATCTCGACAGCGACGTTCGGCATCACTCGCACGACAGCGGCGGCGTTCGGGTAGGCCGAGCGGATGGCATCAAGGGAGACGCCTGCGAGGATCGAGACCACCGCGGCCCCCTCCTCGTTGCCCTCCACCTGGGATGCCACGGCCTCCAGCTGGTCCGGCTTGTGACACAGGAACAGCACGTCCGCGGCGCGCGCGAGATCGGCGTTCGACGCGAACGCCTGGCCGCCGAGATCCCCTGCCAGCGCTTCCGCCTTCCCCGGCAGCGCATCGGTGCAGAGCACCGGGTCGCCCCAACCGCGCGCGAGCGCGGAGGCCATGTTGCCTGCTCCGATCAGTCCGACGCGCATGGGCGGCAAGCGTAGCGGCAGCCGTCGCAGCGCGGCCGGCTCAGCTCTGGTTGAAGAAGCCCTTCTCGATCAACCGCGCGCGCTCCTCGGCAGAGACCTCGACGTTGCGCGGCGTGAGCAGGAAGACCTTGTCGGCGATCCGCTGCATGCCGCCGTCGAGCGCGTACGTCAGGCCGGACGAGAAGTCGATCAGGCGCTTCGACAGGTCCGTGTCGGAGCTCTGCAGGTTGAGGATCACGGGGATCGAGTCCTTGAACTTGTCCGCCACGTCCTGCGCGTCGTTGAACGACTTCGGGATCACGAGGTGCACGCGCACGTCGCGGCCGTTCGTGGCGCGACCTGGGCTCGTGCCGCCGACGGGCCGCAGCACGTTTGTGCGGCCGGCGGGCTCGTCGTCCGCGAAGATGTCGTCAAACTCGTCGCGCCGGCGCCGGCTCGAGGAGAGGCGCCGCACGTTCGGGCGCTCGCGATACGTCTCCTGCAGCTCCGCCTCGGGCTGGTGGTAGGCGGGCTCGCGCTCGTCCTCGTACTCGTCCTCGACGGCGAGGCCGAAGTAGACGAGCGTGCGGTGCCAGGTGTCGCGAAAAGCCATGACGTCGAGGGATTCGCGGGGAGCCGAGAGATCCCTGCAAAGGGATTATGACGCTTTGCAGGTCACTATCGGTACAGGGTCGATCCCAGGCGCACGATCGTGGCGCCCTCCTCGACCGCCACCTCGTAGTCCTGCGAGGTGCCCATCGAGAGGTGACGCAGGCCATGCGCGGCGGCCAGCTCGCGCAGGGCGGCGAAATGCAGGCGGTTCTGCTCGGGCGCGGCGACGGCCGGCGGCATCGTCATCAGGCCGGCGACTGGGACGGGCGTTCGCTCGACGAAGGCGCCCAGCTCCGCCGGCGCGATGCCGCTCTTCGACGCCTCGCCGGCAACGTTCACCTCGACCATGACGGCGAAGTCCTCGCGCTGCGGTGCGTGCTTGGCGAGCTGCGCGAGCGCCGAGTCGCTCGAGACGGAGTGGATGTAGCGGACATGCGGGGCGACGTCCTTGACCTTGCGGCTCTGCAAGTGGCCAATGAAGTCCCACGTGAAAGCGCCGGGGTACGCCTCGGCCTTCGCCGCCAGCTCCTGTGCACGGTTCTCTCCCAGGAGGGTGAGCCCGGCCTCCGCCAGGGTCCCCAGCTCATCGAGAGCGACGTACTTGACGGCCGCCAGCAGCTCCACCTCGGCCGGGTCTCGGCCCGCGCCCCGGGCGGCCTGCTCGATCCGCTCCCGCGCCTCCGCGACGCGCGCGCGGACCTTGCCCGCGTCGAGCCCGGCGATCAGCTCCGCCACGCGATCCCCGCTTGCCGGCCGGTGACGCCACCGTCGCGGCGGTGGGAGAAGAACAGCTCCGGGTCGGAGCACATCGTGCAGATGCCGACGTCGTGGACCTGCTCGACGCCGGCCGCCGTGAGGCGCTCGGCGGCGATCGCCTTGAGGTCGATCGTCGCCTGCTGCGCAGGGTGCCCGAACGCCGCGTGCACCTCCGCCCCGACCTCATAGCAGCAGCCGCCCGCGGCCGGCCCGATGGCGGCTCGCACCGCCCGCCCGCCGGCGAGCTCCTGCACCGCCCGGACCCCCTCCTCGACGATCCCGTCCGCCAGGCCACGCCAACCAGCGTGGACCATTGCGACAGCGCCGCTGGCGATCAGCGCGACGGGGAGGCAGTCGGCTGTGAGGACGAGCGCGGCCAGGCCCTCTGCGGCTGTCGCCTGCCCGTCAGCCTCCTCGGTTGCGCCATCGGCGGCGGCGCGTCGCTCGACGCGGCTGCCATGCATCTGACGCGCTTGAACGACGGCATCGAGGGGGACGCCCACGACGTCGGCGACGATCTGGCGGTTGCGCTGGACCGCGTCGGCGGCGTCGTCAGTCCAGCGCCCGAGGTTGAGACTGGCGTACGCGCCCTCCGACACCCCGCCCCGCCGCGTCGTGAACAGCGCCTGCCCGCCCGGCAGCACGATCCCGATGTGGTCGCCGACGGGCTTAAACGGGGCGGGCAGCTGCACGCGGCGAATGGTAACTCTGGTCATCCATACACCTCTGACGGGCATAGATGACCAGGGTTCACTGAGCAGCGGCGAGCGCGATGGCGAGCTGGGCGTCGCGGTCGGGGGCGGTGCCGTCGAGGCGGGCGCTCAGCGCGACCGCGAGCGCCCGGCCTACCGCCTCGCCCTGCGGGATCCCAGCCGCCAGGAGATCGGCGCCGTCGATCTCGAGCTGCACATGACGTAGGTCGTCGATCCACGAACGTGCTGCGCGCTCGGGACCCAACGCCCCGGCCATCGCCACCGCCTCGACCGGCGCGCCCCGCACGGCGACAGCGATCTCGGAAGGGCGCGAAGCCCTGGTCAGCCTCCCCTCGATGTCCTCCGCCTGGGCGCAAGCGACCACGATGTCGCGCTCGCGCGCCACGAACCCCAGCGTGTCGAGCTGGCCCGCAAGCGCCGCCAGCGCCACCGACCGACAGGCGCTCCCGAGCAGCAGCAGATCAGTGCGACCGTCCTCGGGCCGTAGCGCCAACGCCCGCTCTGCCAGCCAGCGGTCGAGCGCCATCCCCTCCAACAGCGGCCATTCCGCCACCCATGCGAGCGCGTCGAGCGCGGACGGCTCGCGCAACAGCAGGCGCAGCTCGGAGCCCACACGCGTTGGCGAGACGGTTGCCAGTGCTCCGCCAGCAACTGCCGCATCCGCGAGCGCAGCAGTCCCGGCCTCGACCGCGAACCCCAGCCGCGTCGCGTAGCGCACCAGTCGCAGCAGCCGCGTGGGATCGTCGAGGAACGAGCGCTCGTGGAGCACACGCAGCACGCGCGTATCGAGGTCCGAAAACGCCCCCGGCGCCGCCGCGACGCGGCCATCCAGCGCAACCGCGATCGCATTCACGGTGAAGTCGCGGCGCAGCAAGTCCTCCTCCAGCGTCCCAGGCCGCACGTCGGGAAGCGCCCCCGGCCGCGCATAGGTCTCCATCCGCGCGGTCGCGAGGTCATAGACGTGCCCGCCGGCCTCGACCGTCGCGGTGCCGAAGCGGTCGTGGATAGTCGCCGAGCCATCGAGCGCTGCGGCCAGCTGCTCCGCCGCCGCGACCGCGTCCCCCTCGATGACCAGATCGAGGTCCAGGACGGAATCGCCGCCCCCGAGCAGCAGATCTCGCACCGCGCCGCCGACGACCCAGGCATGCGGGAGCACGTCGAGCAGAGGCGCTGCCGCCGGGAGCGAGCGCAGATCGGGAGACGAGGCCATCGGAGCGATCATCTACCATCCGCGCCCGATGTCGAGCCCCCCTCCCCGCCGCCTCCGGCGCGGACTGCTCGTCGCCCTCGCCGTCCTCCTCGTGCTCGCGGGCGGCGCCGTGGCGTTCGTGCTGGCCAACAAGCCCGGTGACGTCTCGCACCCGGACGTCGAGTTCACCACGGAGTCGACGACGACGCCGGCACCGCCGAAGCCCCAAGCTGTGGACCACTTCCTGTGGCCGACATACGGCTACAGAGAAGACCGCACGCGCAACTACGGCGATGCGCCGCGCTACCTCAGGCCGGGCTTCAGACGCGGCTGGACCTACCGCAGCGGCGTGCTGCTCGAGTTCCCGCCGACGATCGACGGCGGCTCGCTCTACATGCTCGACGACGATGGGATGCTGAAGGCGATCGCGAAGACGAGCGGACGGGTCCGCTGGCAGCAGCGCGTCGGGCGCCTCGCCGCCGCCTCGCCCGCGGTCGGCGACGGCAAGGTCTATGCGGTCGTGCTGCGCGGGATCGGGAGCGAGACCGGCCGCATCGCCGCCTACCGCGCCACCGACGGCCGGCAGGTGTGGTCGAAGGCGCTGCCGAGCCGCGCCGAGTCCTCGCCGCTGCTCAAGAACGGGCGCGTCTTCTTCGGCAGCGAGGACGGCACCGTCTACGCGCTGAACGCCAGGACCGGCAACACGATCTGGACCTACCGCGCCAACGGCGCCGTGAAGGGCGGTCCTGCGCTCGCCAGCGGGACGCTCTACTTCGGCGACTATGGCGGCAAGGTCCACGCCGTGAGTGCGAAGAGCGGCCGCGAGGTGTGGTCGGTCGGCACGAGCGGCACGCGCTTCGGCTTCGGCTCGGGCAGCTTCTACTCGACGGCCGCCGTCGCGTTCGGGCGGGTGTACCTCGGCAACACCGACGGGCGCGTGTACTCGTTCGCGGCCAGCAGCGGCAAGCTGGCGTGGGCGACCTCCACCGGCGCCTACGTCTACGGGTCCCCCGCCGTCGCCGTCACGCCCGGGCTCGGACCGACTGTCTACATCGGCTCATACGACGCGAACTTCTACGCCTTCGACGCACGCTCCGGCGCGGTGCGCTGGAAGTTCTCGGCCGGCGTGAAGATCTCCGGCTCCGCGACGATCGTCGGCAACGTCGTCTACTTCTCCAACCTGCAGCCGGGCAACGACACCTTCGGCCTCAACGTCCGCACCGGCAAGCAGGTGTTCAGATGGCCGGACGGCGCCTTCAATCCGGTCATCGCCGACCGCCGCGCGATCTACCTCGCCGGCTACGGGAACCTGTACGAGCTGCTGCCCAAGCGCGCGACGCCGCAGTGGCAAAGAGCGCAAGAGGCCGCGTTGCGGGCTGTGCGCGAAAAAAACGCCGCGCAGGCCACCGCGCACGTCGCGCGAGCGAGACGCGCGAGATCCGCCAGACGCTAGGCGACTGGCCGCACCGGCACACCGGCCGCCGCCAGGTGTGCCTTGATCTCCGCGACCGTGTGATGGCCGTAGTGCAGGATCGAGGCAACGAGCACCGCGTCGGCGCCCGCCTGCAGCGCCTGCACCAGATGGTCGAGCTCGCCCGCGCCGCCTGAGGCGATCACCGGCACGTCGACGGCTTCGGCGACGGCGCGCGTCAGCTCCAGGTCGTAGCCCGAGTTCGTCCCATCGCGGTCCATGCTTGTGAGGAGGATCTCCCCCGCCCCGCGCTTGACGCCCTCGCGCGCCCACTCGACGACGTCGCGCCCGGTCGGCGTGCGGCCGCCGGCGACGAAGACCTCCCAGCCCGCGTCGGGATCGTCCGTGACACGCCGCTTGCAGTCGATCGCCAACACGACGCACTGCGAACCGAACTGCTCGGCCAGCTCGTCGATCAGCTCAGCCCGCGCAACCGCGGCGGAGTTGACGGAGACCTTGTCCGACCCCGCGTCGAGGACCGCCTGCGCGTCCTCGACCGTGCGGATCCCGCCGCCGATCGTGAACGGGATGAAGACCTCGTCGGCAGTGTGGCGCGCCAGCTCGACAACCGTGTCGCGCTTGTGGTGCGTCGCCGTGATATCGAGGAAGACGAGCTCGTCCGCGCCGGCGGCGTCGTAGCGCTGCGCCAGCTCGATCGGATCGCCCGCGTCGCGCAGGTCGACGAAGCCGGTGCCCTTGACGACGCGACCGCCGTCGACGTCGAGGCACGGGATGACGCGCTTGGTGTGCATCGCAGCCCCGCCGCTCAGCCGGAGGCCGGCTCGGCGGCCTTGTCGCCGCTTCGACCATCGGCCTTCTTGGCCTTCGGTCTTCTGCGCGCCGGTGCGTCCTCTCTCAGCGCCGCGCGCGCCTCGGCGATGCCGAAGCGGCGCTCGTAGAGCGCCTTGCCAACGATCACGCCCGTCAGGTTGACCTGGCGCAACTCCGCCAGTGCTCTGAGGTCCTCGAGTGTTCCGATCCCGCCGGAGTAGATGAACGTGCCGCGCACCGCCTCGGCGACGCGCTTTACCTCCTCCACGTCCGGCCCGGTCAGCATCCCGTCACGCTCGATCGACGAGTAGACGAGCCGCTTCACGCCGCGGCGTTGCAAGTGCTCGATCACCGCGGACGCCTCCATCTCCGTCTGATGCGTCCAACCGGCGCTCGCGACACGACCGCCGCGCACGTCAACGGAGACCGTCACGCGCGCGCCATACTTGGCGACGGCGTCGTCGAGGAAGTCGACATCGGTGTAGGCCGCCGTGCCGAGGATCACGCGCTCCGCGCCGGCGGCCAGCGCCGCCTCGATCGACTCCAGCGAGCGCAGCCCGCCACCGAACTGCACCGGCACGCCCAGCTCGCGCGTGATGCGCTCCAGATGCTCCAGATTCGCGGGCGCGCCGTCGCGCGCGCCGTCCAGATCGACGACGTGCAGCCAGCGCGCGCCACCCTCTACCCATGAGCGCGCCGCGCCGATCGGCTCCTCGTCGTAGACGGTCTCCTGCGCGAAGTCGCCCTGCGCGAGCCGCACGGCTTTGCCGCCGCGGATGTCGATCGCCGGGTAAAGGATCATGCGGCGACGCGTTCCCGGTCGCAGGCGGCGCTGAAGCTCGCAAGCAGACGCAGGCCCGCGCTCGAAGACTTCTCGGGGTGGAACTGCACGCCGAAGACGTTCTCGCGCGCGACGGCCGTCGCGAAGCGCTCGCCGTACTCAGCCGTGCCGAGGACATCCTCTGGATCCGCCGGATGCGGCACGAGCGAGTGCACGTGGTAGAAGGCGGTCTCCGCCGGCAGGCCGGCGTTCAGCCGCGAGGCGCGCTCGAAGCGCACCACGTTCCAGCCGATGTGCGGCACGCGCTGGCCGCCGGCGTCGAGCGGGCGCACGTCGCCGCGCAGCAGGCCGAGACCCTCGGCCGGCTCGACCTCGACCGAGCGCTCGAACAGCAGCTGCATGCCGAGGCAGATGCCCAGCAGCGGCACGCCCGACTCGGCGCGCTCGGCGATCACCGCGTCGAGCCCGAGCGCGCGCAGACTCTCCATCGCGCGTGGGAAGGCACCGACGCCAGGAACGACGACGCCATCGGCGGCGCGGATCTCGTCGTGGTCGCTCGTCAGCAGCGGCCGCGCACCGACGTGCGCGAACGCCTTCTCGACCGAGCGGCGGTTGCCCATCCCGTAGTCGACGATCGCGATCGTGGGAGCAGCACTCATGCGGTCAGTGTGCCCTTCGTCGACGGCACGCCGCTCTCTGTTGGGTCGATCGCGACGGCAGCACGCAGCGCACGCGCGAACGCCTTGAACAGCGCCTCGATCACGTGATGGACATTCGTGCCCGCTTCGACGGTCAGGTGGAGCGTCAGCTTCGCGTTGCTCGCGACCGCGCGGAAGAACTCCTCCGCCAGCTCGTGGTCGAAGTTGCCGATCGCGCCGGCCGGCAGCTCAGCGTCATACGACAGGAACGCACGACCCGAGACGTCGATCGCGCACGACGCGCGCGCCTCGTCCATCGGGATCGTTGCGGCCCCGTAGCGGAAGATCCCGGCACGATCACCGAGCGCCTCGTGGAGCGCCTGTCCGAGGCAGATGCCGACGTCCTCCACCGTGTGATGCGCGCCCGTCTGCAGGTCGCCCGTCGCCGCCACCTCGAGGTCGAGGCGGCCGTGGCGTGCGAGCAGGTCGAGCATGTGGTCGAGGAAGCCGACGCCCGTCTCGCGCGCGCCGTCGCCCGACCCGTCGAGGGCCAGCGTCAGGCGCACATCAGTCTCGCCGGTTCTGCGGTGGATTGCGGCGCTGCGGCTCATTGCGCTCCATTCTCCCGGATGCGCGCCGACATTGACTCCGCGTGGGCCGCGAAGCCCTCCGCGCGGGCGAGCGCGACCCCATGCGGTGCCAGCGCGACAGCCGCCTCCGGCGGGATCCGCACCTCCGCCATGCGACGACGGAATGTCCGCGCGGACAGCCCGGAGGCGTAGCGAGCGGCGCCGTCCGTCGGCAGGACGTGGTTGGAGCCGGCCAGGTAGTCGCCGAACGCGGTCGCGGCGCCGGCGCCCACGAACAGGCAGCCCGCGCGCGTCACGCGCGGCGCGAGCGCCTCCGCGCCGAGGCCGATCAGCTGCAGGTGCTCGGGCGCAAACGCCTCCGCCAGCGCGAGCGCACCGTCGAGATCGGCGGTCTGGACCAGCACGGCTGCGCCCTCCTCCGACGCGCCCTCCAGCGTCAACGCGAGCGCGTCGAGCGCGTCCCTGTCAGGCGACGCCGCCACGACGAGGCTGTCCACACCGTGCTCCGCCTGCGCACGCAGGTCGAGCGCGGCGAGCTCCGCGTCCCCGGCGCCGTCCAGCACGACGAGCAGATCGCTCGGCCCGGCGAAGCCATCGATCCCCACCTCGCCGCGCACCACGAGCTTCGCCTCCTGCACGTAGAGGTTGCCGGGGCCGACGATCACGTCGACCGATCGGACCGTCTCCGTCCCGTGCGAGAGCGCCGCGATCGCGTGCGCGCCACCCATGCGGTAGATCTCCTCGACGCCCGCGAGCGCGCACGCCGCGAGCACGAGCGGATCCTCGGACGGTGTGCAAACGACGATCTCGCGCACACCCGCCGCCTGCGCGGTCACCGCCCCCATGATCACGGTGCTCGGGTAGGGCGCGCGCCCGCCGGGCACGTACACGGCGGCCCGCGCGACAGGGACCTCGCGCAAGGCCACGCGCTGCCCCTGCGGCAAGCTCACCTCGCGCTCCTCGTCGAGCCCAGCCTCGGCGACCGCCCGCACGTTCTCCACCACCAGCTCGAGCGCAGCACGCACGTCGGGATCCACACCCGCCAGCGCAGCGGCGACATCCTCAGACGCCACCCGCACCGGTCCCGGGTCAGCTCCGGCTGCGTCCAGCTCACGCCGGTACCGCTCCAGCGCCGCGTCGCCGTGGTGGCGGACGTCCAGCACGATCTTCACGACCGCGTCGGCCACCGAGGAGGCGCCAGGCACCAGCCCGCGCAGCTCCGCGACAAGCGCGGCGGGGTCCTCGGTCAGCGTGCGGCGCTCAAGCCGCACGCACGCGCTCCAGCAGCTTGTCGATCGCGGCAGCCTTCAGCTTGTGCGAAACAGGATTGGCGATCAGCCGGGCGGTGCAGACGACGATCTCCTCGCGCACGACGAGCCCGTTCTCGCGCAGCGTCGTCCCGGTCGCGGTCAGATCGACGATCCCGTCGGCGAGACCGGTCAGCGGCGCGAGCTCGACCGAGCCCTTCACCTCGACCATCTCCGCCTGCCGGCCGGTCGCGGCGAAGTGGCGCGCGGCGATCTTCGGGTACTTCGTCGCGATCCGCATCATGCCCAGGCGGCGGCGCGCCTCCTCCATCGGATCGTCGCCCGCAACCGAGGCGAGCACCATCGTGCAGCCGCCGTAGCCGAGGTCGAGCAGCTCGTAGACCTCGCGCTCGCCCTGCTCGATCAACACGTCCTTGCCCGTCACGCCGATGTCGGCCGAGCCGGCCTCGACGTACGTCGGCACGTCCGACGGCCGCATCGTGATGATCCCGACGTCGCGGAACAGCAGCTTGCGATCGTTGGAGCGCACCTCGGCCGTGTCGATGCCGATCTGGTCGAGCAGGTCCAGCGTCTCCTTGAAGAGCGCGCCGCGCGGGACCGCAATGGTGAGCCCGTTGTCGCTCACGCGCCCCGCTCCCCGCGCTCCTCGCCAGCCAGCGCGATGTGCAGCCGCTCGACGTTCAGCGCGAAGCCGACCGCAGGCAGCGGCCGCCCGAAGCGTCCGAGCAACTCGTCGTAGCGCCCGCCGCCGCCGATCGGCACGCCGAGCGCCGGGTCGTAGACCTGGAAGAGCGCGCCCGTGTAGTAGCCGAGGCTACGCACCAGCCCGAGATCGAAGATCAGCCGCTCGGCGACGCGCGGCTCCAGCAGCGCGTAGATAGTTCGCATGCCCTCCGCCGCCTCCGCCGCCTGGCCGTCGAGATCTGCCAGCACCTCCGGCCCGCCCCGCAGCTGCGGGACCCGCGCGAGCAGATCCGCCGCCTCGGGGCTGAGGCCGAGCGCACCCACCTCGCGCTCCAGCCCGACGAAGTCGCGCGTGACGAGCTCATGCAGCACCCGCTCGCGAGCTGTTCCCTCAACGCCATAGCCGTCGAGCAACGCCTGGTAGAGACCAACGTCACCGAGGCCGATGCGGTAATCCGCGAGACCGACCGCGTCGAGCACGTCGCACAGCAGCGTGAGCGCCTCGGCCGTCCCCTGCGGCGCGGATGCGCCAACCAGCTCGATGCCGGCCTGCAGAAACTCGCGCGACTGTCCGCGCTGCGGACGCACGCCGCGGTAGGCGTGCGCGAGGTAGCAGAGGCGCAGCGGCGGTTCAGCGTTCGCGAAGCGCGTCGCGACGAGCCGCGCGATCGGCACCGTCATGTCGGAGCGCAGCACAAGCACCCGGCCCTGCTCGTCGAACAGCCGGTACACCGGCGGCGCGCCGCGCACGTCTCCGCGCGCGAGCGTGTCCTCGTACTCGAGCGCGGGCGTCTGCACCTCGCCGTAGCCGGCGCGCGTGAAGACCTCCAGCGCGGTTGCCGTGATCGCGCGCAGCTCGCGCATCTCGTCGGGCAGCACGTCGCGCGTGCCGCTCGGAATCGGGTGAATCATCGGGACGCCCGCGGGCGCCGTGGCGTTTGCGTCGCTCATCGCCCGGCGACTCTAGTGGGCGTGGACGCGCTGGCTGTCCTCGACCCGCTCGATGCGCGCCCCGAGCGCGCGCAGGCGCTCGTCGATTCGCTCGTAGCCGCGGTCAATCTGGCGGACGTTGCCGATCTCGGTCGTGCCGTCGGCGCACAGCGCCGCGATCAGCATCGCCATGCCAGCGCGGATGTCCGGCGACTCGAGCCGTTCGCCGCGCAGGCGGCGGGGACCGACGACGAGCGCACGGTGCGGGTCGCAGATCGTGATCGTGGCGCCCATCAGCTGCAGCTTGTCGGTGAAGAAGAGGCGGTTTTCGAACATCTTCTCGTGGATGATCACCGACCCCTCCGACTGCGTCGCGAGCGCGAGCGCGATCGAGGTGAGGTCGGCCGGGAAGGCGGGCCACGGCCCGTCCTCGACCTTCGGCTGGTAGCCGCCGGCGTCGTTGTGGATCACGAGCTTCTGCCCACCGGGGACGAACAAGTCCTCGCCGCGCAGCTCGGTCTCCAGACCAAGGCGCGCGAACACAAGGCGGATCATCCGCAGGTCCTGCGCGTTGACGTCCTTGATCGTCAGTTCCCCGCCGGTGACGCCAGCGAGCGCCATGAACGAGCCGATCTCGATGTGGTCGGGCGCGATCGTGTGGTCGCAGCCGTGCAGCTGATCGACGCCGTGGACGGTCATCACGTTCGAGCCGATCCCGTCGATCGCCGCGCCCATCTTCACGAGCATGCGCGCAAGGTCCTGGACGTGCGGCTCGGAGGCGGCGTTGCGGATCACGCTGTCGCCGGGCGTCAGCGCGGCGGCCATCAGCGCGTTCTCGGACGCCATCACGGACGGCTCGTCCATCAGGAAGTCGCACGGCACGAGGCCGCGCGGCGCGGTCAACAGGATGTCGCGGCCATGCTCGACGCTGGCACCGAGCGCCTTGAATGCGTCGAGGTGCGGATCGAGTCGGCGGCGGCCGATCACGTCGCCGCCCGGCGGTGGCATCAGCGCTCGGCCGTGGCGCGCAAGCAGCGGACCCGCGAGCAGGAAGGAGGCGCGAATGCGCTCGGACAGGTCGCGGTCGACGTCGGTCGACGTCATCCCGTCGGCGCGGACGGCGACGACGTTCTCCTCGATCCAGGCGGCACGCGCGCCGAGCTGCGACAGCAGCGCAAGCATCGCCTCCACGTCGGCGATTCTCGGCACGTTGCGGATCACGACCTCGTCGTCGGTCAGCAACGCCGACGCAAGAATCGGCAACGCGCCGTTCTTGTTGCCGGCGGGCACGATGGTGCCGGACAACGGCACGCCGCCTTGGATGACGAACTTCTCCATGAGCGAGGGATTGCGCGGACGGTCAACACCGGTGGGACGGACAGAGGGCGCCGCCGTGCGCCGATCCAGGGTAACAGCCATGTGGGGAAGTTTTCGCCCGGCAGCGCCCGGACCCTCCTTCATCCGTGGAATTGCACGAGCTCACGCCGGCCGCGCGCATAGGGTGACGGCGTGAAGCTCGGCCGTTACTTGCAGCTCCTCCGCCATCCGGGCGCCCCGCGCCTGGTCGTCAGCGTGCTGATCGGACGGATTCCGATCGGCATATTCGGGCTCGCGATCGTCCTGCTCGTCCGCCAGGAGACGGGCTCGTTCGCGCAGGCCGGCGCAGCCAGTGCGGCCTGGGCGCTCGGCGCCGGCCTCGTGGCTCCGCTGCAGGGACGGCTGGTCGACCGCTTCGGCCAGCCTGCGGTGCTGATTCCGTCCACGCTGCTGAACGCGACCGCCGTCGCCGCGTTCGTGCTCGGCGCGCGCGCCGGCGCGGACACGTGGCTCCTTGCGATGTTCGCGGGACTCGGCGGCGCCGCACTGCCGCCGCTGGGCGCCTGCATGCGGTCGGTCTGGGCGGATGCGTTCGCCGACGACGCGAGCGCACGCAACACCGCCTACACGTTCGAGAGCATGATCGCCGAGCTGTTCTACATCGTCGGCCCCGCGATCACGACGGTGCTGATCGCGCTCAGCTCCCCAAGCGCGGCGCTGTTGGTGGCGATCGGGCTGAGCGCCGCCGGCACGATCGCCTTCGCCACCGCGCCGCTCGCGCGCGCTTGGCGCAGCGAGCACATCGTCCGGCCGCGCGCCGGCGCGCTCGCCGCCCCGGGCATGCGCACGCTGATGTACTCGATCGTGCCGACGGGCGTCGCGTTCGGTGTGCTGGAGGTCGCGATGCCGGCGTTCGCTGTCGAGCAGGGCCACTCGGCGAGCCTCGCCGGGATCCTCCTGTCAGCAATGGCAATCGGAAGCCTGCTCGGCGGCCTCTGGTACGGCGCGCGGCACTGGAGCGGCCCGATCGTGACGCGCTACATCGGCCTCCACGTGCTGTTCATGTTCGGGCTTCTGCCGTTGCTCATCGCGAGCTCCATGGGATCGATGGTCGTCCTGATGGCGATCGCCGGTGTCTTCCTCGCGCCCTCCGCCGCAGCTGGATATCTGATCGTGGACCACATCGCCCCGCCGGGCACCGTGACCGAGGCGACGACCTGGGTGATGACGGCGAACGTGGCCGGCGGAGCGCTCGGCGCCGCCGTCGGCGGAGTCGTCGTACAGGAGATGAGCGTGCGTGCCGCACTCGTCGTCGCATGCGTCGGCCCCGCGCTCGGGACGCTGATCGTCGTCCTCCGCCGCCGCAGCCTCACCGAGCCGGGACACACAGTCGCCGTCCCGCAGCAGCGCACCGCCTAGCAGCGCGCCGCAGGCCTCAGCGCCAGCGCCCGCCGGCCCGCGCCCACACGAGCAGGTGGTCGGTTCCGCAGAACGCGTCCCCGATGCGGTGCTCGCCGCGATGCCGTACCAGCAGGACGCGCGTGTCGTCAACGGCGACGCCGCACTCCGCACACTGCTGCAGCTCCCGCGTTGGCGACGGCTCATCCGTCAGCACGCCCGCATCCCAGTGCGGGCCCTGCATCGCCCATGGCACGACGTGCTCCAGCCGACAGAAGACCGCCACCCGCTCTCCAGCCTCCTCCGCGGCGCGGAAGCCTTCGTCGCGGGCAACGGGCACTCCGCACCAGTTACAACGTTCATGCGACACGATCCGGAGCCTATCCCTTGCAAGATCCATTGCAGCATCCGGTGGACGCACGCCCCGTCACCACAGCGTTTTCCGCCCTCCGCCCAAGCCGCCGACATGACCGCCAACGGTCCATCCGTCGACCCGGGTACCTTCACGAACACATGTTCCCTTTTCGCCCATCAAACGTCGCCGCGGGGCTGCTCGAGCTCGCCGACGCACTGCTCGCACCGACGGCACCGAGCTCCTGCACCGACGGGACCGCCACGGCCGCGACAGGAGCCTGCGGTCCGCCACATCCCCATCGCCAGCCGCTGGCCCGCAGGGCGCACCGTCGTCCAGCGCCGCCGCAGCAGCCACAGCCCTGCCTCAGCCCACTCGGCGGCCCCGGCAGACGCGCCGGGACGCAGCAGGCACCCCTCGGCAACGGCGCAGCCGCAGGCTGATCCGCCTAGCTGCAGGCTCAGCGTCGCAGAGCTGCTGCCCGCCTTCTCGCGTTTTCCTCCCCGAACGACGACGAGCCCCAAACGCTTGTCACGTTCAGGGCTCGTTCGTACGAAAAAACCGGCGGCGTCCTACTCTCCCAGGCCCTTGCGGGCCAAGTACCATCGGCGCTGAGAGGCTTAACTGCTCTGTTCGGAATGGGAAGAGGTGTTTCCCTCTCGCTAAAGCCACCGGAAACCGGTCGAGACCACGCCTCTCCGCGGGCCTTCAAAACTGCACAGCATGCCAATGGTACGGGTATCAAATATCCGTCAAGCCCTCGACCAATTAGTACCGGTCTCCTACAGGTGTTGCCACCCTTCCAGATCCGGCCTATCAACCTGGTGGTCTACCAGGGGTCTTACTCCCTCAAGGGGATGGGAGAGCTCATCTCGAGGCCGGCTTCCCGCTTAGATGCCTTCAGCGGTTATCCGATCCGCACGTAGCTAACCTGCGGTGCCCTTGGCAGGACAACAGATACACCAGAGGTGCGTTCATCCCGGTCCTCTCGTACTAGGGACGAATCCTCTCAACTCTCCAACGCCCA
>DASYLH010000002.1:0-64976 GCA_036009645.1 Conexibacter sp.
ATCGAACTCACCCGCGTCATAGAGGAAGCCGCCGTGGCGGGTGTAGCTCGTGCCGGCGTGGTCGGGATCCGGGTCGTACAGGCGCTCGACGTCCCAGCCGCGATCGCCGGGGAACTCGCCGATCGCGTCCGTGCCCGACAGCACGAGCTCCCACAAGTCGTCGGGCGATCGCACCCCGCCGGGGAAGCGGCAGCTCATCCCGACGATCGCGATCGGCTCGTCAGTGCGCGACCGCGAGCGGCGCGCCACCTGCGTCGACGGCGCAGCGCCCGCGAGCTTCGAGACCAGCAGCTCGGCGACGGCCGCCGGCGTCGCGTAGTCGAAGATCAGCGTCGCCGGCAGCGTCAGCCCCGTCGCCTGACCAAGCCGGTTGCGCAGCTCGACCGCGCTCAGCGAGTCGAAGCCGAGATCCTTGAACGCGCGCTGCGAATCGATCGTCGCGTCCGCGCCGTGCTTCAGCACCGCGGCGACGTGCCTGAGCACCAGCTCCAGCGCGATCGCCTGCCGCTCGGACTCCTGCGCGCTTGCGAGCCGCTGCGCCAGCGGTCCGTCGCCCGTCGCCGCCCTGCCGTCGCCGTCGCGGAACAGGCCGCGCAGGATCGCCGGCAGCGTCCCGGCCCGCGCCTGCGCACGCAGTACCCGGCGCTCGAGGCGGACGGGCGCCAGCAGCGGGACGGTCACGCCGCTCGCGGCGTCCAGCAGCGCCAGGCCCTGCGGCACGGAGAGCGCCGCGATCCCCGCGCGATCCCAGCGCTCGAGGTCGACGTCCGCCGTCGCCGTCATGCCCGTGTCGGTGTCCCATGTCCCCCATGCGAGCGACGTCGCCGGCAGGCCGTCGGCGTGGCGTTGCTGCGCGAGCGCGTCAAGGAACGCGTTCGCGGCGGCGTAGTTGGCCTGGCCCGGCACACCGAGCATCGCGGCGACCGACGAGAACAGCACGAACTGCGAGAGGCCGAGGTCGGCCGTCAGCTCGTGGAGGTTGAGCGCGCCGTCGACCTTCGGCGCCAACACCCTGGACAGGCGATCCTCGTCGAGCGAGGTGACGACGCCGTCGGCGAGCACGCCCGCGGCATGCACGACCGCCGTCAGCGGATGCTCCGCTGGAATCTCCGCGAGCAGCGCCTGCAGCTGAGCCCGATCGACCACGTCGCACGCAGCCACGCGCGCCTCGCAGCCCAGCTGCGCGAGCGACGCGACGAGCTCCTCGACCCCATCGCCGTCGGCGCCGCTGCGGGACACCAGCAGCAGCCGGCGCGCGTCGTGCTCGGCGGCGAGGTGCCGCGCCACAAGCGCGCCGAGCCCGCGCGTCCCGCCGGTGATCAGGATCGTCCCATCCGGATCCGTCGCCTGCGCGGCGCCCGGCCGCTCGACGACGGCGGGCACGAGGCGCGGCGCGAGCACGCGACCGTCGCGGATCGCCAGCTCCGGCTCGTCGCTCGCAAGCGTCGCGAGCAGCGCGGCCGGGGTGTCGTCGCCACGGTCGAGATCGACGACCGCGAAGACGCCGGGATGCTCGGACGCAGCGCTGCGCAGCAGGCCGAGCAACGCCGCCTGGGCGAGGTTCGGCCGCTCGCCCGGAAGGACCGCGAGCGCACCGTCCGTCAGCAGCACCAGCCGCGTCTCCGCGAGCGGCTCGCTGCGCAACCGCGCCTGCAGCAATGCAAGCGTCCGCCGGGCCGTCTCGTGCGCGGCCTCCGCCGTCGCGCCGCCCGACGACGCCCCACCCGCCGCCGGCACGAGCAGCACATCGGGCGCCGGCGCGCCCGCGGCGACGAGCACCTCGAGCGCCTCCAGATCCGGATAGCGCTCCAGCGCGAGCTCTGCGAGATCGAGCGCAGGGCCGTCCTCGCCGGAGCCCAGCAGTGCAGCGGACGGGGGCGCCTCGCCGGCGTCGGCGGGCGCGAGCGCGACCCACTCGGGCGCAAACAGCGCGTCGTCGGCGGCGGACGACTGCGCAGCCAGCGCCGCCCGGTCGACGGGACGCATCTCGAGCGCCTCGATCACGAGCGCCGGCGCGCCGTGCTCGTCGAGCGCCAGCAGGTGCACCGTGGTGACATCGGCCTCGGCGTCCTCACTCACGGTGACACGCACGCGCAACGCGGAGCAGCCCTCGCCGCGCAGCCGCACGCCCGCGAACGAGAACGGCACCGTCGAGGGGGAGTCCTGCCCATGCCGTTCGAGCGACGCCAGCAGCAGCGTGTGGAGCGCCGCGTCGCCCAGCGCGGGGTGGAGCCGGAAGCGCGCGGCCCGGCTGTCGTGCTCGTCCGCGAGCGCGACCTCGGCATACCACTCATCGCCGTCGCGGAACGCGCGACGCAACCCCTGGAACGCCGGCCCGTAGTCGTAGCCGGCGTCGGCGAGCCGCTCGTACAGCTGCGCGACGTCGATCTCCTCGGCATCCTCCGGCGGCCAACTCGCCGCCGCGAAGTCGAGCAGCGCCGCGTCCTCCTCGGAGGCGCGCGCGGCACTCCCCAGCAGCCCGGACGCGTGCAGCGTCCAGTCCGCACCGGCGGCCTCGTCGGACGCTCCGTTCTCGGGGCGCGAGTGGACCTCGAACGGGCGGCGGCCGTCGGCGTCCGGCTCCTGCACGACGACCTGCAGCTGCCGCGCCCCCTGGCCGTCGAGCACGAGCGGCGCGAGCAGCGCGAGCTGCTCGAGGTCGCCGCCGCCGACGTGCGCCGCAGCCACGAGCGCCAGCTCGGTGAACGCCGTCCCCGGCAGCAGCACGGTGCCCGCCACGCGGTGGTCGGCGAGCCACGGATGGGTCTCGAGCGAGAGCCGTCCCGTGAACAGCCAGTGCGAGCTGCCGGCGAGCGGCTGCCCGCTGCTGAGCAGCGGATGCTCGATCGCCGTCAGCCCCGCCGCGGCCGAGCCCGCGGCGACGGACGACTCGAGCCAGAAGCGGCGGCCCTGGAACGCGTACGTCGGCAGCTCCACGCGCCCGACCGTCCGCCCGCCGAGCAGCGGGCTCCAGTCGACATCGAGGCCATCGCAGTAGGCGGCGCCGAGGAACGCGAGCAGTGCCTCGCGCGGGGGTGCCCTCGCCCCGCGCAGGACGGGCGCGAACAAGAGCTCCTGCTCATCGACGGTCGCGGTCTGCGCCGCCAGCGCAGACAGCACGCCGTCCGGTCCCAGCTCGAGGAAGCGCGTCACACCGGCCTCCCGCAGATGGCGGATCCCGTCGGCGAAGCGGACCGGCTCACGGACGTGCCGCACCCAGTAGTCCGGCGAGCGCGCCTGCTCGCTCGCGAGCTGCTCGCCGGTCACGTTGGAGACGATCGCGATCCTGGGCTCGCGCAGCTCGACCCGCGCGACGACGGCCCGCAGCTCGTCGAGCATTGGCTCCATCAGCTGCGAATGGAACGCGTGGCTGACGTCCAGCCGCGTCGTCCTGCGGCCGCGCCCGCGCCAGACCCCGTTGAGCTCCGAGACCGCCTCCGCCTCGCCGGAGAGGGTCACGGCCCGTGGTCCGTTCACCGCCGCGAGCGCAACCCGCTCCTCGAAGCCGCTCAAGCTCTCCAGCGCCTCCTCCTCCGCGGCCTCGACCGCGAGCATCGCGCCGCCCGCCGACAGCTCCGCCATCAAGCGAGCCCGCTCGGCCACCACGAGGCAGGCGTCGGGCAGCGACAGCACACCCGCGACGTGTGCGGCCGCGAACTCGCCGATCGAGTGGCCGATCAGGTGGTCGGGCTCCAGCCCGAAGGCGCGCACGAGCCGGTAGAGCGAGACCTCGAGCGCGAACAGCGCGACCTGCGTGTAGCGCGTGTTCGACAGCAGATGCGCCGCCACCGCCCCCGGCTCGGCGAACATCACATCGAGCAGCGGCCGCTCGAGGTGATGGTCGAGCTCCGCGCACGCCTCCTCGAGCGCGTCGGCGAACAGCGGGAACGCGCGGTACAGCTCCGCGCCCATCCCCGGCCACTGCGAGCCCTGCCCCGAGAACAGGAACGCGACCCGCCCCACGTCGCTTGCGACGCCGCGCACCATCCCAGCCGCCAGCTCGCCACCCTCCAGCGACCGCAGCGCCGCCACCAGCTCGGCGTGCTCACCCGCCACCGCCACCGCGCGGTGCGAGAGCGCCGCGCGCCGCGTCACGAGCGCCGTCGCCACGTCGGCCAGCCCGACATCCGGACGCGCGTCGAGGAACGACGCCAGCCGACCCGCCTGCGCTGCGAGCGCATCCGCGCCGGCGCCCGACACCACGAACGGCAAGGCCCCCGCAAGCTCCGGCGCGTCGCCGTCGCCGTCGGCAACCGCGGCCGCCTCCACGTCTGGCGCCTCCTCGAGGATCAGATGCGCGTTCGTGCCGCTGATCCCGAACGAGGAGACCCCCGCCCGCCGCGGGCGCTCGCCCGCCGGCCAGTCGAGTGGCTCGCGCAGCAGCTCGACCGCACCCGCGGACCAGTCGACGTGCGGCGAAGGCTGCTCGCAATGCAGCGAGCGCGGCAGCCGCTCGTAGCGCAGCGCCTGCACCATCTTGATCACGCCCGCGACGCCGGCCGCCGCGTTCGTGTGGCCGATGTTGGACTTCAGCGAGCCGAGGCGCAGCGGCCCGTTCGAGCGCTCCTGACCATACGTCGCGAGCAGCGCCTGCGCCTCGATCGGGTCGCCCAGCGTCGTCCCCGTCCCGTGCGCCTCCGCGGCGTCGACGTCGGCCGCCGACAGGCGCGCGTTCGCGAGCGCCTGCCGGATCACGCGCTCCTGCGCCGGGCCGTTCGGCGCCGTCAGCCCGTTCGACGCGCCGTCCTGGTTGACCGCGCTGCCGCGCACCGTCGCCAGCACGTGATGCCCCAGCCGGTGCGCGTCGGACAGCCGCTCCAGCACCAGCAGGCCGGCGCCCTCCGCGAAGCCGGTGCCGTCCGCGCCCGCCCCGAACGCCTTGCAGCGCCCGTCCGGCGCGAGCCCCCGCTGGCGGCTGAACTCGACCAGCAGGCCGGGCGTCGCGAGGACGGTGATGCCGCCCGCCAGCGCCAGCGAGCACTCGCCCTGGCGCAGGGCGGCGCACGCGTGGTGCAGCGCCACCAGCGACGACGAGCAGGCGGTGTCGATCGTCAGCGCCGGACCCTCGAGGCCGAACGAGTAGGCGAGCCGTCCCGACGCGACGCTGATGAGGCTGCCGGTCAGCGCGTAGCCGGCGGTGACGTCCGCCTCGTGCAGGCGCGGGCCGTACTCCTGCCCGAACATCCCCGCGAACACCCCGGTGTCGCTGCCGCGCAGCGCGCGCGGGTCGATGCCCGCGTCCTCGAGCGCCTCCCACGCGACCTGCAGCAAGACGCGCTGCTGCGGGTCCATGCCCAGCGCCTCGCGCGGCGAGATGCCGAACAGCTCCGCGTCGAACGCGGGCGCGTCGTAGAGGAAGCCGCCCGTCCGCACATAACAGCTGCCGGGAAGATCGGAGTCGGAGTCGTAGAGGCGCTCGAGGTCCCAGCCGCGGTCCGTCGGGAAGCCTCCGATCGCGTCCACGCCGTCGTCGAGCAGCCGCCACAGCTGCTCGGCCGAGGCGACGTCGCCGGGGAAGCGGCAGCCGATCCCGACGATCGCGATCGGCTCGTGCGGGGCCGCGGACGGACGGCGGCGCTCGCGCGCGCTCGCCGGTGTCGCGCCGAGCAGCTCTGCCAGCGCCCGCTCCGCGAGCGCGGCCGCGGTCGGATGGTCGAACGCGGCCGTCGGGGGCAGCCGGATCTCGAGCAGCCGGCCGAGCCGCTCGGCGAGCTCGACGGCGCTGGCGGAGTCGAGCCCGAGCTCCTTGAACGAGCGGGCGGGCGGCACCTCGCCGGCCCCCGCCAGCTCGAGCGCCGCCGCCACGTGGCCGCGCACGAGCTCCTCCACCAGCGCGACCCGCCTGCCGGCCGGGGCGGCGAGCAGGCGCGCACGCAGGCTCTCTGGCTCGTCGCGCTCGCCGTCGGCGCTGCCGCTGGGCAGCTCCACCCGCCGCCGCTCGCCGCCATCGAACGCGGCGCTCCAGTCGACGTCGACGCCGTGCACCCACGCCTCCGCGAGGCAGCCGGCGATCCGCTCGGGCCCGGCGTGCCCGCGCCGCATGCTGCCGAGCACGACGCCCGCGCCGGCGGCATCGGCCGTCTGCCGCATCCCAAACGTCAGCACGGGGTGCGGGCTGACCTCGATCAGCACGCGGTGCCCCGCTGCGAGCACCGCCCGCGTCGCGCGCTCGAACTCGACCACCTCGCGCAGCGCCCGTGGCCAGTAGGCGGCGCCGAGCACAGCGGTGTCGAGCTCGCCGCCAGCGAACGAGGAGTAGAACGGCAGCCGCCCCGGCCGCGGCGCAATCGGCGCGAGGTCGGACAGCATGCGCTCGTGGATCTCGTCGATGTGCGGCGAGTGCGCGGCGAGCGGGACGCTGACGCGCTGCGCGCGGACGCCGTCGGCATGCAGCTCCTCCAGCAGCTGCTCGAGCGGCTCGCGGTCGCCCGTGACGACGGTGACGCCCGGCCCGTTGTACGCCGCGACGTTCAGCTGCCCGGTCCAGCGCTCGAGACGCGGCAGCAGCTGCTCCGGCGGCAGCTGCACCGACGCCATCCCGCCGCGGTCGCGCAGCGTCTCCTGCGCCTGGCTCCAGAGCGCCATCACGCGCGCGGCGTCGTCGAGCGAGAGGCCGCCCGCCATGTACGCCGCCGGAACGTCGCCGATGCTGTGGCCGAGCGTCGCCGCGGGCTCGACGCCGTGGGAGCGCAGCAGCTCCGCGAGCGCGATCGAGACCGCGAGGATCGCCGGCTGGGCGACGTCGCAGCGCTCGAGCCCCGGCGCCCCCTCGACGCCGCGCAGGACGTCGAGCAGCGACCACTCGACATACGGCTCGAGCGCTTCCGCGCACGCGTGGACGTGCCGGCGGAACGTGTCGGAGGCGTCGAGCAGCTCGCGCCCCATGCCGGCCCACTCGGGACCGTGGGGCGGGAACACGAAGACCGGCTGCTCGCGGCGCTCGGCGAAGCCCTCGACCAGGCCCGGCGCCGGCGCCCCGAGCTCGAGCGCCGCGAGCGCCCGCTCGAGGTCGTCGCGGGTCCGGCCCGTCAGAACGGCGCGATGCCCGAGCCGCGGCTCCTCGCCGGCGAGCGTGTACCCGAGGTCGGCCATGTCGGCGTCCGGCGCGTCGCGCAGCCAGGCCCGCAGGTCGCGGGCGCGGCCGAGCAGCGATCCTCTGCTCGGATCCGACAGGACCCAGGGAATGACCGGCGAAGTCGGCACGGTCTCCCTTCTACCGAGGCCGGCGGGTCCGCTCAATAAGCGCCCCGGGCGGCACCCCGCCCTAGACGCGCATGTCCTCGATCTGGACGTAACGCTGGAAGACGAGGTCGCGCAGCACGTCGTCCCCGCCCTCGATGATCGACACGTGGCGGACGTCGCGGACGAGCTTGTCGATGACCATCTCGCGCGTGTAGCCGAGGCCGCCGAACATCTCCGACCCGAGGCCCGCGATCTTCCAGCCGGTCTGCCCGCAGAAGCTCTTCGCGGTGAGCGCCGACTTGAGCGTCCCCCGACGCAGCAGCTGCTCGGCGGCATCATGCCCGCCCAGGATCGCGTCGAGCTCACGCGCCGCGCCGCGACACACGTGCCGCATCGCGTCGATGTCCATCTCCATCTGCCCGAGCTTCGCCGCGAACACGGCGTTGGCGAGCAGCGGCCTGTCGCCGACGCGCTTGCGTCTCGCGTACTCCAGGCACAGGTCCCGGATCCGCCGCGCGATCCCGAGCGCGGTGCTCGCGATCAGGATGCGGCTCGCGTTGAGCCCGACCTCGAGGATCCGCAGCCCCGAACCGGCGAGCACGTCGCGCGTCGCGGCGCGGCAGCGGTCGAACGACACCTGATACGTGCCGGACGCGCGCAGGCCGATCATCTCCCAGCGCTTGACGATCCGGACGCCCGCGGTCTCGCGCGGCACGACGATGGCCATGTGCTCGGCCGGGTTCGTGGCCGCCCGCGCGATCACGACGAGGAAGCTCGCGAAGCCGGCGTTCGTCGCGAAGAACTTGTCGCCGTTGAGGACGAGCTCCTCGCCGCTGCGCGCCGCGGTCGTCGTGAGCTTCGTCAGCTCGCTCCCGGCGGCGCGCTCGCTCGCGACCGTCGCGCAGAAGGAGCCGCTCTCCGCCATCGGCGCCAGGTAGCGCTCCTCGATCTCCTCGCCACCGTAGAGCGACAGCATCGTGGTGCCGAGGATCGAGATGAACGTCGTGAACGCGAACCCGGCGTCGCCGTACGCCAGCTCCGAGACGAGATCGACGCTCTCCTCCATCCCGATGCCCATCCCGCCGAAGTGCTCGGGAAGCCACCAGTTGGCGAGCCCGAGATCCCGGAAGGCGTCGTGCAGCGCCATCGGCACCTCGGGGAAGGAGTCGAAGTGCTCCTGCTGCGGGACGAGCTCCCGCCGTGCGAAGTCGCGTACGCGTGCCACCAGCTCAGGCGTGTCGCCGCTCGTCGGGCGCTCGGTTGCGCGCAGCTCAGTCACAACGCCGAGCACGGTAACGGGGCCCACGCCGTCGGCGCGAACCCGGCCGAGCTGCTCCCGACGTCGGGAGAGTCAGGCGGCGGCGGCTAGCGCCCGCAATGCGTACGCGCGCGAACGCGCACGACCTGGGAAGCGCGCGCGTCGTTCTGCCCGCGCATCGCGCCGTGCGCGACGAGGTGGCGCGGGCGCCCTCTGCTGCAGAGGCTCTGCACCGTCAGCACTCCCTGTCGACCGCCCCGCAGCTGGAGCGTGAACACCGACATCGGCAGGTCCGGAAGCCCCAGGAAGTCCGCGCGGAGCGGCTTGCCTTGCGGCGCGCGCGTGACGCTCCGCAACGTCAGCCGCACGCCCGCGCCGCTGACGACCGCCCACAGCTCCGGAGTGCCGGCGCCCTCAGGCTGCACCGCGTAGACCGAGCCGCGCAGCGGCTCCGAGAGCAGCGGCGTGCGCACGCGAGCCGTCCCCACGCGGGAGCCGCTCGGACAGCGGTCGTCATCGGCCGCCTCGCGCGAGCAGAGCGCGCTCACTGGATCCGCATTGAGCTGCACCGCGCGCGGCAGCACGACTGAGGCCGTGCGGAGGTTCGCGTCCGCAGTGTGCTGACGCACCGCGATCCGCATCGCCGGATGGCCGCCGCGGTGCAGCTCGCGCCCGCCCGTGAGCGCGACCGAGATCGCGGGCCGGAAGCCCAGGCCGCGGCAGCCGCGCAGCGAGTACGGGGCGGTCGGCTCGGCGGTCCCGGCGATCGTCCCGCGGATGCTCGCCTGGATGCGGACGTGGCTGCAGGAGGTCGGGTTGACCATGAAGCCGGGGCGGTCGACGTCGACGCCGATCGTCTGCAGACGCAGTGGGATGCCGTCGAGCATCGTCGGCAGCGCGTCGGTCGCGATCGTGAGGTGCCCGTCGAGCGGGTCGATGCGCAGCGCGATCGGCACGACGACCGTCCCGAGGTCGAGCGGCCCGACGAGCGCGCGCAACGTGAGCGCGAGCCCGAACGGGGCGTCGCGGTAGGGGCCGGTCAGGTACACGTCCCCGGACAGCGGGAACGGGCTCGCCCCCGCCCCCGCCTCCACGACGACCGAGCCGACGCGGCTGGCGGCGGAGCAGGCCGCGGCGACCGCGACTGACATCGGGCAACGCGCCACGTCCGCGAGGTGCGCGATCAGGCCGGACGGCAGCGACACGCGCAGCCGTTCGATCGGCTCGTCGCCATCCGGCCGGTGCACCGTCAGCGAGAAGGCGCTGTCGCCGCCGGCGCGCGCGGGCGTGCTGCCGGCTGTGAAGCCGGGGGCGAACGGCAGGATCGACGCGCACGGCCCCCCGCCCGGCCCGCTCGCGATCGCCACGGGGACAGCGACCGTCGGGACCGGCGCACCTCGGTAGGGCGTCAGCACGGCGCTCGCGGTGCCGGTCCCGCAGCTCGGCGGCGTGGCGAGCGGCGCCCGCGGCCCGCCCTTGAAGTGCAGCGAGATGCGGGACAACGGAAGCTCGGGGAGGTCCGTGAGCACCGTCGTGAGCTGCCCGGTCTGGGGGTTGGGTCGGAGCGAGCCCCGCCGCTTCAGCGTGAAGCCCGGACCCGCGGCCGTCACAAACAGCCGGTACCGGTCCCCCGCCAGCTGGCGTCCGAGGAACAGGTCGCCCCTCAGCGGGTCGTCGAGCAGCGGGCTCCCGATCTCGATGCTGCCGATCTTCGACGACTCCGGGCAGGCCGGCGGGGCGGTGCTCCCGATGCCGAGCTGCGCGTCGTCGCAGGCCGTCAGTCCCTCCGCGACGGCGGGCGACAGCGACATCCCCTCGGGCAGGGTGACCGCGACCTCCTTGAGGTGCGACGTCGCGAGCCCGTCGGCGTCGTCGTGGTTCGGGAACGTCAACTCGACGGACGCGCCCGTCGGCGAGTCCGCGACCGGATTGTCGAGCGTCACGCCGAGGCTGGAATCGAACTGGAGGTCGGCGCAACCGGTCAGGGGCCCGGACGCCGCGCTCGACGCGCTGATCCAGGTGTCCGGCCGCTCCCACGAGCGCGCCTGGATCGTGGTCCTCGGCGGCCCGTCGTCGCAGCGGGTCGCGTTCGTCAGGAAGGGACGGCGGGGGATCACGGTGCCGGTCTGATGGTCGGCCGGCACGCCCCAGAGCTCGACCTCTGCT
Source organism: Conexibacter sp. (assembly GCA_036009645.1). Lineage (GTDB taxonomy): Bacteria > Actinomycetota > Thermoleophilia > Solirubrobacterales > Solirubrobacteraceae > Conexibacter. The sequence goes on from DASYLH010000002.1 coordinate 10,607, forward strand.
CTGACCAGCTGCAAGCTCTGCGGGAGGCCGCGCAGCTCGATCCGCGTTCCGTAATCGCCGTCGGCGCGCAGCGTGGCGAACAGCCGCAGCGGGATGATGATCACGGTGCCGTCGAACTCGGCGACGTTGTGCTGCTCCGGGACGACGTTGTAGAGCGGGATTTCGGTGGCGCCCAAGCCGAGGAACGTGAGCCGCATCGTGCCGATCCGGGACTCCGGCGGGCAGCCCGGGACGAGGAGGTTCGCGCGCGGACAGGCCGGCACGGCGTTCGGGTCGCCGGTGAGGCCGGCCGGCAGGTCGATCGTCACGTCCTTGACGTTGGCGTCGACCGCGTTCCCGTCGGTGAGGAACTCGAAGCCGGTCACAAGTCGATCCGGGTGCGCGCCGGCGCGCAGCTCGGGCTGACCGCCCGCATCGAGCATGGCGAGGTTGAAGCTGTCCGGCACGAAGCCGAAGTCGGCACGCGCCGACTGCGGCGCGACGGCGGCGGCGAGCACCACCGCCGCGAGGCCCGCGATCAGCGCCCTCATCGAGTCCTCCTCCCGTGTGCGCGCGACGCCTGCTCGACCAAGCTGATGCGAGACGTCGGGGCCGCGCCGAGCACCGAGTGGCGGACGGTGAGCGTCAACAGCAGCGATCCACGCAGCTTCAGGGTCCGCACCGCCGCGCGCGAGAGGCGAAGCGACAGACGCACGACGCCGGCGCGGCTCACCGTCACCTCGGTGCGTCCGACGACAGTGAGTCCACCGGCTCTCCGCGGCGGGGCCATGCGGGCGCGGGCGACCAGCGTCACGCGGCCGGCAGTCGACACGTCGAGCAGCAGCTGCGTCCGCCCGGTCGCCGCGAGTCGGCGGCGCGCCTGCCCCTGCAGCGGCCGCAGCCCGAACGGGCCGGCCGGCGGAGCGATGTCGGTGGCCGACAGGCTGTCCGGCGACAGGCGATCGACACGACCTGGGAGCGGCCCCTGGCACGCGTCCCCGGTGCACGGCGTCGGCAGCGTGGGGTCCGGGAAGCCGCCGCCCAGGCGCGCGACGTACAGATCGTCGTCTCCGCGATTGTGATCGGCCGCCAGCAGGGTCTCGTTGGTGATGAAGAAGGCGCTGCGACCGTCGGCGCTCACGCCCTCGAACGCGAGCGTCGCGTTCGAGCCGTCGTTGGCTGCGCCGGAGGTGATCAGCCCGAGCGTTCCGTCCGCGCGCTCGTAGACGTCGTTGGTCTGGTTGCGGTCCTCTGGTACGAGCGCCTCGGAGGTGGTGAAGAACACCCGCCCGTCGTCGCTGAGGTGCCGCACCAGCTGGTTGGGGAGCGCCTGATTCCCGAGCAGCCCGGTCACTTCGAAGTCGGCGTTGAGCGGTTCGTTGCCGCGACCTGTGTCGCCGAGCGACAGCTGCGTGAGCGTGCCGCTCGCCGCGTTGTAACGGTAGACGTCGGTGCTCGCGTCGAGGTCGCCCGGCAGCAGCGCATGTGCGCTCGTGAACGCGATCGTGCCGCCGTCGTGCGTGATCTCGGCCCTGGAGAGATCGATGTCTTCGACGGTGGCGACGAAGCGCAGGGTGCCGCGATCGCTGAGGTAGAGGTTGGGCTGGCCTTCTTCGCCGCTGCCCGGCACGAGCGCAGCGGTCGCCACGAAGTAGACGCGCTGCCCGTCGTCGGACGCTCGCACGACGGGCTGGCTCACGCTGGCCACCACGCCCGGCGGCCCTGTGGACAAACGCGTCAACGCGCCGTCCGGGAGTGTTCGCCGGTAGAGGTCCGAGCCCTCGTCGACGTCGTCGTCGGTCAACTGCTGGTTGGTGACGAGGAAGGCCTGCGAGCCGTCGGGGGTCGCGCCCACGAAGGTCACCTGCTGCGGCGCGTCGCAGTCCGGGCGAGTGCAGCTCGAGGCGGAGACCTCGTCCGTCCGTGCGCCGTCCTCGCGCACATAGACGCGCTGCGGCTCGTTGCAGGCGGGCGGCGCCGAGAAGAAGATGCGCCTGCCGTCGCGGGACATGGCGTTCAGCGTTCGCGAGGAGTCGGGGGCCCCGTTGCCGACCACGGAGCCGCACGAGGAGAGCGGCACGCCGGCGTCGTCCACGCCCACGAGGTGGAGTGTGGAGCCCGCGAGCTCGTAGGCGTCGCTTCCCTCGGTGCGCCCGGCGTCGGCGGGAAGCAGATGTGCCTGGGTCTGGAAGGCGGCGTGGTCCAGGTCCGCGGAGGCGTCCATGAACGTGAACCCGTCGGAGCGCCCACCGCCGCTGCCCAGCAGCGTGAGTGTCTCCTCGGCCACCTGATGGCGGTAGAGGCCGAGCATGGGGTCGGATGGTGCCCCGGGCAGCAGGGGCATGGGGCTAACCCAGAGCCAGGAGGACAGGCTCGCACTCGACGCCAGGAGCGCCGGATATTCCAACTCGGGGGCGCGCGCGGTGAAGACGTTCCCCACCGGGGTCACGGTCCAGCCCTGGGGCGTCCGCGCCGCGGTCGCGTTCGCGCGCAAGTCGCCAGCTGGCGCGCCGGGCAGCGGACTGAGGCTGTCGAACACGATTTGATCCCCGTCGGCGCTCCAGGCGCGCACCCCCAACATGGGAGCGCCGTTCGTGTCGCCGGAGGTCACGCGCTCCCAGGCGCGCCCATGCCCCGGCACCGCGGCGCCGGCCCCCGACGGCAGCGAGAGCAGCGACGCGGCGAGCCAGGCCACGATGACGAGCGGAAGTTTTTTAGATCCCCTGAGCACTCAGTTATGCACCATAAATGGGTTGACGTTGAGCGCCAAGTAGTAAGCGCGCCTCCACCCGCTCCAGCGCCCCGAGCCGCCGCAGCTCGGCGAGGCCGGACGGCCACAGCAGGTGCGTGGAGACCGTCTCGGCGGGAAGGGCAACCCCGGTCGAGCGCGACCGTCCGCAACCCAGGCGCTCGCGAGCGACTACGCGCCCTGTCGGCGGTGCCAGAGCCACCCGAGAAGCGCCCCAAGGGCGAGCCCGGCCTCAGGCGCGAGGGGGACATCAGTCGTGACGCTGATGACAATCCCGAGCGCCAAGCCCAGCGCGGCGCCAACTCCAATGGCGGCGGGACGGCTCATGTTCGGAAGTCTATGTTCCGGACCAGCAGGCGTCGCCCCGCGCGCTTGCCCAGCAGTTTCCGGCTATCCGAGGTAAGTGAGTACCGCCAGCACCCGCCGGTGCTGCTGGCCGGTTGCCGGCAGCCCGAGCTTCGCGAAGATGCCGGTGACGTGGCGCTCGGCGCCACGACCTCGGGGTCCAGCGCCGAGCCGCCGGTGCCCACGCGCCGGACGGCGTCGAGGAACAGGTCGATCTCCGCGACGCGGTCCTTGAGCAGGTAGCCGACGCCCTCGGCACCGTGCTCGAGCAGGCGCCTCGCGTAGTGCTCGTCCGCATGGTGCGAGAGCACCAGCACCCCTGTGCCCGGGAGCTCGGCACGGATCGTCGCGGCCGCCTCCAGCCCCTCGTCGGACTGGGAGTCCTCGGCGATTACGACGCGCACGAGATCTCCACGCGCAGGGCGGTGCCGCCACCACGGGGGCTGTCGACGGCGAGCGTCCCGTCGAGCGCCCCGACGCGATCGGCGAGGCCGCGCAGACCGGTACCCTCGGCGGCGTCGGCGCCACCGCGACCGTCGTCGGCCACCTCCACTACGAGCCGGTCGCCCTGGCGGACGGCGCGAACCTCCGCACTCGTCGCCTCCGCGTAGCGGTCGACGTTGGTGAGCGCCTCGGCGACGACGAAGTAGGCGGCGGACTCGACGGCAGCCGAGAGCCGCTCGCCCGGCGCCTCGACCAGCCGCGCCGGAGTTCGCGCCCGCTCCACGAGCGCCGCGAGCGCCGGCTGCAGGCCGCCCTGCGTCAGCACCGCGGGGTGGATGCCGCGGGCGAGCTCGCGCAGCTCGACGGTCGCCTCCGCCAGCTCGTCGATCGCCTCGTCGATCAGCTGGAGCGCCGCATCCGGGTCCGTCTCCAGGCGCGCGCGGCCGAGTCGCAGCCCGAGCGCGACGGACACCAGCCGCTGCTGCGTGCCGTCGTGGAGGTCCCGCTCGATGCGCTGGCGCTCCGTGTAGGCGGCCTCGACGAGTCGCGCGCGCGAGCGGCGCAGCTCCGCCTCGGAGCGCTTGCGATCCGTGATGTCGCGCAGGTACGCTGTGAAGCGGGACATGCCCGGCACGCGCACGCGCGTGATCGCGAGCTCGACCGGGAACTCGGAGCCGTCGGCCCGCATGCCGGTCGTCTCGACGTGGGCGGAAGCGTCGTCAACTTCAGCCACAACGACTCCTGCGCCCGCTTCCAGGTTCCGGTGCCGAGAATGAAGATCGGATCAGGATCGTTCTCGTTCACGGGCCACGAGATCGAGAACGGGATCTCCCAGGAGTACAGCGCCCGTCGCCGGCGGCCTCGCGCCGCTCGCGACGGTCCGCGAGCGCGGTCCGCAGCTCCTGACCGGCGGCGGCGAGCACGCGGCGCCGGTCGCCCCGGTCCTGCGTGAGCCCACCCGGGGCCTGCGGAGTGCCGGAAGAACGACTCGATACCGGTCGCCGCGCGCACCTTGGTCACCAGCTCGCACCCGTCGAGCCGCCGGGCGAGCCCCGGGATCGCCGCGATCGTGCGCCGGTAGGTCGCCTCTAGGTCGCCGCGGAACGTACCCGCACGCGTGGCCGGCGTCTGCAGCAGAACGAGGACCAGTCCGTCGTCGCAGGGAAAGGCGGTCCCCAGCTCGGCTCCCTCGCGCCACTGAGCGGCGACGTGGCGCCAGGCGAGATCGGCGTCACGCCAGTAGGCGTAGAAGCAGGCGCGACCGCTGGTACGCGCGCGGTAGGGCCGCTCCGCGCCGGCGTCGAGGCCGGTGCGCCGCACGCACATCGCGTAGTCGAGGCCGTCGATCGCTGAGAAGCGGCCCTCGACGCGATGGCCACCGCCCTCGGCGACCGCGACCGGCATGCGCGGCGCGCCGAGCGCCTCCACCCGCTCGAGCGCTCCGAGGCGCTTCAGCTCGGCGAGCCCCGACGGCCACAGCAGGTGCGTGGAGATCGTGTCAGCGGGAAAGGCGACCCGGTCGAGTGCGACCGTCCACAACCCGGCGCGCGCGAACGCGATCGCGGCGGCGGAGCCGGCGCAGCGCGCTCCGACAATCGCGACGTCGACACGGTCCACTCCGCGGACCGTTCCAGCTCGCCACGATCGTTGTCAAGCTGATGGCGCGGCAGGGTCAGGGCCAACTTGCACGCAAGTGTGGCTTCGGATTTCTGGCCGTTGTGAGAGCGTGGGTTCTACAACGTGCGGGGTCCATGACAGGGATCGTGCGCGACCCCCCGACTCAAGGAGTCCACGAGTGCCAATCGCAGCTGACTATCCGTTCCTCGACGTCATGTGGTCGATGTTCGTCTTCTTTGCATTCGTGATCTGGATCTGGCTCCTGATCACGGTCTTCGCCGACATCTTCCGCCGCCGCGACTGCGGCGGCTGGACGAAGGCGCTGTGGATCATCTTCGTCATCGTGCTGCCCTACATCGGCGTGCTCGCGTACCTGATCGCGCAGCACGACGGCATGGCCCAGCGCACCGGCGAGCAGATGAAGGCCGTCAAGGCGCAGCAAGATGACTACATCAAGTCGGTCGCCGGCTCGTCGCCGTCCGACCAGATCGCGCAGGCCAAGCAGCTGCTCGACAGCGGCGCGATCGACCAGTCCGAGTTCGACGCGCTCAAGCAGAAGGCGCTCAGCTAGCAGCAGCAGAGTCGGCTCGTGGGTCGCGGCCGCCATGGCACGTGGCCCACGAGCTTCTCGCAATGAGGCACGCCCACCGCCGAGCAGGCTGCGATGCTCGTGCAGACTCGTGATCCCGACTCAGGAGCAGAGCAGACGATGCCGCTGAAGCACCCACAAGGCCCGTCGCCGTCCTCGAAGCCGGAGCTGCAGCTCCCCCCGGCGATCTCGATGCTCGAGGGCGGCCACGTGCCGCGTCATCACATGCCGCCGGCCGAACTGATGCCCGACACGGCCTACCAGATCATCCACGACGAGCTGATGATCGACGGCAACGCGCGCCTCAACCTCGCCACGTTCGTGACGACGTGGATGGAGCCGCAGGCGCAGCAGCTGATGACCGAGTGCTTCGACAAGAACATGATCGACAAGGACGAGTACCCGCAGACGGCGGAGATCGAGATGCGCTGCGTGAACATCTTGAGCCACCTGTGGCACGCGCCCGACGGTCCGGAGGAGGCGACCGGCTGCTCGACGACCGGCTCCAGCGAGGCGGCGATGCTCGGCGGCCTCACGCTCAAGCGCCGCTGGCAGAAGAGACGCGCGGCGGCCGGCCTGCCGAACAACAGACCGAACATCGTGATGGGCATCAACGTCCAGATCTGCTGGGAGAAGTTCGCCAACTACTGGGACGTCGAGATGCGCCTCGTGCCGATGGAGGGGAACCGCTTCACCCTCTCGGCGGAGGAGGCCGTGAAGCTGTGCGACGAGAACACGATCGGCGTCGTCGCGATCCTCGGCTCGACGTTCGACGGCGCCTACGAGCCAATCGCCGACATCTGCGCCGCGCTCGACAGACTCCAGGCCGACACCGGCGTCGACGTGCCGGTCCACGTCGACGGCGCCTCCGGCGCGTTCGTCGCGCCGTTCATCGACCCGGACCTCGTGTGGGACTTTCAGCTGGACCGCGTCGCGTCGATCAACGCCTCCGGCCACAAGTACGGGCTCGTCTATCCCGGCGTCGGCTGGATTGTCTGGCGCAACGCGGACGCGCTGCCGGAGGACCTGATCTTCTGGGTCAACTACCTCGGCGACAACATGCCGACGTTCGCGCTCAACTTCTCGCGGCCGGGCGCCCAGGTCGTCGCGCAGTACTACAACTTCCTGCGGCTCGGCTTCGACGGCTACCGGCGCGTGCAGGGCTACTCGCGCGAGGTCGCGACACGGCTGGCGGGCGAGATCGAGAAGCTTGGTCCGTTCGAGCTGATCACGCGCGGCGACGCGCTGCCGGTGTTCGCGTTCAAGCTGAAGGACGAGGTCGACAACTACACCGTCTTCGACGTCTCCAACGCGCTGCGCTCGCGCGGGTGGCAGCTGCCGGCCTACACGTTCCCGGCGAACCGCACCGATCTGGCGGCGCTGCGCGTCGTCGTGCGCCAGGGCTTCACGCACGACCTCGCGGACCTGCTGCTGGCCGACATCCAGCGCGAGTTGAGACTGCTCGAGACCCAGCGCGAGCCGCTGCACACGAGCGACAACTCGACGTCCTTCCACCACTAGTCCGCAAGAGGCGAAGCGATGATCAGAGGACGGCTGCACCGCCACAGAGCCGAGCACGATGCCCCGGCGACCAGCGCTGTCGAGACGATCGAGATCGACGCCGGCCAGCTGAGCGGGATCCTTGCCGCACCGCCGTGGCTGCGCAATGCCGGCGTGATGTCGTGGCTGGCCGCGGGTGTGCTGGTGCTGCTGCTCGGCCTCGTGTGGCTGGCGTCGCTGGCGGACGCGATCGTGATGCCGCTGATTGCGGCGACCGTCATCGCGTCGGTCGGGGCGCCGCTGGTGGGATGGATGGCGCGGCACCGGATCCCGCGCGCGCTCGGCACCGCGCTGCTGCTGCTCGGCCTGATCGCCGTGGGCGGCGCGATCGTGCTGCTGATCGTCGGCGGCGTCACCGGCGAGGCGTCGTCGGTCAGCTCGCACCTGGCCGAGGCGCAGCAGAAGATCACGAGCTGGCTGCACAGCCTCGGGATCAACAGAAGCTCGGCCGAGCACGCCACCCAGCAGGCGGGCGACTCGGGCTCGAACGCGCTCAAGCTGCTCACGGCCGGGCTGGCGGTTGGCATCACAGAGCTCACCTCGTTGGCCTTCTTCGTCGCGATGACCGTGCTGAGCCTGTTCTTCCTGCTGAAGGACGGGCCGACGATCCGCAGTTGGGTCGAGCATCACGCCGGCGTCCCCGTCCCGATCGCCCAGCTGACGATGCGGCGCATGCTGCAGTCGCTGCGCGGCTACTTCCTCGGCGTCACGATCGTGGCCGCCTACAGCGCGCTGATCGTCGGCGTCGGCTCGCTGATCATCGGCGTGCCGATGGCCGGGACGATCGCGATCGTGACCTTCCTCGGCGGCTTCATCCCGTACCTCGGCGCGTGGAGCGCGGGCGCGTTCGCCGTGCTGCTGGCGCTGTCCGGCGGGACCGACATGGCGATCGCGATGATCGTGCTCCAGCTGCTCGCGAACGGGATCTTCCAGCAGCTCGTGCAGCCGTTCGCCTACGGTGCCGCGCTCGGCATCCACCCGCTGGCGGTGCTCGTCGTGACGATCGCGGGCGGTGCCGTCTTCGGCGGGGCCGGGCTGGTGCTCGCGGCGCCCGTCACGTCCGCGATCGTGCGGATCTCGGCCGACCTGGCGCGTGCCCGTGCCGCCGCGTCGACGGCCGGCGACGGCGCCGGCGCCGCGACCGCGCCGGCGCCGTCGTGAGGGACTGCGCGGCTTCGTAGCGGCATCCAGCGCGGCCCGAATCCCGTCGAGCCGCTAGTTGGAGCTTGACACACAAGCTTTCAGTAATAAGGATCTCCGGTTCTTGTCTGGTCGGGGCCGAGCATCGAAGCGGGACGGGACCCGCATGGCGTGCCTGCTCGCTGCCGCCGTCGGCTGCGCGCTCGTGCTCTGTGCGCTCACCCTCCCCGGCGTCGCCACGGCGGCCGACTGCGGGCCCGATCTCAACGGATCGTTCGCCACCCCTCCCATCAACGCGAACATCGCGGCCCAGGGTGAGGTCGACTGCTACGACCTGACGAACGTCGAGGCGGGCGACCGGGTCCTGGTCGACGCGACCGCGAACAACGTCACGCCCCGCTGGACGCTCGTCGACGGCTCCGGCGCGATCGTCTGCGACCGCTTCTTCAACGGCTCGCCCTGTCTGCTCACCGGCACGCCCGGCTGGTCGCTGCAGGTGTACGACTACAACGAGACGTCGACGTTCAGCTACACGCTGGCGGCCCGCCGACTGACCGACCCCGACGGCTGCACGCCGCTCGGCGACCCGGCCGTCTGGTCGTTCACCGCGCCGCGCGTCAACGGTGCGATCAGCGGGGGACTCGACGCGCGCTGCTACGCGTTCACACGCACGCTCGCGGAGGGCGACGGCTCTTACTGGTTCCAGTCGGTGCGCTCGGCCGGGACGCTGCAGCCGCAGTGGCGAGTCTTCGACCCCTCGGGCGCCCAGGCCTGCCAGCGCTCCTCACCGGGCTTCACGACCTGCCCTCTGCTGGCGGAGGGCCAGCACATCGTCGTGATCGACGACGGCGGGCAGACGCAGACGGGCTCGTTCTACCTGACCGCCAAGCGCTTGACCGACCCGCATGGGTGCACGGCGCTGAGATCGGCCTCTTTCGACGCCGCGCCCACCGCCGGGAGCATTGCGACGGCGGGCGAGATCGACTGCCATGCGATCTCCGACGTGTCCTCCGGCGATGTCGTGCGCGTCGGCTTCACGGCGTCGAACGGCAACGGGAACTGGACCGTCGTGGACGCCTCCGGCGAGGCGATCTGCAGCGGTTTCGGCACCGCGGATTGCAGACTGACCGGCTCCGGCGGCTGGTCGCTGCTCGTGTATGAGCCGTACGGACCGGACTCGTTCGACTACGCCGTCGTGACTCACCGCCTGACGGATCCCGAGGGCTGCACGTCGCTCGGCGACCCGGCCGTCTGGTCGTTCACCGCTCCGCGCGTCGACGGCTCGATCGCGGGCACGCTCGGCGGCCGCTGCTACACGTTCACGCGCTCGCCCGGCGAGCCCGACGGCGCCTACATGTTCCGCGCGGTGCGCGCGACCGGTGCGCTGAACCCGCGATGGAGCGTCCACGACGCCGCGGGAAACCAGCTGTGCGGCGACTACAGCGGTCTCGTCACCTGCTCGCTGCTCGCCTCGGGGCAGTTCACGCTCGTGGTCCGCGACGACGCCGGCACCAACACCGGCTCCTTCTTCCTGACCGCGAAGCGGCTGACGAGACCGCAGGGCTGCTCCGCGCTGCCGTCCGTCGCGTTCGACGCCGCGCCGACGAGCGGCTCGATCGACGCCGCGGAGGTCGACTGCCACGCGCTGCCGGGCATGAGAGCCGGCGACCGCCTGTACGTGCGCATGACGACGACCGGCGGCTCATCGCGCTGGAGCGTCGTCGACGCCGCGGGCGAGATCGGCTGCGAAAGCTCGTCGAGCGCGGACTGCACGCTGTCCGGCTCCGGCGGCTGGTCGCTGCTCGTCTACGACTACGGCGGCTCCGGCTCCTTCGGCTACACGCTCGCCGCGCGGCGGCTGACGGACCCGCAGGGCTGCGCGCCGCTCGGCGACCCCGCCGTGTGGTCGTTCACCGCGCCGCGCCTGAACGGCACGATCGAGAGAGCACTCGAGACCCGCTGCTACACGTTCTCGCGCTCGTTCGCGGACGGCGATGCGGCCTACTGGTTCCAGTCGGTGCGCTCGGCCGGGACGCTGCAGCCGCATTGGCGCGTGCTCGACCCGTCCGGCAACACCGAGTGCCAGGGCGTCGGCGCCGACTTCGCGAGCTGCACCCTGCTCGCCAGCGGTGAGCACGCTGTGATCGTCGACGACAACTCCGGGACCGACACCGGCGCCTTCTACCTGACTGCCAAGCGCCTGACCGACCCGCAGGGCTGCAGCACGCTCAGATCGGTGTCGTTCGGCCTCGGGCCCATCGCGGGGAACCTGTCGACCGCCGGCGAGGCCGACTGCTACCTGCTGCCCGCATCCAGTGGGGACCTGCTGACCTTCTCGCGCAGCGGCGCCGTCGACCAGATCGCGGTCGTCGACGCGGCCGGCGTCACGCGCTGCCGCAACTGGTGGGGCGTCTGCACCATCGACGGCGGGGCGCCGTACGCGCTCTTCGCGTTCGCGGGCGGGACCGCAACCGGCAGCTACCAGTTCTCCGCGAGATGCGAGAACGTGCCGTGCGGTCAGAGCGACACGGCGATCACCGACGCCGTGCCGAACCGCGTGGGCCCGGGCGAGTCGACGACGATCCTGCTGCGCGGACGGGACCTCGACCTGCTGGAGAGCGTCGAGCTCGTGCGCGGCGCGGACACGCGCCAGGGCGCGCTGCAGGAGCCGTCGCCCGACGGGCGCGCGGTCGAGAGCCGCTTCGACCTGTCGAGAGCGGCGACCGGGTCGTGGGAGCTGCGGGCGACGTTCATCGACGGGACGACGCGCATCCTGCCTGCCGCCGTCACGGTCGAGGCGCTGCAGCCCGCGTCGATCTCGGTCGAGATGGTCGGTCGCGACGTCTTCCGCGCCGGCCGGCCGACGAACGTGACGCTCGAGGTCCACAACGCCGGCAACGTCGACGGGATGGGCGTGCCCGTCGTCCTGAGCGGCATCCCGCTGGGCTCCACGGTCGAGCCCGGCTTCGCAATGCGCACGCCGCAGGGGAACGCCGACAATCCGAGACTCGCAGGCGCGACGTTCGACCAGCAGCACGACACGCTGACGTTCGACGACGGCCTCGCGGTGCCGCTGCTGCTCCCGCGCGTGCCGGCCGGCGGAACGAAGCAGCTCGAGTTCAGCATCACCGCGCCGGTGCAGGGCGCCGACTACGTCCTGCGGGCGGCCGCCGGCCAATGCCTCGGCGGCGCGCGTCCGGGCTCAAGCCCCGCTTCCGTGACGCTGGCGGGCGAGGTGGACCTCGGTCCCAGCTGCGCGGAGGACTTCAGCCTTGCGGTCATCAGCTTCATCCCGTTTGGAGACTGCTTCAACGCAGGGTGGGAAGCGGCGAGCATCGTCTCGCGCAGCGTCGTGTCCTTGTTCGGCCTGCCGCAGGACGACCCGGTCGGCATGGTCGACGGCGTCTCGTTCGGCCTCAGCGTCGCCGGTTGTGGGCTCGACGCCACCGGCGTGGGCGGCGTCGCGAAGCGCGCGGTCCAGGCCGGCGGCCTCGTGACGAGCGGGGCACAGCTCTACGGGGACTGCTGGGTCTCGCAGTCGGAGTCCGAGCTGCCGCAGCGCCAGGTCGCGGCGTTCGATCCGAACGACATCCTCGGGCCGATCGGGACCGGCGAGGCGCGCTACATCCCGGGCGACGAGCCGCTCGCCTACCGCGTGCTGTTCGAGAACCTGCCGAGAGCGACTGCGCCCGCGCAGGGCATCGCGATCACGGACCAGCTGAACCCGGCGCTCGTCGACCCGGAGACGGTGCTGTTCGAGGACGTGCGCTTCGGCGCCACCCTCTACCGCCTGCCATACCCCGAGCACGCGATCGACGAGACGCTCGACCTGCGCCCGGCGCAGAACCTGCTCGTCCACGTCACCGCAGGGGTGAGCATGAGCGGACTCGTCAGATGGGAGCTGCAGGCGATCGACCCCGACACGCTCGAGCCGCCCGACGACCCTCTGGCCGGCTTCCTGCCGCCGAACCAGGTCTCGCCCGAGGGCGAGGGGTCGGCGTCCTTCAGCGTGCAGCCGCGCGCGCTCACGTCCGGCACGGTCGTGCCGAACGCCGCCTCGATCGTGTTCGACGCCAACGCGCCGATCCTCACGCCGACGTGGACGAACACGGTCGACAAGCTCGCGCCCACCGCGAGAGTGTCGGCGACCCCTGCGGGCAACCCGGCGTCGGCCGAAGTCGCCTGGTCCGGCTCGGACGACGCCGCCGGGGTCGCGCTCTACGAGATCCGAGTCTCGAAGGACGGCGCGCCGTTCACGCTGTGGCGCACCGCCGACACGGCCGACTCCGCGACGTTCACCGCGGAGAGCACCGGCACGTACGCCTTCCGCGTGCTCGCGCGCGACGGCGCGGGCAACGTCGGGCAGTCGACGCAGGCGGCCGTCGCGCTGACTCCGCCGACCGCGCCGCCTCCGCCTCCGCCCCCGAGCGGCTCCGGCGGGCAGACGTCCGCACAGCCGCCGGCGTCCTCCGGCACGCCCCGACAGCCCACGGTCACCGCGTCCGCCGCGTGCGTGCGGGCGCGCGGCGCTCGCGTGCAGGCGCAGAAGCGCCTCAGAGGCGCCAGACGGAAGCTCGCCTCGGCGCACGGGCGCGCGGCGAAGCGCAGATGGGCGAGAGCGGTCAGACAGCGCACGGGCGCGCTGCGAAGAACGTCTCAGACGGTCAGACGGACCTGCGGCTGAGCAGCTGCTCGAGCGCCTCTCGTAGACATCGCGCGGATCCGGGCGGAGCCGGGCGCTCATCGAGCACGCGGGTCGTGACCTGCGCCAGCACCGTGCCGATCAACGCCCCGGCGATGACGTCGGCGGGGTAGTGGACGCAGGCGATCGTCGCCGCGGTCGCCGCCGAGCACGACCTCCCTTACGCCTGCGTGCCGGCGGGCACGCGCAACCACTTCGCGCTCGACCTCGGCGTCGACCGCGACGACGTCGTCGGTGCGCTCGACGCGTTCGTCGACGGCGGCGAGCACCGCGTCGACCTCGCCGAGGTCAACGAGCGCGTGTTCGTCACAACGTCTCGCTCGGCCTCTACGCCGAGGCGGTCCAGCGCGCGGGCTATCGCGACGCGAAGCTGGAGATCGAGAGCGACGAGCGCGAGCTGGAGATAGAGCTGACCTGGCGAGGGCCTGGGCGCCGCGCTGGCCGGACTACGTGGCGGCGCGAGCGGTGCCGCGCTCGAGCAGGCTGAGGTCGCGCACCGCGCCAGTGTCGGCGGAGGTCGCCATCGCGGCGTAGGCGCGCAGGGCGGCGGAGACGGGGCGGTCGCGGTCCACCGGCCGGTAGCCGGTGGTGGCCTCGAGTCGCTCGCGGCGTTCGACCAGCTCCGCGTCGGAGACGGCGAGGTGGATCGTGCGGGCGGGGATGTCGATCTCGACCGTGTCGCCGTCCTGCACCAGCGCGATCGCGCCGCCGGAGGCTGCCTCGGGCGAGACATGGCCGATCGAGAGGCCCGACGTGCCGCCGGAGAAGCGCCCGTCGGTGAGGAGCGCGCACGCCTTGCCGAGCCCGCGCCCCTTCAGGTAGGACGTCGGGTAGAGCATCTCCTGCATGCCCGGTCCGCCGCGCGGACCCTCGTAGCGGATCACGACGACGTCGCCCGGGGCGATGCGCCCGGCGAGGATCGCGTCGACCGCCTCGTCCTGGGACTCGAGCACGACCGCCGGCCCGCTGAAGCGCAGGATCGACTCGTCCACCCCGGCCGTCTTGACGACGCAGCCGTTCTCGGCGAGGTTGCCGTAGAGGATCGCGAGCCCGCCGTCGGCCGAGTAGGCGTGCGCAACGTCGTGGATGCAGCCCTCCGCCGCGTCGAGGTCGAGCGACTCCCAGCGCTCTGACTGCGAGAAGGCGGTCGCGGAGCGCACGCAGCCGGGCGCCGCGTGGAACAGCTCGATCGCCTTGTCGCTCGCGGCGCCGCCGCGCACATCCCACGCGCCGAGCCACTCGTCCATCGTGCGCGCGTGCACGGTCGAGACGTCCTCGTGCAGCAGCCCGCCGCGCCGCAGCTCGCCGAGGATCGCGGGGATCCCGCCGGCGCGGTGCACGTCCTCCATCAGGTAATGGCCGTTCGGCGCGACCTTGCAGACGCACGGCACGCGCCGCGAGACCTCGTCGATATCCGCCATCGCGAACTCGACCTCCGCCTCCTGCGCAGCGGCGAGCAGGTGCAGCACCGTGTTCGTCGAGCCACCCATCGCGACGTCGAGCGTCATCGCGTTCTCGAACGCGGCGCGCGTGGCGACGCTGCGCGGCAGCACGCTCTCGTCGTCCTGGTCGTAGTACCGCGTGCAGATCTCGACGGCCGTGCGACCGGCGTCCTCGTACAGCTGCCGGCGCGCGGTGTGCGTCGCGAGCGTCGAGCCGTTGCCCGGCAGCGCGAGCCCGAGCGCCTCGGTCAGGCAGTTCATCGAGTTCGCGGTGAACATGCCGCTGCAGGAGCCGCACGTCGGGCAGGCCGCCTCCTCGATCAGATCCATGTCCTCGTCGCTGACCTCGGGCGAGACGGCCTCGGCCATCGCGGTGATGAGGTTCAGGCCCTTGCGGACCGTGCCGTCCACGAGCGTCGCCTCGCCGCCCTCCATCGGCCCGCCGGAGACGAACACCGTCGGGATGTTCAGCCGCAGCGCGGCGTTCAGCATCCCCGGCGTGATCTTGTCGCAGTTGGAGATGCACACGAGCGCGTCGGCGCAGTGCGCCTGCACCATGTACTCGACGCTGTCGGCGATCAGGTCGCGCGAGGGGAGCGAGTAGAGCATCCCGCCGTGGCCCATCGCGATCCCGTCGTCGACCGCGATCGTGTTGAACTCGCGTGGGATCCCACCGGCCGCCTGCACCGCCGCGGCGACGACCTCGCCGACCGGCTTGAGGTGCGTATGCCCCGGCACGAACTGCGTGTAGCTGTTCGCGACCGCCACGATCGGCTTGCCGAAGTCCTCCCGCGCGACCCCGGCCGCCCGCAGCAGCGCGCGAGCGCCTGCCATGTTGCGGCCGTGGGTGACCGTGCGTGACCGAAGCGGTGGCATATGCAGATCCTACGACGTGTCAGTGGGTTAGGAACCGGCACTGCCCTGAAGCTGGGGAATGACGGGATGTCACGAGGACCACCTCGCCCGGCTGCGGCTCGTCGAAACCGAGTCCACCGCTACCGGCGTGATCCTCGCGGCCTACCAGCCCATCCGATAGCCTCGCCGGCGAATGCGCATCCGGACGACAGTGATCGCGGCCGTCGCGGCGCTCGTGGTGGTGGGAACTGCCAGCAGCGCCGGCGCGACGACGGTCACGCTCGGGCCCAGCTCGCTCACCGTCGGGGGCGGCGCGTTCTACTGCGATGGCCCCGTCGCCTGCGCCTCGAAATCGTTCGTTCACATCACCGGCATGGGCGGCGCGCTCGTCAGCACCGGCCGCGGGAAGGTCGTGACCTGGCGAGTGGGGGCCTCCGTCGGCAGCGGCAGCAGCGTGGAGGTGTGGGTCGTGCGAAGAACCGGCTCGTCGACGACTGCGGTCGCCGGCCCGAGCGTCGCGACCAACGTGGCGGGCGGCGACAACACGGTGAGCCCGCCGTTGCCGTTCGAGGCCGGGGACTCGATCGCGGTGACGGGCCTCGCCGCACCCACCAGCAGCGTTGGCGTGTACGCCACGACCGCCGGTTTCATGCGCATGTTCACGCCGGGCTTCACCGCGCTCAACTCGCCGTTGACGACGCCGACCGACAACGCGTTCCAGATGCAGTTCAACGCCGACGTCGTGCTCGCCCCGGTCGTGAGCGACAGCGGTCCCGCCGCCGGCCCCAGCAGCGGCGGCGCGGTCGTCACGATCAGCGGCAGCAACCTCGACGGCGTGACGGGCGTCAGCTTCGGCGGCACCCCGGCGCCCGCGTTCAGCGTCGTCTCGCCCACGGCGATCAGCGCCACGGCGCCGCCCGGAGCCGCCGGGTCAACGGTGGATGTGACGGTGACCGGCCTCGGCGGCACGAGCGCCGCTGCACCCGGGGCGCGCTTCTCGTACGTCGCGTCATCCTCGCCACCGCCACCATCAGGGCCCGGGTCCGCGGACACGACGGCTCCGACGCTCACGCGGCTGGCGATCTCGCCGCAGGCGTTCCTCGCCGCCGGCAGAGGCCCGAGCGCCAGCGCGGCCAAGACGACCGGCGGCGTGGTTTCGTACACGCTCTCCGAGCGGGCCCGCACGACCTTCACGGTCAAGCGCAAGCAGGCCGGCATCAAGGTCGGCGGAACGTGCCTGAAGGCGACAAGACGGGTCCGCTCCCAGCTCAGAGGCAGACCGCACAGATGCAGCTTCCTCGTCTCGGTGAGCGGAAGCTTCGCGCACAGCGACGTGCAGGGCTCCAACCGCTTCCGCTTCACCGGCCGGCTCGGTCGCAGGGCGCTGGCGGCCGGCAGCTACGTCCTCCTGGCCGCGCCCGAGGACGCTGCGGGCCACAGAGGCCGGTCCCGAAGCGCCGGCTTCGAGATCCAGCAGCCGACGCACTGAGCGCTGCGACGTTCCCGGGGAGTGAGTCGGCGAAGCTCACGCGAGTCCGCGAATGGCCGCCACCGGCAGCACGCGGCCGCCGAGATGCCGGCTCAGCCGACCGAGTCGGCCCAGTCGCGCAGGCGACCTGAGAACTGCGGCGTCGCGGCGCTCACCTCGACGACGACGTCTGCAGGAACATCGGCCTTGCGGGCCGCTTCCAGGATCGCGTCGGGCGAGGGCGCCTCATAGAGGCAGTAGGTGCGCCGCCGGTCGGCGCTGAGGAACGAGAACAGCCAGCGCACGCCCTCGCCGTCGTTGACTTCCTCGATCAGCTCGACGTCATCGCTCGACAGGTCGAGCTGCTCGGCGAAGCTGCGCTCGATGACGTAGAGCGGCATCGAACTAGATGCTAGAGGAGACCAGGCCGTGCAGGTGAGCGAATGACGCGGCCTCGGTGCGGTTGGCGCAATCGGTCTTGCGCAGGATGCTGCGAATGTGGTTGGCGGCGGTGTGCTCGCTGATCGCAAGCGTCCCGCCGATCTCCTTGTTGCTGAGCCCCTGGGCCACGAGGCCGAGGATCTGCGCCTCGCGTGGGGAGAGCCCGTTCGGGAGTGCGCCCACGGCCGAAGCGGAGGGCGCGGGCGTAGAGGACGGGGCGGACACGCCAAGGCCGAGCGTGCCGATCCGTGCCAGCAGCCCGCGCAAGCCGATCCGCTCCGCCAGCGCCCCAGCCTCACCGGCGAGCACCTGCGCCTGCGCGCCGGCACCGCGCCCGTGCAGCAGGCGCGCGTACTCGTAGGCGGTGTGCGCCACCCACGTCGGCATGCCCATGCGCCGGTTCAGCTCCAGCGCCCGCTCGAAGTGCTCCTCGGCACGCTGCGTCTCGCCGAGCGTCGCGGCCAGCATCCCGAGGTAACGATCGGCGGCGCCATAGCAACAGACCAGGTGACCGATCATCACGTTCACGCCCGCGAGCGGCTCGAGCTCGGGGTACACGAGCGCAGCTGTCGCCTCGTCGCCGAGCGCGCTTGCAGCATCCGCCAGATACGTGAGCGTGGCGGTCCACAGCGACGTGCGCAGCCCCTCGATGCCCTCGGCGGCAATGCGCCCGAGCTCGCGCCGCGCCTCACGCTCCATCCCCAGCTCGACGAGCACGGCGACGAGCCCGGGACGCCACGGCCCGTCGCGCTCGCCCCCAGCCGCGAGGATCCGCACCGCCGGCGCCAACTCCGCCAGCCGCCCCTGCTCGCGGCGGATGCTGAACATCTGGATCCCATAGGTGCCCGACGCGTCCCGCCCCGCCAGCAGGCTCCCCCACTCGCGCGAGCGCTCCGCCATCGCCTCGGCCTCGGCGAGCCGCCCGTCGCACAGGGCGATCGCAGAGCCGTAGTGCTCGGCGACGTGGTGCATGAACGGCTGCGCGGTGCGCTCCGCCATCTGGCGCAGAGCGACGAGCTCGACGCGCGCGGCGCCCATCTCGCACATCGTCACAAACGTCGGCACGCGCCAGGCCATCGCCTCGGTCCGCGTCTCGGCGTCCTCGAGCTCCTCCGCCAGCTCCTTCGCCTCGCCGAGCATCGCGAGGACCTCCTCGGGCGAGCTCGTGCCGCGCGACCAGTAGGAGCGCACGAGCACCTGCGCGAGCCCGGAGCGGTCGTCGAGGCGCCGCGCAAGATCGATCGCGCTGCCGCGCACGATCGCGCCGCGCGCGCGATCGCCGCGCAGGTCAAGCGCCCGTGCGAGCCCGGCAAGCAGGCCGACACGCAGCTCGGGATCCTCGTCGCTGAGCGCGGAGATCGCCTCCTCCAGCAGCTCGACGGACTCACGGTTGAGGATGCCCGGGCGCCAGCCGGCGTCCTCATAGCCAATCGCTGCGCGTGCGAGCAGCGCGCCGTCGCCGAGCTCGCGCGCGAGCACCGCGGCCGCGCGGAACGCCTCGAACGCGGCCGTGGCGTTGCCGGCGCGGTGATCTGTCGATCCGAGCTCGAGCAGCGCCTGCGCCCGCTCCCGCTCGTCGTCGATGCCGAGCTCGAGCGCCGTGCGCAGGCGTGTCGCCGCCTCCTCGTACGCGAGTGCGGCGCCAGCGACGCGGGCGGCGCGGACGTTGTAAGCGACGGCGCGCTCGCGGCCGCCGAGCGGGGCGGCGGCGGTGAAGTGGTGCGCGAGGTCGGCGAGCATCCGGTCCGGCGCGGCGCCGGAGGCGAGCGCCTCCCCGACGCGCAGGTGCAGCTCCGCGCGCCGCGCGCGCGAGAGGCGGTCGTAGACGGCGCGCCGCACGAGCTCGTGCGTGAAGCGGTAGACGAGCCGAGGCGCGGGCACTTCCTCGACCATGCCGCTCGCGACCGTCTGCTCAAGCGCCGCCAGCAGTTGCCGCTCGTCGAGCCCGGCAGCCCGGCGAATCACGTCGAGCTCGAACTCGGGGCCGATCGTCGCGGCCAGCTCGAGCAGCTCCGTCGCGCGCGGGTCGAGCCGCGCGAGCCGCTGGCTGACGACCTCGCGCACGCCGGTCGGCGTCGCCAGCTCGTGCAGTGGGCGGACGACCGCGATCCGCTCGCCGTCGATCGCCACCGCGCCGGTCTCGACCAGCGCCCGCCACAGCTCGCAGATGAGGAACGCATTGCCGTCCGTCAGCTCATGGATCGCGACCGCGAGCTCGCGCGCGTCAGCATCGAGCTGGCAGCCAGCGGCACGACACACGAAGTCGGCGACATCAGCGCCGGAGAGCGCGTCGAGCTGCATCCGCACGACGTCGTCGGAGCGCCGCAGGTCGGCAAGCGTCTCCGACAGCGCGGGCGAGACGTCGACCTCGGTGTCGCGCAGCGTCGCGACGACGAGCACGCGCCCACTCCAGCTCGCGCGCGCCAGGTGCCGCAGCAGCAGGAGCGTGCCCGCATCAGCCCAGTGGCCGTCCTCGAGCACGAGCAGCAGCGGCCGCTCGCGGCTCGCGCTCGCAAGCAGCGCCGTGACGGCCGTGTGGAGCCGGTGGCGCTCCGTGTCCGGGTCGGTGTCGACGGGCGCGGCCAGCCCAGGGATCCGCACGGGCAGGTCCGGCAACAGCCGCGTCAGCTCGCCGCCCCCGGGCCCGAGCTGGGCGGCCGGGTCCTCGGCGTCCTCGGCGACCCGCACGAGCCGGTCGAATGCCTCGGCGAACGGCCCGTACGGCGTCGGCACGACCGCGTCGCAGGCGCCGTAGAGGACGAGCGTGCCCTGCTCGGCGAGCCCGCGGGCGAGCTCGCGCACGAGCCGGCTCTTGCCTGAACCGGGCTCGCCTGCGAGCAACACGACGCGCCGGTGCGGCGCCGCGGCGCTCGGCATCAGCGAACGAAGTCGGTCGAGCTCCACCACCCGCCCCACGAACGGGAGCGCCGCCGCAGGACGCAGCAGATCGGGCAGATCGTCGGTCACGGCACCGCCGACGATAGTCAGGTCTGACCATCGCGTCGATCGGTAGCCGCCTGGGCATACGGAGGAAGTGGGTCAGATCCGGTCATGACAGGGCCGGCATGCACTCGTACTTTCGCTCCAGAAAGTCGTCCTGCGACGTACAAGGAGAGAACCATGAGCACCACGACCCCGCTCGCTCGCCAGCTGCTGCCGGCGTTCAGCGGCCGCCTCGTCGGACCCGACGACCCCGGCTACGACGAGGCCCGCAAGGTCTACAACGCGATGATCGACCGGCGCCCGGCTTTGATCGCCTACGCCGACGACGCCAGGGACGTGGCCGCCGCCGTGACGTTCGCGCGCGAGCGCGGCCTGCTGCTCGCCGTGCGCGGCGGAGGCCACAACGGCGCCGGGCTTGGCACGTGCGACGACGGCGTGGTGATCGATCTCTCGCGGCTGAGAGAGATCGACATCGACGCCAGCGCGCGGACGGTGCGCGTCGGCGGCGGCTGCACGTGGGGCGAGGTCGACCGCGCGACGGCCGCGTACGGGCTCGCGACGCCGAGCGGCATCATCTCGACCACCGGCGTCGGAGGCCTCACGCTCGGTGGCGGCATCGGCCACCTCACGCGCGCGTGCGGACTGACGATCGACAACCTGCTCGAGGCCGAGGTCGTGCTCGCGAATGGCGAGCGCGTGCGCGCGAGCGCCGACGAGCACCCCGACCTGTTCTGGGCGATCCGCGGCGGCGGCGGCAACTTCGGCGTCGTCACGTCGTTCTTGTTCCGCCTGCACGAGGTCGGCACGATCTTCGGCGGCCCGACCTTCTGGCCGGTCGAGCTTGGCGCCGAGGTGCTCGCCGCGTACG
This sequence comes from Conexibacter sp., assembly GCA_036009645.1. GTDB lineage: Bacteria > Actinomycetota > Thermoleophilia > Solirubrobacterales > Solirubrobacteraceae > Conexibacter. The sequence goes on from DASYLH010000002.1 coordinate 31,749, forward strand.
CCGAGTTCCTGCCGAGCGCGCCGCGCGAGCTGAACGGCTTCTTCGCGTTCACGACAGTCCCGCCCGCGCCGCCGTTCCCGGAGCAGCTGCACGGGCGCAAGGTCTGCGGGGTTGTGTGGTGCTACGTCGGCGACGAGCAGAGCGGCGCACAGGCGATGGCGCCGCTGCTGGAGGCGCTGCCCGAGCCGCTCATGCACGGCGTGCAGCCGATGGGGCACCCAGACCTGCAGAGCGCGTTCGACGGGCTCTACCCCGCCGGCGACCAGTGGTACTGGCGCGCGGACTTCGTCAAGCAGATCCCGGCGGAGGCTGCCGCCGAGCACGCCCGCTTCGGGGCCGCGATGCCGACGATGCAGTCGACGATGCACCTCTATCCGGTGGACGGAGCGGCGCACGACGCGGACGCGTCGGACACGGCCTGGAGCTACCGCGACGCGACGTGGGCGACCGTCTACGCGGGCGTCGACCCCGACCCGGCGAACGCCGAGACGATCAAGCGCTGGACGGTCGACTACTTCGACGCGCTGCACCCCCACTCCGCCGGCGGCGCCTACGTGAACATGATGATGGACGAGGGTCAGGAGCGGGTGCGCGCGAGCTACCGCGACAACTACGACCGGCTCGCGCGCGTGAAGGCCCAGTACGACCCGGACAACCTGTTCCGGGTCAACCAGAACATCCAGCCAGCCTGAGCGCGAAGGACCTGTGGGAGCCCCGTGTGACCGGGGCTCCCGCCGTTTCGCCGTGGGCGTACCCGTGCACGGAACGCCAGATCTCCCCTTTTCGCCACCGCACCTGATAGCGTCGCAATTTCAGGCCGGTCGAACACGATCGGTACACCAGTGCAAGCGCTCGTTGTCGTTGCCTCACAGCACCCTCTTCGTTCGCAGCACAGAATCAGGAGGAACAGCTATGGCAACCGGAACCGTGAAGTGGTTCAGCGACGACAAGGGCTTCGGCTTCATCACGCCGGACGACCAGTCCAAGGACCTCTTCGTCCACCACAGCGCCATCGAGGCGGACGGCTACCGTTCGCTCGCCGAGGGCGCGAAGGTCTCGTACGACTCCGAGCCGGGCCCGAAGGGCCCCAAGGCGGTCAACGTCAAGACCATCTAGCGCCGGCAGCGCCGCCACGCGGCGCGCCGAACGCAAGAGCTGTGCCCGGAAGCCCCGCAGCCGCGGGGCTTCCGGCGTTCTAGGAGGTTCCGCCGAACGGTCCTACTAGGCCCTACGCCTCCGAGTAGACCGGCTCGCGGGCGTGCTCGCCCTCGGGCGCTTCGCCATGCGCCATCATCGGATGCGGCACCGGCTTGAGCACCGTCAGGGCGACCACGATGGCGACGACGACGAGCCCGGCGCCGACGAGGTACGCCGCGTGGAAGCCGCCGTTGAGCGCGGCCATCGCCGAGTCGCCGTTGGCCAGCAGCGTGTCGGTGCGGTTCGACGCGATCGTCGCGAGCACCGCGAGCCCGACCGCGCCGCCAATCTGCGGCGACATGTTCGCCAGCCCGGACGCGAGCCCCATGTCGCTCGGGTCCGCCCCGGACATCGCCAGCTGCATCAGCGCCGGGAACGCGAGGCCCGCGCCGAAGCCGAACAGCAGCATGATCGGCAGCAGGTCGACGACGTAGTGACCGTCGACCGGCGTGCGCGCGAACAGCAGCATCGCTCCGCCCATCGACGCGAGGCACACCGCGACCACCGGCTTCGCGCCGAAGCGCATCACGGCCGGCCCCGACACGTACAGCGACATCACGCCCATCACGATCGTGCCGGGCAGGAACGCGAGCCCGACCTCGAGCGGGTCGTAGCCAAGGATCTGCTGGAGGTACAGCGCGCCGAGGAAGAACATCCCGAACATGCCGACGACGAGCAGGATCAGCACGAGGTTGGCGCCGCTGACGTTGCGCGAGCGGAACAGTCGCAGCGGCATCAGCGGGTTCGCGATCCGCGCCTGGCGCAGCACGAAAGCCGTCAGCAGCGCGAGCGAGAGCGCGCCGAGCCCGAGCACCTCGCCCGAGGTCCAGCCCTTCTCGCTGACCTGCAGGATCGCGTAGACGCCGATCATCAGGCCGCTTGTCATCATCACTGCGCCCGGCAGGTCCGCGCCCGCTCTCAGGCCGAGGCCCGGCCGCGCCGCGACGAGCCGGCGGGCGAACAGCGCGGTCGCGATGCCGATCGGGACGTTGATGAAGAAGATCCAGTGCCAGCTGATCGACTCGGTCAGGAGACCGCCGAGCAGCAGCCCGATCGAGCCGCCGGCGGAGGCCACAAAGCCGTAGACGCCGATCGCCTTCGCCTGGTCGCGCGGCTCGGGGAACATCGTCACGATCATCCCGAGCACGACCGCGGAGGCGAACGCGCCGCCGGCGCCCTGGATGAAGCGCGCGGCGATCAGCATCCCCTGCGTCTGCGAGACGGCGCACAGCAGCGACGCCGCCGTGAACACCGTCAGGCCGATCAAGAAGATGCGGCGATGGCCGATCAGGTCGCCGATGCGGCCGCCGAGCAGCAGCAGTCCGCCGAACGCGATCAGGTAGGCGTTCACGACCCAGGCGAGGTTCGTCTGCGAGAAGCCGAGATCCTCCTGCATCGACGGCAGGGCGACGTTTACGACGGTCGCGTCGAGCACGATCATGAGCACGCCGGCGCACAGCACATAAAGCGCCAGCCAGCGCGTTCGGTCGGTCGTCTCGGCGGTCATGGTCATGGCTCCCTGGGTCGACTTCATACCAGAGTCATATCATATGATTGGAATTTCCAACCAGTACATTGGTTTTTCCTAATACATGGTAGTCTGAACGTATGTCAAGCAAGCGCAGCTATGGCGACGCGTGCGGCATCGCCCGTGCGCTCGACGTCGTCGGCGAGCGCTGGGCCCTGATGGTCGTCCGCGAGCTGCTGCTCGGGCCCAAGCGGTTCACCGACATCCGCAGCGGGCTGCCCCACGTAAGCCCGGACGTGCTCGCCCAGCGCCTGCGTGACCTCGAGCAGGCGGGCATCGTCCACCATCGCAGACTGCCGCCGCCGTTTGCGGCTCAGGTCTACGAGCTGACCGACGGCGGCCGGGCGCTCGAGCCGGTGCTGATCGAGCTCGGCCGCTGGGGCGGCGCAAACGCCCCGGCGCCCAGCGACGACATGTGCATGAGTCTGGACTCGTACATCGTCTCGCTGCGCACGCTGTTCGATCCGGAGCGCGCCGGCGACTTCGCCGCGCGCATCGAGCTGCGGCTCAGCGACGACCGCTTCCGCGTCGTGATCGCCGACGGTCAAGTGGAGGCGGGCCGCGGCGAGCTGCCCGACGCAGACGCCGTGATCGAGTCCGATCCGACGACGCTGCTCGACGTGCTGCACGGCCACCGCCCGCTCGCCGACGCGCTTGCGTCCGAGTCGATGCGCGTTAGCGGCGACAAGCGCAAGGCGAAGCGCTTCACGCAGCTTTTCCCGCTGCCGGTGCCGGCGCTGGTCTGATCTCCACGGGTCGGGGGCCGCGTCTCAGCGGCGCGACAGCTCGCGCCGCACGAGCAGCGCGAGCGCCACCAGCAGACCGAGCGCGACCAACAACGTCGCTTCGCCGCCGTCGCCGATCGGCGGAGGGAGCGCGTCAAAGCCGGAGCGACCGTCGGAGCCCGTGTCGCCGCCGCCGTGCGCAACGACGCCGCCGATGCCCGACCGGGGTCGAAGGTGCGACGAGCTCGCGCCGGGCGTCACGTCGGCGCCGCCGTCGGCCGCGGTGAGCGGCCCGGCGGTCGCCACCGCGCCTCCGACCCCGCCACAGGCGCCGTCGCCGGCGAGCGCGTCGAGGCGGCGCAGACCGCGGCGCTCGATCCGACCCGTCTGCGTGACGCCGAGGTCGAGCCGACGCGCGACCTGCGGTCGCGTCAGCGGCGCGCCGGGACCGATGCCCGCGCGCAAGCCGAGTACGCGTTGCTCGCCCGGGCCGAGGTCGTCGAGACACTGCCGTCGATGCTCGACCGCGAGCTGCAGCCGTCGCTGGGCGCCGGCCCAGCTCACCGGACGATTCGGCGACCCGCCGGCGGCGATGCGATCACGACGGACGCGAAGCGCCGCGTCGACCGGAGCCGAGGAGCCTTGCCCTGCGACCGCGTCGGGCGCGGGGGCGCCGCTCGTTCCGCCGCTTCCGGCACTCGTCGCCGTGCCGCGGGCGCCTGTCGAGGGTCCGGGCGCCGGACCCGTTCCCGCCGAGCCGACTTGCTGCTGCACCCCGCCGACGCTCGGCGCTGAGGGCGTCTGGACCGAAGGTGTCTGCACCGAAGGCGTCTGGACGGGCGGGGTCTGCACCGATGGGGTCTGGACGGACGGCGGTGGCGGGATCGGCGCAGGCGGCGGCGGGACTGACGGGACCGTGATCGACGGGACGGTCACGGAGGGGACCTGGACGGCGGGCAGTCTCGCTTCCACGCTGCCGACCCCGGGCACCGTCACGCCGACTGCGAGGGCCGACGCTCCGGCCGTGAGCGCGCCGCTCGCCAGCAGCGCCGCGGCGCTCGTCCATGCCAACCGTCGAATCCGCAGCCCGTCCATCCGGCCTCCTTCGGGTACCGCTCCCGCCTACCGCGCCCGCGAGGAGCCCAAACCGCCGTGGCGGCGCAAACGTCCGTGACGCGACGCACACATGGCGCGTCCGCAGCCGCCTATCGTCCTTCGCGTCACTCCCATTACGAAACCAGGACCCCATGATCCGTCTCCTCAAGAACCTGATTCCGCGCGAGTCCACCCCCGCCCACGTGCACTTCCACCTCGACAACGACGGCAACAAGGTGTGGTGCGACGAATCGGTGTGCCGGCCGACGCACCGCACAGCGACGCTGCTCTTCCCGCCCTTGCGCTAGACGAGCGCGCCGCACAGGGCGCTCAACCGGTCGGGCAGATGGGCTGTTCGCCGCCGTCGGCCATGGCCCACATCCCGTCGCCCCCGGGCAGGATCGCGCAGGCGGGCGATTCGGCCGGGAGTGGCTGGCGGAGGAGCAGCACATGTCCCGGGTCGCTCGTGTCCCACGGTTCGCGTAGCTCCAGCGAAGGAGGCTCCAAGCCGGCAAACCGCACGAGCAGCCACAGGCCGGCTAGGTCGAAGGCGGGATCTCGAAGGATCGCCTGCTCGCGGATCCAACCGACCCCCGTGTACCCCTGGGCGCGCAGTGCGGCGAGCACGCCCGGGATGTCGGTTTCCCGGCGCGGAGCCGAGACCATGAAGTCGTGCGGGGCGTAGAGCACGACCTGACGCTGGGGCGGAACGCCGTAGTTGAGCAGGTACGCTCGCATCGCAGCCGGCAGCGGCCGGTCGCCCAGGTCGACGCGGACGTCGCTTCCCACGCCGAACGTGGAGCCCAGCGTCGTCGCGACCACGGCGAGCGCCAAGCCGGCTGTGACGACGCGGCGCGGCCGTCGCCCGAGCCGCACGATCCACGCGGTGCCGAGCGTCGCCAGGTACACGATCAGCGGCATCGTGTAGCGCAGGTCGTGATGCGGGGTCACCGTCAGCGCGAGCCAGGCGAGCAGCAGGCCGCCCAGCAGCTCAGGGCGCACGTCGTCCACCGCCAACCGAGTGCGCCGTGCCACGGTCCGGACGAGCGCGAGGGCCGTACCGCCCACGCCGACGGCCGCGAACAGGAACAGCGGCGCGAACAGCAGCGCGTTCAGCGTCGCCCACAGGTACCACGTCGCGTTGGCCGCCGACAGCAGCGCGGGGCGTCCGTCCGGCGGCACGTCGCGAGTCCCTCCGGCCGCTTCGAGCAGCCAGTCGACGCGGTCGAGGTTGGCGGCGTACCACGGCATCCCGAGCACGAGCGCGGGCACGGCGAACGCGAGCAGCCCCCGACCGTTGCGCCAGCCTCCGCGTGCGACCGCGACCAGCAGCAGGCCGACGACGAACAGCGGGAACTGCGTCTTCGAGCTCAGGCCGATGCCGACCACGGCCCCCGCGAACGCAGCGGGCACGGGCTTGGCGAACCGCTCGCTGGCCAGGGTCAACCACACCGCAGCAGCGACCAGCGCGGCCAGCGGCGCGTCGATCATGAAGACGTGGAACTGCTCGGCGACGAGCGGCGAGCCAAGCGCGAAGACGACGGCGAGGAGGCCGGCGCGCGGGCCGGCGAGCAGTCGGCCCGCGCCGAAGCAGCCCGCCGCGAGCAGCGGCACGTACACGAGGTTCTCGGCGAGCACCGGCGTCCACGCGTGCAGTCCGCCGACGAGCATTCCCATGGCGCCGACGAGAAACGTCATCGGCGGGTAGAAGCCGGATCGCGTCCAGAAGTCGCCGCTCGGATCGCCTGCCAGCAGCAGGTCCCGATATGCGACGACCGTGACGAGATGCGACGCGTTGTCCGCGTACGGGAGCCCTTGATCCCGGCTGAGCCACCAGCAGCTCACGAGGATGAACGCGGCGGTCGCGGTCGCCGCGCCCCAAGCCCAGCCGCTGATCCGCGGCCGGTCGTTCCGTTGTAGGAGCGCAGGTCTCGGCGGCGCAGGAAGTCCGCTGCCAGGCGCTAACAGTTCCGGCGTCGTCATCGGACTATTTTTGCCATCCAAACCTTCCCACGCCCGTGTCAAGGTTTGCGTACCCGCTGCTAGGATCGCGGCAATGCGCGACTACCTCGATGCGATCCGCCAGAGAATCGTCGTCTTCGACGGCGGCATGGGTGCCACTCTCGAGCAGTTCGACCTGACACAGGCCGACTACGGCGGCCTCGCCGGCAAGTGCCACGAGGCGCTCGTGCTGCACCGCCCCGACGTGATCGAGGGTGTCCACGCGGCGATGCTCGACGCCGGCGCGCAGGTCGTCGAGACCGACACCTTCCAGGCCTCGCGGCTGAAGCTCGACGAGTGGGGCCTCGCCGACCACACGCACGAGATCAACGTCAGAGCGGCCCAGATCGCCCGCAGAGCGGCCGGCGAGTCGCGCTTCGTCGCCGGCTCGATCGGGCCGACCGGCTTCCTGCCCGCTTCCGACGACCCCACGCTCGGGAACATCTCCTTCCGCGCGCTCGCCGACGTCTTCGCCGAGCAGGCGAGAGGCCTCGTCGAGGGCGGCGCCGACCTGCTGATCATCGAGACCGCGCAGGACATCCTCGAGGTCAAGGCCGCCATCTTCGGCGCGCGCGAGGCGTTCAAGAGCACCGGAACGACCTTGCCGATCCAGTGCTCCGTCTCGCTGCTGCCCAACGGCGGCAAGATGCTGCTCGGCACCGATATCAGCGCCGTCCTGACGACGCTGACCGCGCTGAACATCGACGTGATCGGGCTCAACTGCTCCACCGGCCCCGAGGACATGCGCGACGCGATCCGCTTCCTCGGCGAGCTCTCCCCCATCCCCGTCCACTGCATCCCGAACGCCGGCCTGCCGCTGCAGGGCCCGGACGGCGAGACGATCTTCCCCGAGAAGCCCGAGCCGCTCGCGGCCTCGCTTGGCGAGTTCGTCGAGCGCTACGGCGTCAACGTCGTCGGCGGCTGCTGCGGCACGACGCCCGACCACATCCGCGCGATCGCGGAGCGCGTCAAGGACCTCACGCCGCAGGCGCGTCCGGCCGCCCGTACCCCACACGTCTCCTCGATGATCGCCGCCACGCCGATCGCGCAGGAGCCGCGCCCGACGATCGTCGGCGAGCGCGTCAACTCGCAGGGCTCGCGCAAGGCGAAGGCGATGCTGCTGGCCGACGACTACGACGGCCTGCTGCAGATCGCCGAGAACCAGGTCGAGGGCGGCGCGCACATCCTCGACCTGTGCGTCGCGCTGACCGAGCGCCAGGACGAGGCCGAGCAGATGGCGACGCTCGTCAAGAAGGTCTCGCTGTCGCTGCCCGCGCCGATCCAGGTCGACTCGACCGAGCCCGACGTGATGAAGGCGGCGCTCGAGCAGATCCCCGGTCGCGCGATCGTCAACTCGGTCAACCTCGAGGCCGGTCGCGACAAGCTCGACCACGTCGTCCCGCTCTGCATCGAGCACGGCGCCGCGCTGATCGCGCTGACGATCGACGAAGAGTCGATGGCGAAGACGCGCCAGCGCAAGGTCGACGTCGCCCGCCGCATCCACGGCTACGTCTGCGACGAGCACGGGATGGACCCGCAGACGCTGATCTTCGACGCGCTCACGTTCACGCTCGCGACCGGCTCCGACGAGTTCAAGGACTCGGCGGTCGAGACGATCGAGGGGATCCGCGAGATCAAGGCCGCGTTGCCCGGCGTGCTGACGTCGCTCGGCGTCTCGAACGTCTCGTTCGGCTTCGGCAGAGCGGCGCGCGAGGTCCTCAACTCCGTCTTCCTGCACCACTGCGTCGAAGCGGGCCTCGACCTCGCGATGGTCCACCCCGCCGACATCACGCCCTACTCGGAGATCCCGCAGGTCGAGCGCGACCTCGCCGACGACCTCGTCTTCAACAGACGCGAGGACGCGACGCAGCGCTTCATCGAGCACTTCGAGGAGAAGGGCGAGAGCGCCGAGGACGAGAAGGCAGACCCGACGGCCGGCATGGAGCCGGAGGAGGCGCTGCACTTCCACATCCTGCGCCGCAAGAAGGACGGCGTCGAGGACTGGATCGACAAGTCGGTCGAGAAGATCGGCGCGGTCCCCACGCTCAACGACGTCCTGCTCCCGGCCATGAAGGAGGTCGGCGACAAGTTCGGCGCGGGCGAGCTGATCCTCCCCTTCGTGCTGCAGTCGGCCGAGGTGATGAAGAAGGCCGTCGCCCGCCTGGAGAACTACCTCGACCGCATCGAGGGCTACACGAAGGGCACGGTCGTGATCGCGACCGTCTTCGGCGACGTGCACGACATCGGCAAGTCGCTCGTCAACACGATCCTCACGAACAACGGCTACACCGTCGTCGACCTCGGCAAGCAGGTCCCGATCTCGACGATCCTCGACGCCGCGCAGGAGCACAAGGCCACCGCGATCGGCCTCTCCGCGCTGCTCGTCTCGACCTCCAAGCAGATGCCGCTGTGCGTGCAGGAGCTGCACGAGCGGGCGCTGCCGTTCCCGGTGCTGATCGGCGGCGCCGCGATCAACCGCGACTTCGGCCTGCGCATCCTCTACCCGCACGGGAGAGAGGACGACGACGTCTACGAGCCGGGCGTCTTCTACTGCAAGGACGCGTTCGAGGGGCTCTCGAAGATGGACGAGCTGGTCGACGAGGAGGCGCGCGCCGCGCTCGTCGAGAAGACGCGCGCAGCGGCGAGAAGACTGCGCGAGAAGCCGGTCGTCGTGGACACCGGCCCGCCGGTGACCGACGACTCCGTCCGCTCTGCCGCACGCACCGACACCCCCGTGCCAGCGCCACCGTGGTGGGGCGTACGCGAGATCGAGGTGCCGCTCGACGAGGTCTACCCGCACCTCGACACGCATGTGCTGTTCAAGCTCCACTGGGGCGGGCGCGGCGTGAAGGGCGACGCGTGGCGCGAGCTCGTGCAGGACAACTTCCAGCCACGCTTGGAGCGCATGTGGAGTGAGCAGAGATACCTGCACCCGCGCGCGAAGCTCGGCTACTTCCCGGCGGCGTCGGAAGGCAACGAGGTCGTGATCTTCGACCCCGAGGACCACGAGCGCGAGATCAACCGCCTCGTCTTCCCGCGCCAGCCGCGGCACGACCGCATCTGCCTCGCCGACTTCTACCGGCCGATCAGCTCAGGCGAGCGCGATGTCGTCGCGCTGCAGGTCGTCACCGCCGGCGACGAGGTCACCGAGCTGATGGCGCAGCTGGAGAGAGACGGCGAGTTCGCCGAGCAGCTGTTCACGCACGGCCTCGGCGTCCAGACCGCCGAGGGGATGGCCGAGTGGCTGCACGCGAAGGTCCGCTCCGATCTCGGCATCGAGCTCGACCAGGGCCGCCGCTACTCCTGGGGCTACCCCGCCTGCCCGGACCAGTCCGAGCACGAGAAGGTCTTCGCGCTGCTCGACGCGCCGTCGATCGGCATGCGCCTCTCCGGCGGCTACGCCGTCGAGCCCGAGCAGTCGACCGTCGCGATCGTCGCGCACCACCCGCAGGCCGTCTACTTCGGCATGAGAAGCGGCTTTCTGCCCAAGGACAAGGCGCCGGACGACATCATCGCCGGCTCCGACCGCGACCCCACGCTGCTCGATGAGGACCCGGCCGACGGCGCCGTCGAGGCCGAGGTCGAGCGCGCGGCGGACGCCGCGGGCGTCGACTGACCAGCCGACACTCGGCGCACGGGCGACCATCGCTCTCGGTTACGGTCGATCGACGGAAATCGACCCGAAGGAGTCACGATGGCGAACGACGACGTGCTCTTCACCGGCTGGGGAGAGGTCGTGGCCGGACGCGAGCAGCAAGCGCTCGCGGTCTTCCAGGAGACGATCCAGTACTGGACGCTGGCGCAGCAGGACGGCCGCATCGAGAGCTTCGAGCCGGTCCTGCTCGACCCGCACGGCGGTGGCCTCGCCGGATTCGTGCTCGTGCGCGGCGAGCGCGCCGCACTCGACGCGATCCGCACCGACGAGGAGTTCCAGCGGCTCGTCGCGCGCGGCGGGCTGATCGTGCACGACTTCGGCGTGATCCCCGGCTACGTCGGCGAGGCGCTCGGGCGCCAGCTCGCGCACTTCGAGAGAGCCGCGAGCGAGCTGGGCGGCTAGTGGCCCGGGCCTACGCCTCGGAGGCAGCGGGCTGCTGACGCGGCCCGCCCGCCGGGGCGCGCAGCTCGACGGGCGCCGTCTGGAGCGCGCGCAGGCGCACGTCCTTCCACGACAGGCCCTCCTTCACGAGCGCCGGCATCCCCATCACGACGGCGGTCGCGATCTCGACCGCCTGCAGGATGATCCCGTAGCCGAGCGCGTCCGCCTGCGAGACGCCGTAGCCGCCGCTCAGCACCACGACGCAGGCGGCCTGGAAGATGCCGAGGTTCGACGGCGTGGCCGGCAGCACGGCCGTCACGTTCACCGCGAACAACACGGCCGCGGCGGCGCCGAGGCCGGCCTGATGGTCAAGCCCGAGCGCGACGAGCAGGACGTAGCAGGAAAGCCACTGCAGGATCCACGCCGCCAGCTGTGCCGCGACCGCAGTGCTGCCGAGCTTCGGGTCGCGGAAGACGACGAGCCCGGCGCGCACGCGCGCGAGCGCATCGCGCGCCTGCCCCGTCAGCTCGCGCAGCTTCGCGAAGCGCGAGTGGCGCCCCGCGCTCAGCAGTGGCGGCGCAAGCAGCACCAGCGCCAGCAGCAGCAACGGCATGATCGCCGCGAAGATCAGCGCGTCGTGGTGGTTGCGGAACAGTCTCACCGTCGAGAACGTCACGATCCCCAGCAGCATCAGCGCGAGGATGTTCAGCAGCGCCTGCGAGACGATCGTCCCGAGCACGACCGGCAGGTGCTCGCGCGGGCGCCCCGTGCGACGTGAGACGACGAGCGCACGCGAGGGCTCGCCGAGGCGCGCCGGCAGCGTCGCGCTCATCAGCACGCCGATGAACGTCCCTTGCATCGCGTCGCGCAGGCGCACGCGCCCGCGCGGGATCGCCGCCTTCAGGATCGCGTGCCACGCCACGGCGCGCACGGCCATCGAGACGCACATCACCCCCAGGCCGACGAGCACCCACGCGGGACTCGAGTTGAGCAACGCGAGCACGATCTCGTGCACGCCGATGCGACGGAAGGCGAGCACGGTGCCGACGAGCGCCAGCGCGGCGAATGCGAGCATCGCGACGCGACGCGCAAACACGAATGCGGGCTTGCGCGCGCCCGCGGGCGGGGGCGGTTCGAGGCTCGGCAGGCGCTGCGGACGCACGTGCGGCTGGAGATCCGCCGGCTTGGCACCGATCCGCACGGCAGCGCGCTGCACCGTCCCCTGTGGCGCAGGCGTGGCGATCGCGTCCTCGTAGGCGTCGAGCACCTCACGCGCGACGTGCGGCCAGGCGAAGCGCTCCGCCCGCTCGACGGCCGCTTCCCCCATCGCCACACGCCGCTGCGGCGCGTGCCACAGCTCGAGCAGCGTCTCGGCGAGCGCGGTTGCGTCGCCACGCGGCACGAGCAGTCCGTCGACGCCGTCGCGCACAACGTCGCGGTAGCCGGCGATGTCAGACGCGACGACGGGCGTGCCGGCCGCGAAGCCCTCTGTCAGCACCATCCCGAAGCTCTCGCCGCCGAGCGACGGCGCGCACAGCAGGTCCGCCGACTCGAGCACGCGCTGTTTCTCGGCGTCGCCGACGCGGCCCAGGACCGTCACGCCGCGGTCGTCGAGCAGCATCGGCTGCACCTCGTCGCGGTTGGCGCCGACGACCGTCAGCTCGACGGGCACGTCGTGGTCGCGCAGCGCCTCGAACGCGCGCAGCAGGACCGGCAGGCCCTTGCGCTCGACGGCCTGGCCGACGAACGCGAGTCGCAGAGGCCCTTCGGCGCACGTCACACGTGGCGCGCGCTGCTCGGGCAGAGCCACGCCGTTCGGGACGATCCGGTACCGCCCGCCGAAGAAGCGCTGTGCCGTCCAAGCGGCCGCCTCGGAGACGGCAATGCGCACATGCAGGTGGTTGAACGTGCGGCGCGCGCCGAGCACGTTCGCGACGTTGTTCGTGAGGCGGTTCGTCGAGTAGCAGTGGAACGTGCCGACGAGCGGCAGGCGCGTCGAGACGCACGCGTCCCAGCACAGGATCGGCACGACCGGCTCGTGCAGGTGGACGACGTCGAAGCCGCCGGCACGCAGCTCGTGCCGCATCTGGCTAAGACCGGCCGCGCGCGAGGAGAGGTTCGAAACCGCGCCATTCGCCGAGAAGCCGATCGTGCGCCCGAGCGGGATCACGTAGTCGGGCAGCGGGCGGCGCTGCGGCGCCGCGCCGCGATGGAGCACGGCGGAGAGGCGATCGTCGGGATCGTAGGGCGCCAGCACGCGGACCTCGTGCCCCTCAGCGAAGAAGCGCTCGGCAAGCGCCTCGATGTGGCGCGTGACGCCACCGGGGTACGTCCACGAGTACGGCGAAACCAAGGCAACGCGCATACGCGCGTGATCCTAGCGTGGTCTGCGGTCTTTCTCCGCAATCCGCGGCACCGCCGCGACAGGCCGTCCCTTCTCGACGACCGTCCCGGGCGTGCCGGGGGCAGCAGTAGGTTTCCAGGATGACCGCTTGCCGCCTGCGCCGCCGCATCGGCGCGCTCCTCCCCCTCGCCCTGCTGTGCGCCGTGCTCGCCCCCAGTGCCCACGCCGCCCCCGCCGACCGTGCGTACGCGCTCTCGAACAGCGCGCTGCTGTCGTTCGACCCGGCCGCCCCGGGAAGCGTGACGAGCACGCCGCTGATCGGCGTCAACGTCAGCGAGGCGCTCGTCGGCATCGACGTGCGCCCGCAGAACGGCATGCTCTACGGGCTCGGCGTGAACGCGAGCGCGGACACGGCGACGCTGTACTCGATCAGCCCCGAGACTGGCGTCGTCACGCCGATCTCAGCCAGCGCGATCGCCTTCACGACCGACGGCTCGACGCCGCTCGACCTGCCGGACGCCGGCTGGGGCTTCGACGTCAACCCCGCCGCCGACCGCATCCGGGTGACCACGTCTGCGGGCATCAGCTTCCGCATCAACCCGTCGACGGGCGCGCCGGTCGATGGCGACAACGGCGGCAGCGCCGGCAGCGTCTCCGGCGTCAACCCGGACGGACAGATCGCCAATGCCGGCAACACGGTCGACGGCGCCGCGTACACGAACGACCGCGCCAACAGCACCGTCACGACGCTGTACACGCTCAGCTCCACGAGCGACCAGCTCGCGATCCAGAACCCGCCCAACGGCGGCACGCAAACGCTCGGCAAGGACGTTACGGTCGGCGGCACGCCGCTCAACTTCTCTGCCGCCAGTGGCTTCGACATCGACGCCTCGGTCAGCGTGCCGGCGAGCAACCAGCCGGTCGCTTCCGGCGACGGATACGCAATCCTGACCGTCGGGTCGAGCACCCACCTCTACCGGATCGACCTCACGAGCGGCGCGGCGAGCGACCTCGGCCCGCTCGGCGACGGGACGCTCAGAGTCCAGGGCCTCGCGCTCCAGCGCGACCTCGCCGATGCCGGCTGGCCGATCGTCGCGCTCAGCGGCAGCCACGTGAACCTCGTGCGCTTCCAGACGGCGACGCCCGGCACCTCGACGAGCGTCGCACTCACGGGCGTGACGGCCGGCGAGACCGTGATCGGGCTTGCTTGGCGGCCACAGACGGGGCAGCTGTACGGGCTGGGCGTCAACGCGACGGCGAACACGGCGACGCTCTACTTCGTCGACCCGCAGATCGGCACGGCGACCGCCCTCGGCGTCGCCGGCCAGATCGCGTTCGTCGACGGCGTCGGCACCCCGATCGACCTCCCGGACCCCGCCGTCGTCGGCTGGGGGATCGACGTCAACCCGACAGTCGACCGCATCCGCGTCGTCACCGGCAGCGGGCTCAACTTCCGCGTCAACCCCAATACCGGCGCGCCGGTCGACGGCAACCTCAACACGACGCCCGCACCGCCGGGGACCAACCCGGACGGCCCGATCAACGGGCTCGACGCGGGCGCGACCGGCGTCACCGCGGTCGCCTACACGAACGCGTACGGGCAGTCGCTCACCGGCGGCGCGACGACCCAGTACGTGCTGGAGCCGGTGGCGAACAAGCTCTACGTGCAGAACCCGCCGAACGCCGGCACGCTGACGCTCGGCACGACCGTCACCGTTGGCGGGCTCCCGCTCGACTTCACGTCGCTGACCGGCTTCGACCTGCCGCCGGAGGTGCGCGTGGCGACGTCCAACGCGCCAGCCGCCGGGAGCGGCGTCGCGGTGCTGCAGTCGGCCGGCGTGAGCCGCGTCTACACGCTCGACCTCGCGACCGGCGCCGCGACGCTGCTGGGCGCAGCCCCGACGACGCTCACGAGCATCGCGCTCGGGCGCGCGCAGCTGGCGACGCCGGACGCGCCGCCCGGTCCGCCCGGTCCGCCGCCCGCGCCCCCTGGCCCGCCGGCGAGAGGCAACGACACCACCAAGCCGCGCGTCACAAGACTCGCGCTCGCGTTCGGGAGAAGAAAGCGCGTCACGATCTCCTTCAGTAGCTCCGAGGCCGGCAGCGCGACGATCAGGGTCCTGCGCGAGGTGAGCGGCCGGCGCGTCGGCAGAGCGTGCAGAGCGGGCGCGAGAAGAGGCAGACGCTGCACGATCCGCACGAGCTACGGCACCGTCAGACGGGCGCTCGCCGCCGCGGGCAAGGTGACGGTGAGATTCCAGGGCAAGGTCGGCCGCAGAGCGCTGCGCGTCGGCGGCCTGCACGTCGAGGTCGTCGTGCGCGACGCGGCCGGCAACGCGTCCGCCACGGCGGCGAAGTCGGGCAAGGTGAAGAGATGAGTCCCCGGCACACCCCCGAGGCGGCGCTGCGCGCGGCGGACCCGATCCTCGGCGCGCTGATCGACGCCGTCGGCCCCGACGGGCTGGGCGATGCGCGTGCCGGCCGCCCCGACGACCACTACGGCGCTCTCCTGCGCGCGATCGTCGGGCAGCAGCTCTCGACGAAGGCGGCGCGCACGATCTACGGACGTGTGACCGAGCGCTACGGCGGCCGCACGCCGACGCCGGCGGAGCTGATCGCGGACGACCTCGACGAGCTGCGCGTCCAGGCCGGCCTGTCGAGAGCGAAGGCGTCGTACCTGCGCTCGCTCGCCGAGCACGTCGTCAGCGGCGAGCTGGAGCTGGACCGGCTCGACGAGATGCCCGACGAGGAGGTCGCGGCCGAGCTCGTCGCGGTGAAGGGCCTCGGCCAGTGGACGGCCGACATGTTCCTGATGTTCCAGCTCGGCCGCCCCGACGTCCTGCCCGTCGGCGACCTCGGCATCAGACGCGCCGTCGAGCGCGCCTACGAGCTGCCCGCGATGCCGAACCCGGCCGAGCTGGCGGAGATCGCCGAGCCGTGGCGCCCCCAGCGGACGCTGGCGTGCCGGTACCTCTGGCGCAGCCTGGACAACGAACCGACTTGATCTGACGCCGCCAGACGCGGCGAGACGGCGTCAGACGGCGCTGACCTCTTGCTCGTCCGCCACGCGGAACGAGGAGCCGCAGCCGCAGGCCGCGATCACGTTCGGGTTCTCGACCTTGAAGCCGGCGCCCTGCAGATCGTCGACGTAGTCGATGACCGAGCCCTCGACATACGGCAGGCTCGGCCCGTCGACGAGCAGGCGGATGCCCTGCTGCTCGAAGACCTGATCGCCGTCGCGCTGCTGGTCGAACGCGAGCGCGTACTGGAAGCCTGAGCAGCCTCCGCCGCGCACGCCGACCCGCAATCCGGCCGTCTCGACCTCGGTTCCCTGCGACGAGAGGAACTCGCGAACCTTCTCGGCGCCTTTGTCGGTGAGCGTGATCATCGGGTGGTCTCCGTCGCGTCGGGCTGCATCACTTCATTCAGTGTAGCGACCCGTCCACAGCGCTACCCTAGGGCGCGATGGCAACCAAGGAAGAGCTCAAAGCACGCATCGAGGCCGGCATTCCCGGCGCGCGAGCAGAGGTCCACGGCGACGACGGCCACCACTTCGAGGCCGTCGTCGTGGCACCCGCGTTCGCCGGCCTCTCGCGCATCGCCCAGCATCGCCTCGTCTACGACGTGTTCGACGGCGAGCTCGGCGGCAGCATCCACGCCCTGTCCCTGCAGACGAAGGCCGAGTGAGGACTCCACCGTGAGCGACGAGACGCAGAACCCCCTCCGAGACGCGATCGAGGACGCGATCAAGTCCAACCCCGTGATCCTCTTCATGAAGGGGACGCCCGAGCAGCCGATGTGCGGCTTCTCCGCCCGCACGGCCGGCGCGCTCCAGACGCTCGAGGCGCCGTTCGCGGCGGTCGACATCCTGCCCGACCCGCGCATCCGCCAGGAGCTGTCGGCGCTGTCGAACTGGCCGACGATCCCGCAGCTGTTCGTCAACGGCGAGCTCGTCGGCGGGGCCGACATCGTCGCCGAGATGTACGAGAGCGGCGAGCTGGCGGAGCTGCTCGGCGCCGAGCAGCCCGAGGACGCGGACGAACCGATCGCCGAGACGGCGCAAACGCCCCTGTCGATCGAGAATCGCCTCAGCTGAGCGCAGTAGTCCAGCCTTTCAGCTGAGCGCCGGATCGCGGCTCAGCTGAACAGCTGGGCGAAGATCTGCCCGAGCCCGCCGCCACCGCCGTGTGGCGCTCTGCGCTTCGTGCCGACGACGCGAACGGGCAGCGAGGCGCTGCCGTCGATCCGCAGCGCGGGATCGCGGTAGACGCGCCAGCTGTCGAAGCCGAGCCGCGCCCGGACGCCGTCGTAGCGCTGGATCCGCTCGAAGCGACTGATCACCTGCTGTAGTTGCTCAGCCCCGCTTCCGCCGCGCGGCAGGCCGTCGAGCAGCTGGAGCAGCTCCATCAGGATGTTCTGCGTGTCGGCGTTCGGGATGTCGATGGCGCTGCCCCTGAAGTGCAGCAGCTGGGGTCCACCGAAGACGTCGTGCGGGATCCGCACGACGGGGCGCAGTGTGCGGATCGGCCCATGGTCGAGGCGCACGCGCATGGCGACGCGCACTCTCTGGCCGGGGCGGACCTTGTGCAGACCGCTGACGGAGAGGATGTGCGCCATCGCGGCGCCGCGCTCGATGTCGATGCCGGCCGAGACGCGCTCGACGTGCAGCGTCGCGAAGCGGGCTCCGCCGATCGTCGACAGCGCGCGCTCGACGTCGATGGCCATCAGGAATCCGAGCGAGGCCGGTTGGTCGAGTCCGGTCGAGCCGTTGACCACGTAGCGGTTGCAGAAGTGCAGCGGCTTCTTACTCTCGCGCAATCTCACGCGCAGGCACAGCGCGCCGCTCTCGCGCGAGGGCGAGCCGTTGAACGCGGTCGTGATGCCCTGCGCGACGGCGAGCGGCGCAATCGCCGACAGCAGGTCCGTGCCGGACGGGTTCTCGAGCGCGCTCTCGTCGACGATGCTCGTGCGCTGTTGAAGCTTCGTACCGCGATCGAGGTCTCTCACTGTGACCGTGAGCGGGATCGTCCGCGGTCTACCGCCGAGGATCCCGACGACGCCGGCGGGCGCGTCGTTCGTGAGGACGCCGAGCGGATGGCCTGGTGCAGCGAGCTTGTATGAGACCGCGTCCTGCGTGTCGAGCGGGTTGCCGACGACCGTGAAGACGTAGGCGTCGGCGAGCTGCAGCGCACGCCGGCCGGCGGCGTCAAAGCCGTGACCGAAGCCGTAGACGGTCGTTCCGTCGCGATACGTGACGGTGCCCACGGCGCCGGCCGTGACGGCGCCGCTGGAGAGCGTGGCGGCAAGCGATGCGCCGGGCACCAGCTCCTGAGGCGGGAACGTGCCGAGCGGACCGGCCGGGGCCGCGACGATCGAGCGGCCCTGCGCTCTCGCGACATGCTCGACGAGCTTGCCGAGCGACGGCGACAGCCCCGCGATCACGAGCGGCGAGGCGAGCGGTCTGGCGGCGTGCAGCAGCTTCGGCGCGACGCGCGCCTTGACAGGAGGATCGACCGGCAGCCCGAGCATCAGCTCGATCGGCGTGACCAGTCCGACGTCTCCTCCATACTCGCCGATCGTCGCGGAGATCGCGCCAGCGTTGCCGATCGTGCCGTTCGCGCCGGCGCAGTAGACGGGCGAGCCGGAGAAGCCCTCGGCGATGCCCGTGCGATCGACCGCAGGGCCCGACACGCGCACGAGGATGCGCGGGCCGCTGCCATCGGTGTCGGCGAGGACGTCGAGTACCTCGACGTCGAAGTCGCTGATCGTCGTGCCCTGGACGACCGTGCGGGCGGTGCACGTCATCCCGCGATGGATCTCCTGCAGCGGCACGATCGGATCACGCGCCCACGCGCTCGACGCCGTGAGAACAGTGAGCACGAAGGCAATGGTCAGGGCGCGTCGCACGGCCCGGCACTGTAGTGGCCCCTGCGGCGGGGTGCATCGCTAGTGTGCGCGCGATGGGCTCGGTCGCCGTCGTCACGGACACGTGCCACTACCTC
The DNA here is from genome assembly GCA_036009645.1 of Conexibacter sp. GTDB lineage: Bacteria > Actinomycetota > Thermoleophilia > Solirubrobacterales > Solirubrobacteraceae > Conexibacter. The sequence goes on from DASYLH010000002.1 coordinate 50,677, forward strand.
CCCCGCCAGCTCGTCGCCGCGCGCGGGATCCACGAGGTGAGTCTCTACGTTCACTGGGACGGGCGCGAGGACCGCGAGTCCGACCTGCCGGACTTCGACGCCTACTACGACCACCTGCGCACGGCGAAGCAGCTGCCGACGACCTCGCAGCCGTCGATCGGCGACTTCCTCGCCGTCTACGAGCCGCTCCTGGAGCAGGGACAGGACATCGTCTCGGTCCACCTCTCGAGCGTGATCTCCGGGACGTTCGCCTCAGCCGAGCAGGCGCGCGAGCAGCTGCTCGGCCGTGGCGGCGAACGCATCCAGGTGATCGACTCGCAGAGCGCCTGCGGCGGGCAGGGCCTCGTCGTGCTTGCAGCGCATGCGGCCGCCGCGCGCGGCTTGAACGCGGACGAGGTCGTCACTCATGCGCGCGAGGCGCGCTCCGCGCTGACGATGTGGTTCGCGGTCGACACGCTCGAGTACCTGCGCCGCGGCGGGCGCATCGGCGCCGCACAGGCGTACCTCGGCTCGGCGCTGAAGATCAAGCCGATCCTGACGCTCGAGGCGGAGATCACGCCGATCGAGCGCGTGCGCACGTCCGGTCGCGCCTTCGAGCGGATGGTCGAGTACCTGCGTACGCGCTGCGACGACGGCGCCGACGCGTGGGTGATCCAGCACATCCAGGCTCCGGACGAAGCGGCGAGGCTCGTCGAGCGCGGCCGCGAGATGTTCGGCACCGACCCCTGCTTCGTCTCCGAGGTCGGCCCCGTGATCGGGACGCACGTCGGTCCCGGACTGCTGGGCGTCGGCGGGATCCCGTCGAGCTTCTTGGCCTAGCGGCGACGACGGCGGCGGCCGAACAACACGCCAGTGACCCCGGCGATACCGCCGCCGATCACGAACCCCGCAACCGCGGCGACGATCAACGCTTCTCTTCTGTGATCGCGCAGCTGCTGACGCCAATCGGTGAGCGCCGTGACCTCTCTGCGCAGCACCTCGATCGACGTGCCGAGCTCCTTGCGGTTCTGCTCGATCGAGGCGCGGATCTGCTCTGGCGTGCGGGTCGGCATCAGGAAGCGACCTCCGTGGCGGTGACGGTCTCGCGGATCTTCTTCGCCTCGTCGATCGCCATCGTCGGCGCCGGAGGCGAACCCTTGCGGATCGCGCGGTAGGCGATTGCACCGGCGAGCGCGCCCAGCAGGAACAACGCGACAGCGACAATCAGGAAGCCGGCCCAGTAGGCCGTCCCACCGAAGATCAGGTAGGCGCCCCAGGCAGCCGAGTTGAGCAGGAAGAAGAGCGCCGTGATGAAGAAGACGCCGGCGACGATGCCGACGACGGCGCCGGTCGCCAGCTTGCGCGCCTTCGCCGACATCTCGGCCTTCGCCAGTTCGATCTCCTCGCGTATGAGCAGCGAGGCACGCTCGGACACCTGCGTGACCGTCTCGGCGAGCGTCGTGGCCTGTCTGTCGTCAGCGGGCAAGGCGCTTGAGGAAGAGGGCCAGGGCGAGCCCGCCGGCGAAGGCGGCTCCTACGACGAGCTCGGGGCGCTCGTCGGCTGGTGAGGGAAGCGTGGGAGCTGGTGAAGCGGCGCCCGCGGGAGCGACGGCGTCGGGCGCCAGCGCGGCGTGCTCGACCGTCGGCTGGCCGTTGTTTGCAGCTTGAGCGGCGGCGTCCGTCATTCCGGCGGCTCCTCGCCGAACGCGCGCACCCAGATCATCGCCGCGAGCCGTTGCGTCGCGATGCTGGCAAGCGCGCCGATCCCGGCGAGCAGGCCCGACCAGACAAGTCGCTTCACAAGGTCGCTTTCAGCCATCAGCTCGCTCATTCAATCAGCTCTCCCGGCGGTGGGTCACGATCGCTCGACGCGATCGAGCCCGCCGCAGATCGTCTCGACGATATGGGTCTTGGCTTGGTCGTATTCCCGATCGCCCGTCGGCAGCAACGCGAAGATCCACCCGGTCAGCACCTGCTCGACCGCGCCGTAGAACGCAAGCGCAGCGAAATCCGGCGTGATGTCGGCGCGGAAGGTGCCGGCTCTTTGTGCTCTCTCGACGATCGCTGCGATCCCCACATACGCCTGTCGGATGTGCGAGAGGTGGGTGCGACCGAACGTGTTCGCGGCGCGCGTGACCTCGACGATGATGACCTTCATCAGGTCGGGGTCGTGGCGGTAGGAGTCGACGATGAAGGACGTGATCGCGTAGAGCTTCTCGCGCGCCGGGATCTCCTCCCCGTCGACCTCCTGGATCGCACGCAGGAGGATGTCCCAGCGCTCGAGGAAGAGCGTGTCGAGGATCTGGTCCTTCGAGTCGAAGTAGTGGTAGACGAGGCCGTAGGCGACGCCCGCCTCGTCGGCGATGTCGGACACGCGGCAGGTGTGGAAGCCCGTGCGCGCGAACACGCGCACGGCCGCGTCGAGGATCATGCGCCGCTTGTCGACGGCAGGCTCGGCGTTCGTGCGCGCCATCAGGCGACCGCCTCCAACGTGGCGTCCGGCCACGTGTAGGCCTGCGGGCGCCGGTGCGCGAGCGCGGGCAGTCTCGTGCGGATCGCGTCCTGGCGGCCGAAGTCGAGCTCGGCAAGCGCGTAGCCCTCGTCGTCGGGTGCCGTCGCGAGCACCGTCCCCCACGGATCGACGACCATCGAGCGCCCACCGGAGACCTTGCCCGGCATGTGCTCGCCGATCTGGTTGGCGGCGACGACGAAGCACTGGTCCTCAATCGCGCGGGCGCGCAGGAGCACCTCCCAGTGGTCGCGCGTCGTCGCGAGCGTGAAGGCGGACGGCAGCGCGAGCACGCGCGCACCGCGCAGCGTCAGGATCCGGAACAGCTCGGGGAACCGCAGGTCGTAACAGACGGCCATGCCGAGGACGGTGCCGTCCTGCAACGTCGTCGTGACGACCTCCTCCCCCGGGTCCTCGCCGTCGGACTCGCGGTACACCGTGCCGGCAACCTCGACGTCGAACAGGTGCAGCTTGCGGTAGACGCCGCGCAGCTCGCCGTCGGGGCCGACGTGGACGCTGGTGTTGAAGTGCTTCTCATAGCCGCTGCGCTGCTCGACGATCGAGCCGGCGATCAGGTCGATGCGCAGCTCGCGCGCGAGCTCGCGCGCCCAGGCGATCGTGGGTCCATCGAGCGGCTCAGCGCCGGCGGCGAGCTGCTCGGGCGTGCCGAGCACGTTCCACTTCTCCGGCAGCACGACGAGCGTCGCGCCGTCGGTCGCAGCCGCGCGCACGAGACGCTCCGCGGTGGCGCGGTTGCGGGGGCGATCCCCGGTAGAGTTCATCTGGATCGCCGCGGCACGCATGCGGTGGTCGGTCTCCAAGGCAGGACAGATTGACTGGTCAGTCAACCGGTCAGCAAGCATACCGCGCCCGCGCATGCCGCCCGCCCGTCCCTTGAACGCCCCCATTCCAGCGCATCGCGGGCCCTACGGCGTCATCCGCCCGGCCGCGTTTGACCGCCTGCCGTTGCCGCCGGTGCGCATGCCGGCCTGGCGCGGGTCACGACCGCTGAAGCGCTGGCGCTATGTGGGCGTCTACGGGCCGGACCTCATGCTGTGCGTCGGCCACGCGCGGGTCGGACCCGGGCGCCAGTCGTTCTGGGCCGTGTGGGATCGCGCGACGCAGCGCCTGCACGAGCGCACGCGCCGCTCAGGCGGCGGCGTCCGACTCGGGCTCGACCGGCCCGGCCGCGTGCTGGTGGTCGACAACGGCGTGGAGATCGACTTGACGCTCGACGAGGTCGACGGCGTCGAGACGATCTGCCCGAACGGCAGTGCGTACGCGTGGACGCGCAAGCAGGGCGGTGTGCGCGCACACGGGACGATGGTGCTCAATGGCGTGGTGCGAGAGGTGGACGCATTCGCCGTGATTGACGACAGCGCCGGCTACCACGCACGCAACACGGCATGGCGCTGGTGCGCCGGCGTCGGCCGCGCAGAGGACGGGCGCAGCCTCGCCTGGAACCTCGTCGCCGGCATCAACGACCCGCCGCGCGACAGCGAGCGGACCGTGTGGCTCGGCGGCGTGCCCGTCGAGGTCGGGCCGACGGCGCAGTTCGCGCAGGATCTCGGCACCGTCGAGACCGACGACGGCGTCGACCTGCGCTTCACGAGCGAGGCCATCCGCGAGCGCAGCGACAACTTGCTGCTCGTGCGCAGCGCCTACCGCCAGCCGTTCGGCACCTTCAGCGGCGTGCTTCCGGGCCACAACGGACCGCTCGCACTTGCGGAGGGCTGGGGCGTGATGGAGGAGCACACGGCTGTGTGGTGATCTGGTCGTCGGGTTGAGAGCGCGTGAAAGACTTCGCGGATGTCTAGACGCGGGCGACAGCAAGCCGATACGACGCCGACCCAAGCGGAGCGCAAGGAAGGCACCAACAGTCGCAGAAGCGCTGCCATCGACCGGGCCGCCCGAATCGAGCGCACCAGCGGAATCCTCACCGGCGTGTATCGCTCCGACTACCTCAAGCGACTGCGGGCCGACTGGCCCGACTGACGTTCCTCGCCCGCGCAGCGCGGACTCGCCGTGTAGCGCTCAGTCGCCGCGCCGCTGCTCGCGCTCGCTTCGCAGCGCAGCGAGCAGGAGCTTGGAGTGCATCGCGGCGATCAGGTCCTCGAGCGGCTCGGCGCCGGAGGCGATGATCTCGACTGCTCGGTCCTCGTCGACGGAACCGGCGAGGCGCCCGAGCAGGACGCGCACCTCCTCCTCCACGAGCGGGGCGAGCGCCTCGCGGTAGCGCAGCGTGTCGTAGACGGTGAAGCCGATCGCCTCGTCGTAGCCGCCGGCGCGGAAGCGCGAGATCGCCTCGATGATCTTGACGTCCTCGGCGTCGTAGCCGCGGCCGTTGGGCGTCAGCACGTTGAGCTGCTCGAGGCGCTCCAGCACGTTGCGCGGCACGTCGTACGCCTGCTCGACGGCGCGGCGCGAGGTGCGCGTGCGCTCGCCGGCGACAGCCGCGGCGCGCTCGAGGATGCGGTCCTCCAACTCGATCAGCGCCTCTACGCGCTGCGGGTCCTCACGCAGCAGCTGCCCGATCACGCGCAGCGGCATGAAGCGCTCCTCTTGCAGCCGCTTCACGATCCGGATCCGCTCGACGAACTCGGGCGGGTACCACGCCATGTTGCGGCTCGTGCGGCGGATCTCGTCGTCGCCGCCGAGCACGCCCTCGCGCAGGTAGTGCTTGATCGTGCCGGCGCTGACGCCCGAGCGCTCGGCCAGCTCGCTCATCTTGAGCATGCCGTCGGGGCGGGCTGCGGACGGCGCCGGCGCCGGCACGCTCGTGCGCGGCTCAGCCGCCAAGGAACGATCCCTGGGGAGCGCCGGCGGGACCGGCGACGGCGCCCGACTCCTTCATCGACGCGATCTCCTCGGCGCCGTAACCGGCGGCGGCGAGCACCTCGTCGGTGTGCTCGCCGAGCGCCGGGCCGGGCGCGCGCGCCGGGTCGCCGGGCGTGCGGTCGAGCTTGATCGGCAGGCCGAGCAGCTTCACGGGCGCGGCAGCGCCCGGCTGGTCCAGCTCCACGACCATCTCGCGGGCTCTCACCAGCTCCGACTCCAGCGCCTCGGACATCTCGAGCACCGGCTCGACGCAGCAGTCGTGCTCGGCCGCGAACGCCTCCCACTCGGCGCGCGTGCGCGAGCGGAACGCCTCCTCAACGGCGCGGTGGCCGTCGGAGCCGGGCGCGGCGAACTGCTGCTCGATCAGGTCCTCGCGGCCTGCGCCGCGGCACCACGCCTGCCAGAACTTCGGCTCGAGCGCGCCGCAGGCGACCCAGCCGCCGTCCTTGCACTTGTATGGGCGGTAGCAAGCGAACTGGCCCGAGAGTGGGAGCAGGCCGCGCTTCGGCGTCACGCCGTCCGTGAGCGCCTGCGCAGCGATCATCGCGAGGAACGACAGCGCGCCGTCGAACATCGAGATGTCGACGACCTGGCCGAGGCCCGACCGTTCGCGCTCGCGCAGCGCGGCGAGGATCCCGACCGCCGCCATCAGCGCGCCGCCGCCGACGTCGGCGATCTGACCGGCCGCCTGGATCGGCGCACCGTCCGGGTCGCCGGTCAGGCCGAGCAGGCCGCCGAGCGCAAGGTAGTTCATGTCGTGGCCGGCGGCGTCGCGCTTGGGGCCGTCCTGGCCGTAGCCGGTGATCGCGCAGTACACGAGACCCGGGTTCTCCTGCTTGAGGCGCTCGTAGCCGACGCCGAGACGGTCGAGCACGCCCGGGCGGAACGACTCCAGCAGCACGTCGTGCTCACGCGCGAGCCGCAGCAGCACCTCCTTGCCGGCCTCGGACTTGAGGTCGATGCGGATCGAGCGCTTGTTGCGGTTAAGCGACAGGAACAGCGCCGATCTGGCGGAGTCCTCCGCGCCCTCGACGTACGGCGGCGACCAGCGCACGTAGTCGCCCATGCCGGTGTCCTCGACCTTGAGGACCTCGGCGCCGAGGTCGGCGAGCAGCAGCGAGCAGAAGCCGCCGGGCAGCAGGCGCGAGAGGTCGAGGACCTTGAGACCGGCGAGCGGTCCGGCAGCGGGCGCGGCGCTCATACGGCAGCCGCCTTCGGCTCCACGCCGGCGACCGCGCGGCGCGGTGTCCCGAGCATCGCGCGCGCCTCGGCGACGGTCGCCGGGCGGCGGCCGACGTCCTCGGCGAGCTGGCGGGCCTTCGCGATCAAGTCGCCGTTGGAGCGCGCCATCGTGCCGTCGGGCAGGTAGAAGTTGTCCTCGACGCCAGCACGCACATTGCCGCCGAGCACGAGCGAGGCGGCGATCAGCATCCACTGGTCGCGCGAGATGCCGATCACGCCCCAGTTGTTGGGGCCGTCGGGCCCGCCGGGGATGTTCTCCGCCATGTGCGCGAGGTTGCGCGCGTTCGGGCGCACGCCGCCCGTGACCCCCATCACGCAGGAGATCTGCAGCGGCTCTCTCAGCAGGCCCTTGTCGATCAGCGGGTCGAGGTTCGCGACGTGGCCCGTGTCGAAGCACTCGTGCTCGGGCTTGATGCCGAGCTCGTTCATCGCCTCCAGCAGCGTCGTGATCGTCTCGAAGCTGTTCTCGAAGACGGTCGAGAAGACGAAGTCTCTGCGTCTGGCGGAGTACTTCGCGTAATTCATCGATCCCATGTTCAACGCCGCGATGTCGGGCCGCAGCTCGCGCAGGTACTCGATCCGCTTCTCCAGCGAGATGCCGATCGCGCCGGTCGAGTAGTTGATGATCACGTCGTCGACCTCAGCGAGGATCGCCTGCGTGATCGCGCGGAAGTCCTCTACCTCGTACGACGGCGTGCCGTCCGGTCTGCGTGCGTGGACGTGGATCATCGCCGCGCCCTCGTCGACCGCGCGGCGCGCCTCGGCGGCGTACTCCTCGGGCGTGTACGGGATCCCCGGACACTGGTCGCGGTTGGCGACCACCCCGGAGATGGAGTTGGTGATGATGACCGGGTCCGCGAGGCTCACCGGTGCGCCCCTCTGCTTGGCGATGGATTTTCTGACATATCTGGTTTGGTTCCTCTCAATTTCACTATTCAGCCGGTACGCACTGACACCGTCACCTTCTACAAGTGGCAATTTTTCGTGCCGAAATGCTTGAGGTCGCTTCTGGAAACGGGCTAGTGTCCCGATCCATGACGCAATCGGGAACGGCCCTGGCAGGCATACTCGCCAGAACGGGCCACAAGCAGGCATGGCTCGCGAAGCAGCTCAACCTCCACCCCAGCAGCATCTCCCGCTGGGTTCTCGGCAAGCGGCCGATACCCCGCCGGTACGTGCAGGCGATAGCCGACGCCTTGGGCGTCGACCCGCGCCGGCTCGCTCGCGACGTCGCTCCGTCGCGCCCATGAGGGTGATCTCCGAGCTGCCGCCCCGCGACAGCCGGCGCCGCCGCTATGACTGGGACCTGATCCTCGACGGCACGCTGCGCGAGCTCGAATGGGGCGTCGACTTCGACTGTCGGCCGTCGTCGCTCGCCGTGACCATACGGCGAGCGGCGCGCGAACGCGACACGGCGGTGCGAGTCCACAGCTACCTGCGCGACGACCGTCCCGTCGTCGCGGTGCAGGCGTTCGAGCGCGGGGTCTGAGCTCACACCGGCACCACGCCGTGCCGCTTCCACGGCCGCTCGACGCGCTTGCCCTCGGCCATCTCGAGCGCACGGCAGATCGTCGGGCGCGTGTCGCGCGGGTCGATCACGTCGTCGATCAGCGCGCTTCTCGCCGGCACGTAGACGTCGATCAGTCTTCTGTAGGCCTCGATCAGCTGCGCTCTCATCGCGACCGGGTCATCCGCTGCCTCGACCTGTCTGCGCATGACGATCTCGACGGCGCCCTCGGCGCCCATCACGCTGATCTCGGCGCTCGGCCAGGCGACGATCAGGTCGGGCTCGTACGCCTTGCCGTTCATCACGTAGTAGCCGGCGCCGTAGGCCTTGCGCACCACGACGGTGATCTTCGGCACCGTCGCGTTGGCGACCGCATAGAGCATCTTCGCGCCATGGCGGATGATCCCCGCGGCCTCGACCTTCGAGCCGACCATGAAGCCGGGTACGTCCTGCAGGAACAGCAGCGGGATGTCGAACGCGTTGCAGAGGTTGACGAAGCGCGCGGCCTTGTCGGCCGAGTCGTTGTCGAGGATCCCGCCGAGCTGCTTGGGCTGGTTGGCGACGATCCCGCACGGCCGCCCGCCGAAGCGCGCGAAGCAGGTGATGATCGTCTTCGCCCACTGCGGCTTCAGATCGAAGTACTCGCCGTCGTCGACGATCCGTCTGATCACCTCGTACATGTCGTACGGCTTGCGGTTCGACTCCGGCAGCACGTCGAGCAGGTCCTCGTCGCGGCGGTCGATCGGGTCGCTCACGGGCCGGATCGGCGGCTTCTGCTCGCAGTGCTGCGGCATGAACGAGAGGTACTGCTTGATCCGCTCGATGCACTCCGGGTCGTCCGCCACCTCGAGGTCGCCGACGCCCGACTTGCGGCAGTGCACGCGCGAGCCGCCGAGCTCCTCCTGCGTGACGTCCTCCCCCACCGCGGCGCGCACGAGGTGCGGGCCGGCGAGCGCCATCGAGCCGCGGCCCTTGACCATCGGCACGAAGTCGGCGAGGCCGGGGATGTAGGCGGTGCCGGCGGCGCAGGGTCCCATGAGGGCGGCGACCTGCGGGATCACGCCGCTCATCACGACCTCCTCTCGGAACAGGAAGCCGGAGCCGGCGAACATCGAGCCGACGGCCTCCTGGATGCGCGCGCCGGCCGAGTCGAGCAGCCAGATGAAGGGGATCCGCTTCGTCAGTGCGAGGTCGCGCAGGCGCGTGACCTTCGTCTCGCCCGACATGCCCATCGAGCCGGCCATGACCGTGAAGTCGTAGGCGGCGACGGCGACCATGCGGCCGTCGACCTTGCCGTAGCCGGTGATGACGCCGTCGGCCGGTGCCTCTTTGCCCTCCAGCCCGCGCACGGCGAAGTGGATGCCGGCGTGGATGCCCAGCTCGGTGAAGGTGCCCTCGTCGATCAGCAGCGCGAGCCGCTCGCGCGCGGTCAGCTTCTCGGCGGCGTGCTGCTTGTCGATCTTCTCCTGGCCGCCGCCCAGCAGCGCCTTCTCGCGGCGCGCGGTCAGCTCCTCGACGAGCGGTCGAAGGATCGACTGCGGTGCGGCTACCGACCCGTCCATTGCGGCTCCCGTCTCTCGAAGAACGCCTTCACGCCCTCCTGGATGTCCTCGGTCGAGAAGGCGATCGTCAGCTGCGCGCGCAGGAAGTCGAGCGCGTCCTCGTAGGCCATGTCCTGCTGGCGGTAGATCGCGTCCTTGCCGAGCTTCATCAGCACCGGCGACTTGGCCGCGAGGCGCGTCGCCCAGTCCTGCACCGCCGCGTCGAACTCGTCGGCGGCGACGACCTTGTTGACCAAACCGATCCGCTCCGCCTCGTGCGCGTCGATGCGATCGCCGAGCAACAGCAGCTCGTTCGTCTTCTTGCGCCCAAGGTTGCGGTAGATCAGCGCCATGATCATGAACGGGAACGCGCCGACGTTGATCTCTGGCGTCCCGAACGTGACGCCCTCCTTCGCGACGATCAGGTCGCAGGCGAGCGCGATCCCGAGGGCGCCGGCGAGCACGTGGCCGTTGGCGGCGCAGATCGTCGGCTTGCCGAGCTTGCCGATCGTCGTGAAGAGCGCGGGGAAGCGCTCGATGCCGAAGTGCTTGTGCACGAGCGGCACGTCGGCCGCGAAGCCCCCGAGGTTCGCGCCGGAGCTGAAGACTCTTTCGTGCGTGGAGGTGAGCACGACGCAGCGCACCGCGGCGTCGTCGCGAGCCGCCTCGAAGGCGGCCTGCAGGTCGGCGAAAAGGGCGTCGGAGAGCGCGTTGCGCGTATCCGGCTGGTCGAGCGCGATCGTCGCCACCCCGCCGGCGACGTCGTAGCGCAAGGTGTCGTAGGCCATGGTGCGCACGCTACCGGGTGCAGCGGGAAGTGGGAAGCACTACTGTCTACTTTGCCAGCTAGCCAGCCAGTTCCGCCCCGCGCACGAGGAGACGCAATCGCATGGCCGCCACCGCAGACGTCCTGAAGCCGGACTTCGGCTCCCAGCGCAAGCACTTCATCTTCAACGAGGACCACGACCGCCTGCGCGAGTCGCTGTCCCGCTTCGTCGCGAAGGAGCTCGCGCCGCACGCCGAGGAGTGGGAGGAGACGACCTTCCCGGACTCGGTCTTCCACCGCATGGGCGAGCTCGGCTTCCTCGGCCTCCACGTGCCGGAGCAGTACGGCGGGCAGGGCGGCGACTACTTCTCGAGCCTCGTGCTTGCCGAGGAGATGGGCGGCTCGCTGTCCGGCGGCCTCTCGATGGGCGTCGCGGTCCACACCGACATGGCGATGCCGCCGATCCTCAAGTTCGGCACCGAGGAGCAGAAGCAGGAGTGGGTCGTGCCCGCGGTCGCCGGCAAGAAGATCCTCTGCCTCGGCATCACCGAGCCCGACGCCGGCTCCGACGTCGCCGGCATCAAGACGCGCGCGGTCAAGGACGGCGACGAGTACGTCATCAACGGCTCGAAGACGTACATCACGAACGGCCACCGCGCCGACGTGATCGTGCTCGTGACGAAGACCGACCCGGACGCCGGCTATGACGGCTTCACGCTCTTCCTCGTGCCGATGGACGCGCCCGGCGTGATCCGCGAGAAGAAGCTCGAGAAGCTCGGCATGCACGCCTCCGACACGGCGCTGCTGGCGTTCCAGGACGTGCGCGTGCCGGAGTCGGCCGTGCTCGGCCAGATCGGCAAGGGCTTCTACCACATCATGTGGGAGCTCCAGGGGGAGCGCCTGATCGGCGCCGCCGGCTGCGTCGCGGGCGCGCAGCGCTGCATGGAGCGCACGCTCCAGTACGCGCTGGAGCGCACCGCGTTCGGCCGCCAGATCGGCAAGTTCCAGGTGATCCGCCACAAGTTCGCCGAGATGGCGACGAAGATCGAGTCGGCCCGCCAGATGACATACGTGACGGCGTGGCGAGTCGCGAACGGCGAGTACCCGGTGCGCGAGATCTCGATGGCCAAGCTGCACGCCGCGCGGATCGCGGTCGAGGTCGCGGACGAGTGCATCCAGATCCACGGCGGCGCGGGCTACATGAAGGAGTACGGCGTCGAGCGCGTCTGGCGCGACATGCGCCTGAACCGGATCGGCGCGGGCACCGACGAGATCATGCTCGACGTCATCGGCCGCTCCTACGGGCTCTAGGAGGCTCTGAACATGGGAGAGATCGTCAGCGGTCCCGGCTACGCGGTCGGCGACCTCGAGCAGCTCGGCGAGGGCTACGGCTTCCGCAAGATCCGCAAGGGGCTCGACGTCAAGGAGCTCGGCGCCAACGCCATCGTGATGCCACCCGGTTACGAGACGGCCGGGCACTTCCACGACGAGCAGGAGGAGCTGTACTTCGTCCATCGCGGCCGGATCGCGATTTCGTTCGGAGACGGCACCACACACGAGCTGGGTGCCGGCGGCCTCGCGCGCGTCGACGCGCCGACCGTGCGCTCGATCAAGAACGTCGGCGAGGGCGACGCGATCTACATGATTGTCGGGGCGAAGGGCGGATACGTCGGCCGCGACGGCCGTACCGCCGAGGGCCTGTCGGCCGAGGACGCGCCTCCAGGCACCAAGCGGTGAGCAGCACCCTCGACAGCTCGCATCTGGCCGACCGCGCCGGGATCGGGGCCGCCGCCCCGGCCCGGCCGCTGCCGCCGTTCACCGAGGAGTACGAGCGGTTGCGGCTGGAGATGCGGGCGTTCGTCGAGTCCGAGCTGGCGCCGAACGCGGCCGAGTGGGAGAAGGCGAAGTGGTTCGCCGACTGGGTCATCCCACGCGTCGCCGAGCGGGGCTACGTCGGGCTGAAGTTCCCGAGAGAGCTGGGCGGCGGCGGTGATCCGCTCGCCGCGGCGGTGTGGGCGCAGGAGCTGGCGCGCTGCGGCTCCGGCGGCCTCGGCGCCGGGATCGGCGCGCACACCGGCATCGCGCTGCCGCCGGTGTGGAAGTTCGGCACGCCCGACCAACACGAGCGCTACCTCGTGCCGGGCATCCGCGGTGAGAAGGTCGCGGCGCTCGGGATCACCGAGCCGGACGCGGGCTCCGACGTCGCCGGCATCAAGACGCGCGCACGACGCGTCGAGGGCGGCTTCGTCGTGAACGGCTCGAAGATGTTCATCACGAACGGGGTGCGCGCCGACTTCATCGTCACGGCCGTTAAGACGACCGAGGAGGGCGGCCATCACGGCATCTCGTTCCTGATCGTCGACAGAGGCGAAGGCGTCTCGGCCTCACCGATCGAGAAGATGGGCTGGCACGCGTCCGACACGGCGCTGATCGCCTACGACGACGTGTTCGTGCCGGAGGAGAACCTGCTCGGTGTCGAGCACGAGGGCTTCAAGCTGATCATGGCCAACTTCCAGTGGGAGCGCGTGATGATGGCGCTCGGCGCCGTCGGCGCGATGGAGGTGCTGTTCGAACGCACGCTCGTCTTCGCGAAGCAGCGGGTGCAGTTCGGCCGACCGATCGGGAAGAACCAGGCGATCCGCCACAAGCTCGCCGAGATCGCCGTCGCGCTGGAGACGGGCCGCGCGATCACCTACAACGCCCTGCGCATGCACCTCGCCGGCATGAATGCCGTGCAGGAGGTGACGATGGCGAAGCTCGCGACGCAGCGGGCGGCCTTCGACGCAGCCGACGCCTGTCTGCAGATCCACGGCGGCGCCGGCTACCTGGAGGAGACGGGGATCGCGCGCGCGGCCCGCGACCTTCGGCTCGGCCCGATCGGCGGCGGCACCGACGAGATCATGCGCGAGATCCTCGGCAAGACGCTCGGGCTTTGAGCGGGCGCAGCAGCGGCGTCTCGGCTCCCGCAGCTGACGCCGCCGTTCATCTGAACGCCTAGAGTCCCGCCTCCGCACCGCTTTCGCATCACCCCGTACCCGTCACCAAGGAGAAGTGCATGGGAGTTCTCGACGACAAGGTCGCGATCGTCACCGGCAGCGCGCGCGGCATCGGCCGCGCCACCGCCGAGCTGCTCGCCTCGCAGGGCGCGAAGGTCGTGATCAACGACCTCGACGGCGACGTCGCACAGCAGACGGCCTCGGAGATCCAGGGCGAGACGACGGTCTTCGCCGGGGACCTCACGCAGGGCGACGCGGCCGACAAGCTGATCCAGACGGCGATCGACGCCTGGGGTCGCATCGACATCATCGTCAACAACGCCGGCTACACGCTCGACGCGCCGGTGCACAAGATGACCGACGAGCACTTCCAGGCCATGCTCGACATCCACACGGTCGTGCCGTTCCGCGTGATCCGCGCCGCCGCGCCACACCTGCGCGAGCCCGCCAAGAAAGAGCGCGAGGAAGGGCGCGAGGTGTTCCGCAAGATCGTCAACGTGTCCTCGATCTCCGGGACGATGGGCAACGCCGGCCAGGCGAACTACGCGTCCGGCAAGAACGCCGTCGTCGGCCTGACGAAGACGCTGGCGAAGGAGTGGGGCCAGTTCAAGATCAACGTCAACGCGGTCGCCTTCGGCTGGATCGAGACGCGGCTGACCGCCTCCAAGGACTCCGAGAACACGATGGAGATCGGCGGCGAGACGGTGCAGCTCGGCATCCCCGACCAGCTGCGCGGGATGGCGGCGATGATGATCCCGCTCGGCCGGCCCGGCTCGCCCGCAGAGGCGGCGGGTGGCGTGTTCTTCCTCTGCTCGCCGTGGTCGAACTTCGTGCACGGGCAGGTGCTGAACGTGACGGGCGGGCAGTTCAGCGGGAGGTACACCTAACTGCTGGAGGGCGGATTGCGGAGGGCGGAGGGCGG
>DASYLH010000003.1:0-122484 GCA_036009645.1 Conexibacter sp.
CGATCCCACCGACCGTGGCGCGATCTTCAGGATTACCGCCCAGCCGACGCGCACGACGACGCCTATGTCTTTCCCGGCCGTAGAGGCGCGCCCTCAGATCAGGGCAGCCTGCGCCGGCGCGTGCTCGTCCCAGCCGCCGACGGCCCCGACGTCCTCTGGGTCGCTGACGTGACCTACTTGCGCACCTGGGAAGGCCTCCCTTTCGCCCAGGGAGGTCGATGCACGCGATGCGCTCGAACGAGCGCATAAGCACATCGAAAAGTTGCTGTAGCCGCCGAACAGCCGCTTCGCGTCGTAACTTCGGATTCGTGCACCTGCCACGAACACGCATCGACTTCGAGACGGGCACTTCCCGAAGCGCCAGCGAGGGCGAACAGATCTGCGAGCCGCTGCCGCCGCGGCTGCGCCGGCTTCGTACCACCATCCGCAGCATCACGTGCGATATCGAGGCCGATAAGCTCGTCGTCGGCCTGCCGAACGGAGTGGATGTCGTTGTCGAACTGCCGGCGCAAGGTACGCCGCCCGCCGCACCGCCGCCATCACCTCTCACGAGGGCTGCCCGAGGACATCGCGCCCGGGCTCCTGAGCGAAGAGGAGCCGCGCGAGCTTGCGTCGGCGAGGCTTCCAGGTCGCGGGTCGATCTCCCTCCGCTCGTCGATGCACCGCGAGACCGGGTGAGCGCGTGAGGAGCGCTCGGTAACGCCCCGTATCGGGCGCTGCCACGGCAAGCACTAGCGCCTACACGCCAATATCTGGTCGCGGTGACACCGATCCCCGCCAAGCCGCCGCGTCTAGGGCACGCGAAAACGGCGATCGACCCACGCTACGTCGAGGCCCACGCCGGCAACCCCGGGGCGAAGCTCACGATCGTTGTCGGCATCGAGGACGAGGACGCCGAGCGCCTCCAGCAGCTCGCCACCGCACACCGGCAGCGTCCCGGCGAGGTCATCTCCTCGCTCCTGCGCAGCGTCTGAGGCGCTACGCAGGACGCTGACCTCTCGGCCCTTCGACACCGCGAAGCCTCCGAGTCCGACCCCGAGGCCAGGTCCGCGAGCAGAGGTCGGATCACAGCCAGTCGACGGTCAGTATCGCGCCGGCGCCGTCGAGCGTGGCCACTCCGATCGCAGACAGTCGGGCTTCCGTCGCATAGCTCACGGTGACGGCTGACGTCTGCGGCTCGTGCCCGAGAGGGCTCGTCAGCGGCCCATCGGACGCCTTCGTCTGCAGCAGGACCTCGACGACATGGCCTGAAGGCTGGCGGACGGCGGTCGTGAGCTCGACCTGCTGCTGACGCCAGCCGTCCGAGATCGCCGCGGCGACGGCTCCAGTCCCACAGCTGGTCTCGTGCACAAGTCCGGTCACACCAGGAACGTGCACGAAAGGGTCGATCACCAGCAGGGGTCCCTCTTTACTCACGAAGATTGCGCCGTATGCGGCAGCCCGCGAGCACGCACGAGCAGTGCGGATCAGGACCTCCGGACCCGGCGTCGCGGTCCGCGTGGCGCCCACTTCCCAGACGGCATGGGTGATCCCCGGAAGCCACACCACGTTCAGGTTGGCTTGGTTCAACGCCAGCGTGCGAGCCTTCATCCGGTAGCGGAACGACACCTTGATCGGCGTGGCGGTTTGAGCCGGTCCGCCCGTGACGTTCACCTCCACGGGGATCTCCGCATCTCCGCAGATGAGCTCGAGCGCCGGTCCGGACAGCTGCCAGTGCACTGCCATGAGCCCCGCTGCGACCGTGCCGTTGAGGCTCAGCTCCCCTCCCATCATGCGGGTCCGGGCAACGCCGTCGGCCAGTGACAACGTGCACGCCTGCTCGACCCCGTGGTCGTGGATCAGCTCCCGGAAGGTGCGCGGCTTCACCCACCGGCGCGAGGAGGTGAGCAGTACAGCGGTCGGGTTGCCACGAACATCGACCACAGCGACGGGCTGGCGGCGTTCACCGGGCAAGCTCACACTCCGCCAGCGACACCGCATGCCGCGCCGTCCCCCACGACAGCGTGACGCCAGCGCCCCCGTGCCCGTAGTTGTGCACGAACAGTGTCTCGCCCACGCGCTCGACATCGAGCCTCACGCCGCCTCGGCGTACAGGCCGCAGCCCGGCGATCGCTTCGCACACACGGTCTCGGTGGATCGATGGGGGCACGAGGCCGAGCGGCGTCAGGTCCCAGTCACCCCAGCCGGAGTGGAACGCGAGCAGCCGCTCCAGCTCCTCAGGCGTCACGTCCTCCGTGTCATAGGCGGCATCGGACAACGCACCTAGGACCAGGGACCCCGCACGTTCAGCCACTACGTAGGAGTCGTAGGACACAACCGGCTCGAAGCCATTGCGCTCGTGGAACAGCAGCACACCCTTAACGG
Source organism: Conexibacter sp. (assembly GCA_036009645.1). Taxonomy (GTDB): domain Bacteria; phylum Actinomycetota; class Thermoleophilia; order Solirubrobacterales; family Solirubrobacteraceae; genus Conexibacter. The sequence continues at coordinate 2,365 of DASYLH010000003.1, forward strand.
GGGTTAGCGCGGGATCCGGGCAGACCTCGCGGGCCCCCAACCCCGAGCAGTTGAAGACGACGCGCCCCGCAGCCGACGCGGCCACGTCTGAAAGCTCTTGCACGTCTTCTTCTCGAAACGTCACGTGCCCACAGGCCACGAGTCGAGCTTCGAGTGCCTCGAGGTACCTTGGCATGTCGATGACGAACGAACGCATGCTCCACGCGGTGCACGAGGCGCCGGAAGGATCGACGACGACTGACTCCGTCAAGCCCACCATTTCGGCGGGCACACGCGGCCGGTCGGCCTCGCGCCTGCCGATCCGGTGAAGCCGCGTCTCGCGGACGCCGTAGTGAACTTGTCCGCTCAACTCTTCAAACGTCAGATATGAGTCCCGCTGCCACTCGTCCATCATGTCAACGCCCTCAAGACTCAACCGCTCATCCTCGGCGACGAACAACGGCAGCCACACCGCACACGCGGCGGCCGAGGTCGTTGCCATCCTGCGCTCGCGAGCGATGATCTCGATGGTGGACCCCTGCTCCGCCAACAGGACCGCCGTCGTGAGACCGATGACGCCGGCTCCCATCACCATTGCGTCGATGGGAGGTCGCGGCCGGGTGCCAGCGGTGACGCTCACGCCGTCACGGCAACGATGTTCGCCGGCGTCCCACGCAGGAAGCCGGCGATGTTCTCGACGCAGACGTCACCCTTGCGGAGAAGTGCCTCCCGCGTGTAGAACCCAACGTGAGGCGTGAGCACGACGTTGGGCATCCCGATGAGCTCGTCGTCGGGAAGCTGGATCTCGTCGAGGCCGGCGCCGGCGAGCGGTCCTTCGCGAAGCGCCTGGCGAAGAGCGGCCTGGTCGACCACCGCCGCCCGGGTCGTGTTCACGAGGTAGCTGCCCGGCTTCATGGATCGCAACTCGGCGTCGCCGATCAGTCCCCGCGTCTCCGGCGTGAGTGGGACGTGCAGCGACACGATGTCGCTCTCGCTCATCACCGTCTTGAGATCGGCGAAGCGCACGCCGAGGTCCACCTCTCGTTCCGCGGTCATCGTTCGCGCGACGGCGATCACGTCCATGCCGAGGCCGCTCGCCAACCGCGCCACCTCGGCGCCGATGTCACCGACCCCGACCAGCCCGAGGGTCTTCCCGGCGAGTTCGAAGCCGCCGAAGGGCGCCCACGAGTAGGAGCCGTCGCGAACGGAGGCGTCGGCTCGCACGATGTGTCGCGTGACAGCGAGGATCAGCCCGAGCGTGTGCTCCGCCACCGCCCTGCCAGCGTAGGCCGGCACGTTGGTGACGACGACGTCATGCTCGTGTGCGGCGGCGACGTCGACGTAGTCGTAACCGGTCGCCCAAACCGCGATGAGCTCCAGGTTCGGGAGCAGGGAGAGGATCTCCGCGTCGATCTGGGTCCACCCCAGGACCGCGACCTCGGCTCCTTCCAGCCGGCGACAGATCTCATCGGCATCTGCGGGGTTGTCCGCGTAGATCGTGACGTCACCGAGCTCTCGAAGCTCGGCTGCCTGACGATCATCGAGTTCGACTTCATCCAGAACGACGATCCGCGTCATTGGCGACTCCTTCATCGGTGGTTGGCGTGACGAAGAGGTGAATCGCCACACGAAACGCCTCGCCCTGAGGGTCCGCGAGAGACTGGGCGGCACGTTCCCACTGCCGGGTCAATTTCACGATTGCCTCTTCTTGCTCGTCCGCAGGAAGGCGAACGTCGATCAGTCGGCGGAGGCGCAGGAGCTCGATGTCGAGCCGGTAGCGCCCCCAGCCACCGTGCGCCGCGAGGCCCGGCACGGCGGAGGCGAACTTTTCGATGGCCTGCTCGCGCTCCCCGAGGGCCATCAGCGCCTCGCCCTCCAGCTTGTCCAGACGGTTCCAGAGGAGGACGTGGCTCTGCATCGTCAATTCATGCAGATCTTCGATGGCATGGCGGTGGGTCAACGCCGCCTCGTAATCACCGCCCTCGATGTCCAGTTCGCACAAGCCGATCTGGTTCTCCAGGATGTACCTGAAGTTCGACGACCGGCGAGCGAGCTGGAGCCCCTCGTGCCACTGCGATCGCGTCGCGTCGAGCGATCCCTGCTCCCAGACGACGTGTCCGAGCTCGTGGATGGCCTTGGGCAATTCGAGCTTGTTGTACCAACGACAGACCTCGACGCTTCGTGAGAGATCGGCATAGGCCCCGTCGAGCAGGTCGCGGCGGACCTCTCCGGTGGAGCCGTAGCGTCCCTGCTCATATTCGAGCAGGCGAGACAGCCCGCGCTCGAGAAGCACACTGGCCACCCAATAGCGGTCGTCGATGTGCTCAAGTGTGCTCAGCGAGATCGCGTACTGCTCCGTCGCACCCGCGAAGTCCGATCCGTCTCGGAGGATCGAGCCCAGGTTCGCGCGGCTGATCGCCGTGTCGCGAGGCACGTCCCCGTGCTCGCGCAGCGCGACGGCTCGCTTGGCGTCTGCGACCGCTTCAGCCCGGTCGCCCAGCACGCTCAACGCAAACGACAGCCGCTCCAGTCCGAGAGCGGCCTCGCGGCTCTCGTCGGACCCTTCGAGGCGGTCCACCGCCGGCCGCAGGACTGCGACTGCCTCTCGCAGCATCCCTTTGGCGACAAGCACCTCGCCGTCAACGATGTCGATCAGGGCGCGCACGACATTGGTGTCGCTCTCGGGCTCCGTCCGGGCGAGTCCCACGGCCTCGCCGGCGGCGACGAAGTCCCCTTCCTCGAGGAGGAGCCGAACCATCAACCGGCGCAGACGAAGTCGGCCGGCCGGCGGAAGCCCTTTCTGCGCCAAGGACTCGCGCACGACGTCGCATGCCGTCGGACGCCGATCCACCGCACGCAGCGCCTCCGCGCGCACATAGGCCATGACGCCCGCCGCCTCTGGTTCCAGCTGCCGCCACAGCGGCATCGTGAGTTCAGTTAGGACACCCGCGTAGTCGATTCGACCAGCTCTCAGAGCAGCCAAGGCTGACTGCGCCGCCTCCTCGCTCGCGGCCGCGACGTCGCTCCGCAGACGATGGAACGCCGCCTCCGCCCCCAAGAGCCAGCGATCCTCAACCGGTCGGTCCTCGGTGGCGACGCCACGCTCGAGAACGGACTCATACCAAGTTGCAATTCGGGCGTCGAGCCGCCGTCGCTCGGCACCGAGCGGATCGACGGCGGGCCAGACGAACTCGCGGATGAGCTCGCGCATCTCATCGTGCAGCACCACGCGATCCACTCCGATGTCCTTGACAAAGAACAGCCACCGGAGCTGCTCGAGCACTTCGTCGGCGTCCTCGCTCATACCGGGATGCAGATACCGAACGATCTCGGCGTTGAATCGGTGCTCCAGGTGCGCCATCTCCATGATGAGCACGTCCTGCTTGCCGCGCAGCCGCCGGATGGTCTCCACGAGCCCCCGCCGAAAGTCGCTTCGCGCACACGCGAGCGCTTGATCATCCAATGTGTCAAGGGCCGAAGGCGGATCCACGGCGGCCTCGGGGAGCGGCATCCCAGCCTCCAGCCACTGGGCGCAGAGCCGCAGGAGGATCGGGCGTCCATCCGCGAGCGTCGCCAGCCGAAGCTGGAGGTCAGGGGAGACGTCAAGTCCTTCGAAGAAGGCGCCGGACGCCTCAAGATCCAACGGCTCAAGGCGCAGAGAGCGATCGACGTCCACCACGGACGGCAAGGCTGGGAGGACCTCCCACGTCGCTCGTCCCGCCAGGATGACGCTGGCGTTCCGCAACTGCGGCAAGAGCGAGGTTAGGCGGCGAAAGGCTGTGGTGTTTGACACCCAGCGATCAACGGTGTCGACGAGGATGACGACCTGCACGCCAGCATCATTGATCGCCGTCACCGCACTTTCGCCTGCGAGCCTGCGGAGGCTTTGCAGCGTTTCGGCGCTGGCCGTCCCCTGCGCCGCGACGTAGTCCTGCGCCACGCGCTCCGCGCGCTGTCCAGCCTCAGACTGGTGCAAGATCTCAAACTGACTCAGGATCCGCCGTTCAAGAGCGAGGGGCAAGTTGATATCAGGCTGCGCGAGATCGATGAATGCCACCGGTCGGCCCTGCACGCGCAACTCATCGCGCACTGCGGCGAGGAGCGTGGTCTTGCCCATGCCGCCAGGCGCTTCCACCCCGATGATGCGCAAGGGCCAGGGGTGGTCGCAAAGTTCCAGCGCTCGCTGCAGCTCCGCGTGCCGCCCAATCGTTATCGAGCGATCGACGCGTCCTCGCTCGGCGTCGGTCATGCCAGTTCCGTCTCCATGGCGTCATAGAAGTCGCTGACCGCATCCGCGTCGCCGACACGCCCAAGCAGCGCCCGCAACTCGGCGTCCTCCTCGAGCATGCTCAGCAGCTGAAGACGTTGCGTGCGTGGCTCGGCCTTGCTCGTCCGAAGGTGGCCGACCAGCTCGCAGGCGGCCTGGGCAAGCGACGAGCCGAGTCCCTCCGCTCGCTCGTTCGTGACGCGATAGGCGTCGAGCCGGTGGTACATGGCCTCCACCAGGTAGAAGCACTGGAGATCATCCGAGGCGCGGCACCCGTCGGGGGCGTCAGTCCCCTCGATCCAGGTCACAAAGAGGTCATACGCGTGGGACGTGATCGCGAGGTAGACGCTCGGATCCTCGATGCGGAAGCAGCTGCCGGCCAGAAGCCGGACGATGGCGTCGCGATACAGCGGATGCCCACGACCCGGCGGCTTGATCAGCCAGGTCTCCCGCGACAAGGATGCGAGTAGCGCCAAGGCGGAGTCGGGCCAGTCGATCTGCCCCGCCTCGATCATCGCCTCAATGATCTCAGTGTCGAAAGCGCGAAAGACGGCGAGCCTGCGCATCGCCGACTCGACACGGCTGTCCACGTCTCCCAGAATTGTGTCCAGTGCGGGCCGGAGGATCTCGCGGCAGTACACCTGCTGCTCGCGTGGCCGAAAGGCGTACAAGGAGCTGTGAGGATCGAGGTCGACCGCGAAGCCGACGGAGGAGAACCCGGCGACGATCTGCAGAATCGCCTGCGGATGCCCGCCCGTGAGCTCGACGACCTCCGTCGCGATGTGATCCGCCGCCTCGTGCGACACCTTCGGCCGACCAGAGTCCGCCAAGTAGGTCTTGATGGCCTCGACGACCGCGGATTCGTGAAAGGGCTCGAGCTCGACGAACTCCTGCAGATGGCGCTGCCGCGAGCCCGTCCAGCGCGACACCACGCGACGACCCGCGAAGATCCCGCGCATCTCGAGTCCGTCCACGGCGGACAGCGCGTTCTCGAGGCCGACGAGGAATGTCAGCCAGAACGCGTCGGCGTCCGGCGCCAACAGGTGCTCGACGTCGTCGAACAGCAGCAGCACCTCGGAGACGTGTCGAGCGGTCACGAACGCGGCGAGGTCGGCGACGAGAGCCGCACTCGAGTCCAGCGACCCGGAGAAGACGGACGCTCCGTCGGCGTCCCGAAACTCCAGACGCAGCGGAAGCTCGATCTTGGAGCGTTTGAGTGAGACGTACAGCGAGCGGCGCGACAATGGATCCTGGTCGACGAACGCTCGCTGGACGCGCTGGAGCAGATATGTCTTGCCGTAGCCGGCAGGTGCCTCCACCGTGACGTAACGGCGACGTTGCGGCCGCAGGAGACGCTCCAGTTCCCGCTCACGATTGACGAAGCGCAGCGACACTTCGCGGTAGGAACTCGTAATCGCATCGTCCTGTTCCCTGGCCGCCGCCAGCAGCGCTTCGAGGTGCTGAACCTCCTCGGCCTTCTCCGCCGCATCGCGCCGCATCTTGATGCTCTGCTCGCTCCTCGGCGCCTGAGCGAGTTGGAGCAGCAAAGCGTTCTGGACCTCCTTCGTCGCCTCGAGCAACTCCTGGAGCCTCTCCGTCTCCGCTCCCACGAGTGCTCAGCTCACCTGGACGAGATGCGACGGGTGTCGATGCTCATCCGTCTGCGACATCGAGCACCTTGATTCCTTGCGGCAGTCCCCCAGGGGTGAGTCCGTCAAGCACCTGGATGAGACGAGCAAGCTCCTGCTCGATCATCTCCCGCTCACTGCGGATGTTGTTCATCAGGATCGCCGGGAGGAGAGCTTCGCCCCACATCGCGGCCTGGCTCTCGAAGTGACCGAGGTTGACGCGATGGATCTCCAGCCGGTCGAGGATCCCAGTGATCTCCGACTCCATGTTGCCGTAGGCGATGGGGTCGACCGAAAGCGCCTCCAGATCTTGCTGCATCTGTGCCGCGTCGGCCTCAGCTACCTCCAGAGCGACGCTCTCGCCCGCCCGATCTCGGTATGTGCCGGTTAGGAAATCCACGGCACGCATCAGCAGGGGCACGCCGACGACCGCGATCCAATCAGTCAAGAGCGCCCGGCCCCACAAAGCATATCCCTGCCATCTGGACTATTGCTCCACATCGTTGTCTTTACTCAGCGCCCCGCAATCTATCTACTTTTATGGCAGAACGTGCAACCACATTCTGGAAGGCGCGTCGAAATGGGTGCGCTCACCCCTCCGACTATGTCCCCGACCGCAACCGTGCGACCCCTGGCCAGATCCGGCCAACCAGGAGCTCTCGTGCGTCGCTGGGGAACTTCGGCGGTCGTCAAGTCCGAGCGGGTCCAGCGATCGTGTCGGCACTCGGCCGCGACCGTGCAGGTACACAAATGAGAACCATTCTTGTTAGTCTCGGGAGCGCATGCGCTCCTCCCGACGGCTCTCGACATACCTGCTCGCCGTCCTGTCGGCGGCCGTGCCACTGACGGTCGCCGGCTGCGGCTCCGCGACCGATGACGCGCCGGCCCGCGCCGGCGCCGTGAAGGTCGTCGCGACGACGACGCAGGTCGGCGACTTCGTGCGCGCCGTTGGCGGCGAGCGGGTGGACGTCGTGCAGGTGCTGCAGCCCAACAGCGATCCGCACGAGTACGAGCCGCGGCCGGACGACGTGCGCGCGCTGCTCGACGCGCCGCTCGTGTTCGAGAGCGGGGACGACCTCGACGTGTGGATGGGCAAGGTGCTCGACGCGTCGGGCGCGGATCCGCGCGTTGTCGTGCTCGCGGACGCGAATGTGACGCATGTTGCCGGCGAGCGATCGGGCCCGGAGGCGTCGAGATACGACCCGCACTGGTGGCACGACCCGCGCAACGTCGAGGCGGCGATCCCGCTCATCCGCGACGCGCTCAACCGCGCGAACCCGTCGGCCGCGAGCGTCTACGTCCGCAACGCGCGCGCATACCTGCGCCGGCTGCGGCGGCTCGACGCGGGAATCGCGACCTGCATGCGCCGCGTCCCGGCGGCGCAGCGCAAGCTGGTGACCGACCACGACGCGTTCGGCTACTTCGCCCGCCGCTACGACATCGACGTGGTCGGCGCGGTGATCCCGTCGCAGACGACGGCGGCGCAGCCGTCCGCCGGCGACGTTGCCCAGCTGACCGACACGATCCGACGCGAGCACGTCCACGCGGTCTTCCCGGAGCAGTCGCTGAGTCAGAAGCTGGCGAAGGCGATCGCGCGCGAGACGGGCGCCTCGGCCGACTACGAGCTCTACGGCGACACGCTCGGCCCGGCCGGCTCGGACGGCGCGACCTACCTCGATATGGAGCGCCACAACGCGGACGCGATGGTGCGCGGCTTCACCGCCGGGCGGGAGCGCTGCCGCTTCGATCCCAGTGGCGCGGGGTAGGGTCCGCGCGATGGCACGGCTGCGCTGCCAGATCTCGATCTCGCTCGACGGCTTCGTCGCCGGTCCCGACCCGAGCGTCGATCAGCCGCTCGGCAAGGGCGGAGAGCAGCTGCACGAGTGGGCGCTCGCGCTCGCGGCCTGGCGCGCGCCGCACGGGCGAGAGGGCGGCGAGGCCAACGCGAGCACGCCGGTCATGGAGCGCGCGCTCGACAACGTCGGCGCGACGATCATGGGCCGCAACATGTTCGGCGGCGGGACCGGACCGTGGGGCGAGCCGCGCTGGAACGGCTGGTGGGGTGAGGACCCGCCCTTCCATCACCCGGTCTTCGTGCTCACCCATCACGCGCGCGAGCCGCTGGCCGAGCTGCAAGGCGGGACGATCTTCACGTTCGTCACCGACGGGATCGAGTCGGCGCTCGAGCAGGCGTTCGCGGCCGCCGACGGCAAGGACGTCGCGCTCGGCGGAGGCGCTGACGCCGCACAGCAGTACCTCGCGGCCGGCCTGCTTGACGAGCTGGAGCTGCACGTCGTGCCGGTGCTGCTCGGCAGCGGAGCGCGCCTGCTCGACGGCCCGGTCGCTGCCGCCGCCCCGCGGTTGGAGCAGCTCGATGTCGTTGAGGCGCCGGGCGTGACGCACCTGCGCTACCGCGTCGTGCGCTGAGCGTCCGCCGCGAAGCCGCGCAGCAGCGCTCGCACCGCCACGTCCCAGCGCCGCTCGACCGCCGCCGCTGAGCCGCCGAGCCGTCTCGCGCTCTCGGCCGCTGCGAGCCCGTGGACGAGCGCGACGCAGGCGTGCGCGACGTCGGTCGGGTCGCCGCGCAGGCGGCCCGCGGCGATCGCGCGGCGCACCATCCCCACAATCCGCTCGCGCACGGCTGCGCCGGCGGCGGTCTCCTCGGGAGCGGGGTCGAAGCTCGTGAACGGGCGCGAAAACATCACCGCTGCCAGGGCCGGGTGCTCGACGATGAAGCCGCGGTAGGCATGCGCGAGCGCGACCAGGTCCTCGACCGGATCCTCGCTCTCGCGCAGCGCGCCGAGCTGCGCGCCGAGCTGCGCGAAGCCCGCGAAGAACATCGCGCGCACGACCCCCGCCTTGTCGCCGAACAGCTCGTAGACGGCGGGCGGCGACGTGCCCGCCTCCTCGGCGAGACGGCGGGCCGTCAGCGCTGCTACGCCATCGCGCTCGACGATCCGCAGGGCGGCCGCCAGCACCTGCTCGCCGAGCTCGGGCGTGCGCTGTTTCGGCTTCGGCATGGGCGCGAGGGTAGCGCAGCTTGAGCAAGCTGCAAACATTGTTCCGAAACATTGTTACGATCGCTCGCATGAGCCCACTTACGACATACACCCTCGCCGACGGGATCGCCACGATCGCAATGGACGATGGCAAGGCCAACGCGCTCTCCCCAGCCATGCTGGCCGAGCTGTCCGCCGCCTTCGAGCGCGCCGAGGCGGACGGCGCGATCATTCTGCTGACCGGCCGCGAGCGGACCTTCTCCGGCGGCTTCGACCTGCGCACCGAGCCGGCCGGCTGGCCCGCGATGGTCGCCGGCGGCGCGCGCCTCGCCGAGCGGATCCTGGCCTTTCCGCACCCCGTGGTCGTGGCCTGCAACGGCAACGCCGTCGCGATGGGCGGCTTCCTGCTGCTCGCGTGCGACGTGCGCATCGGCGCGGCCGGCGCGTTCAAGCTCGGCCTCAACGAGGTTGCGATCGGCCTCACCGTTCCGCGCTTCGGGATCGCGCTCGCGCAGCACCGCCTCACGCGTCCCTACGCCGACCGCTGCTTGCTGACCGGTGCGCTGCTCGAGCCCGAGGAGGCGTGCGCGGCCGGCTTCCTCGACCGCGTCGTTGCGCCTGAGCAGTTGCATGACGAGGCGATCGCCGCGGCGCGCGCGCTCACCGCGATCGACCGCACCGCCCATGCGAAGACGAAGCTGCACTCCCGCGAGCGCGTGCTCGCCGGCGTGCGCGACGGGATCGAGCGGATCGAGGCGGGCGGCACCGAAGGCTGGTGAGCCGAGCGGCTCGCGCGCCAGCAGACGCGAGCGCTAACGCGTCAGGCCGCGTCAGGCCACGTCGGCCGTGGCGGGCGTCGCCGGGCCGCCGCCGGCGTCCGCGATCGCGTAGCCGTTGCGGCCGGCCTCCTTGGCGCGGTACATCGCCGTGTCGGCGGCGACCACGAGCGCCTCCCGCTCGAGGCCGGCGTCCGGCCCGAACGTCGCGACGCCGACGCTGATCGTGACGCGCGGCAGCATGCGCCCGTCAACGCACGTGGTGTGCTCGGCGACCGCCTGCACAAGCTCGCGCGCGACGGCCTCGACGCCGGCGCGGTCGATCTCCGGCAGCAGCACCGCGAACTCGTCGCCGCCGAGCCGGGCGATCGTGTCGCTGGCGCGCAGGCGGGTCCGCAGCGCATCCGCGACGCTGACGATCAGGCGGTCACCGACGCTGTGCCCGTAGGTGTCGTTGATCTGCTTGAAGCGGTCGACGTCGAGCACGATCACCGCCCCGGGGCGTCTGTAGCGCTGCGCGTGGGTGAGCTGGCGCTCGACGTCGAGCTCGAAGCGGCGCCGGTTGAGCAGGCCCGTCAGCGGGTCGTGGTCGGCGAGGTGGCGCAGCTCCGTTTCGAAGCGCTTGCGCTCGCTGACGTCGAGCACGTGCAGCAGCGCGACGGTGCCATGCTCGCCGTCGAGCGGGACGACGTGGATCGCGACCGTCGTCTCGCCGCCGCCGGTGTCCATCAGCGCGGCCTCGAGCTCGACCGCTGTGTGGCGCCCGGCGCAGACGTCCGCGATCGCGGCGGCGAGGCTGGCGCGATCCTGCTCGCGCACGAGCTGTTCGGGCGCCATCGCGCACAGCCGCTCGCGCGTGCAGCCGACCAGCCGCGCGAGCGCGCGGTTGGCGTTGGCGATCGAGCCGTCCGCGTCGATCACTGCCTTACCGGCGGGTGACGACTCGAAGATCGTGCGCAGCTCGGCCTCCGCCCGCCGGCGCTCGGCGACGACGGTCGCGACGAACAGCGTCGAGATGATCGCGACCGCAAGGGCGCCCTGCAGCGCCCGTGCATCTGTCTCGCCGCCGTCGGTGAGGAACGGGCCGAAGCCGGCGACCGTGGCGCTTGTCGTGATCGCCGCGACGCCGACGAGCGCGATGGAGGCGGAGCGCGCGCCGTAGCGGACCGCGACCCACAGCAGGAGCGGCAGGATCGCGCGCGAGCGGTACAGCAGCTCGGACAGGTCGGCGATCGGCTCCCAGCAGATCAGCGCGGCGACGAGCCAGACCGCCGCGATGGACGCGATCGCACCCGCGTCGGCGCGCACCGGGCGCTGCCAGCGCAGCAGAATCGCGACGGGCGCGACGGCGAGCATGCCGAGCCCGTCGGCGAGCCACCACTGCGCCACCGCGTCGCGGAACGGCGCGTCGTAGGCGGCCGTCAGGACTGCCGCGCCGAGGATCGCTGTCACGGCATTCGCGAGCGTCGCCGCGGCGACCAGTGCGGCGACCTCGCGCGTCGACTCGAACGTCAGCCGCGGTCGCGCCGTCGCGACCGTCTGCAGCGTCCAGGCGGCGAGCACGCCCTCGCAGGCGTTGACCGCGGCGAGCGCGACGGCCGGCGTGTCGACGCCGCGCGCCCACGCCTGCGCGGCGAGGTTCGCGAGGAAGGCGGCCAGCGCATAGCGCGGCCAAGCACGCCGCGGCACTGCCACGAGCACACCGAGCGCGAGGCCGCTCGCCGGCCACAGCAGCGCGACCTGGCCGTCCGACAGGAAGGCGAGCCCGAGTCGAGAGAGAGCGAAGTAGCCGATCGCGAAGGCGAGCGGCCCTGCGACCTGGGCCAGACCCGGAGGAACACGACGTGTGCGCATCTGTGCCCAAGCATCGGCAACGGAGCGGTCGGACCTGACATTTGGGCGGCATTCGCGGTGCCCCGGCGATTTACGGTGTACGGCATACATGGCAGAGCGGGTACGCGCCTACTCATGCGTCGATTGTCGCTTGCCAACTAGCCCACCGGAGGGTAGGTTTTTGGCGATCTAAGTTACGGGCAATCGGGGGTCGCGACGTGACGGCCAGGCGGGCAAGGCGGAGAGAGCAGGGACGCACGCCGGTGAATGCTGCTGTGCTGGGGCTTGTGATCGAGAGACCAAGCTGCGGCTACGAGGTCTGGCAGCGGTTCGAAGCACGTTTCGACGGGATCATCGACGTCGGTGCTTCGCGCATCTATCAGGCGTTCGATGATCTGCTTGCTGACGGTCTGATCGAGCAGACTGCAGGCGCGGCCGTGGGCAGCAGACGGCAGCCGCGCCCGTGCTACCGCGCGACCGACCGTGGCACCCACGCCCACCGCGCCTGGCTTGCGGAGGAGCTGCGCGGCGATCCGGCGCGGCTTGAGCTCAACCGCCGCCTGCTCGGCACGGGAGCGGACGATGTCCCGATGCTGCTGGAGGTCGTCGACCGCTACGAGCAGGCCTCGCTCGACGAGATGGCGGAGCTGCGCACCGACGCCCGTCCGACCACCGGCTCTGCCGGCGGTGCCCTCAACGCGATGCGCGATCGGCTGCTGGCGGAGGAGCGCCGTCTGGTGCTCGAGGCCCGCATGAAGTGGATCCTGTTCGCCCGTCGCCAGCTGGAGGCGGTTGGCGCACCCCCGCGACGGCAGACGCCGACGGAGTGCTCATGAGCCTGCTGGAGCTCGCGCACGCGACCAAGCGCTTTACGAGCGGGCAGCGCGAGACGCTCGCGCTGCAGGACGTCTCGCTTGAGCTGGACCCTGGTGACTTCGTCGCCGTCTACGGCCTGCGCCGCTCGGGCCGCACGACGCTGCTGCGCGTCGTCGCCGGGATCCTGCCGCTCGACGAAGGCTCGGCGCGCTTCGACGGACACGATCTCGCCGACCGCTCGGCGGGTGCCCTCGGCGTCGGGATCGGCTACTGCAGCCCCGCCTTCGACCCCGCGCATGGCGGCAGCGTGACCGACCACGTGGCGGTCGCGCTGCTCGCGCGCGGCATCGGGCGCTCGCGCGCTTGTTCACGAGCGGAGGAGGAGCTTGCTCGCGCCGGCGCGAGCGCCTATGCCAATCTCGACCCGCGCGAGCTGCATCTCGACGAGCTCGTGCGCGCGGGAATCGCGCGCGCGCTCGTGACCAGGCCGCGCCTGCTGCTGCTCGATGAGCCGACCAACGGCGTCGACGTACTCGAGCGCGACGGAATCCTCGAGCTGCTGCGCGCAGCCGCCGACGGGGGCACGGCCGTGCTGATGACGGTCGGCGAGCCGCTTGTCGGTCCAGACCGGGTGCTCGCGCTGGACAACGGTCGCTTGCGCGGTCACGTGGTGCAGGAGCAGGCGCCCGTCGTGCCGCTGCGCCCGCGGCATGTGGAGCCGGTCGCGTGAGCGGGCTCGAGCTGCGCGACGTCGTGAAGCACTACGCGAGCGGGGATGAGACGGTGCGCGCCGTCGACGGTGTGACGCTCACCGTCACCCCCGGCGAGGTCGTCGCGCTCTACGGCCCGAGCGGCTCCGGCAAGACGACGTTGCTGCTGCTGGCCGCCGGCCTCGTCACCCCCGATGCGGGGGCCGTCCACTTCGGCGGCCGCGACATCGGCGCACTGTCGGACGAGCAGGCGGCCGTCTACCAGCGTCGGGACGTTGGCTTCATCTCGCAGTCGTTCGACCTGCTCGCGGGCGTGCCCGCGGTCGACAACGCGGCCGTCAAGCTGCTGGCCGACCGCGTGCCGCTCGCCGCCGCGCGGCGCGAGGCGACGCCGTGGCTCGAGCGCGTTGGGCTCGGACGCCGCCTGCACCACGTGCCCGCGCAGCTGTCCGGCGGGGAGCGCCAGCGCGTCGCGATCGCGCGGGCGCTCGCGAACGAGCCGCGGCTCTTGCTGGCCGACGAGCCGACCGGCAATCTCGACACGCGCCGCGGCGAGGAGGTGCTCGATCTGCTGTTGGGCATGAGCCGCGAGCGGAAGGCGGCGGTCGTGCTCGTGACGCACGATCCGCATGCCGCCGAGGTCGCTGACCGCATGCTGACGCTGCGCGACGGGCGGCTGGTCGAGTACGCGCCGGAGGAACTGGCCCGCAGCACGTCGATCGCACTCGCGCGGCCGGGCTGAGGGGCAGAATGCGCGTCCAGACCCTCATCTACTTCTACGGCCGGCGCCTGCGCACGCATCCGATCCAGGAGCTGCTCGCCGGCCTCGGGATCGCGATCGGCGTCGCGCTCGCGTTCGCGGTGCTCGTCGCGAACGGTTCGATCGCCAGCTCGGCGAACGAGGTCGTGCGCGCCGTCGTCGGGCGCGCGGACCTGCAGTTGCAGGCGCGCGACACGCGCGGATTCGACGCCAGCGTGTTGAGCGAGGTCGAGCGGCTGCCGGGTGTGCGGCAAGCTGCTCCGTTGGTCGAGCAGCGCGCGGTGCTGATCGGTCCGAGCGGAGAGCGGGTCGCGGTGAACCTCGGGAGTCTCGACCCGCGGCTCGCTGCATTGTCGGGTCGGCTCGCGGGCAACTTCGTCGCCGGTGGCTTCCGTTTCCTGAACGGTGTGATGCTGCCGAGCGCGACGGCCCAGGCGCTCGGCCTGCCGAATCCGGTTGACCAGGCGATCCTGAGGCCGCTGCCACCGGTGCGCGTGGTGTTGCGCGGAGCGGTCGACCGCCTGCCGGTCGCCGCCGTGCTCGGCCGCGAAACGATCGGCCCCGTGTCGAGCGCGCGGGTGGGGATGCTGCCGCTGCGCCGCCTGCAGCAGCTGGCCGGGATGGAGGGCCGTCTCACGCGCGTGTTGGTGGAGACGATCCCCGGTCAGGAGACCCAGGCGCGCGCTGGGCTCGCCGCGGTCGCGCGGCGGCACCACCTGGCGCTCACGCCGACGACGGCCGAGGCCGGGCTGCTCGAGCAGGCACTTGGCCCCAGCAACCAGGCGACGAGCTTCTTCGCCGCGATCAGCGCATTGCTGGGCTTGCTGCTCGCGTTCAACGCGATGCTGTTGACGGCGCCCGAGCGCCGGCGGATGCTCGCCGAGCTGCGGATTCAAGGCTTCAAGCCGCGCCAGCTGATCGGCCTGCTGCTGTTCCAGGCGTTCGTCCTGGGCGCGGTTGCCTCGCTCGTCGGGCTGGTCGTCGGCAGCGTGCTGTCGCACAGCGTCTTCAACGCTTCGCCGGACTACCTCTCGCCGGCGTTCACACTGGGAGCGAGCACCGTCGTCGGCGCCTGGCCGATCGCGTTGGCGTTCGGCGGCGGGACGCTCGCGTGCTGCCTGGCGGCTGCGCCGCCGCTGCTCGACCTGCGCCGTGGGCGCGCGGTCGACGCGGTCTTCCACGCGGGCGGCGCGCCCGGCAACGCGCTCGAATTGCACACGCGCCGGCAGCTCTTCGCCGTTGCGCTCGTGCTGATCGCACTGGCGACGGCGCTGCTGCTGGCGGCGCCGTGGGCGGCGCTCGTCTCCTGTGGTCTGCTCGCGCTCGCGACCGTGCTCGCGATCCCGCTGGTGTTCAGCGGCATCGTGAAGCTCGCCGAAGCACTGACGGCGCGCTTCGACTGGCTCAACATGCTGTCGGTCGCGCTGCTCGGGCTGCGGGCGACGACCGTGCGCTCGCTCGCGTTGGCGGCGACGGGCGCCGTGGCAGTGTTCGGCAGCGTCGCGATCGGTGGGGCGCGCAACGACCTGCTCAACGGGATCTCGGGCTACACCGACGACTACGTCTCGACGGCCGACCTGTGGGTCGTCAATCCGGCCGACAACCAGGCGACGAACGACATCGCCGGGGGCGGTGCCGCCGCTGCGCGCGCGGCTGCCGTCCCGGGCGTCGCCGCGGTGCGTCCTTACCAGGGCGGCTTCCTCGACTTCAACGGCCGGCGCGTGTGGGTGATCGCGCGCTCACCGGAGGATCGTGCGCTGGTGCCGGCCAGTCAGCTCGTGCGGGGCGATGTCGCGTCGGCGACGCGCCGCCTGCGCGAGGGCGGATGGGTCGTCATGTCGGACCAGGTCGCGCGTGCGCACCACGTCGGGCTCGGGAGCTCGATTGTGATCCCGACCCCGACCGGCACGACGCGCCTTCGCGTCGCGGCGACGACGACCAACCTCGGGTGGCCACCGGGCGCGATCATCATGGCGGCGGCCGACTACCGCCGGGCATGGGCGACCGCGGCGCCGACGGCGCTGGAGGTCGATTTTGTCCCCGGCGCCGACCAGGCGGCCGTCCAGCGCGGCGTGGCGCAGGCCGTCGGTGCCGGAGCGAGCAGCGGCCTGCTGGTGCAGACGGCCGACGCGCGCGCGGCCGGGATCGACGCCTCCGCGGGCCAGGGCCTTGCGCGGCTTGGGCAGATCTCGGCGCTGCTGCTGATCGCCGCCGTGCTCGCGATGGCGGCGGCGATGGGTGCGGCGATCTGGCAGCGGCGGGCGTCGCTGGCAGCGCTGCGCATTCAGAGCTTCAGTCCGCGGCAGCTGTGGCGCGTGCTGCTGCTGGAGACGAGCGTCGTACTGGGCGCCGGCTGCCTCACGGGCGCGCTCGTCGGCATCTACGGGCAGGTCGTGATCGACCGCTATCTGCGCAGTGTGACGGGCTTCCCGGTCGCCTCGACGCTCGCCGGTTGGTCGACGGTGGAGATCGTCGCGCTCGTCGTCGTCGCCGCACTCGCCGTCGTCGCGATCCCCGGCTGGTTCGCCGCGCGCGTCCCCCCACAGCTCGGCCTTCAGGACTATTGACGCACGCGCGGGAGCCGGGATTCGCGCAGTCGTCTGAGCGGGAGACATGACTCCAGGAAATGGGGTTACGCACTATGATCGTATGGTTCGGCAGGAAAGGGGCCGTGGTACGTCCGCGGGGGCCACCGTCGCGCTTGTGCGGGCGAATGCGCGCTTCTGGCCCACGGTCTTCCCCGACGTTCGACGTGAGCTGCGCCGCTGGGATCGGCAGGCGCAGGCGATCCCCGACGACGTGCTGCGTGCGCAGGCGCTCACGAAGCTGCGGCACGAGCGCTTCAACACCGAGGTCGCGGCGACGCTGGCGACGCTCGTCTCGCCGGTGCGCCGCCACCATGCGGTCGAGGCGATCGTCGCGCTCGAGGTGATGTACGACTACCTCGACGGACTCACCGAGCAGCCGTCTCCGAACCCGCTTGACGACGGTCGCCGGCTCTACCGTGCCTTCGCCGACGCCACGGCTCCCACGGGTCCGTTCGCCGACTATTACGGCCGCCATCCGCGGCGCGACGACGGCGGCTACCTGGCTGCGCTCGCCGCAGCGTGCCGGCACGGGCTGTGGTCGCTTCCCGCAGCACCCGTCGTCGCACCCGTGGCAGGCGCTGTGCTGGCTCGCTGCGGCGAGGCGCAGACGCGCACACACGCGGTCGCGCGCCTCGGGCCGGGGCAGCTGCAGGCATGGGCGCAGACGCAGCCGGAGATCTGCGCGCTGCGCTGGCCGGAGGTCGCCGCCGGTGCCGCCGCATCAGTGCTCGCCGGCCACGCGCTGATCGCGCTGGCAGGCGATCCCGCGGCAACGGGCGCCGATGCCGAGCGCGTTGCCGACGCCTACCTGACGACGTGCGCGCTGACGACGCTGCTCGACAGCCTGATCGACGCCGAGGCCGACGCCGTCACCGGCGGGCATGCCTATCTCGCCTACTACGACGACGACGTGGACCTGGCCGAGCGGCTGGGCCTGCTCGCGCGCGAAGCGGTCGCCGCGGCCGCAGAGCTGCCGCGCGCGGCGCACCATCTGGCGACGGTCGCTGGCGCGGCCGCCTTCTACCTGTCGGCGCCCGGCGCCGACAGCGAGCGGGCGGCCCGGCTGACCGCGCCGGTGGTCGACGAGCTGGGCTCGCTGCTCGACTCGGCGCTGGCGATCTTCGCCGTCTGGCGAGGGGCGAAGCGGCGGCACGAACGGCGTGCGCGCCGCGCCCGTCATGCGCCCAAGGGCGCTGCCGGGATCGTGCCCGCCCTAGGCTGACCACCGAGCCGGGATCGGTAGAGCGGGCGCTGTATCTGCGGCGGAGTACGGAGGCATGGATTCCCCGATTCCGGGGACGATAGACGTCATGGAAATTGCTTCCCCGTCATCCACTCCCTCCGTCTCTGGACCCGTCGCCGTCACCTCCCGAAATGCGGCCGGGCGCTCCTCCACCCGCTCCACGACCACCGCCCGCTCGCTGGCTCACCAGCTCGAGCGCGACAGGATCGAGCAGCGGGCCGCACGCGTGCGCAAGGTGATCCATGCGCTGCGAGAGCGCGCCGAAGCGCGCGACACCGTCGGCGCCGCGCCCCGCCCGCTGCGCGCCGCGATCGAGGACTTCGGCCACGAGCTGGCCGAGCTCGAACGGCGCCTGCGGCACCACGGTCACGCTGGTGGCTCTTCGTAGGTAGTACGGCATTCGCCGCAGGCCCGGCGTCTGGCCTCCCGCCTGCGCTCGTATGCTGCGCGCATGACACGTCTTCCACGCCTGGCGCTGGTCGCCGCGGCCGGCGCGGCGCTGCTCGTCGCCCCCGCCGCCGCGAGCGCCAAGAGAGCCAGAGTTCCCAGCAGACCGCAGGTGAAGGTCGTCGGCTTCAGCACGTTTCCGCGCATCGGGATCCCGTAGATCCAGGCGAGACCCGGCAGAACGCTGATCGCGTGCTACGACGGCTACAACGGCCAGCGCGAGGTGAACGTCGTGTGGCAGGGGTGGGGGATCCCGAAGGGCACGAAGATGGGCCTCGCCTTCTGGGGCGGGAGCAACAACCTCGGCTCGAAGCTCGAAACGTCCGACGCCGACGCGATGAGACCGGGCAGTGGCGGCTTCAAGTGGACGCACAAGAAGGCCGAGAAGGTGCAGGTCCCGTACGGCTACACGTTCGCAGGCGGCCCGTTCGGCCCGCTCAGCATCGACGGCGTGTGGAACGTGAAGCTCCTGATCGACGGCAGAGTCGTCGTGCGCAAGCAGGTCACGGTCGCCTGTCAGTGAGTCGGTTTCGCCCTCCGGTGACCGCAAGCGGCGACGTCAGAGGCCGGCGAGCTTGCGCAGCAGCGTCTCGAACTGCGCCCGCTCGTCGGCGTCGAGCGCGCCGAACAGCTCGTCGCCGAGTCTGCGCGCGAGCGCGCGGCCGCCTCTGAGCGCCGCCTCGCCGTCGGCTGTCAGGTAGATCGCTCGCTTGCGCCGGTCCTCGGACAGGATCCGCCGCTCGGCGAGTCCACGCTGCTCGAGCCCGTCGAGCGTGGCGACGAGCGTTGACGCGTCGATCTCGGCGGCGGCCGCGAGATCGTGTTGAGTCAGCCCCGGGCGAGCTGCAACGATGTTGAGCGTCGCGAACTCGCGCAGGTGGAGGTCGTGCTCCGCCAGTGCCGCGGCGAAGCGCATGCGCGAACGCGCAGCCACCCAGTTGAGCAGGAAGCCCGAGTACTGGGCCAGCTGAGGCGGCGGTCTCTCCCCGTCGACCATGGTCATCGGTAACATCAAATATACGCACTCCCATCCATTCGTGATACAAACGACCCCATGACCGCTCTCACTCGCTGGGTACTCGCGCATCGCAAGCTCGTCGTCGCCTTCTGGCTCGTTGTCACGATCATCGGGATCGCCACTGCCGGCCCCGCGTCGAGAGCGATGAACCAGAAGTTCTCCGTCCCCGGCCGCGAGGGGTGGGAGACAAACGTCCAGATCCAGCGGCTCTACCAAGGCACCGGCGGCAACGCCGCGCCGCTCGTGCCGGTCGTGCAGCTGCCGGCTGGCAGAACGGCGGAGACGCCTGCCGTGCGCGCTGAGCTGCGCGAGGTGGAGGACAAGCTGAGAGCGGCGCTGCCGGGCGCGCGCATCGCCGGCTACGGCTCGACGGGCGACAGCGCGTTCGTCTCCAGAGACGGCCGCACCGCCTTTGCGGTCGCGTTTGCGACGCCCGACCCGGACCAGCCGTTCGGCGACAACCCGAGAGCGGAGAGAGCGGCCCGCAGAGCGCTTGCAGGCATGACGGTCGGCGGCGCGCCCGTGCACCTGTCCGGCTACGACGCGCTCAACGCGCAGAGCGGCGACTCCGACGGCCCGGGCGTGCTGCTCGAGGCGCTGGTCGGCGGTCTCGGCGCGCTCGTCGTGCTCGGCTTCGTGTTCGGCTCGTTGCTCGCGTTCGTGCCGATCCTGATGGCGATCCCGGCGATCATGACGTCCTTCCTCGCCGTCTACGGCCTTACGCAGGTCACCGGCGTCTCGCCGATCGTGCAGTTTTTGATCGCGCTCGTCGGGCTCGGCGTCGCGATCGACTTCTCGCTGCTGATCTCGATGCGCTGGCGCGAGGAGCGCGCCCACGGGCGCGTTGGCGACGAGGCGATCGTGCGCGCAATGGAGACGGCCGGCAGAGCGGTCGTCTTCTCCGGCACGACGGTCGCGATCGGCCTGTTCGCGCTCGTCGCGCTGCCGTTGCCGTTCCTGCGCTCGGTCGGCTACGGCGGCCTGCTGATCCCGGTGATGAGCGTCGCGGTCGCGCTGACGCTGCTGCCGGTCGTGCTGCACTCGATGGGCAGACGGCTCGACTGGCCGCACATCCGCACCGACGACAGAGCGTCGCGCTTCTGGACCGGCTGGGCGAGAGGCATCGTCAGGCACCGCGCGATCGCGGCCGGCGTGGCGCTGCTGATACTCGGCGTGCTCGTGTTCGCGGCGACGCAGATGCATCCCGGCCTGTCCGACCTCAACACGCTCGCCCAGCAGGGCGACGCGAAGGCCGGGCTCGTCGCGCTGGACGACTCCGGCATCGGCGGCGGCGCGCTCGTGCCGAACGAGGTGCTCGTGAGAGGGACCGCGCCCGAGGGCGTCGCGAGCGCGCTCGCCGGCGTCGACGGGATCTCCGGCGCGACCGCGCCGGCTGCCCCGTCGTGGCATCAGGCCGGCAGCTCGATCGTGCTCGCGTTCCCGATCGAGGACGGCTCGTCGGGCTCGTGGCGCACCGTCGTCGACGACGTGCGCGACGCGGCGCATGCTCAGGGCGGCGAGGTCGGCGTCGGCGGACAGCCGTCGCAGAACAGCGACTTCATCGACGCCGTCTACGGCAACTTCCCGCTGATGCTCGCGCTCGTCGGGATCGTCACCTTCCTGCTGCTGGCGCGGGCGTTCCGCTCAGTGCTGCTGCCGGCGAAGGCGGTCATCCTCAACGTCCTGAGCGTCGCCGCCGCGTGGGGCGTGCTCGTGATCGTGTGGCAGAACGGCCACGGCTCGGAGGCGATCTGGGGGATCCCGGCGTCCGGCTCGATCGAGTCGTGGATCCCGCTGATGGTCTTCGCCTTCCTGTTCGGCCTGTCGATGGACTACGAGGTCTTCATCCTCTCGCGCATGCGCGAGGAGTACGACATCACGGGCGACACGAACGAGTCGGTCATCACCGGCATTGGCCGCACCGGCCGGCTCGTCACGAGCGCCGCGCTGATCCTGTTCCTCGCGTTCATGTCGCTCGCCGCGAGTCCCGGCACGCAGATCAAGGTGCTCGCGACCGGCCTCGCTGCGGGCATCCTGCTCGACGCGACCGTCATCCGCGCGCTGCTCGTGCCCGCCGCCGTGTCGCTGTTCGGCGACGCGAACTGGTGGCTCCCGCGCGGCTTCGCACGCCTCCTGCGCGTCGAGCCCTCCTCACCGCGCGAGCGCCGTCGTGGGGCGGGCGGGCTGCCAGCGACCGAGTCGGAGTAAGCGCCGGTCAGCCGGCGACCGCCGCGCGCAGCGCATCGGACGGCGCGTGGCGCGTGGCGCGTGCCTGGCCGGTCTGGACGAGCAGACCAGATTCCACCAGTCGCCGCAGGTCAGAGCTTGCGGTCCCGGCGGACACGTCGGCTTCGCGCGCGTAGGTCGTGCGATCGCATCCGCCGAAGAGGCTCTGCTCCATGGCAATGACGAAGCGGTCGGGCCAGTTGCGCTCGTCGGCGAGGCGCTCGAGACGGCCCCACCGCTTCGCCGCCTCGTCGACCTGAGCCAGCCGTCGTCGCGCCTGGTCCAGATGCGCTTGCACGCAGAACGTGACCCACGCGCCAGCATCGCATCTCGGGTCATAGGCGGCGCCGTGGGCCTGCTGCAGCTGATCGTAGTAGTCCCGTGTGTGCGTACCGAGGTACTCCTCGATCGAGGCGAACTCCGGACTGAGAAGAGCGTCCCGAGCGAGCACGAGCGACTGCACGATGCGCGAGACGCGCCCGTTCCCATCTCTGAAGGGATGGACCGAGACGACGTGAAGGTGGGCCATCGCCCCTCGTACCGCGACGTGCGCATCGAGGTCTCCGTGATCGAGCCATTCGACGACTTCGGCCATCAGGTCGGCGACCTCGGCGGCCGTGGGCGCCTGGTAGACGACGCCGCCGCGGCCGTCGACTACTGCGACCGGAGTGGTGCGCCACAGGCCGGGATCCTGGTCGAGCTGGAAGGAGCACGCGTCGTAGTGGATCGTCTAATCGTCTACACGATTCATCGTGCAGATACATATATTGTTCCGAACACCGATACACTGCCGCCCGAGATGGCCGAGCAGTCCTCACCACCGCTGTCGCGCGAGTCGGTTCCGGATCAGGTGTTCGGGCGGCTGTGCGAAGCGATCCTCGGCGGGCACTACCAGCCCGGCGAGCGGCTGCCGACGCAGCGCGCGCTCGCGGCTGACTTGGGGGTCAACATCGCGACGGTGCGCGAGGCGGTCAAGCGGCTCGAGCAGCTGCGGCTCGTCGAGGTGCGCCACGGCGACGCGATGCGTGTGCGCGACTGGCGCCAGTCCGGCGGGCTCGACGCGCTCGCGCTGCTGACGAGCGTCGACCAGGACGTCGTGTGCTCGCTGTTCGAGTCGCGGCGGCTGCTGCTGAGCGAGGCGGCGCGACTGGCGGCGAGACGCGCGAACGACGCGCAGATGGACAAGATCGCCGAGCTGGCCGGCGCGGTCGCGACCGCCGGCGACGACCACGGCGCGTTGCTGGCCGACTGGCACTTCATGGCGGCCATCGTCGACGCCGCCGGCAACATCGTCTTCCAGCTGATCATGAACTCGGTGCGCGAGCTGTACTTGCCGCGCATCGGCGCATTCGGCGGGATCGTCGCCCACCGCGACGAGTGGGCGCCGACTTACCTGCGCGCCGCCGCCGCGATCCGCGAGGGTGACGGAGACGCGGCCGCCGAGGCCGTCGCGGACCTCGCGCTCGCGCAGGAGCGCGCTGTGATGGGGGCGGCGGAGTGAGCCGCGCGAGGCCGGACCTCGGCCGCGAGGGGCTCGACCGCTTCGTCGACGCGGCGCCGCAGCCGGAGCGCTCGGGCCTGCGGCTGCTGGTGGCGCTCGAGCGCCGTCCGCGCGGCCGACGCATGCTCAGTCGCGCGCACACGGTCGACCAGCTCGCGAACGGGCTGCTCGCGATGGGTCACTACGAGGATCCCGCCAACGCCCTGGCGCTCGGCTGGGACGCCGATGCGGTCGCCGCCCGCGGTCGCGCGCTGCGGCGTGAGGAAGGGCGGCCGTGAGCCGCCGCCGCGAGGCGCGCGTGATCGAGGCCGACGTCTGCGTGATCGGCGCGGGCGCCGGCGGCGCCGTCACCGCGGCCGAGCTGGCCGAGGGCGGGATGAACGTCGTCGTGCTGGAGCAGGGGCCGCGCCACGACGCCGACCGCTTCAGTGCGCGGCCGCTCGACATGCTGGCGCGCCTCTACCGCGACGGCGGCCAGACGACGACGCTCGGCACGCCTCCGATTCTGCTGCCGCTTGGGCGTGGCCTCGGTGGAACGACCCTTGTGAACTCCGGGACCTGCTTCCGAACGCCGCCGGCCGTGCTGGCGCGCTGGCGGCGCGAGTTCGGGTTGGAGGCACTGACTGAGGACACGCTCGATCCTTGCTTCGCTCGCGTCGAGCAAGCCCTCTCGATCAGCGAGGTCACCCCCGAGCTGGCCGGCAGGAACGCGGCCGTCGCCCGGCGCGGGGCGGAGGCGCTCGGCTGGTCCCACGGCTTCCTCAGACGCAACGCCAGAGGCTGCGTCGGCTCGGGCGTGTGCGCGTTCGGCTGCCCGACGTCGGCCAAGCAGCACGTCGGCATCACCTACGTCCCGCGCGCCGAGGCGGCCGGCGCCCAGGTGATCTCCGGCGCCGACGTGCGCCGCGTGCTCGTCGAGCGCGGCGTCGCGCGTGGAGTCGAGGCGCGCCTGGCGAACGGCGGCGGTCGGCTCGAGGTGCGGGCGCCGACGGTGATCGTCGCGTGCGGCACGATTCACACGCCGCTGCTGCTGCAGCGCAGCGGGCTCGGGCGCGCGTCCGGTGAGCTCGGCCGCAACCTCGCGCTCCACCCGGCGACGGGCGCCTTCGCCCTGATGGACGAGGTCGTCGACATGGCGAAGGGCGTGCCGCAGAGCTTCTACGTCGACGAGTTCGCGTCCGAGGGCATCATGTTTGAGGGCGTCGCCGGGCCGCCGTCGTACGTCGCGATGTCGCTGCCGCTCAGCGGCAAGCGCCACGCGGCCGCGATGGCGAGCTACCGCAACCTCGCAATGTTCGGCTTGATGGTGAGCGACAGATCGCGCGGCAGCGTGCGTGCGCTCGGCGGCCGGCCGGTGATCCGCTACGAGCTGGTGGAGGAGGACGTCGTGCGTTTTCGCAGAGGCCTTCAGCGGATGAATGAGCTGTTCCGCGCGGCTGGGGCGCGCGAGGTGTACCTGGGGCTGCCGGGCGGTGTGTCCCCGGAGAGAGCCCGGGCGCGCGACCTCAAGCTGATGGCGTTCCACCCGCTCGGGACCGCGCGCGCGGACGCGCGCGCCGAGCACGGCGTCGTTGACGGCGACCTGCAGCTCCACGGAGCGCAGGGCGTGTACGTCGCCGACGGCTCCGTCGTGCCGAGCTCGCTCGGCGTCAACCCGCAGCTGACGATCATGGCGCTCGCGACCCGTCTCGCCTACGGGCTGCTCGGGCGCGCTGTGCCACCGACCGAGACGACCGACGCCGCGCGGGAGCGCGTCGCCTGACACCCGAGGAGACCTGACCGATGTCCTTCCTGATCGACCCCGCTCTGCTCTACGCCGGCGGCCGCACGTACGCGGCGACGACGCCAGCTGAGGAGCGCACGCTCGCAAACGACCTCAAGGTCGGCGCGCAGACGATGGCCTTCTTCTACGCGGTCAGCGTGGGCCTCTACCTCGACCACGAGTGGACGAAGCCGATCTGGCGCCCGGTCCGCGCCAAGTCCGGCCGCGACTGGATGATCAACTCCGGCGTCACCAGATTCGACGCCGCCAAGGCCGGCCCCAGAACCCACAAGCTCGCCGCCGCGATCTTCGCGACGTACCCGGTGTGGTTGTGGTTGGGGATGCGCAGTGGGCGCCGCGCGCGCGGCTGATTGATCGCGCAACTACCATGGACGGGGTGCTGCGCCTCTCCGTCCTCGACCAGTCGCCGATCGCCCATGGGGCGACGGGTGCGGATGCGCTGGGCAACACGCTCGACCTCGCGCGGCTGACCGACGCGCTCGGCTACCACCGCTACTGGGTCGCGGAGCACCACGGCGGTCCGATGCTTGCGTGCGCGAGCCCGGAGGTGCTGATCGGCCCGATCGCCGCGGCGACGGAGCGGATCCGCGTCGGCTCCGGCGGCGTGATGCTGCCGCACTACAGCCCGTTGAAGGTGGCGGAGAGTTTCTCGATGCTCGCGGGTCTCAGCCCCGGCCGCATCGACCTCGGCATCGGCCGCGCGCCCGGGACTGACCAGCGCACGATGCTCGCGCTTCAGCGCGACCGCCGTCACGGCATGGTCGACGACTTCCCCCAGCAGCTCGCCGAGTTGCTCGGCTACCTCGACGGTGAGCTGCCGGCCGGCCATCCGTTCGCCTCGCTCGCGCGCGTGCTGCCCGGCCGACCCGAGCGGCCCGAGCCGTGGCTGCTTGGTTCCTCGCCGCAGAGCGGCCTGTGGGCGGCCGAGCTGGGGCTGCCGTACGCGTTTGCGGACTTCATCAATGCGCTCGGCGCGCCGATCGCGCAGGACTACCACCAGCGCTTCCAGGCGTCGATGCGACTGGAGAACCCGCGGGTGGCGGTCGCCGTGTGGGCGGTCGCTGCCGAGACCGACGAGGAGGCGCTGCGGCTCGGCGCCAGCGCGAAGATGGCGTTCACGCTGCTGCGCCGCGGGCAGCTCGTGCCGGTCCCGCCGGTCGAGACGGCGATCGCCTTCCTCGAGCGCGAGGGGATCCCGCTCGACAAGGTCGGGCAAGGCCGTCGCACGATCCTCGGCACGCCGGGGAGAGTCCGCGCCGAGATCGAGCAGGTCGCCCGCGATTACGGCGCCGAGGAGGCGATCGTCGTCACGATCACCCACGACCACGCCGCCCGCCGCCGCTCCTATGAGCTGATCGCGGAGGCGTTCGGCTGCGTCCCGCTCGGCGCTGCAGCCACGCCGCGTGCAGGTGACGCGTGTCGACCCATTTGATCACGTAGCCGTATGGCCACAACGGCATGACCGCGTCGCCGTGCGGCACCGTGGGGTCGTAGCGGTCGAGGCCATGGTGCGTGACGAGGCGGAAGCCGCGCCGTTCGAGCACCGGGAACACGCCGGCGTCGACCGGGTTGGGCAGGATCAGCGTGTTGCCGCCGGCGCGCTCGAGCGCGTCCAGGACAGCTTCGATGCGCTCGACCGTCGGCGCCGACTCGATCCCGCTGTAGGGCGAGACGTTGCGCACGCCGTACGCGTCGGCGATCCGATGCCCGGTGCGCAGCATGATCGCGATCGGTGCGCCGCGCGCGTAGACGAAGCGATGCGGGCCGTCCGCGATCGTCGAGACGAAGCGGCGTGCGACCGGGTCCGTCGGAGGTGCGAGGGGACGCGGGCCGTTGTCCGATTCCTCGGTCGGCACGTATGCGCTGTCGAAGCGCTGCGCCTCGCCCCACGGGGTCGGCGCCTGGGCGAGCGAGCAGGCGGCCACGCCGAACCCCAGCAGCACGAGCGCGGCGGCGATCGACAGTCGCCGGCGCCGCGCGAGCTCCCGCACGACGACGATCGTCAGCAGCGCGAGCGTGAGCGCCCACGCCGAGAAGAGGAACTTGAGCGGCAGCGGGTGCGAGCGGCCGATGTAGTACGTCCCGGAGCCGAGCCCGAAGATGCCCGACCACACGAGCATGCCGGTGAGCAGGCGATCGTGGGCGCGGCCCGCCGCACGCACCGTCCCCACGACGATCGCCGCCGCGTGCGTGAGGTAGATGACGAGGTGCAGGCCGAGCAGGCCGGGGACGGGCACCAAGGCGAACCCGGCGACCGCGAACAGGCGCGTGTAGTCCGTCAGACGGTCGATCTGCGGGAGCGAGCCGGCGCGCACGAACGTCAGCAGGCACACGAGCGCCACCGCCGTCGCCACCCCTACGACAGCGGCGAGCGCGAGGCGCCGCCATCGCAGCGGTGCGTCCGGCGCGCCGATGGCAGCCCACGCGATCGCGGCGACTGAAGCGCCCAGCGCGGGAACGCCGAACTCGAGGTTGTTGAGGATCGTCAGCCCGCCGACGAGGAACAGCGGATACACCGCGAGCGGCCGCACGCCCCGCTCGATCAGGCGGGTGGTCAGGAGCAGGAGGAAGTACGGGCCCGCGTAGCGCAGCGGGAAGATCGCGTAGTAGGTGGCGACGGTCGAGTGGTTCGTCGGTTCGCCGAGGATCCAGAAGACGCTCGTGGCCAGGAACGGCAGGTACAGCAGCAGCGCTCCCACGGCGCTGCGGGCGGTGCGTCGCAGCACGCTGTAGATCGACAGCAGCGCAAGGCCGCTGATCGTGCACATCGCGATCGAGAAGACGAGCACGCTCTTGTCGATCGCCGACATCGGCAGGGCGACCACGTACGGCCACAGCGAGCCGTACTGCGCGGTGAAGTCGACGAGCGGCGTCAGGCCGTTGAGCAGCGCGAACGTTTCGTTCAGCGTGAACGAGAAGTTGAAGCGCATGTCGAACGGTGCGTTGGCGAGGGTCCGGTCGGTCTCGACGGCGTGCGAGAGCCAGAGCGCGGTCGCCAGCGCAGCGAGCGAGCAGGCGACGATGCGCTTCGCGCGTGAGTCGCGCATGAGCGAACGCGCGACGGCTCGCGCGCGCTCCTCCCACAGCACGGCGATCGTCGCGCCCGCCAGCACTGCCGCCGCGAGCAGGGTGGCCGGGGTGAAGTAGCTCGCCTGGATCGTGCCTTGGCCCTGCGTGTAGACGGCGCCGAACGTGAGCCGGTGCTGCGCGACGTAACAGGCGACGACGAGCGCGGCGAGCAGCGCCTGCACGGCTGCCGCGCCTCCGCGAGCTGTGGGCGGCGGGATCCGCCACAGCCAGCGCGGAGACGTGCAGACGGCGAGCGAGACCGCGAGCGGCAGGATCAGCGCGATGAGGTAGCGCGCGTGCTCGGTCGGCTCGGGATGCACGACCCTGGCGATCTCAGGCGTGAACGTATAGCCGCCAGTCGACGCCGTCAGATCGCCGAGCGGGGGGCCGAGCAGCCAGGCTGCGAGTGCCACGAGGGCTGCGCACGGGATCGCACTCAGCCACGCCGCCAGGGCGTGTTCGTCTCGCAATGTGTGAGGCGCTGGCTCGCCGACCCGTGCAGACGCCGCCGCCGGCGCCCCCAGGCCGGCCGATGCCATGGCACGATTCTACCGATACACCGAGAAACAAAGTCGTGTTCCGTTATCGACCGACGCATAGGTGGGAATCGGACGTGATGATCTGTGAGTGATCGCACACTCCGTGCCCGGTTCGATCTGAGAGGGTCGGCTGGTCACGCAGCCAATTGCCTCGCCGGGACCCGGCCGGCTGACTTTCGAGGAGGGCCTCAGTGCAGACCGTCATGCTCCGCCTCGACGCGCTGATTCGCCGGCGCCGCGGCCTGTTCCTCGGCGCTTGGGCGCTGATCGTGCTCGCCACGTTCCCGTTCGCCGCGCGCCAGGCCGACCACCTTTCCGGCGGCGGCTTCGACGTGCCGGGCTCGCAGTCGGTCGCGGTGCAGCAGGCGGTCGAGCACGACTTCGAGCACGCGCAGGGCTCGACGCTCGCGGCCGTGCTCGTCCCGCACTCCGGCGCGACGACGGTTGAGCTGCGGAGCGCGCTCGCCAGCGTCAGAACGGCTGCCGGCGACGCCGGCCACGTTGTGCTCACACCGGCCGCCCGCGCACAGGCGCTGCGCGAGCTGCAGGCCGACGGTCCGCGCACGCTCGTCGTCCCGCTCACGACCGACGTCGGCGACTCCGACGCGATCGACGTCGCCGTCGACCTGCGCAAATCGCTCGGGATCGCCGACCAGCCGGCGGACGCGCCGGTCACGACGCATCTCGTCGGCCAGGGCGCGCTGTGGGCGGGAATGCAGGACCTCTCGAAGGAGGACCTCGCGAAGGCCGAGTCGATCGGCTTCCCGATCGTGCTGCTGATCCTGCTCGCCGTCTTCGGCTCGCTCGTGGCGGCGCTGATGCCGGTCGCGCTCGGCTTCGTCGCAGTGCTCGTGACCGGCGCGCTGATCTACGCCCTGTCGCTGATGACCGGCATGAGCGTGTTCGTCACGAACATGGCCTCGATGATCGGGATCGGCGTCGCGGTCGACTACTCGCTGTTCGTGCTCGCGCGCTACCGCGAGGAGATCGCCGGCGGTCGAACGCCCGACGACGCCCGCGCCATCGCGCTCGCCACCTCCGGCGTCGCCGTCACCTTCTCCGGCCTCACCGTGATCGTCTCGCTCGCCGGCCTCTTCATCGTCGACACGATGGCGGTGCGCTCGATGGCGCTCGGCGCGATCCTGGTCGTTGCCGTCTCCGTGCTGGCCGCGACGACGCTGCTGCCGGCGCTCATCAGCCTGGCCGGCCGGCGTGCGTGGGAGCAGGGGCGCGTGGTCGGCAGCGTGACCGGCTGGCTCGCCCGCCGGGTGCCGCGCCGCCGCGGCGCGGAGGCGGGGACCTTCTGGGCCCGCTGGACCGGCGCGATCATGCGTCGCCCGGTGCTCGCCGCGGGCGGCGCCACCGCCGTCCTGCTCGCGCTCGCCATCCCGGCACTGCAGTTGCAGATGAGTAATGGCGCGCTGCAGCAGTTCCCCGCTGGCCATGAGACGCGCGTCGGCTTCGATGCAGCCTCGAAGGTGATCGGCGCCGGGGCTGCGAGCCCGGTTGAGGTCGTGGCACCGCGTGCCCAGCTCGCTGAGGTCCAAAGAACCCTCCGCGACGATCGCGAGATCGTGCGCGTCAAGTCGCCGCTGATCTCGCACGACGGTGACAGCGTGCTCGTGCGCGCGATTCCGCTCCACGACGGTGAGTCCGAGCCTTCCCGTGTCCTGGTGGACCGGTTGCGCGACGAACTGCCCGCGACGGCGCACGTCGGTGGCTCGCCCGCGTTCGGCAAGGACTTCGCCGACCGCATCTCGAGCTCGATGGGCCTGATCGCGCTGTTCGTGCTCGCGCTGTCCTATGTCGTCCTGCTGCTGCTCCTGCGCAGCGTCGTGCTGCCGCTCAAGGCGGTCCTGATGAACCTGCTGAGCGTCGGCGCGGCATACGGGGTGCTGGTGGCGGTCTTTCAGCTCGGCTGGATCGACGGCTTCCTCGGCTTCCAGTCCGACGGCTACATCGACGCGCTCACGCCACCGCTCGTGCTGGCAATCGTGTTCGGCCTCTCGATGGACTACGAGGTGTTTCTGCTCAGCCGCATCCGCGAGCGCTGGTCGGTCACCGGCGACTCGCGCACCGCGGTGGCGGAGGGCCTGCAGGCGAGCGCGAAGACGATCACGAGCGCCGCGCTGATCATGACGTGCGTCTTCGGCGTGTTCGTGCTCACCGGCGTGCCGTCGATCCAGCAGCTCGGCGTCGGCTGCGCGGTCGCGATCGCGCTCGACGCGACGCTCGTGCGGCTCGTGCTCGTGCCCGCCGCGATGGAGCTGCTCGGCGACTGGAACTGGTGGCTGCCCCGCCCGCTCGCGCGGCTGATCCCCGACGTTGCGATCGAGCAGGCGCCGGCAGCGGCGCTGGCGGCCCCCGTGGCGATCGAGCCGGAGCCGGAGCCCGTCGCCGCCGGGTAGGCTCCCCGCGGGGGAGCACGAGTGGCGGGACGTGAGACACCGGCGACGCGGGTCGCGCAGGCAGCGGGGATCGAGCATGCGGTCCACGAGTACGCGCACGACGCGTCCGCCGACTCCTACGCGCTCGAGGCGGCGGAGGCGCTGGCGATCGATCCGGCGCGCGTGTTCAAGACACTCGTCGTGGCGGCCGAGGGTGGCACAGACGGGCTGACGGTCTGCATCGTGCCGTCGGACGCGACGCTCGATCTGCGCGCGGTCGGCAAGCGCGCGGCGATGGCGCCGACGGAGCGCGCCGAGCGCGTGACCGGCTACGTCGCGGGCGGGATCAGTCCGCTCGGCCAGCGGCGTGCGCTGCCGACGCTCGTCGATGACACGGCGCTCGTGCACGCGACTGTGTTCGTCAGTGCCGGCCGTCGGGGGTTGGAGCTCGAGCTGGTGCCGGGTGACCTCGTGGCGCTCACGCACGCGCAGGTACGTCGCCTTCGACGACCTTGAAATTGGTAGGCTCGCACGCGCGGACTGCGCCGGGGGAGGCGCGGCCAGTGATAGCGATCGAGGGGGACGTTCGGTGCGACGCGCGACGGGATGCGTGCTGCTGCTGGCTCTGGCGCTCGCCGGCGGCTGCGGCAGCGACAGCTCGAAGGACGACGCGGCTGCGGCGGCGCGCGCCCGGGCAAAGGCTGCGCGCGAGGCGCGACTGGTGGCGGCAGGCCGCCCGCTGTTCACGGCTAGATGCGGGTTCTGCCACACGATCGAGAGCAGGGTCGCGCATCCGACGTTCATAGAGTCGCCGATCCCGAACCTCGACGAGGTGCAGCCTAGAGAGAGGTACCTGCGCGAGCGCATCGACAGCGGCGGCATAGACATGCCCTCGCTGAGCGGCGAAATGACGAGAGGGGAGATCGACGAGGTCGTCGCCTACGTCCTCGCCGTGGCCGGCAGAAGAGTCGCCGTCCCCGATGCCGACGCACAGCAGCTCGCGACGGGGGAGCAGGTCTTCCGCGATAACTGCCAGCGCTGTCACGGCATCGACGGACGTAGACCAACCGGCAGATCGGTCTACGGGGGCACCGACTTCAGCCACGTGAAGCCCAGCCAGAAGCTCGTGATGCAGCAGGCGTTGAGAGGCATACCGGAAGCGATGCCGTCGTTCCGCGGCAGGCTCACCCGCGAGCAGCTGCAGGCGGTCGCCGCCTACGTGACCACGACCGCCGGGGAGTGAAGCCCGGCGGGGGAGCGTCCCGCGACCGCACGAGGGCCCGTGGCGGTCACCCGCGCCTCCGCATAGAAGGCCCAGCCATCGCCACCGGCGGCCTTGGCGTCGTACATCGCGATGTCGGCGGCCGCGAGGATGCCCTCGGGGACGACCGGCGCGCGCTCGTCGAATGCGATCACGCCGATGCTGATCGTCACGCCGCGCGCGTCGGCGGTGAGCGCCTCGGCGCGCACGGTCTCCACCAGGCTGCGCGCCACGGCGCCCGCGCCGGCCGCGTCGACCCGCGGCAGTAGGATCGCGAACTCGTCGCCGCCGAGGCGGGCCACGACGTCGGTCGCGCGCAGCCGCTCTTGCAGCACGCACGCGACGCGCGCCAGCAGGCGGTCCCCGGCCGCGTGACCGAAGGTGTCATTGACGGGCTTGAAGCAGTCGAGGTCGAGCACGAGCGCGGCGCCCTCGGGGCCGTAGCGGCGCACATGCGCGAGGTGCCGCGCGAGCTCCTGCTCGAAGCGACGGCGGTTGGGGAGCCCGGTGAGCGCGTCGTGGTCGGCGAGGTGGCGCAGCTCCGAGGTCGTGGCGAGCAGCGAGCGTAGGTCGCGCTGGGCGCGGGCACTGCGGCGCCGCAGCGCGAGCAGTGACAGCAGGCTCGCCGCCAGTGCGATCAGCAGCGTGAGGTTGATCGGGCTCACGACCTGGATGATCGACCGCCGTGCAGCGGACTTGACCCGCTGCACGGCGTCGTCCGGCTCCCGCTACGGCGGCCTATATTAGGGTCAGTGTGACGCGGGTCGTGGAGCTGCCCTGCACGAACACTTCGCCGGTGCCGAAGAAGATGCCGAATTCTGGACATTCGGCGTTGCCGGTCGTCGGTATCTGCAGCGTGGAGTCGGTCGTGAGCGAGGTGATTCTGCCGGCCGCGTCACGCCTCGCATCGCCTGCTGCCGGGTATCTGGTGCTTGTTCTCGCTAGGCACACGATCCCGAGGCCCGGTTCCACCTGGAAGGCCGCGTTGATCAGCGAATAGCGAACACCGGTTATGTTCGGTAGCGTCCCGGTGAACGACTGGTAGGTGACATCCCAAGGCTGCGTTTCGGCTAGGATCGTCGCCCTTCCTTCTCTGCAGGTCCCGACGGTCGAAGCCGTGATCCTCGCTTCGACTTGGCCTGTGACCTTGGCCGATGTTCTTTCGAGGAAGTTTCCTTCGAGCGTGACCGGGCACGTTATCGACACGCCGCCTTCCGCGGCGGAGAACCTCAGCGTCGACCACGTTATTCTGAATTCTCTGGCGCTGTAACTGAGCCGAGCGGCTGTTGCGGTGACGGACAGTGTGAGCAGCAGGGCTGCCGCGAGCACTGCGGCCGCGCTTGTGGTGCGGTTTCGCATGGCAATCGGTCCTTTGATTGTTTGGAACGCGAGCCGTACGGGCGCGCGCATCAGGGTGAGTGCAGACCAGGTAAGTCCAGGCACAGATCCCCTTTCTTCTTCTGCAGGCCGGTATCCCGAGCTCGATGCGGAAGGGGGTTGGCCGGGCCCGTCCCCGCGGGTTTCGGCGGTCGAGGCGGGCTTTGCTGGCTCTTCCGAGAGCTTGAGAACACCTTACACTCAGTTATCTAGAGTGTCAAGAAACAACTTTCTAGCTAATAATTGTACAGGCAGGACAACGCCGTACGGCCTTGCGTCTGGAGCCGTTCTTGTTTACCGTTAAGCGGTGTGGTGGGGCACCACTAAGCGGATTTTGATCGTCATCGCGGCGCTGGGCGTGCTCCCGGCCGCGGGCGTTCGGGCTGAGCAACCGCCAGGGCGCGCCTGGGAGCTCGTCTCGCCGAGCGAGAAGGGCGGAAACGACGTGATCGCCGACACATCCCGTACGCACGCCGCCGCGGGCGCCGCAGCCGGACTGCCGGCCGCCATCGCGTTCGCGTCGCTCGGCGGCTTCGGCGACGCGATCGGCGGCGGCATCGCGACCGAGTACCTCGCGCAGCGCACCGCGCAGCACGGCACGAGTGGCTGGAGCACGCACGCCATCACGCCGCAGCAGCAGCCGATGTCGGTCACGGCCGCAGCTGGCCAGCTCGACCCCGCCTACGAGGCGTTCACACCCGAGCTCGAGCAAGCGGTCTTCCGCGCCTGGTCGCCGGTCACCAGTGCGCCGAACGTCGCGGAGGTCGAGAACCTGTACGCGCGCGAAGACCTGCGCACGCCCGGCACCGGCTCCTACCGCCTGCTGACGAGCGCGCCCGCGCCGCTCCCGCCGATCGACAGAGGCAGCAAGCGGCCGTTCTTCGCGGCCGCCACCGACGACCTCGCGCACGTCCTGTTCGAGTCGCGGCTGGCGCTCACGGCGGACGCGCCCGCCGGCAACCCGATGCTCTTCAAGGCCGACGGCGACGCGCTGCGGCTGCTCGCCCCCGTCGGGGGCTGCCCCGGCGGGGGATTCGCCGCGCAGCCGTGCTCGGTTGCCGGTCTCGGCGCGATCTCGCTGCATCAGACGGCCGACGCGCTCTCAGCCGACGGCAGCCGCGCGGTGCTCACCTCGGCCGTCACCTTCGGCGGCAGCGTCAGCACGACGGCGCCGAGCCGGCTCTTCCAGCTCGACGATCGCGGCACGCCGACGACGGGCGACGACGCGCTCGTGCAGCTCAACGCGTCCGAGCTGGACACGCCGGAGCAGGCACATGCGGCGAGCTTCCAGGGAGCGAGCGCGGACGGCGAGCGCGTCCTCTTCACGAGCGCCGAGCGCCTGAGCGACGACGCCGCGCCCGGCGGCGGTCTCTACCTGTGGGAGCGTCAACCGACGAGCACGACGCAGCAGCTGAGCGTCGACGCGAGCGCTGGGACGTTCACGCTGCGCGCCCAGCTGCCGACGGCGAACGTGGGGGCCGACACGACCGATCCGCTGCCGTTCGACGCGAGCGCGGCAACGGTGCAGGCGGCGCTCGCCCCACTCGCGAACGTCGGTGCGAGGAACATGAGCGTCAGCGGCGGGGTCGGCGGTCCTTACGCGATCGCCTTCGGCGGCGCACTCGCCGGCGTCGCCGTGCCGCCGCTCGTCGCGGACCCGAGCGGCCTGAGTGGCGGCGGCGCGAGCGCGACCGTGACGATGACGCACGCCGTCCACAACATCAGCTCGATCGCGCCGGGAGGGGCCGAGGCGTTCGTGCTCGGGGCCGCGCGCGACGGGCGCCGTGTCTACTTCGTCGCCCCGGGGCAGCTGCTGGCGGGCGGACCGCCGGTCGCCGAGGACGGGGTCTACCTGTGGCATGCGGAGCCGGGCGGCGGCTCCGGCGCGATCTCGTTCGTCGGGGCGCTGAACTTCGGCGACGCGCTCGCGAACGCCGCCGCGGCGGCGGTGAACCTGCAGGCCCGCACCTCGCGAGTGACGCCGGACGGGCGCGCGCTGCTGTTCGAGGTCTCTGACGAGAACGGCGTGGGCGCGGGCCACGACCACGGCGCCTGCGGCGAGAATCCCAACGACACCACGACCGGCCGCTGCGCCGAGCTGTACGTCTACCGCGCGGACGCCTCGACGCCGCTCGCGCCTGCGGTCGCGTGTGCGTCGTGCCAGCCGTCGGGTGCGCCCACGGACGCGAACGCCCTGTTGAGCATCCGTGCGGGAGCGGGTGCCGCGCAGCTCACCGCCCACCTCAGCCACGCGCTCTCGGACGACGGCCGGCGCGTCTTCTTCAGCAGCGCCGCGCCGCTCGTGCCTGTGGACGCAAACGGCCAGGTCGACGCGTACGAGTACGACGTGCCGAGCGGGACCGTGCGGCTGCTGTCGGGCGGACGCGACACCGCCGCCTCGTACTTCCTCGACGCGAGCGCGAACGGCGACGACGCCTTCTTCGTCACGCGCGAGCAGCTCGTCGGCTGGGACGTCGATCGCGCTTACGATCTCTACGACGCGCGCGTTGGCGGCGGCTTTCCCGACCCGCCGGTCGCGCCGCCGGCCTGCACGGGCGACGCGTGCCGCGGGCAGGCGCACGCGGCGCCGCCGGTTGCGGGGCTCGGGAGCGCGACGTTGGTGGGGCCAGTCAGAGCGGCCGTGAGACACGTGGTGAGACGTCGCGCGAAGGCGTGCAGACGCGGGTTCGAGCGGCGCAAGCTGCACGGGAGAAAGCGCTGCGTGAAGAAGCGCAGGCACCGGCAAGCGCGCGACCGTCGCGCGCATCGCGCTCCTGCAGCGCATCGTGGTGCCCGCGGGAGTCGCGCGCGGTGAGGCGATTCCGTCGCGCGATCGTTCTCGCCCTGGTCTGTGCCGGCCTCGCTGCGAGCGCAGCGCCAGCCGCTGTCGTCGCGCCGGCCTGGCGCCTCGACGTGCAGGCCGATACGACCACGGCGCCGGGAGGCACGCTGACCTACGTCGTGCAGATGACGAACGTCGGCGACGCGGCCGTCGATCCCGTCGGGCATCCGCTGACGTTCACCGCGACGCTGCCGAGAGGCGTGACGGCGCTTGGCGTGCTCACCGCACCGGGTGGGTCCGCTGGGTGGGACTGCTCGAGCTTCGTCGTCGGTGCGCAGTCGCTCACCTGCACGGCCTCCACGCCCGGGATCCCGACGAGCGGCGGCATGACGCTCGCGCCGGCGGGGTTCGCGACGCTGACGCTCGACGTGGCGGTCGCGGCCGGCACGGCGGGAGTCGTGACGAGCACGTTCGAGCTGTCGGGTGGCGGGGCGTCTGGTTCACCGGCGAGCACGGTCGAGCCGACGACGATCACGCCGGACCCGCCGGCGTTTGGCGTCGCCGCGTTCGACGGGACGGTCAGCGCCGACCCGCAGGGGAACCCGTTCCGGCAGGCGGGCGGTCACCCCTTCGACGCGACCGTGTCGGTCGACTTCAACACCACGACGATCCCCGTCCCCCTGAAGGGGCGGCTGTGGCCGATCGAGCCGGTGAAGGACGTGCTCGCCGACCTGCCGCCCGGGCTCGTCGGCGACCCGACCGCGGCGGACACCTGCACCGCTGACCAGCTGGCGGCCGGAGGGCTGGAGGCGAAGACGGAGTGCCCGGCGAGCTCGCAGGTGGGCGTGGCGATCGTGCGCGTCAACGCGCTCAACGCGCGCACCGTCTACGGGCCGCTGCCGATCTTCAACATGGTGGCGCCGCCGGGAGTGCCGGCGCGCTTCGGCTTCAACATCGCCGGCTCCGTCGTCGTCCTGGACGGCGAGCTGCGCAGCGGGAGCGACTACGGGCTGTCGGTGCGGGTGCGCAATGTCCCGCAGGGGCTCGCGGTCGCCGGCACGACGCTGACGTTCTGGGGCGTGCCGGCCGACTCGGTCCACGATCCTGCACGTTCTTGTCCGGCGCAGGTGGCCCCGTGGCAGGGCGGGCCGTCGTGCCAGAACGGGGGCGCGCTGCAGGCGTTCCTGCGCAACCCGACGTCGTGCACGCCCGACGACGTCGGGCTGCCCGTCGACCTGTCGGTCGACTCGTGGGTGCAACCGGGCGTGTGGAGAACGGCGCGCTTCGTGAGCCACCTGCCGAGGGGCTACCCGTGGGCGGCGGTGGACTGGGGCCGCGAGGCGGGGACGACCGGCTGCGGGGCGGTGCCGTTCGAGCCGGGCCTGTCGGTGACGCCCGACTCGCGCTCGGCGGGTGTGCCGTCGGGATACGCGTTCGAGTTGACCCTGCCGCAGAGCTCCGAGCCGGCCCCGGTCGGGCAGGGCGATGTGCGACGGGCGGTCGTGCAGCTGCCGGAGGGCGTGCGCGTGAATCCGGCGGCGGCGGATGGCTTGGCAGGCTGCCCGCCGGCGCAGGTGGGGTTGAGATCTGTGGGGGAGGCGTCGTGTCCGGACGGCTCGCGCGTGGGGTCGGTGTCGATCGTCACGCCGCTGCTGGACGCGCCGGTGACGGGGTCGATCTACCTCGCGTCGCCGGGGGTGAACCCGTTCGGGACGCTGCTGGCGGTGTACCTGGTGGCGAGAGGGCCGGGGTTGATCGTGAAGCTGGCGGGGCGGGTGGAGAGCGACGCGCTGAGCGGGCGGTTGACGGCGGTCTTCGACGAGCTGCCGCAGCTCCCGTTCTCGGCCGTTCGGTTGGCGTTCGACGGCGGCCCGCGGGCGGCGCTGGTGAACCCGCCGCTGTGCGGGTCGTATGCGGTGTCTGGGGAGTTGACGTCGTGGAGCGGGGCGGTGCGACCGGTGGGCTCGTCGTTCGTGGTGGACGGCGGGTGCTTCGGCGCGGGTGCGCGGCCGTTTGCGCCCGGGTTCGCGGCGGGAGTGGAGAGCCCGGTCGCGGGCGGGAGCTCGCCGTTCCACCTGCGGCTGACGCGGGACGATGCGGACGAGGAGCTGCGGCGGGTGACGGTGCGGCTGCCGAGAGGGTTGCTGGGGCGGTTGGCGGATGTCGTGCTGTGTGCCGACGCCGACGCGTCCGCCGGCACCTGCGGTGACGGCTCATTGATCGGACACGTCGTCGCCGGCGCCGGAGCCGGCCCGCTTCCCTTCTACATCGGCGGCGGGCGCGTGTACATCACGGGGCCGTACCGCGGCGCCCCGTTCGGCCTGTCGGTGGTGGTGCCGGCGATCGCGGGCCCGTTCGACCTCGGGACGGTCGTCGTGCGCGCGGCGGTGTTCGTGGATCGGCGGACGACGGCACTGCGGGCGGTCACCGATCCATTGCCGGTGCTGCTGCAGGGGATCCCGCTGCAGCTGCGCGACGTGCGGGTCGCGATCGACCGGTCGGGTTTCATGGTTCAGCCGACGGGCTGCGGGGAGAAGCAGGTGCGCGGCGTGGTGGAGTCAGTGGCGGGCCGGGTGGTCGGAGGATCGGCGCGGTTCCAGATGGGCGATTGCGGCGAGCTGCCGTTCGCTCCGCGATTGCGGCTGTTCGTCGGCTCGAGAGGACACACGCGTGCCCGGTCGTCCGTGCCGCTGACAGCGGTGCTCACACAGCGGCCCGGCGAAGCCGGAATCCGCAGTCTGCGCGTGACGCTGCCATCGATACTGAGCGCCCAGATCCCGGTGATCGAAGACGCATGCACGCCGGAGGAGTTCGACGACGGGAACTGCGAGGCAGCCCGGGTGGCCACTGCGGTCGCGGTGACGCCTCTGCTGCGAGACCCTCTGCGCGGCGGCGTCTACCTCGTGAGACCGCTCGGCCAGTCCCTCCCGAACCTTGTGATCGCCCTGCGCGGCCAGGTCGACGTCGACCTCGTGGGGCGCGTCGCGATACCCGGCGGCACACACCTCGCGGCGCGATTCGAGAGCATCCCCGACGTCCCGATCAAACGGGTCGTCCTGCGCTTCCACGCGGGAGCGCGGGGAGTCGTAGGCCTGGCCCGAGGGCTCTGCCGCGGCGGCGGCGATCGCTCCGCGGCAACGAGCCTGTCTTCGCAGAGTGGTGTCGTGCTGCGGCCCAGGGTCCAGACGATCGCTCGCGGTTGCAGGTAAGTCGTTTACCTCTTGGGCCCGGATGCTCCGCCTGTCAGCTGCTTCTATATTAGTACAACGGTAATGAGATTGGAGTTACCTAGTAGCGTCACGATGCCTGAGTTAGGCATTCTGCGTGTGGCTGTCGACCCTGGGCATCCGAAGCCACCGCCGCTTCTAATCGGAAAGCTCGGGAATGACGGGGCGTCGACGCCCGTGAGGGCCCCGGTAGGGGTATCGCGCCTGAAGCTGGCTTCCAGCTCAAGCTCCGCTAGGCAAATAAAGCCGCAAATCCAAGCTGAATGAAAACATGCTGAGCTTAAGCATAAGTAGCGATACGTTGGGTAGCACTCCGCTGAAGCCTACGTACCTGACGTGCCAAGGCAGATTTAGTATCGCAATGAGGCTGCAATTCGTCCAGCTTATCCTGCTGATGTAGCCGAGTAGTGTGCCGCGACCTTTTGGATGGTTCGTGTGTGGAGGCTACCTTCGAGTGTAAGTGCGCACCTGTCGTACGGAGGCCTTCGATGCCGACTTCGAAGTCTGTAAAGGTGAACCTCATCTGTTGGTTGCTGACGCTGAGGTTCCTGGCAGACGCGCCACTCGTGAGCGCCGCGAGCAAGATTGTGGCGGCCGTCGCTGTGAGCACTGTATGCATTCGGATGAGCATGAGCCTCCCACATGGTGTGGATATGGACGGTGGAGCCATCGCGCGAAAGCCGAGATGGCTCCGCTGTACTAGCATCTCCTCACCCGCGACCTATATTAGGGTGACGCTGATGTCGTTGGAGTTGCCTAGTAGGGTAACAGTGCCGTTGTTCGGTGCCCCGAAGCTTCCTGTTGAAGCCGGGCATCCGAAGCCGCCGCCGCTTCTAACGGGCATCGAAGGGATTGCTGTCATTCTAATTTCGGTAATTCTCCCGCCGGGTTCGCGGTCCAGGTTATATTCGAGGTTGGGTTCCGCTAGACACATAAAGCCGAGCGCCCCGAAGCTAAATGAGAACCTGTTGACCCTGACCATGAGTAAGGTTATGTCGGGTAGCGTGCCGCTGAAGCCTCTGTACCGGACATGCCAAGGAAGGTTTAGTATGGCAGTCGTGAGAGTGCAGCCTGCTGTGGTTACCCTAGTGATGTAGCCGAGTAGTGTGTCGACGACCTTGGCTATCGTCCGGGCGTGCAGGCTACCTTCGAGAGTAAGTTCGCACCTGTTGGTACCGACGCCTTCTATGCTGAATTCGAGGCTCCTGAAGGTTGATCTTATTTGTTGGTTGGTGATGCTGAGGTTCCTGGCGGACGCGCCGCTGGTGAGTGCCGCAAGCAAGACTGTAGCTGTGACTGCTGTAACTATCACACGCAATCGTGTGGGCATGAGACCCTCCCGCATAATGTTAGACATGAAAGCAACGGGGCCACCGCGCTTGAGCGAGGTGGCCCCGTAGTACTGCTTGTGATGATCAGTCGCGCCCTATATTAGGGTGACGCTGATGTCGTTCGAGTTGCCTAGTAGGGTCACGGTGCCGTTGTTAGGTGCCCGGAAGCTGCCATTTTCGGCTGGGCATCCGAAGCCACCACCGCTTCTAACGGGAATATTGGGAATTTCTGTCATTCTAACTTCCCTAATTCTTCCACCAGATTCCCGGTCGAAGTTCGCTTCAACATCGACTTCTGCTAGACAGAAGAAGCCGAGAGCCCCTGCGCTGAAGGATGCCCTAATCACCCTGACCATCATTAAGGTTATGTCAGGTAGGTTGCCGCTGAAGCCTCTATACCGGACGTGCCAAGGAAGGTTTAGTATGCCGGTGGTGAGAGTGCAGCCTGCTGTGGTTACCCTAGTGATGTAGCCGAGTAGCGTGTTGACGACCTTGGCTATGGTCCGTGCGTGGAGGCTGCCTTCGAGTGTGACGTCGCATCTGTCGGTGCCGATCCCTTCGACTGCGAGTTCCATGGTCCTGAAGGTGGATCTTATCTGCTGGTTGCTTATGCTGAGGTTCCTGGCAGCCGCGCTTCCGACCGCGAAGGCCATAAGCATTGAGGCAGCAAGAGACACCATCAGCACTTTGCTGTGAGTGCGCATGTAGCTTCTCCTGGTTGGATGAGAGTTAACTGCGATCCAAATGGACTAGAGCGAGCTTCGCCCGGGCACGCGAATGGACCGCTTGACGGCGGTGTGAACATGCGAGCCTACCGCCGGTGCTTGAGGCGAATGCTGTTCCCCTTTCGTCGGCGAGGGCCGGCGAGGGTGCATACATCAAGCCCACCGTGGGCGCTGTGTAGATCCCCAGAGCACCTACCGATCCCCCATGTGAAGACCAGCCTAGCGACCAAAAACTAGAGTGTCAAGCGTTGGAGGGGAAGCGGGGTTCCCCTGGTATTCGTAGCCAGATCTGTTTACGATAAGATAGGAGAACGAAACACCGGGAAGAGGAGAGGCCTGTGTGGAGGTTGCGGCACTGCGGTCGTGTGGCCATCAGATGGTGGATTGGACTGTGCGTGGTGGGGACTGTCGGGATAGGTGCGTCGACCTGTGCTGCCGCGGCCCTGCCTGACGGGCGCGGCTACGAGCTGGCTTCACCAGGCGCCGACAAGGATGTCATGGCCGACTCAGGCCGCACGCGGGCGGCGAGCGCTGAGACGCTCGAGAATCCGTTGGCAGGAGTGTTCTCCACATTGAGTGGGTTCGGTGACGTCCGCGGTGCTGGCATGGCGACCGAGTACCTGACCGCTCGGACCGGGAAGCCCGGAACGAGCGGTTGGGAGGCTCATGCCATCACTCCTCCCCAAGAGGCGCTCTCGTTTCGCGCCGCCGCCCAGAATGTTGATCCGCTCTACGAGCTCTTCTCGGCTGATCTGTCAAAGGGGTTGTTTCGGGCCTGGACGGCGCTGGACGACACCCCCAACGTCGCGACAGCACAAAACCTTTATCTGCGCTCAGACATCCGTGATCCTAGCGCTGGCGCATACCAACTGGTGACCGACTCGGTCACCCCCTTGCCTCCTCAGTCCATCGGGAGTCGGCGACCATGGCTTGCTGGTGCATCGAGCGATCTGAGCCATGTGCTGTTCGAGTCTCGCCTGAACTTCGCCGCCGACGCCAGAGGCGGCAACATGAAGCTTTACAAGTCGGATGATGGCGTGGTGCGCCTGATGAAAGCCAATGCTGCGTGTGCGGGCGGCAGCGGTGCGACGCAGCCTTGCTCAATGGCCGGCATTGGCGCGGTGTTTTTCAGCTCCGGGCACTATACGCCACACGTTATTTCTGACGACGGCTCGCGAGTGAACTTCACTAGCCCGTTCGGTACGCCGGGAAGCCCGAGTACGCAGGCCGGCGTCGTCAGCAAGCTGTTTCAACTCGATGACAGCGGCACCGCGGCGACCGCTGACGACGCCATGGTCCAGCTCAGCATGTCGGAGAAGGCATTGCCTGACGACGCGCGGGCTGCGATCTACTCGACTGCGAGCACCGACGGACGTCGCGTTTTCTTCATGAGTGATGAGCAGTCGACAGATACGGCCGGCTCGGGTCTCTACATGTGGGAGCGTCAGCCGACCAACGAGGCGCAGACCCTCGCGGTCGACGCGGCCGGTGGAACCTTCACGCTGACGGCGCACACCCAGCCGACGAGGGGTTCAGGGACCTTGACCAACGGAGCGACGACGGTGGCCGACGTCATCGGCTCCTTCACCGTCGGGCAGACGGTCGCCGGCGTGGGAATTCCTGTTGGGACCACGGTCGCCGCTGTGGGCAGCGACGGAACGATCACGCTTTCCAACTCGGCGACGACAGACGGGGCGGAGGACCTGACGGCGAGCATCGAGCAGACGACTCCGCCGCTGGCATGGAATGCGACCACTGCGAACGTGCAGGCAGCCCTCCAGGGGCTGAGCATCCTCGGCAGAGGCAACGTGGCCGTCAGCGACGGCCCGGGCGGCACCGCGCCGTACACGATTGAGTTCGCAGGTGGGCTCGCCGGAGTGAATGTCATGGAGCTGACGACGGATCCGAGCGGGCTCAGCGGAGGCGCGAGAACCGCCACGGTCGCGACGACGAATGACATCCA
Organism: Conexibacter sp.; assembly: GCA_036009645.1. GTDB lineage: Bacteria > Actinomycetota > Thermoleophilia > Solirubrobacterales > Solirubrobacteraceae > Conexibacter. Next base: position 45,600 of record DASYLH010000003.1, read on the forward strand.
CAACCTCACGCTCATTGGCGACGGGGCCACGGGCGTGCTCGGCAGCTCTGATGACGGTCATCGCGTCTACTTCGCGCGAGGCGACGAGATCTGGCTGTGGCAAGACGTCGTTGCATCACCGGGCAGAGGCCTGTTCCTCGTCGCGAGACTGTTTAGTGGAGACATGCAGTTCCTTACTCCGGGAGCCGGCGTGTACTGGAACTTCTCGCGTCAGCCGCTTTCGCGCGTGGCGCCGGATGGCCGCTCGCTCCTGTTCGAGGCATCGAGCGGGGCGGGGCTTCCCCCGGGCTACCAGCATGGGAGCTGTCCCAACGGCAATGAGAACGCTTCGCTGAGCGGCCTGTGCTCGGAGGCATACATCTACCGGACGGACGCGTCGACGCCGAGTACGCCGGCCATCGTATGTGCGTCGTGCAACCTCGCGGCTCCTGCTGTGCCGGGCCAGACGTTCTTGAATGCGCGGCGGGGAGCTGGTGCGTCGCTGACGGCATCTCACCTGGCACGGGCGCTCGCGGACGACGGTCGCCGCGCCTTCTTCAATACGGATGAGGCGCTGGTGCCTGAGGACACCAACGGCGCGGTCGACGTGTACGCGTACGACGTCCTGAGCAGACAGGCGCACCTCATCTCGAGCGGCACCGATCCGGCGGACTCGTATTTCATGGACGCGAGCGCCGACGGGAATGACGTCTTCTTCGCAACGCGCGCTCAGCTCGTTGGCTGGGACGCCGACCAGGCATATGACCTGTACGACGCACGCGTCGGCGGCGGTTTCCCGGAGCCTCCAGCAGCCGTTGCCGGCTGCTCCGGCGACGCTTGCCAGGGGCCGGCATCGAGCACTCCCGGCGCGGCCGCCATCGGCAGCAGCGCCTTCAGAGGCCTTGGTGACCTGACGCCGAGACTCGGCAGACACCGCGCGCCGCACAAGTGCGCAAGAAGTCAGGTGAAGAAGCGGGTTGCCGGAAAGACCCGCTGTGTCAAGAGACCACACAGAGCGAGAAGGAGAGCGCGTAGAACGACGCGAAGCCGGAACGCGCGGAATGGAAAGGGGACGGGTCGGTGAGCGCTCTGAGATCGGAGAGCCGAGGAGGGTCTGAACCCGACAAGGTCCTCGATGAGCCGTATCGGTGGCCCGTCGTTGCCTGGGAGGACCTTATCGGGCCCGAACATTGGATTAGAGCCGGCCGCCGTGCTTCCAGAGAGCAGGGCGACGCCGCTTCGGTCAAGCAGCCTCAGGCGAAGAGAGATTCCGGAGGTCGCAGAGGGCGACGAGGAGGAGAATCACGATGAAGCGCGCTCACTCCACGACCGCCTGCGGCCGGCCTGCGCAGCACGGTGCGAGGGCTCGCCGGCTGGGGACGACCCTGCTGGCGACCGTCGCCTTGCTGCTCGCGCTTGCCTCAACTGCCGCGGCGGCGCCCGTGTGGCGCGTCGACCCGCTCGCGACGACGACCGCGGCGCCGGGAAGCACCCTGGAGTATGTCGTCCAGATGACGAACGCTGGTGAGGATTCCCTGGACGCCACGGTGGATCCGTGGATCTTCACAGTGACGCTCCCCGACGGTCTCACGGCCAGCTCGGCATTCACCTCCACTTTCCAGTCATGGGACTGCTCGTCGCTCGTGCCCGGATCGCAGACGTTCACCTGCATGGACACGACGGACACGCTCGGACGCAGACAGACGACGTCGCTGACGGTCGACGTGACCGTAGACAGCGGCGCCTCGGGCGTCCTCACAGTGAGATTCGATCTCGCTGGAGGCGGTGCGACGAGTGTGAGCGCCGTCGATCCGACGACGATCACCCCCGACCTGCCCGGCTTCGGCGTCGACGCGTTCGACGGATCCACCCTGTCGGCCGCCGGAAACCCGGACACGCGCGCAGGCGGGCATCCGTACGCGTTTACAACTTCGATCGACTTCAACTCCGTGAGCAACCCGCTTCCGCTCAAGGGCACCCCGTGGCCTGTCGAGCCCGTCAAGGACGTGTTCGTCGATCTGCCGCCCGGATCGTTCGGCGATCCGACGGTGCTCTCGAAGTGCAGCCTGCCCGAGCTGGCGAACAACGCCGACGGCAGCATCGCCGCGAGACCGCTGTGTGCCCCGAGCTCCCAGGTGGGGACGACGCTCGTGCGCGTGAACCTCCTCAGCAACGGAACGACGGTGGGACCGATTCCCGTCTTTAACATGGTTCCGCCGCCGGACGCTCCGGCGCGCTTCGGCTTCAACGTGCTCGGCACGATCGTCGTGATCGACGCGCAGTTGCGCAGCGGCAGCGACTACGGCATCACCGCGAGCGTCCGCAACATCTCCGAGGGTCTCGCGATCACCGGCACGACGTTGACGCTCTGGGGCGTGCCCGCCGATCCGGTGCACACACCCGAGCGAGCATGTTCGGGCCAGTTCGCACCGACCGATGCGACCGCCTTGGGCCCGTCCTGCGAGGCGGGCGTGACGCCCAAGGCGTTCTGGCGCAACCCCACCTCCTGCACAGGGCCGGTGACGACCACGCTCCGCACGGATTCGTGGACCCACCCGGGCGAGTTCGACGAGGCGTCGTTCATCAGTCACGACGCTCCGGGCTATCCGGCGCCTTTGTCAGGCCAAGGCGCCCCGAGAGGCATGACGGACTGCGACAGAGTCCCCTTCGACCCGAGACTGTCGATCGATCCGGCCTCGAAGGTGGCCGGGCAGCCGACCGGGCTGTCGGTCGACCTCTCGCTGCCGCAACCGGACGAGCCGAACTCGATCGCCACATCTGATCTCAGAACGGCCGTCGTGAAGCTGCCGCTCGGCATGCATCTCTCGGCGTCGTCGATGGGAGGGCAGCAGGGCTGCACGCCGGCGCAGATCGGCCTGCACACGACAGACGATCCGACGTGTCCGGACGGGTCCAAGCTCGGTACCGTGGCGATTAAGACGCCCGCCCTGCAGGATCCGCTCCAGGGGTCGATCTACCTCGCCGGGCCGCACGACAACCCGTTCGACACACTTGTGGCGCTGTACATGGTCGCGAGAGGGTCGGGCGTGATCGTCAAGCAGGCGTTGCGCATCGACCTCGACCCGATCACCGGTCAGATGACGACGACGCTCGACAACGGGCCGCAGACGCCGTTCTCGAACGTGCACCTCGAGTTCAAGGGCGGGGCGCGAGCTCCGATCGCGAACGGCCGCATCTGCGGCACGAACACGACAGAGGCGCAGCTGACCGGCTGGAACGGGAGAACCGTCGCCACCACGAGCAGCTACGTCATCTCCAAGGACGGCAACGGCGCGCCCTGCCCCGGGAAGTTCACGCCGAGCTTCAGAGCCGGCACGGAGAGCAACAGCGCCGGCACTCCGTCGCCCTTCAACGTTCGTATGACGCGTGAGGACGACGACCAGGAGCTCGGCAGACTCACCGTCGACATGCCGGAGGGCCTGCTCGGATACATCTCGAGAGTCGCCCTGTGCGGGAACGCGCAGGCCGATGCCGGGACGTGCCCGGACAGCTCCAAGATCGGCAGCGTCACCACCGGCGCCGGCGCCGGGCCGAACCCGTTCTACATCACGAACGGCCGGCTCTACATCACCGGCCCCTACAAGGGTGCGCCGTACGGCATCTCAGTGGTCGTGCCGGCGGTGGCCGGTCCGTTCAACCTCGGCAACGTCGTCGTGCGCGGGTCGATCTTGGTCGACAAGCACACCTCGAGATTGCGGGTCGTCTCGGAGCCGCTGCCGACCCTGCTGCAGGGCGTCTCGCTGTTGGTGCGCGACGTGCGCGTGGCGATCGATCGGCCGGGCTTCTTCTTCAATCCGACCTCGTGCGCCGAGAAGAGCATCGGTGGCACGATCGGCTCGGCTGAAGGGGCGTCTGCGCGGGTCTCCGACCGCTACCAGGCGTCGGAGTGCCGCAGCCTCGCGTTCAGACCGAAGATGGTCATGAGGGTCGGCGGCAGAGGCCACACCAGAAGAGGCCAGACGTCGCCGTTCACGACGACGCTGAGAATGCCGTCGAGGGACCAGGCGAACCTGAGATTCGTCCGGGTGACCCTGCCGACGACGATCAACGCGCGTCTGAACACGATCAACGACGCCTGCACGCGAGCGGAGTTCGAGTCCGACATCAGGAAGTGCGCGCACGCGATCGCGGGCACAGCAAAGGCGATCACGCCGGTGCTGCCCGATCCGCTGAAGGGCACCGTGTACTTCGTCAAGAACGGCCATCCGATCCCGGACCTGTTCGTGGCGTTGCGCGGACCGGTTGCCTTCGACCTGATCGGGCGCGTCTCGATCCCGGGTGGGAAGCACCTGGCCACGACGTTCGACGCGGCGCCTGACGTGCCGATCAGATCGTTCACGCTGAAGCTGCTCGGCGGGCCGAGAACGGCCTCGATCGGGGCTGCGGTCAACCTCTGTTCTGCGAGGGGCAGAAAGGCCAAGGCAGAGGTCGATTACATCGGTCAGAACGGCAAGGTGCTTCAGGTCGATCAGGCGCTGAAGGTCGGCGGCTGCGCGAAGGCGCGCAGACACGGCCGGAGGCGCTGACAGGTTCGGCGATCCGGAATCACGGAGCAGGGCGGCGGGCGTCTCGGATGAGGCGCCCGCCGGCGTTCTGGGCTCACTGCCACATCCCGCACTGACGCGGATGCCATGGTTGGTCTGGGCGCATCGTGATCCACCCGCGAGGGGCATCGAAAGTGGAGGTCGCGCTATCCGGGCGCGACCTCCCATTGTGCGGTATAGGCAAGGCGAGCGTCACTCGCCGGCACCGAGATCAGGCCTATATTAGAGAGACGGTGATTCTGTTGGAGGTTCCTAGTAGGGAGATAGTCCCTGTGTTAGGGGCCCTGAAAGATCCTGTTTCTGCTGGACAGCCAAAGCCACCCCCGCTCGTCAAGGAGACGATTGCGGTGGTGAGGTTAACGCCGGTTATCCCGCCGCTGCCTTCGTGGGTGGAACTGAGTTCCAAATTGGTTCTGGATAGGCAAAGAAGCCAAACGCGCCTGCGCTAAACGCGACGCCAACGATCCTGGCCCTGATCGCTGTTATGTCGGGTAGCGCGCCGCTGAAGCCGGTATAGCGAACGTGCCACGGCAGCGTCGCCGTTAGTATTGTGGTTGTGAGGGTGCAGTTTGCTGTGCCGACTCTCGTCAAATATCCGATTAGGAGTTCCGGCGTCTTCGGGAACGTCCGAGAGTGGAAACTGCCTTCGAGCGTGAGGTCGCATCTGTCGGTTCCCAGGCCTTCCACTCCAAATTCAATACTCCTGAACGTGATTCTGACGGCGTGCCCGCTGTGTGACGGGCCCGAGCTCCGTCGCGAACAGCGGCCCCAAGCAGCCGCTGCTCGGGCATCGTGCCCGGTTCCGCGCCCTTGCGGTCGGATGGTGCCGCTCGGATCCCGCAGCCTGCTCGATGGGGCCGATCTCGACAGCGACGGAACGTTGGAGCAGGGCGGCGGGCGTCTCGGATGAGGCGCCCGCCGCCGTTCTGGGATCGCCCTATATTAGGGAGACAGTGATCCTGTTGGAGGTTCCTAGTAGGAAGACGCCCCCTGTGAAAGCAGACCTGATAGACCCTGTGGATGCTGGGCAGCCAAAGCCGCCTCCGCTTCTCACGGAGACTGCCTGGGCGGCCACGTCAACGCCGGTTATCCCGCCGCTGCCTTCGCGGGTGGACCTGAGTTCAATACTGGATTCCGTTAGGCAAACGAAGCCGAGTGCGCCTGCGCTGAACGGGGCTCTGGCGATCCTGGCTATGATCGACGTTATGTCGGGTAGGGTGCCGTTGAAGCCCGTATAGCGAACGTGCCACGGCAGCGATAGTATTGCGGTTGTGAGAGTGCAGCCTGCTGTGCTGGCCCTGGTCAGATAGCCGATTAGGAGTTCCGGCGTCTTCGTGAACGTCCGTGAGTGGAAGCTGCCTTCGAGGGTGACGTCGCATCTGTCGGTCCCCAAGCCTTCCACAACGAATTCCAGGCTTCTGAACGTGATTCTGATGTTCTGGTTGCTGAGGCTGAACTTTCCGGCTGAGGCGCTGCTGATGGCTAACGCCATGAGCAAGGTAACCCCGAGTCCGATCAGCGCGAGCTTGCTGCGTGTGCGCATGATTCCTCGTTTGTAGTGGACTGTCGTCTTCTGGGTTTCGCAAGTCAGGACGAGCATCGTTCGCCTGCCACGGACGCCCAGCTTTGAGGCGTAAACGGCGCCGGCCGATGTCGACCCGCGGTCACGCCGAGGTCATCGTTCCAAGCAGCACCCCCCCCTCGCCTGGGGGTCGGCGGCGACGCCCGCTAGATCGGACATCGACTCATGGAATGCGCCGGCAGGCCCTCCGCCGATGCGCGGAGCGGCCCGATCCCCCGTCTCACGGAATTCTACACACTAATAAACGGTGGCGTGTCCGCTCAGAGCACGGCATACCGCTGCGTGACCGGCCCGAGCTCGGTTTCGAACAGCAGTCCCAGCAGCCGCCGTTCGAGCATCGTGCCCAGTTCCGCGACCTCGCGCCATCGTGCCGAGCCGTCGGCAGCGTCACGGCCGTCCACTGCGCGCAGCTCGGCGCGCGCCTCGTCGTCGTCCAGCAACGCCAGGAAGCTGTCGTAGGCGCCGAGCGCCTCGGCACCCTCCGCAGCGGCCCCGTAGCGCAGGAACGCATCGGCGACCCGATCGGTCGGCGGCATCGCGAACTGCTCCGCGAGAAACGGCGCGATCGCCTCGGCCTTCAGCTCATGACAGCGCAGCACCGGCAGCAGCCCGCTCGCGAACAGCAGCTTGCGCGAGGTGCGCAGCTTCGCGTTGCGCAGGCCCCAACCCGCCCCGCCGCGCTCGCGGTCCTTCGCGACGAAGTCGACGCCGATCGTGCGCCAGTAGCGCACGAGGTCGTTGAGCAGGAAGCGCGGGGGTCGATGATCCCGCAGCGCGTCGCGCAGGTAGTCCTGGATCAGGTCGAGCCGCACGCCCGCCAACACGTCCGAATGGCACGCAGCCACCGACTCCAGCACGAGCAGCATGCGCCGGGTGAGGTTCGTGTTCGTGTCGTCGTCGAGTCCCACGCGCAGCAGATCCGCCGAGTAGACGACCTCGGCGAAGACGCCCTGGCGCCCGGGAGCACTGAAGCCGCCGGGATCGCGCGCGAAGCGCTCGGCGACCGCGGCGGCGGTGTCGTGGGCCGATCCCCAGCCGCCGCCCGCCGGTGCGAAGCCGCGCACGAGCACGACGTAGTCGTCGTCCGAGCCGGCGGTGAGCTCGTGTCGCCCCCACGAGCCCATCAGTACGACCGCCGCGCGCCCGTCGATGGGCAGCCCGTCGAGCAGCTCGGTCCGCTGCGCGAGCCGCCGCGCGGTCCGCTCGCGTGCAGCCGCGAGCGCGGGGAACGCCTGTCCGACCTGCTCCCGCAGGCGCTCGAGCGGCATCGCGGGAGCTGGCATGGGCGGCGATGCTAGCTGGCCTCGCAAAAGAAGGATTCCAGCTCTTGGAAACACCGGATTCTGGTATTAATATGGAGTGACGAGTCGCTCCCAACGGGGGAGTCGAGCGACAGTCGTGCCGCAGGCGATCGGGGAGCGTGTTGCCGGGCTCGGTGACAGCCGTGTCGTGCGTGCGCTGGTCGCTCATCCCCACCTCACGGCGGCAGGGTGCATTGCCCTGCTGGTCCTCGTCTACCTGTGGCCGGCGCTGATCGGCGGCGGCGTGCTGGCCCCGACCGCGCTGCTCTCAGCGGGGGCCCCGTGGAGAGCGGGCGCCTCCTCCGAGCTCCTGCGCTACGTCAACAACGAACTCGGGGACGTGCCGATCACCTACTACCCGTGGAACGTGCTCGCGCGTCAATTCATCCACGCGGGCACGTTCCCGGCGTGGAACCCGCATGCGTACGCCGGCACCCCGCTGTTCGCCAACTTCGAGATGGCCTGGCTCTCGCCCTTCAGCCTCCCGTTGTGGATCCTGCCGCTCAACTACGGCCTCGGCGTCGCCGCCGCGCTCAAGCTGTGGATGGCCGGCTTCGGAACCTACCTGCTCGTGCGCGAGCTGCGGCTCGGGTTCTGGCCCGCGATGGTCGCGGCGATCAGCTTCACCCTCTGCGCGTTCAACGTCGTGTGGCTCACCTACGGCGTGTTCGTCTCCGTCGCGGCGCTGCTGCCGTGGGCGCTGTGGCTGAGCGAGCGGCTCGTGCGTCGCGGGCGCCCCGCCGACGGGTTGTGGCTTGCGCTCGTGGTGGCGGGGCTCGCGACGGGCGGCCATCCCGGCACGCTGGTCCACGTGCTCGCGGCGACGGCGCTCTACGCGCTGCTGCGCTGTCTCCTCCTGCCCAGCGACGAGCGTGCCGAGCGCGCCCGCGGCCTGGGGCTCGTTGGCGGAGCGCTCGCGGTCGGCCTCCTGCTCGCGGCCGTCGTGCTGGTGCCCGCGCAGCAGGCGGCGATCGACTCGTACGGCGCCGCCTTTCGGCGTGGCGAGTTCGGGACGCTGTTCGAATCGAGGGTGCCGTTCGGCTCGCTGCGGAGCGCGCTGCTGCCCGAGTGGTGGGGCCGTCCCAGTGAGCAGGTCAGGGGTGGCGGCTCGTTCTTCAGAGAGCGCACGTTCTACGCCGGCGTGATCCCGTTGGCGCTTGCGGTGCTCGCCGTCGTCTCCGCCGGTGCGTGGCGGCGCAAGGCCCCGTTCGTCGTGCTGGCCGTGCTCGGGGCGGCCGTCGCGGTGAGGACGCCGCTGATCGAGCCGCTCGTGCGCAACCTGCCGTTGTTCGATCAGGTTCAGAACCAGCGCATGCTGCTGTGGTTCGTCTTCGGGATCTCGATCCTGAGCGCGTTTGGGCTCGAGCAGGCGATCGGTGCGCCGCGAGAACGACGCGTGTGGGTCGTCATCGCGTCAGGGATCGCGATCGGCCTGTGCGCCGCCGTGCTCGCGGGGATCGAAGGCAACGCGCTGGCCGATGCCGCCGCCTACGTCGTGCACCGCACCGATCACGCAGTGCCGGCGGTGCTCTCGCTCGCGAGCGTCGCGTGGGCGCTGCTGCTCCTGCTCGGGCTGGCCGCGGTCCTGCTGTTGATGCGCTGGCGACCGCGCACCGCCGCGTTGGCCTGCGCGCTGCTTGTCCTGCTCGTCGCGTTCGATCTGCTGCACTTCGCGGTCGGCTACAACCCGATCGGGCCCGCGTCGGTCGTCATCCCGCCCCGCACGCCGGCGATCGCCTACCTGCAGCGGCACGCCGACGAGCGGCGCATAGCGGGCGTCGGCGTCTCGCTGCCGCCCGACTGGTCCTCGATCTACGGGCTGCGCGACGTGCGCGGCCTCGACGCACCCCAGCCGACGATGCGCTTCGAGCGCCTGTGGCAGGTCGTGGAACCAGGCTATGAACCCGCGCGCTTGAACGGACTGTCGCCGGTGGGGGTGAACGTGCTGGGGATGCTCGGCGGGCGCTATATCGTCGCCGACCCCGAAACGCCGCCGCTGGACGAGCTGGGGCTGAGGGTCGCCTACCGCGGCCGCGATGCGGCGATCTTCTCGAACGAACGCGCGCTGCCGCGCACGTTCGTCGCCGACTGGGTCGACGTGGCCCCAGAAGACGCGGTGGGGCTCGCAAGCGTTGCCGAAGAAGGATTCGAACCCAGGAGCCACGCGATCGTCCGCGCAGACGAGCTCGGCGACGTCACACCGCCGGGGAGAAGCTCCGGGAAGGCGCGGGTCGTCGAGGAGACGAACGACACCGTGACGATCCAGGCAAGGCTCGCGCAGCGCGGGCTCGTCGTCCTCGACGACCAGTGGATGCCGGGCTGGAGCGTGAAGGTCGACGGCAGGCCCGCCCCGATACTGCAGACCGACGTCGTGCTGCGCGGCGTGATCGTCCCCGCAGGCGAGCACGAGATCGTGTGGAGCTACCGCGTCCCCGGCCTGCGCGCCGGCGCCGCGCTCAGCGGACTCGGGCTCGCCGCGCTGCTCACATGGGCCGGGTTGCTGGTCGTGCAGTCGCGGCGCAAAAAGATCGCCGCACCGCGCGAGCGGTGAAACCCGGCGGGCCCGGCTTACGCCGCGGGCGGCGCCTCGAGCACCCATGGCACGCCGACGCAGCGCTCCAGGACCGGCAGGAACGCCTCCGCGTCCGCCGCGCGCAGCGGCACATGCTCGCCGTCGGCCTCGATCGACGAGACGTGCACCTCAGCGAGGCGGTCGGCGAACGCGTCGAGCAGCTCGTGCGCCAGGCCCATACCCGGATCGTGCAGCTGGGCGTGGGCGACGTCGAAGCAGAAGCGCGCATCCGGCAGCGCGTCGAAGTAGCGGGCGAGCTCATCGGCCGTGCGCGCGTCGGGCTTGCGAGTGTCCATGTTCTCCAGCCGCAGCCGGCTGCCCAGGTCCGCGAACGGGGCCAGGTCGCCAAGCGTCTCCGGGTGCATCACGACGCCGTCGACCTGCGCGGGGATCGCGGACAAGGCGGTCGCCAGCGCGCCCGGCGTCCCGTCCCAGCCCTTCGACGGGCCGTGGACCGAGATGTGCCCGAACGGCAGCTCGCCGTCCTCCCGCAGGAAGCGCAGCAGCCCCGGCAGCTCGCGCGCCGACAGCGCCGACAGCTCGACCACGTCGAGCGAGCAGGACTCCGCCGCCGCGACGAGCCGCGGCCAGTCCCCGCGCGCACCGACCATGTAGCCGGTCGACGGCCCGACGAGGCCCGCGTTCAGCTCCAGCAGCTCGCCGGCCGCGGTCATCGCTGGGAGGGGTTCGACGGTGATGGACACCCGAGCGACCCTACCCTGCGCGCGTGACGGAATGCGCGGCGTCCGGCTGCAGGTACGCGATCCGCACGTCGCTCGTCCGGCTTACCTCTGCGCCGGCGCCGTAGCGGCTCGCTCGCCTGCGGCCGATCGCGCCGCTCGGCCCGCGTCCGCGACGCCTGCCCTCGCCCGCTCGATCGCTCGACCAAAGGCCTGCTCCCAGCATGCGGCGTTGGCGCTCAGGTACTGCTGCCTGCCCCACTTGGCGGCTCGCTTGGCGAGCTTGCGCCGTGCACGGTCGTTGCGGATGAGCGCGTCGAGCTCCTCGTACCAGCGGTCGTCCGGGACCAGTCGCCCGCCCTCGCGCTCGCCCATCCCCGCATAGGGGCCTATCGGCGAGGCGAGCCACGGCACCCCCACGGCGGCGTACTCCTTCAGCTTGATGTCCGAGCGCACGTGATTTATGTGCAGGTCGGGGGAGAGCGGCGCGATCCCAATGTCGAAGCTCGACAGGTGGGCCAGCAGGTGCGGGAACTGCACGACCGGCAGATGCCGGTAGCGGTCGCTGCGCAGCGCGAGGTTGACGCCGATCGCCGTCACGTGCAGCTGCGGGTACTCGTCCAGCAGTCGCTGCAGCGCCGCCCTCACGGGGATCCGCTCGAGGTCGAGCTGGTGCTCGCCGCCGGCGACCCAGCCGACGCGAACCCCGGAGCGCGACGTGCAGTTCCCGAGCAGGGCGTCGAACACGTAGTTCTCGATCACGCGGACCTCCGGCGCTCCGCCCTCGCGGAAGATGCCGGCGAGCCGCTCGTTCGTCGTCGTCACGAGATCGACCGTGTTGAACAGCCGGCCGCGCACGGCGAGTCGCTTCGCGCCGTTGAAGCCGCCAGCGTTCCTGTAGGCCTCCGTGCGCTTCGACACGCGCGTGACGTCGTCATCGTCGTCCCATACCGTCGCTGCCCCGAGCGCCTTCGCGGCACGCACTCGCTGAAGCGTTCCCTCGTCGCAGCTGCGGTGGACGTGCAGCACGTCGCACCAGCGCAGCGCCTCGTCCCAGCCGTCCTCCCGCGTGTTGTCGAGCCGGCGCGTCTCGTGGCCGCGCGCCCTGAGCACCGACATCGGCGCTATGGACCGATAGATCGTGTTGATCGACGAGCCGTCGTGTGGGACTAAGGCGATCCGCACGGTTCCCCCTCCGTGTCGAATAGGAGCCACCGCATTCTCCCATATTCAGGTGCGAGCGGCGTCGCTTCGCTCCTACCCCTCGTCCGGCCACCGCCCCGTCCGATCGAACTCCCGCCGCGCCGCGTCCTCGCTCGCGCGGTCTCTGTCGCTCGTGAGGCCGAAGCGAAACAGCAGGTTGACGAGCAGGACCGAGAGACCGGCGCCGAGCAGCGCCATCGCGCCCTCGTAGTTCGCGCCCGGATCGATCACGAGGAAGACCAGGCCGACGAGGCAGATTACCGCCGGCAGCGCGTAGCGGACGGCCCAGACGAGCCGCGTGCGCGTCACGCCGCGTCGGCCCCGCCGCCGCCTTCGCCGCTCCCGCGCGGCACGATCACCACCGGGCACGCCGCAGCCCGCAGCAGGTGCGTCGAGACGGACCCCAAGAGCACTCGGCGGAACGGGCCCTTTGCGCCCGAGCCGGTGAACAGCAGGTCGTCCGTCTTCGCGTCCTCGACGAGCGCCGTGACGATGTCGCCGTCGAGCACGGCGCCCTCCGCAGCCACTCCCGCGCCCAAAGCGGCGATCGCCTCGTCGAGCCTCCCGCGCGCCTCGTCGCGCGCGATCTGGCCGAGCTCTTCGTAGGCCACCACGTCGAGTGGCGGCGGCGGGTAGATGCCGACGGCCGCGCTGTTGACCGCCGTCACGAGCCGCAGGCGCGCGCCCGCCGACTGAGCGAAGTCGGCCGCCACGTCCAGCGCATGCAGTGCCTCCGGCGAGCCGTCGAAGGCGACCGCCATCTGCCGCGGCGTGCCGGGGCGCGCGTTGCGGAAGCCGTTGGGCGCGACCGCGACGGGGCACGGGGCGTGGTTCAGCACCGCGTCCGGCGTCGAGCCGGTCAGCAGCCGCAGCGCCTTGCCGTGGTGCGTGGCGCCGACGACGATCGCCGCCGCGCCCGAGGCCTCGGCGAGATCGTGCAGCACGTGCGAGGGGGAGGCACCCGCGACCGCGCGCAGGCTCGCGCCGCCGTCAGTGGTGGCCGACGCAACAGCCGCGCCGGCGCCCGCCAGCCACCCACGCGCCCGTTCCAGCTTCTGCTCCGCGTCCTCGCGCATCCCCTGCGCCACCTCCAACGCCGCCGCACTCTCGCCCAGCGGGTCGTCCGGATACGCACACGCAACGACCAGTTCTGCGTCAGCGATCCCCGCCAGCAGGCGCCCGAGCGCGAGCGCGTCGTCGCCGTGGTCGGTGCCGTCGTAGCCGACGACGATCGTGCGGGTCATGTGCGAGGTCCCTCCGGGCGGATGTCGAATCAGGGTGGGGCGGAGCCCGCCGAACGATACGCGGGTTTGCACGACATTCGTGGCAAGGCCCCGTGCAACGCTCAACCAATCAGGCCGATCTGACGATGCCTAGGGATACCGTCGTGAAACCGCCCCGGCGTCGACCGGGAATCGCCCCCTTGCGCGCGCTCGTTGTCCACCGAGATCCCGAAGTAGCCTCCGCGCTCGTCGACGTGCTCAGCGCGTCGAACGGCAGCGCCAGCGCCGTCGCCGTGACGGCGCTGCTGGACCCGTCTGCGCTTGCGGCCACGCTCGCCCGCGGCGAGGCCGAAGCAGTCGTCTGCGCCCTCCCGCCGGAGGACCAGGAGCTGAACAGCGTCCGCGAGACCTGCGACACCGCCGGCGTCGCGCTCGTCCTGACCGACCCGGATGCTGGTCCCGCCGCCGCGCTCGCGCAAGGCTGCGCCGCGCATGAGCCGCAGCACGACCGCCTGATCGCCGCCGTCTTGCGCGAGCACGCCTGCGCGCAGGACCGCCGCGCCGCCACGACCGCTCAGCGCCTCCTCTCCGCCCAGCAGACGATCGCCGACCATCTCGCCGCCGACCTGCCGCCCGACGCGCTGCTCAAAGAGGCGCTCGGCGTGCTCGCCACGCTGTTCGGCGCTGCCGGCGGCGTCGCCTGGGAGCTGCCCGCCGATCGCGGCGAGCTGATCCCGCGTGCCGCCCACGGCGAGGCGACGCTGCCGGAGAGCGGCACCGTCCCCTTCCCCGACGAGCACCTTGCCGGCCGCGCCGCGCTCGCCCAGGCGACCGTCGCCGACGGCCCGCACGTGGCCGTCCCGCTCGTCGCCGGCGGTGCCTGCGAGGGAGTCCTCGAGCTGCACCTCGCGCCCGGCGCCCGGCCCGACGCGCGCCTGATGGCCGACGTCGCCGCGCTCGCCAGCCAGGTCGCGCTGCACCTGCGCTACCGCCGCGGCGCCGCGATGCTCGACCTGCACGAGCGCGCGCTTGCCGCCACCAATAACGGGATCGTGATCGCCGACGCCGACCCGGAGACGGGCGGCTGGCCCGTCTCCTACGTCAACGAAGCGTTCGAGCTGCTGACCGGCTACCGCGGCGAGGAGGTGCTCGGTCGCTCGCTCGCGATCCTGCAGGGCGAGGAGACCGACCCCGAGGGCGTCGCCGAGATGTCCGCCGCGTTGCGCGACGGCGAGGAGTGCTGGGTCACGCTGCGCAACTACCGCCGCGATGGCTCGCCGTTCTGGAACGAGGTCTACCTCACGCCCGTCCACGACGCGGACGGCATCGCGCGGCGCTACATCGGCGTCCTGCACGACGTCACCGCGCGCGTCACCTCCGCCGTCGAGCTGGAGGAGGCGGAGGCCCGCTACCGGACTCTGATCGAGACGATCCCCGCCGTCACCTACATCGCCGACTGGGACGAGCTCGGTTCCTTCCGCTACGTCTCTCCGCAGATCGAGCAGCTGCTCGGCCATCCGCCCGAGCATTGGCTCGGCAACACCGGCACCTGGGAGCAGCACATCCACCCAGACGACGTCGACCGCGTGATCGCCGAGACGCGCTACGCGTTCCGCCAGCAGAAGGCGTTCGACTGCGAGTACCGCATGGTCACGGCCGACGGCAACATCGTGTGGGTGTGGGAGCGCGACACCGTGATCCGCGACGAGGTCGGCGAGCCCTACCTCACGCAGGGCATCATCACCGACGTCACCGCCACCCGCATCGCGGAGGCCGCGCTGGCGGAGAGCGAGGAGCGCAACCGCGGCGTCGTGCACGCGCTGGAGGAGGGGCTGCTGATCTACGGCTCCGATGGGCGGGTGCTCAGCTGCAACGCGGCCGCCACGCGGATCCTCGGCCTCGCCGAAGAGGACATCCTCTACCGCACCGCCGGCGAGTGGCCGCTGCAGATGGAGCAGGAGGACGGCACGCCGCTCGCGCGCGAGGAGCTGCCGTCGCAGCGCGCCCTTGTCACGGGCCTGCCGCAGCGCGACGTCGTGCTGAAGATCGTGCGCCCCGACGGCGGCGAGGTGTGGGCGTCGGTCTCCAGCCATGCGCTCGTGCGCGAGGGCGAGTCGCGCCCGTACGGAGCGGTGACCGCCTTCAGCGACATCACCGAGCGCCGTCGCGCGCAGGAGCAGATCGCCTTCCTCGCCTACCACGACTCCTTGACCAAGTTGCCGAACCGCGCGCTGCTCGACGAGCACCTCGCCTTGGGGTTGGCGCGCGCGCGTCGCGGGGACCATGCCGTCGCACTGTTGTATGTCGACCTCGATGACTTCAAGGCCGTCAACGACTCGCTCGGCCATGCCGCCGGCGATGAGCTGCTGCGGCGGATCGCCGTGCGCTTGCGCGGGGTCGTGCGCTCGACCGACCTGCTCGCGCGCCAGGGCGGCGACGAGTTCCTGATCCTGTTGACGGATCTGCAGACCGATCCGCGCGTGGCCGCGGAGGCGGTCGCGAAGCAGGTCGAGCAGGCACTGCTTGAGCCGTTCCTGATCGCCGACGCGGAGTTCGAGATCGGCTCCTCGATCGGCATCTCGATTTATCCGCACGACGCGAACGACGCCGACACGCTGCTGCGCCACGCCGACGCGGCGATGTACGAGGTCAAGCAGGCCGGGCGCGGGGGGATCGCCTCGTACGGCGGCGACTCGCGCCACACATTGGCCCGCCTGTCACTGACGAGCAAGCTGCGGCGCGCGTTGCAGCGCGACGACTTCGTCGTGCACTACCAGCCGTTGGTCGTGCCGGCGACCGGGGATCTGGTCGCGTTCGAGGCCTTGGTCCGCTGGCAGGACGCCGAGCGCGGGATCGTCGGCCCGAACGAGTTCATCCCGCTCGCGGAAGACGCCGGCCTGATCGAGGCGATCGGTGGCTGGGTGCTGAACGCTGTGTGCGCTCAGCTGAGCGAGTGGCGCTCGGAGGGCTTGGACGCGCACGTGCACGTCAACGTCTCGCCGCGCCAGCTGCGCCGGCCCGACTTCCCGACGACCGTGCGCGAGTCGCTGAGCGCCGAGGGCCTCGCGCCGTCGTGCCTCACGCTGGAGATCACCGAGTCTGCCGCGATGCTCGACGCCGAGCGCGCGAACCCGGTCGTGCGCGCGCTGCACGAGCTGGGTGTGCGGCTCGCGATCGACGACTTCGGCTCGGGCCATTCGTCGCTGGCGCGCCTGCGCGACGTGCCCGTCGAGGTCTTGAAGATCGACCAGTCGTTCCTGCGCGGGATCCCCGACGACCCGCAGGCCGCCGCGATGACGAGAGCGATCATCGAGCTCGGCGCCGCCCTCGGCATGCTGACGGTCGCCGAGGGCGTCATGAGCGAGGCGCAGCGCCTGTTCCTCGTCGAGCACGGCTGCCCGCTCGCACAGGGCTTCCACTTCGCCAAGCCGCTGGTCGCCGAGGAGGCGACAGAGCGGCTGCGGGCGCTGGTAGCGGCGCGCCGGTAGGGCGACCGCGCCGTCGCCCCACCTTGCGTGTCGTCGCGGTCGCCGCTATCCGGGCAGCGGCTCCTGCGCGCGCGGCGCGGCGGAGTACGCCTCCGCCGGCTCGAGGAACTGTCTGAGCTGCTCGCGCAGCTCCGGCGTGTCCTCGTGCCCGTGCACCGACTCCGCGTGCTCGGCCGCCGCGCGGACGACCTCGTCCTCCTCGCCGATGATCACGAGCGAGCAGTTCGAGTCGCTGGGAAAGCGGCGGCAGTCCGCCATCTTGCGGGCCATCTGCGCTCCTTTCGTTGGGGAACGAACGCAGCGCCGATCGTCTCGCCGTGGGCGGCGCGCGTCAACCGCGCCGGGGCGCCGAACCGCCGCTTCCGGCGTCCAGGCCCGGTACGCCTCCTATTAGGGTGAGGCTCGGTGGTGTCGGCCACGCGGTGATCTCCGCACCGTCCTGCCGCCGAACGACAGTTTGATTGGCGTGAAGGGACGGTGGGACGCCAGGATGGAGCCGGAGGCACTCGCTTCCCTCAAGCCGCTTTCAGCGCGGAATGGGCTGCGCGAGCAGCGCGCGGCCGAGCGCCTCGCCTGCCGCCTCGAGCTCGGCGAGGGTCGTCACCTCGGTGATCGAGGCGAGCCCGAGCGCACGACGGCCGTCCTCGTCGAGCGCGCGGCGGCCGACGAGCGCATGGACCGGAATCCCGGCCCGCCCGGCGCCGGCACGGGCCGCGCGCGCGGAGATCTCGCCGACGATCTTGCCCTCGCCGCTCTGGACGTCGATCCGCCCCTCGCCGCAGGTGACCGCGACGACGCCGGCGAGCCGCGCGTCGAAGCCGACGGTGTCGAGCACGCGCGCGGCGCCCGGCTCCAGCGCCGCGTCGTAGACGGCCCAGAGGGCGCCGGACAGGCCGCCGGCCGCGCCGGTGCCCGCGACGCCGCGGGGGTCGCGCGGGAGCGCCGCCGCCTGCGCGTCGAGCCGCGCCGCGAGGCGCGTCATCGTTGCCGCATCGGCGCCCTTCTGCGGCCCGTAGACCTCGGCGCAGCGCTCCCACGGCGTGCGCACGTCGCACAGCACGATGACGCGTGTCCCGGCGAGCTCGTCGCCGCGCGCAGAGAGCGCCGCCAACGCACCTGCGCCGCCATCGACCGTGGCGCTGCCGCCGACCGCGACCAGCACCTCGCGCGCACCCGCGTCGAGGGCGGCGCAGATCAGCTCGCCGGTGCCGAACGTGCTCGCCTCCCACGGGTCGCGCTCGTCCTCGGTCAGCAGCGCGAGGCCGCTCGCGGTGGCCGCCTCCACGAGCGCGGTCCCACGATCGCCGAGCAGCGCGAAGCGGCCTTCGAGCGGCCGTCCAAGCGGATCGTGCGCCGGCGCCGCGACGACCGTGCCCCCGCTCGCAGCGACGATCGCGTCGAGCGTCCCCTCGCCGCCGTCGGCGACCGGGCAGCGGTCCGCTGCGAGGCCGGCGCGCTCGAGCCCGCGGGCGATTGCGTCGGCGACGTCCGGCGCCGCGAAGGTGCCCTTGAAGGAGTCCGGCGCGACGAGCACGCGGAGCTTCTCGTCCGAGCGCCGGTCCGGCATCCTCACCTCGCGAGGTCGTTCACGGGCGTGATCGGCGCCTCGCCGGCGCTGACCGCGAGCGCGTTGCGCGCGGCCAGCTCGGCCATCGCCGTGCGCGTCTCGATCGTCGCCGAGCCGAGGTGGGGGATCAGCACGACGTTGTCGAGCTCCAGCAGGCCGGGGTGGACCTGCGGCTCGGCCTCGAAGACGTCAAGCCCGGCGCCGCGGATCGTGCCGTCTCGCAGCGCGGCGACGAGCGCCGCCTCGTCGACCACCGGCCCGCGCGCGGTGTTGACGAGGAAGGCCTCGGGGCGCATCAGCCTCAGCGCGACGGCGTCGATCAGGTGGCGCGTCGCGTCGGTGAGCGGGCAGTGGAGCGAGACGACGTCGGCGGTCGCGAGCAGCTCGTCCAACGGAACGTGCCGAGCACCGCCGAGCTCCTCCTCGACCTCCGGCGCGCCGCGGCGGCGGCTGAAGTAGGCGATCTCCATCCCGAACGCGCGCGCACGGCGGGCGGTCGCCCGGCCGATCTCGCCGAGCCCGACGATCCCGAGCGTCTTGCCCTGCAACGACGTGCCGAGCATGAAGAACATGTGCCACGCCCACGGCTGCTGCGCGCGCAGCAGCCGCTCGCCCTCGCCGAAGCGGCGCGTGGCGGCGAGGATCAGGCCCATCGCGATATCCGCCGTGGCCTCCGTGAGCACGCCGGGCGTGTTCGTCACCTGCACGCCGTGGCGAGTGCAGGCCTCGACGTCGATGTTGTCGTAGCCGACGGCGACGTTGGCGACGCAGCGCAGCTGTGGACCGGCGGCGTCGAGGAAGGCGTTGTCGACGCGATCGTGCAGCAGCGTCACCACCGCGTCGACGCCCGCGATTGCCTCGTGCAGCTCGGAGACGCTGAGCGGGCGATCGTACGGGGAGAGCCACACGTCCGCGGCCGCGCCGAGCAGGTCGAGCGCCGATTGCGGCACACGGCGGGTGACGACGATGCGGGGACGTGCGGTCATTCGCTCATTTGTACATGCACTGCCCGCTACGCCGGGCGCTCGCGCGCAGGCAACGAGGAACCGACGTGGGTGCTGGCATCCAGTCGCGCCTGCAGGTCTCCGCCAGCGAGCATCGCGCGCAGCTCGCGCACCGGCGGGGGCGGCAGCTCGGCGGGCGTGACGAGCCCGACAGTCGGCGTCACGGCCGGCTTGCGCAGCGGATGGACGTGGGGTCGCCCCCGCGCGGCGCCGCGCCGTGAGCCGGCGAGCCAGGTGTGCGCGATCACGCACGACCAGCCGGCGTCCGCAAGCGCCAGCAGCGCGGAGATCGAGTCGGCCTCAATCCGCGGTGCGGCGTCGACGCCGGCCTCGCGGAGTGCCGCGTCGACGATCTGGCGGTTGCGCATCTCAGGCATCAGGAGGCAGAGGGGAAGGCCCGCGAGCGCGCGCCACTCGAGCGGCTTGCCGGCAGGCGCGTCGAGCGCCGGGTCGCTGCTCAGCAGCATCAGCCGCTCGCGGTAGAGCGGCGTCGCCTCGACGCCGGCGAGCGGAGCGTCGTCGAGGTAGTCGAGCCCGGCGTCGAGCTCGTGGCGTGCGAGCCGGCGGGCCAGCTCGTCGGAGGGAAGCGTGCGGATCTCGACGCGCACGCCCGGATGCCGGCGTGCGAACGGCCCGACGACGAGCGGCACCGCGGGCATCGAAGTCGGGATCGCGCCGAGTCGCAGCGTGCCCGTCAGCTCGTGGCGCAGGCGCGATGCCTCCGACGTCAGCCCCTCGACTGCGGTCAGCGCGGCCTGTGTCCATCTCAGCAGCTCGTGGCCATCTGGCGTGAGGTCGTCGTAGCGGTGCCCGCGGCGCACGAGCGTGAGGCCGAGCTCCAGCTCGAGCTTGCGGATCGCCGTCGAGAGCGCCGGCTGCGAGACGTGGCAGGCAGTCGCGGCGCGGCCGAAGTGGCGCTCGCGCGCGAGCGCGCTGAGGTACTCGAACTGGCGCAGGAACACGGTCGCACTCCATTATCGCTGCTTATCGAACTGGTAGTCATCGGTATTGGACGTGCATCGCCGTCCGTCGCATCATTCCGCCGCCATGTCGCACCTCCGCCGCTCCATCACCGCCCACCTCCTGCCCGTCGCCCGCCTCGGTGCGGGCGTCGGCGCCAGCGCGCTCGCGCTGGCCGCGATCGGCGGCGCGATCGGCGCGCCACTGCTGATCGCGCCGTTCGCCGCGACGGCGTCGATCAAGCACGCGGCGCCCGACAGCCCGATGGCTGCCCCGCGCAGCGTCGTCGGCGGGCACCTGCTCGGCGCGATGGTCGGCGTCGCGGTCGGCGCGCTCTTCGGCGAGGCGGCGCTGGCGATGGCCTTCGCGGCCACAGCCGCCTCGATGCTGATGATGGGCCTGCAGATCCTCCACCCGCCGGCGATCGCGACGACGCTGATCGCGCTCCAGCAGCACGGCGACCAATGGCTCCCCGTGCAGGTCGCGCTCGCCGGCGCCGCGACACTGATCCTCGCGGCGATGGTGCTGTCACCGTTGCTGCACGGGCGCCCGTACCCCATGCGCTGGTAGCGGCGGGGTCGCGCCGCCCGCCTGCGCTCCGCTCACGCGTGACCCACGCCCGCGACGCCCGCCGTCGGCATCGAGGAGAGCGGAAGTGGCGACATCTGTGACGCTCCAGATTCACGACCGCGAATCTGACCCGGCTATGGCGGGTCTAATTCGCGGTGGTGGAAATCGGACCTGAGCGGGGACGGCACCTGCGGCGTCCGAACCGCGGAACGTGACGGAAGAGCGCACGAACGCCCGCCTCACTCCTCCTCGATGCCGATCGTCCCATGCCACGAGCGCACCAAAGCGCCCGAGCGGAGCGCCACCTACCCGAGAACCCGCTCCCCACCCGTATAGACGTTCACCGTCTCCCCGCGCGCGAAGCCGCACAGCGTCATCCCGCGGTCGGCCGCCAGCTCGATCGCGAGTGAGGAGGGCGCGCCCACGGCGACGAGGATTGGCGCCCCTGCCACCGCCGCTTTCTGCACCAGCTCGAACGACAGCCGCCCGCTCACGCACAGGATCCGCTCGCGGAGGGGCAGCAGCCCGTCGAGCAGCGCACGGCCGATCACCTTGTCCATCGCGTTGTGGCGACCCACGTCCTCGCGCACGATCGCCAGCGTCCCGTCAGCCTCGAACAGGCCGGTCGCATGGAGCCCACCGGTGCGCTCGAAGGTCGGCTGGTCGGCACGCAGGCGGCCCGGCAACGCGGCCAGCAACGCCCGCGGCACGACCGGGCCGCTCGGAGCGAAAGGTGCCGCGACGGCCACCTCCTCCAGCGCTCCCTTGCCACACACCCCGCACGAGGACGTCGTATAGAAGGAACGCGAGCCGGGATCACGCAGCAGCGGCCCGGCGACCTCGACGACGTTCGCCGCGAAGTCGGCGGTCGGGCCGGCCGCGTGCGGCGCGGCGATCAGCCCCTCGCCGTGGAGGAAGCCGAGCGCCAGTTCCTCGTCGTGGCCGGGCGTGCGCATCGTCACCGACAGCGGCGCGCCGTCGACGCGGATCTCCAGCGGCTCCTCGACCGCGACCTCGTCGCGCTCGCCGTCGCGCATCACGACGGCGACCATGTGCGCCGCGGGAGCGTCCGGCGCAGGGTCGGCTCCGACCGCGCCCGGCCCGCGGCGCGCCCCGTCGTCGCGCGCGTCGGTCACGTCAGTCGCCGCCGGCTCCGCTGAGCGCCGGCGTCCGCGCTGGCTGCTCGCCAATCGGCCGCACGTCCACCGCGATCACCTTGTACTCCGGGCACGACGTGTTGACGTCGTGCGAGGCACCGACGAGCAGGTTCGTCTTCGTCTCGGGGAAGTGGAAGGTCGTGAAGACGTGGCCCGGCTCGATCTTCTCCGTCACCTGCGCCTGGATCTCGATGCGGCCCATGCGCGAGCGCAGCGAGACGACGTCCCCGTCCGCGATCCACAGGCGCGCCGCGTCGTCGGGATGGATCTCCATTACGTCGCGATCGACCAGCTCCGCGTTGGCGGTGCGGCGCGTCATCGTGCCGGCGTTGTAGTGCTGCAGCAGGCGACCGGTCACGAGGATCAGCGGGAACTCCTCGTCGGCGGCGTCGCCCGGCGCCTTATACGGCAGGGCGGCGAAGCGCCCGCATCCGCTCGGCGTCTCGAACCGCTCCTCGTACAGGATCGGCGAGTCGGTGCCGTCGGGCGCGACCGGCCATTGGAGCCCGTGGCGGCCGAGTCGCTCGTGGGTGATACCGGCCCAGTCGGGCGTCAGCGCCGCGACCTCGTCCATCGTGTCCGCGGGCGTCTCCCACGGCAGATCGTGACCCAAGGCGGACGAGACGAGCTTGATGATCTCGAAGTCGGCCTTCGCGCCGCCGGGCGGCTCGATCGCCGGCTCGACCAGCTGCACGCGCCGCTCGGCGTTCGTGAACGTCCCGGACTTCTCCAGGAAGGAGGAGGCCGGCAGGATCACGTCGGCGTACTTCGTCGTCTCCGTCTCGAAGATGTCCTGGCAGACGAGGAACTCGAGCGACTCAAGCGCCTTCACGACATGCGCGGTGTTCGGATCGGTCTGCGCGACGTCCTCGCCGAAGATGTACATCGCCTTCAGGTCGCCCGCGACGGCGGCGTCGAACATCTCGGGGATTCTCATCCCCGGCTCGCGCGACAGCGGGAGGCCGTACATCGCTTCGAAGCGCTGTGCGACGTGCTCGTCGGCAACCGACTGGTAGCCGGTGTACGTGTCCGGCAGCGCGCCCATGTCGGACGAGCCCTGCACGTTGTTCTGGCCACGGAGCGGCAGCAGCGCGGAGCCGGGCCGGCCGACCTTGCCGGTCATCAGTGCGACGTTGCAGATCAGCTGCACGACCTCGGAGCCGTACTTGTGCTCGGTCACGCCCAGGCCCCACGAGATGCAGGCGTTCTCGGCCTCGGCGTAGACGTGCGCGGCCGCCTCGATGTCGGCACCGGGGACGCCGGTGATCTGCTCGACCACCGCCGGCGCGTAGTGCGCGAGCAGCTCGCGCACGGCCTCGAAGCCCTCCGTGCGCGCGTCGACGAACGCCTGGTCGACGAAGCCGTCGCGCTCGATCACATGCGCGATGCCGAGCAGCACGGCTGCGTTCGTGCCGGGCCGCGGCGACAGGTGCAGAACGCCGTACTCCGACAGCTCGATTCTGCGCGGGTCGATCGTCACAAGCTTCATCCCGCGCAGCGTCGCCTGCTTGATGCGCGCGCCGACGACCGGGTGGCCCTCGGTCGGGTTCGCGCCGATCAGGACCGTCGCGTCGGCCTGGTCGAAGTCCACGAACGAGCCGGTCGCGCCGGACAGGCCGAGCGATCTGCGCATCGCGTAGGAGGTGGGGGAGTGGCACACGCGCGAGCAGTTGTCGATGTTGTTCGTGCCGATCGCGGCGCGCATCAGGCGCGACATCGCGTAGCAGTCCTCGTTCGTCGCGCGCGAGGAGGCGAGGCCGGCGATCGCGTCAGGGCCGTGCGCCGTTCTGATGCGCTCGAACTCGCTCGTGATGCGGTGGATCGCCTCCTCCCACGTCGCGAGGCGGAAGGCGCCGTGCTCGCGGATCAGCGGGGAGGCGAGGCGGTCGCGCTTGCGCGAGAACTGGTGTGCGAAGCGGCCCTTGAGGCACGTGTGGCCCTCGTTCGCCGGCCCGTCGAGGGCAGGGCTGATGGAGGCGATGCGACCGTTGCGCGTGTGCGCCTCCAGGCGGCAGCCGACGCCGCAGTAGCCGCAGGTCGTCGTGACGTCGGAGTCGAAGCGGTCGCTCATGCGTGAGCCACCTCGGTCAGTGCGAGCAACGACAGCTCGTTGATCGCATCAGTGGGACAGGTGTCGGCACATGCGCCGCACGACACACATGCGGACTTGCGGAAGCCCTCGTCGAGCCCGGCGGCGACGTTCGCGCCGAAGCCGCGGCCGGTCGCGCTCAGCGCGAACGTCCCCTGCACCTCGTCGCACGCGCGTACGCAACGCCCGCACGAGATGCACAGCTCGTGGCGGAAGCTCATGTACGGGTGGCGGTCGTCGATCGGCTGCAGCTCGTGCATCGCGCCGGGCCAGCGCGGCTCGCCGACCTCCAGCCGCTCCGCGACCTGCGCGAGCTCGGTGTGCGGAGCCGGCGGCTCGGGCAGCTCGCTCAGCACCAACTCGACGACCGCGCCGGCGATGCGGCGCGCCGTCGCGTCCTGCGTGTCGATGACCATGCCGTCGCGCACCGGCGTCGTGCACGCGGGAATCGGTCTCGGCGTCCCCTCTGCCGCGACCATGCAGACGCGGCAGGCACCGAATGGGTCCTGGCGCTCGTCGAAGCACAGCGTGGGAATCCATCTGCCGGTCGCGCGCGCCGCCTCCAGTACGGTCGCATCGTCCGCGACCTCGACCTCGACCCCGTCGACCGTTACGCGCGTCACGCGAGCTCCAGCTCGTCCGGGAAGTGCCGCAGCAGCGAGCGGATCGGCGCCGGCATGCCGCCACCGTGCGCGCACAGCGAGCCGAGCTCCAACGTCTCCAGCAGCGCTTCGAGCCGCGCGCGCTCGACCGGCTCCTCGCCCGCGAACATCGCGTGCGCACGCTGAAGGCCTATCCGGCACGGGAAGCACTTCCCGCAGCTCTCGTGGGCGCCGAAGCGCAGCAGGTGGCGGGCGACGTCGCGCATGTTGGTTCGGTCGTCAAAGGCGAGGATGCCACCGTGGCCGAGCATGCAACCCTCGGCCGCGAGCGCGTCGAAGTCGAACGCCGTGTCCAGCAGGCTCGCGGGCAGGATGCCGCCCAGCGGTCCGCCGATCTGGAGCGCCTTGATCGAACGGTCGTCGCGCAGGCCGCCGGCGATGTCCTCGCACAGCTCGCGCATCGTCATGCCGAAGCGCACCTCGTAGACGCCGGACTTGACGAAGCGCTCGTTGAAGCAGACGAGCTTCGAGCCGGGCGTCGCGCCGGGTGACAGCGCGCGATACGCGTCGGCACCGCGCAGCGCCACGAACGGCATGTTGCAGAGCGTCTCGACGTTGTTGACGACCGTCGGCATGCCGTGCAGACCGCGTTGGGCGGGGAACGGCGGGCGCGCGGAGACGGTCCCGCGCAGGCCCTGCAGGCACGCGAGCAGTGCGGTCTCCTCACCGACGACATAGGAGCCAGCGCCCTCGACGATCGTCACGTCGAAGGAGAAGCCACTCCCTCTGATGTCCTCACCGAGCCAGCCGCCCTCGCGTGCCTGCGCGGCCGCGGCCTCCAGCGCCGGCTGGGAGAGCGGGTACTCGGAGCGGCACAGCACGAAGCCGTGCGAGGCGCCGACGGCGTAGCCGGCCAGCGCGAGACCCTCGATCAGCAGCTCGGGGCTGCGCTCCATCAGGTACTTGTCGATGAACGACCCGGGGTCGCCCTCGTCCCCGTTGGCGACGATGAACTTCTCCTCGCCTTCCGCCGCGCGCGTGAACTGCCACTTGAGGCCGGCGGGGAAGCCGGCCCCGCCGCGCCCGCGCACGTCGGCCGCCTTGACCTCCTCGAGCAGCAGCTCGGGGGTGAGGTCGGTCAGCGCACGCTGCAGACCCGACCAGTCGGGCGTGCGCGTCAGCACCGGCTCGTCGAGCAGTGACTCCCACGCCGGCTCACCGGCCGGCTGCGTCGTGCCGGCCAGCACGCGCTCGACGACACCCGGGCCGGCGTCGATCACGTCGCCGTCGCGGACGGCGGGGGAGGCGTGGCAGAAGCCGAGGCAGACGGTCTCGGCGAGCGAGACGGAGCCGTCCGCACTGCGTTCGCCCATTTGCAGACCGAGGCCGTCGCGCAGCTGGTCCACGTGCACATCGTTTGTGGCGGCGAAGCACGCCGTCCCGGTACAGACGCACACATGCCGCGCGCCGCGCGGCTGCAGCAGGTCGTCGTAGAAAGTGGAGATGCCGTAGACCGCGGCCTCGGGCAGGCCCGAGCGCTCCGCGGCGGCGCGACGGTCCTCGTCGGTGATCTCGCCGCGGGCGTCGACCGCCTCCTTCAGGACGTCCAGCGCCGTGGGAGCGCCGACCGCGTGGTGACGGCGGACCAGCTCGACGAGGTTCTTAGACAAATCGATCCATCCGTTCCCTTCCGGGAAGCATCCTCGCCTGAGCTTCGCAGGACAACTGCCATCCCTGGCCGATCGATAGGCCGGACCGATCGAGGCGCGAAATGAGGCGGCGTCGGAACTACCGCAGACGGATGCTGCGGAAGCCGAGCGTCTCGGCGAGCACGTCGAAGTGGCGGTCCACATGCAGCACGTCAGCGCCGTGCCGCTGGGCGCATGCGCCGATCACCAGGTCTGGCAGCGAGATGCGGTGCTGCCCCGCGTCGGCGAGCTCCCGTTGCGCGGCCTCGGCCGCGGAGATCGTCGCGTGATCGATGCGCAGGTCTCGGTAGTCGGCGAGATCCTGCTGCAGCGTGGCATAGTCGTCAGCGGAGCGAGCGCTGTAGAGGATCTCCATGCGCGTGGTCGCGCACATGCACAGCTCGCCGTAGTCGAGCAGCTCAGCGCCGCCGCGCACCCACGCGGACTTGTCGAGGAGGATCAGTGCCACGCTCGGTCGCCGAGCAAGGCGTCGACGTCGACCAGGCGCGCGGCACGCTCGAGCCCGAGTCGCTGGCGCTCGCGTCGCTGCTCATGCTCGACGAGTCTCACCCCCAACGCCTCGCCACCCATCTCCGTCAGCCGGAGCAGGAGCTGCCGGCGGTCGGTGATCTCCGGCCAGGCGCGCTGCGCCAGGTCCAAGAGCTCCGCCGTGTGTCCGGTGTCGGTGACTGTGTATCGCGGGCGTGTTGTCGGCACATACCAAGTGTAGCACCGTCATGGATCAGGTGCGACACCACATATGTGGGACTCGACCCGGAGAACGTTGCTTCATCGCGATGCTGGACGGCTTGGCGCCGTGGATCGTGTCCCCGGTCGCGCGGCGTGGATGTGTCGCCCACGGCCCACGACAGGGTGCGCTACGCCATTTGCCGCACGCACCGGTGCACACGCACGGCACTCGCTAGGATCGCCCGCATGCTGCGTCGAAGCGGCCTCGTCGCGGCCATTGCGACCACCCTCGCTGTCGTCTCCGCGTCGAGCGCCGTCGCGGACGGCACCTGGAGCGCGACCGCCACGCTTCCCGCCGGGAGCTCGGCCACCACGTACGCGCAGGTACTCTCGCCGCCAGGCGGCGGGACGCTGCTGTGGCAGTGGCAAGACAGACGCCCCGTGCTCGTTCCGATCTCGCCGGCAGGTGCGCTGGGCACGCCGCAGCCCTTCCCCACTGACGCCAGAAACGACGCCAGCGGGAAGCCGGCGCACGCCTACTTCCTGCCCAACGGCGACGCGCTGTTCTCCTACGAGCCGTTCAACTCGAGCGCGCTGCACCTCGTCTACCGCTTCGCAAACGGGACCTTCGGACCCGTCTTCGCGGTTCCCAACACGCCCCTGCTGCGCGCGCTCGCGGTCCGCAGCGGCCAGGTGCTCCTCGTCGAGGACAGCGAGGGTGCGAATCCGGTCCTCTCCGCCCACACGATGTCGATCGGCGTCGACGGCAGACTGACGGCGAACGCGGACGCGGTGGCGATCTACAGATCGCCACTCAGCGACACGTTCGGCACGCACATCAACTACGTCGGAGCGGCGATCAGCGCCGACGGCACGGCCGACGTCGTCGCATTCGTCGACCACAGCTCGATGCCGACCGGCTTCGAGGTCGTCGACGTGCAGCGCGCCCCCGACGCGGCCGGCGGCGGATGGTCGCCCGCGCGCAGCCTGTCGGCCTCGGTCGACCCCGAGCATGTCGCCGACGGAGGCCCCACCTTCGTCGGATCCAACGGCGCGCCGACCGCCGATCCGATTGCGGTCGCGCCCGGCGGCCGCGCGATCCTCGGGTTCACAGTCGACCCGTCGGATCCCGGCAGAAACTTCAACACGAGCGGCGCCATCTACGCGCTCGTTCGCGAGCCGGGCGGGACCTTCGGCGCACCGCAGCTGACGAGCGCCACTCCGCCGAATCGGGCCGGCGTGGCCTCCTATGTCCAAGTCGCGGCCGGCGGCGACGGGACGCTGGCGATCGCCTCCAACTTCATGTCGTGCGCGGACAGCAACTTCACGACGCTGAGCTACACGCCGGTCGTCGCGTCGGTCGCCGCCCCCGGCAGCGGACTGGCCGCCGTGCCGGTCCCCGGCGGGGACTCGACCGCGCAGACGCGCGTGACGCCGACGTCGCTCGGCGCTGGTGCCGGGCGGGCGATCGTCGGCCTCACGACGAAGACGAACACCGGCAGCGTGCTGCCGCTCAACGGCTGCGGCTCCTACAGCACGAGCGGCCAGTCGGGCACGCTCGGCGACGGCGCCGTCATCACCGGAGGCCCCGACGGGACGGACGTGGCGACGTTCGCCAACCTGCCATGGCCCGAGGGCAGACCTCCGACGGTGCGCGTCGACGCCGCGGGGCTCGACGCGGCCGGCAACGCGGCCGTCGCCGGCAGCCTCGGGACTTCGAGAGGGATCGAGTACGCAGCGTTCGCCGCGAGACCGAGATCGAGCGGTCCCGGCCCGGGTCCTGGCCCAGGCCCGGGTGCGAGAAACGCTGCGAGAATCGGCTCGCCGACGATGTCGACGGATTCGCTCACGGTCAGAGTGACCTGCACCGGACCGGTCGGGTCGAGCTGCACCGGCAGCGCGATCCTGACGGTCAGAGAGACGCTGGTCGCCGGCAGAGTCAAGGCCGTCAGCGCAAAGGCCAAGCCGAGAAGAAGAAGAGCCAGAAGCAAGACGGTGACGATTGGCAAGGCTACGTTCCGCATCGCCGCCGGCAAGAGCACGCGCGTCACGGTCTCGCTGAACTCCGCCGGCAAGGCGCTGCACAAGAAGTTCGCGAAGCTCCCCGCGACGTTGACGATCAGGGTCTCCGGGACGACCAAGAAGTCGCACGTGAGATTCCCTAGACCGCCGCCGAAGAAGAAGCCCGCCAAGAAGAAGTGAGCTTGCCGCCGGTGCGGGGGGTGCTCCGCCGGCCTCAGGCCTCCACGAACTGCGCCTCGCCCTTGAGCGCGATCACCTCGTAGGTCTGCGGGTGACCGTCCTCGGGCTCGGCGATCGTCGTCGGGTTGGTGGTGACGACCGCGAGCGTCGAGAAGGGCTGCTGGCCGAGATGGCGCGGGAGGAGGAGCGTGAGCGTGACCGACTTGCGGTCGGCCACCGCCTCGAGCACGACCGTGAGCTCGGTGCCCAGCGCGGTCTCGGCGCTGTCGATCGCGTCGCCCGAGAAGGCGTTCTCGCCGTGGAAGCCTTGGTAGGAGAGCTCCGGCTGACCGATGACGCTCGTCGCGGATTAGGTGATCTGGGTGCCGCCGTCCACCCCTTGGAGTTCGAAGAGGTTGGGCGGGTCCTGGGTTTCGGTCATGGCGTGGGCTCCCGGTCGAGTGGTCGTCACTGGCGCACGGCGATGAACGACGCCGTGAAGCCGGCAGGCGCTCCCGGGCCATGGGCATTCACCCGCATCAAGGTCCCGACCAGGGACGGGACCTGATCGACGCCGTCGGGCCACAGGAAGCCGGCGACGCCGTGGTAGTCATAGCGCCAGCCCTCCGTAGCCGTCCCATCGATGCCCAGGCCCGCGATCGCGAAGCCCTCCGGATCGCCTGGCAGCATCTTGCCCTGAAGGGTGAGCGCGACCCCAGGGGCCATCACGAACTGGCCCCCGAACTGATCGCCCTCACCCGGCTCGAAGGTGAACTCCCCCTCGCCGAAGATCAGCCGCAGCGCCTTCTGCGGATCCCCGTTCACGCGCGCCGGCGTGTTGATGAAGCTCCGATAGGTCCATTTCCCGGACAGCATGTGGTCTCCTCCCCGTGGCTCCGGCGCCACGCTACGCCGAATCCGAGCCTTACGTCGCACTTCCTTCTTTACTGATGTCGGTTTGACGTATATGCCTGCCTTCTCGGCCGATCCAGAACATCGGGATCCTGTCTGCTCGGGGACCTCGACGCGGGCTGCTGGGCTGCACGCAGCGTGAGCACGTCAGGGTGGTCGAGATCGCGCAGCGCCAGGCTGGCAGCTGCCCACGGGACGTAGGCTGACCCCCAGTCAGCGACGCATCGTGGGGCGACAGCGGTTCCGGCAGTCCGTCACGACTTCGAGCTGAGCCACGTCATCGACAGGTTCGTCCGCCTGCTGTTGAAGAAGCCGTCAATCACCTGCCCGCTGAACGCCATCTCCACATAGTCGCCGGCGGTGAGCGGCACGATCGTGGAGATCGACTGGATCGGCAGCCGGGTGAGACTGGCGAGCGGCTGTGGGTCCTCCGCGGCGTAGTCCACGGTGCCGCCGACGCGGATCGCGAGGCTTGGGATCGCCGGCGAGTTCAGCTCGCGGATCGCGCCGGCCGTGACCAGGTAGATCCCCGAGATCGGCGCGGTCAGCCGCGTCGGGTTGGCCGGATTCCAGAGGTTCGCGGTGTCGAACTCCTCCGTGTTCCACGATGCGGGCGGTCCGATGGGTCCGGCGAGGTCGTGCGGAGTCCGGCGAAGTCCCTGCAAACCACCGTGTTTCGATGACACGGCATGACTGCAGGGTACTAGGGCTGACAAGCGGGTGGGACCCGCTGTCGGCAACTCGACGCGGGCCGCGTCAAGGAGCGCCTCAGGCGCTGCGCAGCAGCGAGGAGATGACCTCGCCGGGGCGCTGCCCGCGCGCCGAGGCCAGTCGCTGGAGCTGCTCCGCGTCCTCGTCCTCGATGCCGACGACGATCGTCAGCTTCGCGTCGGGATTGCCGGCAATCGCCTCGACATAGCGCGGGTCGATCGCCGCGAGGTCGGCGTCGAAGTCGCCGGGCTGGGGATCTGCGTCTGTCCAGGGATTCTTGGTCATAGGTCAGCTACCGAGGAGTCTACGCTCACGTACCGTCGCGTCCCAACCCGTCACCACGAGCCAGGTCGTCGGATCGGTCGTCCTCTCGATCACGAGCGTCAGCAAGCGACCGCCGTCGGTGCGCCCGATCAACAGATGTCGCTTCCCCGGCGAATGGCTGTGCGGGTTGCGAACCACGACGCTGGCGTTGCGCGGCACCGAATGCGTCTCCTCGATCGAGATGGCCCGGGCGCCGAGCTTGTCGATCGCCGCCTCGGTCAGAAGCAGCTCGGCTATCGCGTCCACCATGGATCGGAGGTCTACAACGGGCGGCAGACGACGCCCACATCTGCATTGGATCGATCTACCTTGCCGCTTCCGGACTGGAAGTCTCGCGGCTGAGGTTGTGGTCGGCGGACGCCGGCTTCAGGGTCCAAGCCATGTCGACAGCGAGGCCGATGGTGACGGGCAGGCGGCGTTCGCGCTGTGCCCGCCTATCACGGCGTCGTGTACCCGCCTCGTACCCGCGACGGCGGGATGGCGCAGGCCCGGCCCAGCCCCGAACGACAAAAACTGCCCAGCTCCAGGCGGTTTCCAGAGCCCTCCATCGGACTCGAACCGATGACCCCTTCCTTACCATGGAAGTGCTCTACCAACTGAGCTAGGAGGGCAGCAGGGGCATTGTAGGCGTTCGCGAATGGGCGTCGCCGATCAACCGGGGTCGGTGTGCTCGCGCGCGTGGAAGACTGGCGTCGGTCAAAGTTCCGGAGAAATCGGTGAGCCAACCCGCACTCCAGGACGTGTTCGGCGTCCCGCCTCGCAGAAAGGCGCACTCATACGTCGACCGCGGCGGCTTGGACGCGCGACTGCGCTACGCGGTCTCGACCGAGCGGGTCGTGATCATCCACGGCGACTCGAAGCAGGGCAAGACCTGGCTGCGTCAGCACGTGCTTACCCCCGAGGAGTGCGTCACGGTGCAGTGCCAGATCGGTGCGACGCCGGCCTCGATCCTCACGCAGGCACTGGGACTGCTGGGCGTCAAGGCGACGCTCAGACAGACGTCCCAACAGGATCTCGAAGGCTCCATGGAGGTGTCCGGCAGTACGGACATCGGCGCCAAGCTGATCGCCAAGCTGGGAATTCAGACCAGGCTGAAGGGCACCGCGCGCCGCTCCTCGCAGCAGGAGGTCGTGCCGATCGGGCGCACCCCTGGCGACCTCGCATGGGTCGCGAAGCTGCTGCGCGCGTCGGAGAAGCGTCTGGTGATCGAGGACTTCCACTACCTCGAGGAGAGCAGCCGCGCGCAGTTCGCCTTCCTGCTCAAAGCGCTCGGCGACTATGACGTGCACCCGGTGATCATCGGCGTCTGGTCACAAGACCACCTGCTCACCTATTACAACGGCGACCTCTCCGGCCGGATCGAGGACATCCATCTCGTGTGGTCTCCGGCGGAGCTGGAGCAGGTGCTCCGGCGTGGCAGCGAAGCACTGAACATCGCGATGTCCTCATCGCTGCGCAGCGAGTTGATTCGCGACGCCTACGGCAACGTCGGCACGCTGCAGAACCTCGCGGAGGCGCTCTGCCAGGAGGCCGGCATCTTCGAGCGCCAGGCCGACCTGTACTACCTGGGCGTCGGGCCTGCGCTGGCAAGCAGCCGGGAGGCGATCGCGCGCGGCATGCAACCGCGCTTCCAGGGCTTCGCCGACGCGTATCTCGCGGGGCTGCGCGAGCTCCCCCACGCGGAGCGACAGGTGCTGCACGCCGTAATCGCCCTTGTGTGCGACCGGCCCGACGACGAGCTGCTGCACGGGGTGCCGGTCGTCCACCTGGGCGACGCGCGCGACGAGGCCGGGATCACGCACGTCGAACTGCTGCGCGTGCTCGGCGACGTCGACCGCTTCCAGGCCGGGCTGGAGATCAGTCCGCTGGTGATGACGTTCAACCGCCACGCGCAGAGTGTCTGCCTGATCGATCGCCGATTCCTCTTCTACCGCAAGTACGGTACGCCGAGATGGCCCTGGCACGAGCCGGGCTTCTCGGCGTGAGCGCCGAGCGCGTTGCGATGAGAAAGCCTCCGCCACCAACCCCGGTGCCGCTTGAGCGTCGTGACCTGCTCGACGCCGCGACCGGCGCGCTGATGGAGCCGCGCGGCCGCGATCGGGCGATCGTGCTCGTCGGGCAAGCGGGCAGCGGGAAGACGGTCGCCGCGAAGCAGCTCGCGCAGGGGTTGCGGGAGCGCTTCCCGGATGGCGTCGTCTGGGTCGACGGCGCGACGTTCGCTCCCCAGCGCAGCGGACGGGAACAGTTCGCCGAGGGACTGCTCCGAGTGCTTGGCGTGGGCTCCGAGCGTCTGCCCCCGCAGGGCGAGCGTGCGTCGCTTGCTCGCGAGCTGCTGCGGCGCAGGGAGGTGCTCGTCGTGATCGACGGGATCGATGACGAGGGGCAGGTGTTGGACTTCGTGCCGCACCGGAACTGGGGCTCGGCGATGATCCTCACGTCGCGCGCCCGGCCGCGGCTCGACGTCGCGCAGCTGGAGATCCCGCCGCTGGCCGCGGCTGAGAGCTTCGAGCTGCTGCGGCGGATCACCGGGGAGCCGCTGACGCCGGAGAACCGCGAGGTCCGCACCGAGCTGGTTCGCTTCGCCCAAGGCCACCCGCTCTACCTCTCGCTGTTGGGCGCGCAGCTCGCCCAGCGGCCCGACGCGGTCCCGGACCTGCTGCTGCAGCTGCGCAACGAGGCGACCCGCTCGTCGTTCGACACCGCGGAGAGAGATCCGTCGCACGCTGCGCTGACTGCTGCCTACGGGCTGCTTGGCAACGACGGCGCCGCGCTGTTGCGCGCGATCGGCATGCTCGAAGAGCGCTTCGAGCTGGAGGATCTCGAGCTGGTCGCCGGCGCGAGTGACGACGACCGTGTGGTGGCTGCGCTCGACGAGCTGCTTCTCAGCGGTCTGCTCCAGCG
Organism: Conexibacter sp.; assembly: GCA_036009645.1. Classification (GTDB taxonomy): domain Bacteria; phylum Actinomycetota; class Thermoleophilia; order Solirubrobacterales; family Solirubrobacteraceae; genus Conexibacter. Next base: position 79,549 of record DASYLH010000003.1, read on the forward strand.
CGAGGACGACGGGACCTACCGGATCCACCCGATCGTGCGCCGCTTCGCGCGCGAGCAGCTGCTCAGCCACGAGGAGACCGACACTGATCGCCTCGCCACCGGCCTGCGGCGCCGCGGCGTTGAGCAGGAGATCCTCGTCGACCGCCACCACCACTTCGTGCCGCGCACGCCGAGCGATCGCATCGAGATCGAGGAGTACGCGCTGCGGGTCGCCGTGGAGCAGAGAGACACGCTCTCGCAGGCGCACGCCCTGGCGAACCTCGGAGCGCTGCACCTCGCCGCGGGCGATCTCGACGACGCGGAGGCTGCCCTGCACGCCAGCGTCGGCGTCGCGCGCTCGGCCGGAGACCAGCGCACGGCCGCTCAGTCGGCGCTCGCGCTCGGCCACGTGGCGCGCGCAGGCGGCAGACTCGACCGCGCGCGGGAGCGGTACGTGGAGTGCGCGCAGCTGTTCTCGTACGCGCAGGAGGTCTCCGGTCGCGTGCTGGCGCAGACGGCGCTCGGTGATGTCTACGTCATGCAGGGTGACCTCCAGGAGGCACGCGCGATCTACGAGCGGACGCTCGCCGAGTCCGGGCAGCAGGGGGCGGGCATCCGGGCGCACGTCGAGGGGCGCCTCGCATGGGTCGCCGAGCTCGCTGGAGACGTCTTGCGCGGGCGGGAGCTGTACCTGTCAGCGCTTCAGCACGCGGAGCTCTCGGGCGACGACGACGAGCGCGCCGAGCTGATGACGCGGCTCGGCTTCCTGGAGGCGCGCGCCGGCGATCTCGACATGGCGCGCGAGCTGATCGAGCGCGCGCTGCACGCGCACCGGCGAGCGGGCAACCCGCCCGACGCAGCGCGTGCAGCGCTCGCGCTCGGCGGGCTCGCGGTCGGGCGAGGCGACCTCGTGCGCGCGCGCCACCATTTCGAGGAGGCCGCTGACCTCGCCGAGTCGTCGGACCGGCGACTCGCCGCGCTCGCCGCCTACGGGCGGGGGGTCGTCGCGACCGCGAGTGCCGACGCGATCGAGCTTCTGGAGCTCGCGCTCGCGCTGTTCCGCGAGGTCGCGGACCGGCTTGGGGAGGCGCAGGCTCTGCAGGCGCTCGTCGAGCCGCTGCGGAGAGTCGGCGATGACAGCGGGGCGCAGGCCGCACGGGCGTCGGCGAGCGCGCTGTTCGAGCGACTCGGAGTGCAGCCGACCGCCCCCGAGCAGGCGCTGCGTGCGCTGACGATCGGCGCACAGGACCGGGCGCTGCGCTCCTAGCTGTCGCGCCCGGTGATGTCTGCCGGATGCGCTCGGCCGCGTCGAGCGGCATCTGCTCGATGCTTCATGCTGCCGCAGAGCCCGTCGCCACGCGAGCAAGGAGCCAGCGCCCATGAGCAGATCCACCGCAACCCCCATCACCGGCGTCGATTTCGTCAACGTCCCGACGACCGACCTCGACCGGGCGCGGGCCTTCTACGCCGACGTCCTCGGCCTCCAGGCCTCGCAGGTCTACCAGCGCGGCGACGCGCCGGCGATGGGCGCCGAGTTCGAGACAGGCACCGTGACGATTGCGCTGATCGACTCGGCCGCGATCGGCCGCGAGTTCCAGGCCAACACGCTGCCGATCGCGTTCCGCGTCGACGACGTCGCCGCCGCGCGCGCCGAGCTGGAGTCCCGCGGCGTGACGTTCGGCGCCGACACGCTCGACACCGGCGTCTGCCACATGGCGTTCTTCGCGGATCCCGACGGCAACGCGTTGATGCTGCACCAGCGCTACGCGCCGCGCGGCTGAGGCATGAGCATCCTCGGCGACGTCGTCGGAAGCCTCTTCGGCGGCATCTTCGACAACCTCTTCACCGGCGGCCGCACCGACAAGAAGTTGGCGCGGCTGGCGGAGGAGGGGGAGCTCGTGCCGGCGAGGATCTACGCGATCCGCGTCGTCGTCAAGTCCGACAGCGCCGACGAGTGGACCTATGGGATCGACCTCGTCACCCGAAACGGACCGCTGCGTGCGTCGGTCCGTCAGCAGTTGAGGCCCGAGTCGTGGCGCGCGCCGCTCGGCGGGCGCGCGCTCGCGCGGCATCTCAACGGCCGCGTCGCGATCGACTGGCCGGCGACGCTCGCCGAGGCGGGCGTGGAGACCGATCACAGCTTGATGGCCGGCAAGACGCTCAAGAAGCCGCTGGAGCCCGGCGTCGAGGACGGCAACGTAAACGCCAAGCGGCTGCGCAACGGGACGCGCACAGAGGCGGAGGTGGTCGCGGTCGAGGACGTCAGCGTGATGGGGATGCCGACGGAGAACCGGCGGATGGAGCTGCGCCTCGACGATCCCGCCGTCGGCGGGCCGCGCACCGTCGTCTCGAAGCGCGAGTACGTGCCGCCCTACGTCCGCTCGCTCGCGGTCGTCGGCGCTCGCGTGCCGGTGGCGGTCGATCAGAAGAAGCCGGATCGGGTGACGGTGGACTGGCCGGCGTTCGCCGAGGCGGCGGCGCCCGTCGCGGCGCGTGCGCTCTGACCTACGAACGCGACGCGGATGGATCCGTCCACGACGTCCGGTCCAGCACCGGCCCCGTCGCGAAGTCCGCCGGATGGCCGGCGACCCAGTCGGCGACCGCGTCGCAGCGCGCGACCCACAGCTCGCCCGACGCGGCGCCCGCCGCACAGCGCGCGAGCACGTCGTGCAGCGCGTTGCGCACGACCTCGGCCATCCACGTGTGCAGCACGAGCACCGCGTGCCCGCCGGCGGCAGCCGCCCGCTCCACCGCCTCGAGCAGCGCCGTCCGCACCGCGTCCGGTCCGCCCGGCTCCTCCGACCACGGCGCGCCGACGTGCACGCGCAGCGCCGCGAACTGCGGCAGCACGTGGAAGACGTCGACTGCTGGCCACGCGAACGGCAGCACGGCGATCTCGTCGTCGAGACCCGGCGCGCTCCCGGCCGGGGAGCAGTGACGCATGCCACGCGCGGCGAGCAGTCCCGTGGTCCCCGCTCCGATCAGACCGCCGGGCGGACGGAAGCCGACGACGCCGAGACCCAGCGAGCGCAGCGCCGCCAGTCCCCGGTCCAAGTTCTCCGCCTCCTGCGCCGGCGTCAGACCGGCCCAGTCCTCGTGGCACCACGCGTGGAAGCCGACCTCGTGGCCCGCCTCGGCAATCGAGCGCAGCCCCTCCGGATAGATCTCCGCATTCACGCCCTCGACGAAGAACGTCGCCAGCAACCCTGCACCCGCCAGCTCCTCCAGCACCACGGGCAGCGCGGACACGACCGACCAGTGACCGCCGCGCGGCTCGTCCGCGCCCCGCAGCCCGAGCTCGATCTCCGCCGCCTCGCCGAGGTTGTCGAACGTCAGCGAGACAGCCGCGCAAGCGCCGTCCGGCCAGCGGCTCACGACGCGCGTCGCGACGTCGGCCGCTCGCGCAGCAACGCCGGGCTCCAGCGCTCCGGATCGCGCCGCGCCTGCTCGCGCGCCCATCTGAAGTGATGGCGCGCCGAGGCCAGCAGCGCCGGCGCCGTCGCGATCCCCAGCGCGACCCACTTGCGATCCGCGGGCCGCGTCTCCAGCAGCGCGCTGCCGACGCCGCCCACCATCCACAGCCACAGGATCGTGTTGTAGGCGGGCAGCTTCGAGGGCGGCAGGCCCTCAGCCTCGTCGAGCCACGGCAGTACCCCGCCGCGCAGCGACCAGGGCCACTCGACGAAGTGCACCGCCGAGCCCGCGATGGCGACCCCGGCGTTGAGCGCCAGCAGCGGCTCGTCGCGCGGCGCCGGCCGCGTCGCCCGCCACATCCAGAACGGCAGCGCGACGAGCCACATCGCGGTCGTGCGCCGTCGTCCCAAGAACGGCTCGAACACGAGCCCGACGCCGGCCTGTCGCTCGAAGCCGTGATGCGCGGCCGTGCCGAGCGCCGCGAGCAGGCTGAAGGGCTTCGCTCTCACGGCAGCGACCGCGGCCCGGCGTTCGGGTCGATCCGGTTCGTCAGCGTGCCGATCCGGTCGATCTCCAGCGACACCGTCTGCCCGGGTCTCAGCCAGCGCTCCAGCTCCAGCCCACAGCAGCCGGGCATCGTGCCGGTCGAGAGGACATCGCCGGCGCCGAGCCGCTCCCCGGCGGACGCGAAAGCCAGCATCGCGCCGACGTCGTGCTGTGCGCCGGCGGTCGTGCCCTCGCACCACAGCTCGCCGTCCACCCGCACGCGCCCGCTCATCGCCTGCCAGTCGGGCACCGCGTCGGCGGTGAGCACGTCACAGCCAAGCGAGTTGGCGAACGTCTTGGCCTTCACGACCGGGCCGAAGATGGAACGACGAGCGTCCTCGGCCTGCACGTCACGCGCGCTCCAGTCGTTCAGCACGAGCCAGCCGCCGATCGCCGCGGCGGCCTCCGCGGGCGAGGCGTCGGCGAGCGGTCGCGCGAGCACGAACGCCAGCTCCAGCTCGAAGTCGAGCGCTCTCGTGTGGCTCGGCCACCACATCGGCTCGCCGTCGGCGAGCACCGTGGTGTGGTTGGCGACGTACATCTCGGGCCGCTCGTAGAACGCCTTCTTCGGTCTCAGCGGCGGGAACGTGCCGGGCGCGACGCGCTCGTACGTCTCCATCACGCGCGCCACCGGCGCGGGGAAGAAGTGCTTGACGAGCATGCGCGCCGACTGGACGGCGTGCGACTCGAACAGCATGAACGCGCGCAGCGAGCGCGGGCGGAACGGCAGCGTCGCAGAAGCCGGGTCGGCCACCACGGCGGCATCGCCGCGCGCCGCGTCCAGGGCGGCGCTCGCCGCCTCGCGCGTCTCCGACCCGCCGGCGAGGAACGCGAGCATGTCGCGCGTCTCGGCGTCGAGGAGCGCATCACCGGTGGGCAGGTAGCCGTTCGCCGCAGGGAGCGAGACCCAGCGGTCTGTCTCCTCGTCGCGGACGATCAGTCCGCTGGGCGTGGCGCGCAGCAGCATCGGCGGCCATCATCCCATCGGCCGTCGCGCCGCTCGCCGGTCCTAGCGCGGCAGCACCCCCGCCGCCACGATCTCCGGCGACGCGCCGGGGCCCGGGTGGATCTCCACCTCAGACGGCTCCAGCGGCTCGCCGCAGTGCTCGCACGTGTGGACGGGCGTCGTCGCGTGCCCGCACGCTCTGTGGAAGATCACCCGCGGCGCCCCCTCGGGCCCGGCCGTGTGGCGGTCGCCCCACTGCATCAGCGCCTGCAGCACGTGCGTCAGCTCGGCACCGGCGCGGGTCGGGCGGTACTCGAAGCGGTCGGGGCGATCGGCAAGCGGCACGCGCCGCAAGATCCCGTGCTCGACGAGCGTGTTCAGCCGGTCGCTGAGGATGTTCGTCGCGGCGCCGGTGGTGCGCTGCAGGTCCTCGAAGCGGCGGGTGCCGAGCAGCACGTCGCGCAGGATCAGCAGCGTCCAGCGCTCGCCGATCAGCTCGAGCGTGCGCGAGATCGAGCAGGTCTGGTCATAGGGGCGGAGTGGCATGCGACGCAGTCTAGAACGGATCACTTGCGTTTTGCAAGGCGCTCGTCTACGCTCGCCGGCAGATGACTTGCGTTTTGCAACTTAGGAGAATCGCCATGACACCCGAGTCGCTTCCAGAGCTGGACACCAGAGCCTTCCGTCGCGCGCTGGCCGCCGCGCTGGGCCTGCCGATCGAGGACGAGCCCGCTCGCCTCCAACCGCGCGGGGCCGCGGCGTGGGACCCGCTCGGCTCGGTCGAGCTGGACGAGCCGCAGCGGAAGGCCGCGTGATGTCCCGCACCGCTCGCGTCGCCGCCGTTGTATGCGCGGCGATTTTCATGTCCTCGCTCGACCTCTTCATCGTGAACATCGCCTTCCCGCAGCTCGCGGACGAGTTCGGCGGCGTCTCGCGCTCGACGCTCTCGTGGGTCCTCAACTCCTACGCGATCGTGTTCGCCGCGCTGCTCGTCCCGGCCGGGCGGCTCGCTGACCTGATCGGTCGCAAGCGCGTCTTCATCGGCGGCCTGCTGATCTTCACCGCCGCCTCCGCAATCTGCGCAGCCGCCGACTCGGTCGGCGTGCTGATCGCCGCGCGCGGCGTGCAGGCGATCGGCGCCGCCGCGCTGTTGCCGACCTCGCTCGCGCTGCTGCTGCCCGAGTTTCCGCCCGCCAAGCGCGGCGCCGCGGTCGGCATCTGGGCCGCGGTCGGCGGCGCCGCCGCGGCTGCCGGACCGCCGCTCGGCGGCCTGCTCGTCGAGGCGAGCTGGCGCTGGGTCTTCCTCGTCAACGTGCCGATCGGGATCGTCACCGCAATCATCGCGATCCGCGTGCTGAGCGAGACGCGCGAGCCCGCTGGCCAGCGGTTGCCCGACGTCGCGGGCGCCGGCCTTCTCATGCTCGCGATCACAGCGCTGGCGCTCGCGATCGTGGAGGGGGAGCGGTGGGGCTGGGGCTCGACCCCCATCGTCGCGCTGTTCGCGGCGGCGGTGCTGCTCACCGCCGCCTTCGTCGCGCGCAGCGCGCAGCACCCCTCGCCGGTCGTCGAGCTGGCGCTGCTGCGCGAGCGGCCGGTCGCGGCGGCCAACGTCGGCGCGCTGCTGTTCTTCGCCGGCTTCGGCGCGAACATCCTCGGCGGCGTCCTGTTCCTCACGCAGGTGTGGGGCTGGTCGACGCTCCACGCCGGGCTCGCGCTCGCCGTCGGCCCGACGCTCGCCGCCACCTCCGCCGCTCCGGCCGGCCGGCTCGCCGACCGCTATGGCCAGCGCGCGATCGGCCTGCCCGGCGCGCTGCTGCTCGCCGCCGGGTGCGCGTGGTGGATCGCGGCGCTCCAGGACACCCCGCAGTGGGCGACGCACCTGCTGCCCGGCCAGGTACTTGCGGGCCTCGGCATCGGCATGATTCTGCCGACGCTCGGCAGCGCCTCGGTCGTGACGCTGCCGCCCGAGCGCTTCGCCACGGGCACCGGCGTCTACGGCATGTCACGCCAGATCGGCACGGCCGTCGGCGTCGCGCTGATGGTTGCACTGCTCGCCGGCGCCGCCGACGGCGCGCTCGGCGCGGCGTCGTTCGTCCCGGTGTGGGGCCTGTGCGGCGGGCTCGCACTCGCGACCGCCGTCGCGTTCGCCGCGATGGGACGGGTGCGGGCGCGCGGCACCGCGGCGGTGGCGGCACCGCGGAACGTCGCTCTCTCCGCCGGCTCTGCGTGACCCACGCATGCGGTCGATCCTCCACAGCGTTTGTGAGAGGATCGGCCGCGGGGGATTTCGATGGCGCGTGGGGGAACAGGAAACGGTCGAACGCTGCGGCTCGCGTGTGTCGCTACGAGGACGGCAAACGGTCACTATCGCGTGATCGTGCCGATGCAGGCGATGGCGCGGCGCGGCCACACCGTCCACTGGCCGGGCGATCACACCTTCCTCACGATGCGCGATGGCGGCACGCCCCCGTGGGACCTGATGCACATCCAGCAGATGCACGACGAGGAGGGGCTGGAGATCATCGCGCGCATGAGACGGGCCGGGATCGCCGTCGTGTGGGACACGGACGACGACATCAGCGCCGTCACGCGCGGCAGCGAAGCGTGGCACCGGCAAGGTGGCCGACGCGGCATCAAGCGCCACTTCAGGCAGGCGCTTCAGGCCGCCCACACCGCGCATCTCGTGACGACCACGAACGAGCACCTCGCGCAGGTCTACCGCGAACAGGGCATCGAGCACGTCGTTGCCGTCGAGAACTACCTCGCTCCGGAGGACCTCCAGCATCCGCGCAAGCGACACCAGGGCATCGTCATCGGCATTACCGCGGCGGGCGAGCACGAACCCGACTTGCGCAGGATGAAGCTCGGCGAGACGCTCGAGCGGCTGCTCGAGCGGCACGACGGCGTGCGCGTCGTCGCGGTCGGAGTCGATCTCAAACTGCGCAGCGAGCACCGCTACCAGCATCTCCGCGACGTCGAGATCGACGAGCTGATCCCGACCGAGTCCGAGTTCGACATCGGGCTTGCGCCGCTGCGCGACACGCGCTTCAACCGCGCGCGCTCGAACGTCAAGCTGAAGGAGTATGCGGCCGCCGGCGCGATGTGGCTCGCCTCGCCGGTCGGGCCCTACGCCGGGATGGGGGAGGAGCAGGGCGGACTGCTCGTCGGCGATGACGACTGGCTCGCGGTCCTCGAATCGCTGATCATCGACGCTGACCGTCGCCGCGCGCTCACGGACAGGGCGGGCGCGTGGGCGAGAGGTCAGACGATCAGAGCAGGCGCGGCGCGCTGGCAGGCGGCGTACCACGGCGCGGTCGAGCGGGCGCGCGGTGGCTGACGCTCACCACGCGTCGACCATCGTGCGGCGACGCCCGCTGACCGGGTCCGGCGGCGGGACCGGCGTCGCCGCGAGCGTCTGTACGAGCCGCAGGCGCGTGTCGGCCGGGTCGATCACGTCGTCCAGCTCGAAGTAGGTGGCGGCGTTGAGCGCGGTGCTCTGCGCGCGCACGGCGGCGACGAGCTCCTTCACGCGCTCCTCGCGCGCGCCGTCGTCCTCGATCGCCGCCAGCTCGCCGCGCAGCGCCAGCCGCACCGCGCCCTCGACGCCCATCGCGCCCAGCTCGCCGCTCGGCCAGGCGAGCGTGATCGCCGGCGCGTGCAGCGAGCCGCCCGCCATCGCCTGTGCGCCGAGGCCGAACGCGCGCCGCACAATCACGCACAGGAACGGCACGGTCAGCGTCGCGGCGGTGAGGAACATGCGCGAGGTGTGCCGCACGGTGGCGGTCTGCTCGGACTCCGGGCCGACCATGAAGCCGGGCGTGTCGACGAGCGAGATCAGGGGCAGCCCGAACGCGTCGCACAGCTGCATGAAGCGCGCGGCCTTGTCCGAGCCGTCGGCGTCGAGCGCGCCCGACAGGTGTCTCGGGTCGTTCGCGATCACGCCGACCGGCCGACCTTCGATCCGTGCGAGCGTGGTGACGACGGTGCGGCCGAACGCCGGGCGCAGCTCGAGCACGGAGTCCTCGTCGGCGAGCGTGTGCAGCAGACCACGCGCGTCGTGCACGCGCTTCGGGTCGGCCGGGACGGCGGTGCGCAGCAGCGCCTGATCCGCGCACGACCACTCGGCGAGCGGCCCTTGGAAGTAGGAGAGGAAGCGCTGCGCGACGGCAACCGCCTCCGCCTCGTCCGCCGCCACGACGTCGATCACGCCGTTGGGCTCCTGCACCGACACCGGCCCGACCTCCTCGGGGGCGAAGCTGCCGAGCCCGCCGCCCTCGATCATCGCCGGGCCGCCCATCCCGATGCTCGCCTCCGGCGTCGCGATCACGACGTCGCAGCAGCCGAGCAGCGCCGCGTTGCCGGCGAAGCAGCGGCCGGAGACGATCCCCACGCGCGGCACGAGCCCGGACAGCCGCGCGAACGTGTGGAAGCTCGGGACGACGAGGTGAAAGAGCTCGGAGGAGTCCGTGTCGCCCGGCCGTCCGCCGCCGCCCTCGGCGAACAGCACCACGGGCAGCCGGTGGCGCTCGGCCAGCTCGAGCAGGCGGTCGGTCTTGCGGTGGTTGCGGATGCCCTGCGTGCCGGCGAGGACCGTGTAGTCGTAGGCGAGCACCGCGGTGCGCGTGCGCTCGTCGCCGTGCAGCTTCGCGTTGACCGTGCCGACGCCGGTCACGATCCCGTCGCCCGGCGTCTTCTCGATCAGCTCCTCGACGCTGCGCCGCGCGCGCTGCGCCGCGAGCGTGAGCGCGCCGTACTCGGAGAAGGAGCCGTCGTCGCAGAGGTCCGCGACGTTCTCGCGCGCGGTGCGCAGTCCGGTTGCGTGGCGCTTCTCGACGGCCGCAGGGCGGGCCGCGTGGTCTTGCGCGAGGCGCCGGCGCTCGAGCACCTCCGCGAGGTCCGCGCGCAGCTCGTCGCCGTCGCTGGCGTCGTCCGCCGGGTCATCCGCGGTGTCCGCCGCGCCGCCCTCGGCGTCGGCCTCCACCCGAAACAGCGCCTGCCCCTCCGCCACCTGCTCCCCGACCGCGACCGCCAGCTCCCGCACCACGCCCGCCTCCGGCGCGATCACCTCGTGATGCATCTTCATCGCCTCGACCACGAGCACGGCAGCCCCCGCCCGAACGCCAACCCCCTCACCCACGAGCACCTCGGCGACCACGCCCGTCAACGGCGACTCGATCAGCACGTGGCGCACTGTAGCCCCCTGTCGGCGCTCGGTACGCCGCCTCGATCGTCGATCACACACGTATGCGGTTGCAGTCCCCTTCCGGCAGCTGAAAAGCTGGTGCTAATCGTAGATTTGCACGATCCCTAATCACATATTTGCATGGATACTGATCGAAGTTCTGCGCTGTACGCACGGCACGCCACGGCGCTTGTCGCCGATGCCCTCGCATACCGCCCCGCCGTGTTCCTCATGGGCGCTCGTCAGGTCGGGAAGAGCACGCTGGCTGAGCAGGTAGCAGCGGACGCTGGGATCGCGGACAGCGTCACGCTCGACGACGAGATCACGCGCAGCACCGCGGCCGCCGATCCGGCGGGCTTCCTTGCCGACTTCGCCGGTGCCGTTCTCATCGACGAGGTGCAGCGCGTGCCGCGTCTCCTGCTTGCGATCAAGCGCGACATCGACAGATCGCGCCGGCCCGGCCGCTTCCTGCTGACCGGCTCGGCCAACATCCTCACCGTGCCGAAGGTGCTCGACGCCCTCACCGGTCGGCTCGGCCTCGTCACCCTGTGGCCGCTTGCGCAGTCGGAGATCGAAGGGACGCATCGCAACCTCGTCGACGTCCTCCTGAAGCACGGCGCGAAATGGGTGAGGGGGGCGCCGGTCGGACGCGCGGCGTTCGTGCCGCGCGTAGTCGCGGGCGGCTTCCCGGCTGCCCACGGGGCGACCGCGCGTCAGCGTCATCGCTTCTTCGCGGACTATGTGACCAGCACGCTGCACCGCGATCTCCGCGAGATCGCTGACATTCGCAAGGTGCATGTGCTGCCGCGTCTCTTGAAGGTGCTGGCGGCGCGGGTCGGCGGCATCCACGTCGTGCAGAGCCTCGCGTCGGCTCTCGCGCTCAACCACGATACGGTCCTCACGTACACAGGCCTGCTGGAGACGCTGTTTCTCGTGCGCGCCGTCCCCGCCTGGCGACCCGGGATCGGCAACCGCGAGATCCACGCGCCGAAGGTCTATTTCGTCGACAGCGGCCTGCTCGCGAGCCTGCTCGGAGCCGACGAGCGTCGTGTCGCAGCCGACGACCAGTTCACCGGCCGACTGTTCGAGAACTTCGTGGCGATGGAGATCGCGAAGCACGTCGACTGGGCGGAGACGATCGTCACGCAGTACCACTACCGCTCCGGGAACGACGAGGTCGACGTCATCCTCGAAGCCAACTCCGGCGAGGTCGTGGCGATCGAGGCGAAGGCGAGCGCGACGCTGGGGCGCAGAGACTGGCGGGCGCTCGCCAAACTGCGCGACGCGGTCGGCGATCGCTTTCGCGCGGGAGTCATCGTCTACACCGGCGAGCAAACGATCCCGCTCGGCGACCGCCTGCGGGCGATGCCGGTCAGCGGGCTGTGGAGCGGCGGCTGATGCTGTCGTCAGATGGACGGAAAAGCATCCATCTGGATGGTTTTACCTCCATCCTGCGCTCAACTCACGGCGACGCGTGCGGCCGCGAGCGCCGTCAGCGTCGCCCGGTGCCGCCGCGCGCCGCCGAGCAGGGCGGCGTCGAGCTGGGCACGCTTGTAGAGCCAGTGGACGTCGGCCTCCCATGTGAAGCCAATGCCGCCGTGCGCCTGGATCGCACTCGCTGTCACGGAGCGGCCACCGTCGGCGGCGGCCGCGGCTGCCAGCGCTGCCGCTTCGGACAGGCGCTCGGGCGCGGCGTCGGCAGCCCACGCGGCATACAGCGCCGTTGAGCGCGCCGACTCGGTGTCGAGCAGCATCTGCGCGCAGCGGTTCTGGACCGCCTGGAACGACCCGACTGGCACGCCAAACTGTCTGCGCTCCTTGACGTAAGCGAGCGTCATCTCAAGTGCGCGCTGCGCGACGCCGACGACCTCGGCTGCGATCGCTGCGCGCACCCGGTCGCCGGCCGCCACCGCGGCGGCGCCTCCGTGGCCCAGCGGCTCGGCATCACCGCCGCTGACAGTCGCGTAGCGGCGCGTCGGGTCGATCGTCTCCAACGGCGCGACGTCGCTGTCGTTCGGCGTGGCGAGCATCACCTCGCCGGAGGGCCGGTCGAGCAGCACGAGCACCTGTGCCCCGACGCCGTCGGCGCACAGCGCGCGCGTGCCGATCCCCGCGGTCGCCTCGCCGGACGCCAAAGCCGGCAGCCAGCGGGCGCGCTGCGCATCGCTGCCCGCCGCTTGGATCGTGGCAGCCGCCGCGGCCGTCGAGAGGAACGGCGTCGCCGCGCAGGCATAGCCGAGCTCCTCCAGCAGCACTGCCAGCTCGACGGCTCCCAAACCCTGCCCGCCGTGCTCCTCGCTCACCGCGATGCCCGGCCAGCCAAGCTGCGCGAGCTCGTCCCACAGCGCCTGGTCATACGCGGCGCCGGCCTCGGCCGCCTCGCGCACGCGCGCCCACGAGGAGCGCGCGGCGAGCAGCTCGCGCGCGACGCGCTTGATCTCCTTCTGGTCCTCGGTCAGGTCGAAGTGCACGGGTCAGCGCCCCGCTCGCGGCAGGCCGAGCACGCGCTCGGCGACGATGTTCTTCAGCACCTCTGTCGTGCCGCCCTCGATCGAGTTGCCGCGCGCCCGCAGCAGCTCGAATGCCCACGGGGCGCCGGCGGTCAGCGCCTCCGGGCCGAGGATGTCGGCCGCCAGCTGCGTCAGCTGCTGGTTCGTGTCTGACCACATCCACTTCGTCAGCGAGCCCTCCGGACCGGGCTGGCCGTACGTCTCGATCGCGGTCAGGCCGCGGTAGGCGGTCAGTCTCAGCACCTCGCAGCGCAGGTGCAGCTCGCCAAGCTTGTCGGCGACGACCGGGTCGTCCATCAAGCCCCGTTCTCTCGCCTCGCCGATCAGCTGATCGAGCATCTGCCGCATCCGCACCTGCAGGAAGAAGGCCAGCCCCGACCGCTCGTTCATGAGCGTCGTCAGCGCGACCTTCCAACCGCTGCCGACGCCGCCCAGCACGTTGGAGTCCGGCACGCGCGCGCCGTCCAGGAACAGCTCGTTGAACTCCGACTCGCCGGTGATCTGCTTGAGCGGCACGATCTCGACGCCGTCCTGCTCCATGTCCATCAGGAAGTACGTCAGGCCCTGGTGCTTCTTCGGCGCGTCCGTATCGGTGCGCGCGACGAGCATGCACCACTTCGCGTACTGCGCCATCGAGGTCCACACCTTCTGGCCGGTGATGACCCACTCGTCCCCGTCCTTCACGGCGCGCGTCTTCAGCGCCGCGAGGTCGGAGCCGGCGTCGGGCTCGCTGAAGCCCTGGCACCAGATCTCCTCTGCCGTGAGGATCGGGACGAGATGGCGCTCCTGCTGCTCAGGCGTACCCCACGTCATGATCGTCGGGCCGGCGAGCAGCAGGCCGAGCACGTTGGCCGGCAGCGGGCCGCCGGCCGCCGCCAGCTCCTCGTAGAAGATCGCCGACTGCGTGAGTGTCGCGCCGCGGCCGCCGTGCTCGGCCGGCCAGTGGACCGCCGCCCAGCCGCCGTCGGCGAGGCGGCGCTGCCAGTCGCGGCGCCAGGCGTAGTGCGCGTCCTCGTCGCCGTGCGGTGCCGTGCCCGGTTCGTTCGCCGCGAGCCAAGCGCGCAGCTCGTCGCGGAAGGCGGTCTCGTCGGCGTTGAACGTGAGGTCCATGGCGGCGTCCTACCCGGCTCGCACGTCCAGCACGACCTTGCCGGCCGCCTGTCGCGCGTCGATGCACTTCAATGCACCGGCTGCGTTCTCGAAGTCGAAGTGCGCGCCGACGAGCGGTCTCACGTGGCCGCGCTCGATCAGGCGGTCGATCGCCGCACCGACCTCACGGTTGAAGTCGGGCTTGGGCATCGCGTACGCGCCCCAGCCGGCGCCGATCACCTCGGTGTTGTTCAGCAGCAGCCGGTTCACTCTCACCTCGGGGATCGAGCCGCCGGTGAAGCCGACGACGACCACGCGCCCCGTCTCCCGCAGCGAGCGCAGGCTGTCGGTGAAGCGGTCCCCGCCGACCGGGTCGAGCACGAGGTCGACGCCGCCGAGCGCCTTCACTTCGTCCTTCCAAGGACCGTCGCTGCGCACCACCTCATCGGCGCCCGCCTCGCGCGCCACGCGCTCCTTCGCCTCCGTCGAGACGACCGCGATCGTGCGCGCACCGAGCCCGCGCGCGACCTGCAGCGCGGCCGTGCCAACGCCGCCGGCGGCACCGTGCACGAGGACGGTCTCGCCCTCGGCGAGGCGACCTCGCGTTCTCAGCGCGAAGTAGGCAGTGTGGTAGTTGAGGACCAGGCTCGCGCCCTGTGCGAAGTCGAGCGCGTCGGGCAGCTTGAACGTGAAGAACGCGGGCGCAACGGCCGTCTCGGCGAATGCGCCGAGCGCGGTGAAGGCGGCGACACGGTCGCCGGCCGCAAGACCGCTGCCCGCCGGAGCAGACTGCACCACGCCCCCGACCTCGCTGCCCGGAACGAACGGCAGCGGCGGTCTGAACTGGTACTCCCCGCGCGTCTGCAGGACCTCGGGAAACGACACCCCCGCGGCGTGCACCTCGACGACGACCGCCTCCTCGCCAGGAGGCGCCAGCGGGTGACTCGGCTCCGGCTCGGGCAGCTCGACGTAGCGCAACGCGCTGTCGGGCCCGGTCAACTCGGCGATCTGGATGGCGCGCATGGTGGGCAACCTAGTCGACCGGCGTTGGCGCCGCGACAGCGCCGTCGCAGGAGACAGCCGGCGCGAGCGCCCTTGCGTTCGACTAGCGTGCGGTGCAATGGGATCCGCCGCTCACCACAGGAGCGCCCTCGCGGTCATCGTCACAGGCGCGCTTGCGCTTGCAGGGGGCGCGCTGGCGGGCTGCGGAGGAAACGCGGACCAGGCTGCGGTCAGCAGCACGCAGCCACAGACGAGGCCTGGGGTGGTGGCCCCGAGCCTCGCCAGCAGGCCCGGTGGGATCCGCGCATCGCAGCGGCGGAGCCGAGCGCAGCGGCGCTTCATTCGGCAGATGGAGGTGCTCTGCCTTCGCACCGCCGGCCGCCCTGTGTCGATGTCCTCCACAGCCAGCAGAGCCCGCGAGATCAGCGAGATGGAGCGTGAGCGCGAACGGCTGGCACGGCTCACGCATGCGCTCGCGCACGCCACCGTGCCACGCCCGTTCGCGGCCAGAATGGCGGCGTATCGTCGTTTCCTCGCACGCGAGTTGGTGCTCGATGTGATTGTGCTGCGCGACCTTCGGGCGGGGGATGACGCCGACGGCGTCGAGGCTGCCAAGGACCAGAACGATGGCAACATCAGAGAGCGCACCAAGCAGGCGAGATCGCTCGGTCTCAGGCGCTGCCTGTACGCTCGCGCCGCCTGAGGCGCCGCTCAGCAGACGGTCGTGCCGCCGACTCGTCTTTTCGCTCTGCTCCAGCCGGCAGCGAGGTCGTCACTCGCCGAGCGGAACGAGGACACCGGAACGGTCAGTATGTGCTGGCGACCCTTGGCGAAGATCCAGCACTCGTCGCGCACCGTCGCTGCGCCGTCGTCGCGTCTGAGCGACAGCCGCCAGGCGCGCACAGCGAGCATGCGCGGCGCGTCGGTCGTGCCCTTCGCGAGGTAGCCGGCGAGCAGCAGCGGGGCCTGCGAGTCGTCGCTGGAGATCGCGGCCCAGGCCTCCGCCCGCCAGGCGCTCAGGCAGGCGGCTCGGACGTCGCAGTCCGACGCGGTCGCGCGGTCGCCCACGCCGTCCGCTCTGAGGTGCAGCGCGATGCGCTTGCGGTTGTGTCTCAATGCGGCCCGGATGACGCCGGGGGTCGTGGTCGGCGGCGGTTCCGGCGCAAGCGCCGTCAGGCGCGGGCCCTCGTCGGTCAGGCGCAGCGCGAGCGGCAGCGACTGATACGACTCGACGTCGGTGAAGGCGCCGATCACGACCTGCTTGCCCTGGACAGTCACGTGGCATCTGTCATCCGTCGTGGCGCCGACGCAGGCGAAGGCCGTGCGCGACACCTCCGTGGGGCCGCTCAGCGCGGCGATCCGCTTCAGCCGGTCGTTGCGCCCTCTGCGATAGAGGCGCAGCTCGTCCGGCTCCCCGCACTGCTCGCGTTGCGCGACGACCACGAGCAGGTCGTCCGACGAGAGCGTCGGACTGCCGCGCGGCGCGATCGCGAGCTGCTCGCAATCCCGCGCGTCGTCGACGAGCTTGGCGATCTGGTCGGTCGTCGATGGCGCGTCCGTCAGGCCGAACCGGTGCCCATACCAGACGAGAAGTCCGCCGAGGGCGAACATGGCCAGCACCAGCAGCCCGAGCACGAACTCGAATGCGCCCCATCCCCGTTGTCGCGGCGGCTCCGTCTGCGCCGGGAACCTGGTCTGCCACCAGCCGGGCAGCGCCGCGGGCAGCGCGCTCGCCGTCGTGACGACCTGCTTGTCGGCGCTCGGAGCGCGCATCGGCACGGCTCGCCCGCGCGCCAGCAGCCGCCGCAGCCGGTAGTGGGCGGTCACGGTGTCCGCGTCGGCGTCGGCTGGGGCGTCGTTCAGCAGGGCTTGCAGCTCGTCGTCGCGAAGGGTGGCGACGATCTTCATCGCTGGGGACGGATCCGGATCAGAGTTGCTGGGCGGTTGCAGCTGCTGGAGCAATCGCGCCAGCCATCCCCGACGCTGCTGCGACGGCCGCATGAGTCGGTCGATCGCGTCCAGCTCGAGCGCCGGCAGGAAGCGCGGCAGCTCGTCGAGCCACAGCACGGTGCGTTCGCCGGCCTCGTCGGCCAAGCTGCCCGCGTGCGCGAGGAGGGTTCTGAGCCCCTCCGCGTCCTCGGGCACGAGCAGCCTGGCGTCTCTGCACTCAGCGGTCACGACCGCGAAGGCGGTGCGCGACTTCCCCGTGCGCGCCGGCCCGTACACCACGACGATCCCCGGATCACTCAGCGCCGCAGCGATCGCCGCCTCTGTGCTCCTGCGTCGGACGTAGGGCGTTGGTTGGCCAGACGAATCCACTCCGGTCGGGTGAGTGCCGAGGTCGTACGGGCTCAACTCGGCCGGGGTGCGCAGCGGCCAGCAGGCCAGCGCGTCGTCGAGCTGCGTCTCGAGCGTCGCTTGGGCATCGCGCTGGTCCCGGCGCGCTCTGTCGACGCTCAGCAGCGCGGCGAACAGGCCGATGATGCCGGCGACGATCGCCTGCGTCGGCCCGCGTACGTGGAATGACGGCAGGCTCGTCTGCAGCACCTGCAGCAAGCCGAACGCGAGCCCGCCCGCCAATACGAAGGAGACACCGCTCCGCACCGTTTTCGTTCCGCCACCGTCATCCACGCTGTGGGAGTCTTCACCATTCAGGTGAAGTCGTGCGCTGCTTAGTGGTGCAATGCGCCGCGCACGACGGTGAGCAGCGCATCGGCGGTCCCGGCGGCGTGGTGCTCGCCGGTGCCGAGCCGGCGGACGCCCAACCCGCACAGCAGCGCGACGACCGTGCGCGCGTGGCGCTCGGGCTCGGGCACGCCGAGCGCCACGAGCGCGGCGCCGGCGAAGCTCTCGTAGGCCTCGAAGCAGCGGCGTGAGGCGTCGTGGAGCGCGGGGTCCCGCGAGGCGTGCAGGTGCAGCTCGAGCTCAGCGATCTCCTCGGGCCGGCCCGTGTTGCGTGCGGCGACCTGCTCGACGACGACGGCTGCCTGCTCCGCGCTCGGCCCGTCGCCGGCCTCCGTGCCCGAGCGCAGCTCGGCCGCGAGCGCCTCGAGCCGGGCGACCTCCTCCTCGGCGTAGAGCAGCAGGCTCTCGCGCAGCAGGTCGGTCTGGCTGGGGAAGTGGTAGGTCAGCGAGCCGAGGGCTACGCCTGCCTCGGACGCGACGCGCCGGTTGCTGACCGCCCCGATCCCGCCGGCGGCGATCACGCGCAGCGTCGCGTGGAGGATCCGCGCCCGCGTGTCAGTCGAGCCGGGGGACGCGGGCGCCGTCCGTGGGGGCGAGGCCGCCATGCGGCGAAGCATAGTCGCGGATCGCGTATCGTTCGTTCGAACGACCGAATCGGACAGGCGAGCCGTCAGGAGCGGCACGCCACCGCCGGAGCTGGGAGCCGCCACCGCGATGGACACCACCGATGACCTCGCTTTCACCGGCCTGCGCGCCCAGGCGGCGCTCGTCGCGTCCGGCAACGCGTCCGCGCGTGAGCTGGTCGACGCGGCGCTCTCCCGCATCGACCAGGCTCAGCCCGAGCTGAACGCCTTCCGCTGCGTGCGTGCCGACGCCGCACGCGCCGAGGCGGACGAGGCCGATCGCCGCCACGCGCAGGGCGACAAGCTGCCGCTGCTCGGCGTCCCGGTCGCGATCAAGGACGACATGGACCTCGCCGGCGAGTCGACGAACTTCGGCTGCCCGGGCACGTTCCACCCGCGCCACGGCGACGGCGAGGTCGCGCGCAAGCTGCGCGCCGCTGGGGCCGTCATCGTCGGCAAGACGAACACGCCCGAGGTCGGGCAATGGCCGTTCACCGAGGGACCGGCCTTCGGCGCCACGCGCAACCCGTGGTCGCTTAATCACAGCCCCGGCGGCTCCTCCGGCGGCTCGGCTGCCGCCGTCGCGGCCGGCCTGATCCCCGCCGCCGCCGGCTCCGACGGTGCCGGCTCGGTGCGGATCCCCGCCGCCTGGACGCATCTCGTCGGCGTCAAGCCGCAGCGCGGCCGCGTCTCCACCTGGCCGCACCTCGGCGCCTTCAACGGCCTCGCCTGCATCGGTCCGCTCGCGCGCACGGTCGACGACGCGGCGCTGCTGCTCGACGTGCTCGCCGGCAACCGCCCGGAGGACCTCCACCAGCCCCCGCCGCCGCCGGAGCCGTTCGCCGACGCCGCCAGCCGCGAGCCCGGCAAGCTGCGGATCGCGCTCTCGACGAAGGTGCCGTGGTCGCTCGCACCCGCGAGTCTGGACCCGGCCGTACGAGAGCCGGTCGAGCGGCTCGCGCGCACGCTCGAGGGACTCGGCCACCACGTCGAGGAGGCCGATCCCTCGTACGGCCTCGTCGGCCTCAGTTTCATGCCTCGATCGACGGGCGGGGTACGCGAGTGGGTCGAGCTGCACGTGCAGGATCACCAGCAGCTCGACCCGCGCACCCGCGGCACGATGCAGCTCGGCCGGGTCCTCAGTCCGCTGCTGCGCCTCGCACACGCGCTCGAGCGCCCGCTGCACGCGCACGTCGGGCGGATCTTCCGCCGCTTCGACGTCGTGCTGATGCCGACGACCGCCAAGCCGCCCGCGCCGATCGGCTCGATTGATGGGCTCGAGGCGTGGCCGACCGACAAGCTGATGGTCGGTCACTGTCCGTACGCGTGGCCGTGGAACGTGCTCGGCTGGCCCGGCGTCAACGTGCCCGCAGGCGTCACCACCGACGGTCTGCCCGTCGGCGCGCAGCTGCTCGGACCGGCCAACAGCGAGGGGCGTCTGCTGGGACTCGCCGCGCAACTCGAGCGCGTCGAGCGCTGGGCCGAGCGACGTCCGCCGTTCGCGGCGAAGGTCGCAGCAGCGCAAGCCGCGTAGGCCACGCTTTACCGCAAAGCGGTTTGACTGGTAGCGTCGCGTCCGTGTGGCGGGCAGGCAGTCAGCACGGACGACGGGCTACGAGGCGGAGGCGCTGACGCCATGTCCCTGCGCGCACGCGTCCGCCGTCGCACCCGCTGGCAGAACCACACGGGCAACCAGGGCGTCGACCCGCTCGCGATCGCCAAGCCGAGCACGCTGGAGGAGCTGGTCCGGCTCGTGCGGGACGCCGAGCGAGACCGCATCACCGTGCGCGCCGTGGGCTCCGGCCACTCGTGGTCCGATGTCGCACTCACGACCGGCGTGGTGATCGAGACGCACGGCCTGAACCGCTGCCCGCCCGGCCCGCCGCCGCTGCTGCACGAAGGCGTGGACGGCACCACGCTCGTCTGGACGGAGGCCGGCATCCGCCTGTGCGAGCTCAACGGCACGTTGCAAGCGCGCGGCCTCGCGCTCTCGAACATGGGCGGCTACGACGCGCAGACGGTGGCCGGCGTCCTCGGCACCTCGACGCACGGGTCGGGCATCAGCTTCGGTCCGATCGCCGATGCGATCCGCTCGCTCGACCTCGTCGCAGCCGGCGGCACGGTCCACCGCGTCGAGCCGCACGACGGGCCGACCGATCCGGCCGCCTTCCACGCCGCGCACCCCGACCGCGAGCTCGTGCAGGACGACGACACGTTCCACGCAGTCGTCGTCGGGATGGGCTGCATGGGGATCGTGTACGCGGCGACGATCGCGGTCGAGCCGGCCTACTGCCTCAAGGAGATCCGCACGATCACGACATGGGACGCCGTGAGGGCCGACCTGCTGGACCCCGAGCGAACGGTGCTCCGGCAGCACCGCCACTACGAGCTGCTTGTTAACCCGTACCCGGGCAAGGACGGGCAGCATGTCTGCCTCGTCACCACGCGTGACCGCGTCCCGTGTAGACGGCGCCATGCAGTGCGCATGCGCAGCTGGATCGTCGAGCTGACGTCGGCCTTCCCGCTCACCTCTTCCATCCTCAACGTGATCCTCGGCCTGTGGCCGCGGATTGCGCCGCGGCTGATCGACGCGCAGATGAAGGCGATCGCGCGCAAAGACTTCGAGAACGTCAGCTATCGCGTCCTCAACATCGGAAATGCGAACCTGCTGCGCGCCTACTCGTCCGAGATCGGCGTGCCGGTGGAGGGCGAGACGCACGTGCGTGCGGTCGAGCGCGTCTTCGAGGTCGCCGCGCAGCGCCGCCGGCTCGGCGAGGCGTTCCACAGCTCGGCCTTCTCGCTGCGCTTCGTGAAGGGCTCACCCGCCTTCATGTCGATGATGCACGGACGCGACACGATGATGATCGAGCTGATCCTGCTGACGCATACGGAGGGCGGGATGGAGCTGCTGGCCACCCACGAGGAGGCGTTGTATGCGCTTGGCGGGCGGCCACACTGGGGTCAGGTCAACACGCTCACCGGCAGCCACGACCTGATCGCGTCGATGTACCCGCGCTACGCCGACTGGCTCGCCGTCCACCGCCGCTTCAACGCGAGCGGCGTGTTTGACGGCCCGTTCTCGAAGCGCGCGGGGATCTCCACGTCGCGGTTCGCGGCTGGCGCCGTCACCGCGGACGAGCGATAGCGTTTCCGCCGTTCTCGTCCACGCTCGAGGAGGCACGTCGACAATGCGCGTCGCGGTGATCGGTGGGACTGGCGGACTCGGTTCGCTCGTCGTCACGGAGCTGGCCGCGCGGGGCGACACCGTGCGTGCCGTCAGCCGCAGAGCGCCGGATGGCGGCCGCCTGCCAGAGGGCGTCGAGCACGCCCGTGCGGACCTCGCCAGCGGCGACGGCGTGCGGGAGGCGCTCGATGGGATTGACGTCGTGCTCGACGCCTCGAACGATCGCCGCAGCGCGCGCGACGTGCTCGTCGACGGCACGCTGCGGCTTGTCGCAGCGGGTGCGGACGCGGGCGTGCAGCACCACGTCCTCATCTCGATCGTCGGCTGCGACCGCGTGCCGAACGCCTACTACGACGCGAAGGTTGCACAGGAGGAGACGCTCGCGAGCGGAACAGTGCCGTGGAGCCTGTTGCGCGCCACGCAATTCCACACACTGCTCGCCGGCGTGTTCGCCACCGCCGCGCGCCGCCGGGTGCTGCCGACGGGGCGCATGCGACTGCAGCCGATTGACACACCCGTCGTCGCGCGGCGGCTGGCGGACGTCGTGCACGGCGGGCCGGCCGGTCGCGTCGACGACCTCGCCGGACCGCAGGTGGAGACGCTCACGGAGCTGGCGGGCAGCTGGCGCGCGCACCACGGCGGCTTCCTGCTGCGGTTGCCGATCCCCTCACTCGGGAAGGGCTTCCGCGCGATGCGCGACGGCGGCCTCACCGACCCGGCGGCCGCTGCCGATGGGCCGACGTTCGCGCAGTGGCTGGCGAGCACATGAGGTCGCCGGCGATCGCGCGGGCGGCGCTGTGGATCACGGCGGCGAGCGCAGCCGGCGTCGGGCTGGTTGCTGCGTTCGCGCCGCGCACGTTCTACGACGACTTCCCGTACGTCGGCCACTGGGTCGACCGCCTGCCGCCGTACAACGAGCACCTCGTGACCGATGTCGGCGCGCTCTACCTCGGCTTCGCACTCGTGCTCGCGTGGGCCGCCGCCACGCTGCGGCGTGATCTCGTGCAAGCCGCCTGCGCAGGCTGGATCCTCTTCTCGGTCCTGCACTTCGTCTTCCACGTGCGACACCTCGACGGCTTCGGCACCGGCGACGCCGTGCAGGAGCTCGTCTCGCTCGCCGTCGTGATCGCGCTGCCGTTGATCGCGCTGTGGGCGGCGCGGCCGTCGCCGGCCGCGCCGTAGCTCACGGTGCCAGCCGGAACGGCGGGTACTGGTCGGTGACGAGGATGAGCGCGTACGCCGTCACGCGGTTGTGCCAGCGCCCGACGCCGACGACGTAGTCGAACAACCCCTGCGGGTAGCGCCCCGTGAAGAGGATCGCGAACCACGCGACGATCACGACGAAGAACGCGCCGATCGACAGGAAGAACAGCACGATGTAGTGGGGGATCGCCAGGAACCACTTGACGAGCGGCAGCCAGCGGTTGAGGTCCGTCTCAGCGTTCGGCCGGGGCAGCTCCAGGCGTACCGACTGCTGCTCGTCGGTGGAGGGGTATCTGTCATCGAGCAGCGCGACGTAGACGCCGACGCGGTTGATGAAGCGCAGCAGCTCGCGGTTCCAGTCCTGCCACCACAGCGGATACTTCTGGCGGAACAGGATCATCAGCAGCGGTCCGCCGAACAGCAGGCCGCCGGCGGCTACGACGGCCTCCTGATCCACGCCCCCGCCGACGTAGAACGTGTGGCCGGCGAC
Source organism: Conexibacter sp. (assembly GCA_036009645.1). Classification (GTDB taxonomy): domain Bacteria; phylum Actinomycetota; class Thermoleophilia; order Solirubrobacterales; family Solirubrobacteraceae; genus Conexibacter. The sequence goes on from DASYLH010000003.1 coordinate 102,402, forward strand.
AGTCCCGAGCACGATCGCGATCGGGATGACCGTGAAGATGCGGAAGAACGTCGTGAGGCGGTTCAGCGCGCGGTCGGGATAGCCGACCGCAAAGCTGACGGGGTAACCGTCGCCGCCGGACGGCGACGGGGGCGTGGGTGGACCGGCCGGAGGTTGGCCGGGGGGTGGCGGCGCATCGAATGTGGACATGCGCCGCACGCTATGACCGCCGGCGCGCCACGACATCCGCGCCGCGCCGCGGTCACGCGTCCGTAGTTTCCCGCAGCTCGCGCGCCGCGGTTCAGCCCGATGGCTCCGCGAGCGGGCGCTTGAACGGCACGACCTCGGCGACGTGCGGGACAGCATCGCCAAGCAGCAGCCCCTCGCTGAGCGACAGCGTGCGATCGGCGCCGGCGAGCCCCGGTGGCTCCGACGCCGTCAGCAGCACCGCGATGCGCTCGTCCTTGGCGGTTACGCACAACGTCGTCAGCAGGTCGTCGCGCTCGAGCAGGTCGACGCCGCTCGTTGGCTCGTCGATCAGCAGCAGCTGCGGCTGTTGCAGCAGCGCCCGCGCCAGCACGACGCGCACCAGTTCCCCCTGTGCAAGCTCGTGTGGGCGCATCTCGGCACAGGCACCCGCGCCGAGGCGGTCGAGCATCGCCTGCGCACGCGTGCAGGCACGATCGATGCGTGTGCCGACCGCGAGCAGCGGAACCGCGACGTGCTCGACGACGAGTTCCGCATGCGCCGGCGCGAAGCTCGTGTGGCAATAGGCGACGCGGCGCCGCAGCACCCCCTCGGGGTGATCGGAAACCTCGACGCCGTCGAGCAGCACACGCCCGCTGTCGGGCGCCTGCAGTCCGGCGGCGATCCGCAGCAGCGTCGTGCGTCCGGAGAAGCGTCGGCCCCAGATGCCGACGATCTCGCCGGCGTCAATCTCGAGCGAGATGTCGCGCAGGGCTGGCGACTCGTGACGGCCGCGCCGGTAGGCCTTCGAGACGTGCTGAAGCGCGAGCAGTGTCATCGGCCCACGACCTCGGCGCGGCGACGCGGATCGCCGGCTGCGCGCAACTCGTGGCGTGCGTAGTCGACCCACATCAGCCGTGCTTGGATGCCGAGGCGGCGCTCCTCCAAGGCGAGCCGTTCGACGAGCGAGTCGTCGGCCGCACGGGGCCCCTCGGGTATCCGCCCAAGCTCGTCGAGGCACGCCTGCTCATGCTCGTCGAGCATCCGCAGGAGCGCGTCGGTATCGCGCGCTCCCACGCACTGGAGTCGCACGAGCAGCTCTGCACGCGAAGGGTCAGCGCTCATCGGCGTCGCGAGAAAGCGCCGCAGCTCGTCTGCCCCCGAGGGCGTGACGCGGTAGGGCGTCTTCGGTTGTCGGCGGCGTGCACCGTGGTTGGAGACGTCGACGGGCTCGATCAGCCCGTCGCGCTCGAGCCGATCGAGTGAGGAGTAGAGCCCCTGCGGCGAGATCGCCCATTGCGCGACGTCGAAGGCGCGCCGGAAGCGCACGAGCACCTCGTAGCCGTAGCTCGGCTGGTCGAGCAGCAATCCCAGCACTGCGTACTTGGTGCCAACCTTCACGCGTTCTGCGCTCCCCGGAACGTCTGGTTCTCTGTCAGCCTAACGGCGGCCCGCATGGCATTCAACCAGTTGAACTTTCATTGTAAGACTAGATAGTGGCCTTTCATTGGTGAGACGCTGTACGGCGATGACATCGACGCACGCGCGTCTGTCGGGATCCGACTGCGGGACCGGCGGGAAGCGTGCCCGCCGCTTGTAGGCCCCGGTGTTCGCCGTTCCCCCCTCGGCCGCCGGGGCCACAAGCTGGAAGCGTCATTCGATCCTCAGCGCGGGTCGCGCCACATTGCCCACATGCGCGGTCCGCGCGGCAGGCGCAGCTCGCGCGTGACGCGAAAGCCGTGGCGGGCGTAAAACGCGATGTTCTGCTCCTTCGAGGACTCGAGGTAAGCGCCGACACCGTCCTCGTCGCAACGCTGGAGCACGGGTGCGAGGACCGACGACCCGAGCCCTTGGCCCTGCGCTTCTGGGGCGGTGCCGAGGATCGCGAGATACCAGTGCGGCGGTGAGGGCGGATGGCGCCGCTCGATCCCGGTGAAGCCATGGAAGACGAGTGGCAGGCGCCCCAGCAGCCGCGGGATGAGCATCGCGCGCGCGAGCGCGAGGTCGTCGCGCAGCGTCGTGCGCCAGCGCTCGGGCGGCGCCCACAGCGCCGCGGCCGCGCATGCGGGATCGGTCCACACCTCGTCCTCGCGCAGCAGCTGCCGCAGGCGCACGTCGTAAAACCGCTCGAGCATGCGCGGACGGACGCTTGTCGGTGGACAAGCCCAGCGGGCGACCGGGTCATCGGCGAAGGCGCGCGCGAGTGCGCGCGTGAGGGTGGGCAGGTCCGCGGAGGAAGCGCGACGGGCCCTGGGTGGTCCGGCCGACATCGCCACGACGCTAGTGCACGGGCGGGCGGTGGGCGGCGGTTGGACGGGGGCTCCGCTGCGAGCTCGCCGATCGCCGCCGCCTGCGACGCGAGATGCCGAGGGGATCGGCGGGTCGTCGACGGCGGCTGTCGGTGTGGACCGGGAGGAGAGGCGGGGAGCCGATCCCGGACCATCCTTCGAGCACCGATGATGGACCTGCTTCCAGTCGATCGCATCAGTCGTTGGCCGCGCACCTTTCGCGGGGAATCACGGAGGTTGCAACGGCACGCGGCACGGACGTTGGGATGCCGTCGGGCCGCGTAGATTGCGGGACGCGTCTCGCGGAGGCGCGCTCCGACGATGGAAGGAGACTCGATGCTGCGCAAGGTCTTGGTAGGAGTCGACGGCACGCCGAGCGCACGCGACGCCGTCGTGCTGGCGCGGACGCTCGCGCTCGCCGACGCTCCCGACCTCTTGCTCGTCGGTGCTTACAGCGACCCGCTGCTGCGGTTCGCGCCCGGCCTGCGCCGCGACGTGCATCTCGGCCGCGATGTCGAGCAGCTGCTGCTCGGCGTGCGCGACGAGCTCGCGCCGGCCGCCCGCACGCACGTGAAGGCCGACCTGTCGCCGGGTCGGGCGCTGTGCCACGTAATCGCGCACGAGCACGCCGACCTGCTCGTGCTGGGCTCATCGCATCGCGTCGCCGACGGGCGGGCCGGTGTGGGCCGCACCGGCCGTCAGGCGCTGCACGGCGCCGGCTGCGCCGTTGCGCTGGCCGCCCACGGCATCGGCGTCGCAGCGGAGCCGTTCGCGCTGCGGCGGATTGTCGTCGGCGTCGATCGCTCACCCGAGTCCGAGGCAGCGCTGGCGCTCGCCCGCGCCCTCGCGGACGCTGCCGGTGCGCAGCTGACGGCGGTGGCCGTCGTCGACGATCGCCTGCCCGCGACGGTCGCGCCCGCCGGCATGGCCGTTGAGCTCGCGCAATGGGACGAACTCGTCGGCGCACATCGCGAGCAGACCGAACGGCTGCTCGCCGAGCTGACCGAGCGCGCGTCTGGGCTCGCCACCGAGCTGCGCGTCGGCGAACCGGCCGAGGAGCTGATGGCAACCGGCGCCGGTGCCGACCTACTCGTGGTCGGCTCTCGCCGCTGGGGCCCGCTCTCCCGACTCGTCGTTGGCAGCACCGGCGAGGAGCTCGTGCGAGAGGCGCCGTGCTCACTGCTGCTCGTTCCGCGACCGGCGGAGGAGACGGCCGCCGATCCGCCGTTGGACGGTTGACCCTGCACCGCCGTTGAAAAGCTGAGATCCTGTCGTCGAGTCCGATACGGGGGGCAGCACGCGCCCGCAGCGACTCTGGCCCGACGACGGGGGATCGATCGGAAACGAGGGGGACGGGATGGGGAAGTGGATGGACGGTCGACGGCTGCGCAGCGCGCTGCTGCCGCTCGCATGCCTGCTCGCCGCAGTCGCGGCCATCGCGCTTGCAACCGGCTGCGGCAACAGCGGCGATGCCGGCTCCAGTTCAACGGGCAGCACCGTCGCGAGCGCGAGAAGGGTCGTGAACGTAGTAAAGGTCAAGCAGGACCGCTGGACGTACGCCCGTGCGCGCTTCAACGAACTGTGCGCCGGCTGCCACACCCTCGCCGATGCCGGCGCCAGAGGCAGGCGCTTCAACCTCGACGTGAGCGCCGGCGTAGACGAGACGCACGTCCGTTCGACGATCGCGGAAGGCGAACCGGGCATGCCCAGATGGAGAGGCGTCCTGTCGGAACGCGAATTCGAAGAACTCACCGCCTACATCGTCGCCGTCGCCCGCCATGCAAGAGGCGACGACTACTGGAGGAGACAGCTCGAACTCCGCGGCGAAGCCCAGAACTGGTCCGAAGCTGACACGGACAAGCTCGAAGCGTACGCGAGAAGGCTGATCGCACAGAGGGTGCAGAGGGGCGGCTGAAGCGGCGCCGCCCGGTGCGCCGCCGCTCTAGAGTGGCGGCCATGCCGAACACCCTCGTCGACCGCTCCTGGCCGCTGCTGCGCCACCTGACGGGCGCGCACGTCGCGCTCTACCGCCGCAGCGGCGGCCGATTGGGGCACAAGCCGCCGTTCGCGCCGCCGATGCTGTTGCTTGACCACGTCGGCGCGCGCAGCGGGATCAGACGTACGAGCCCGCTTGTCTACACCCACGTTGGCGACGACTACGTGCTGGTCGCTTCCAAGGGCGGCTATCCGAGACACCCGGCGTGGCTGCACAACCTGAGAGCGCACCCGGACACGACGATGCAGGTCGGCCGTCACGTCTTGCAGGTGCACGCGCACGTCGCCAGCGACGAAGAGCGCGAGCGGCTGTGGCCGCGCTGCGTCGCGACCTACAGCGGCTTCGACGACTATCAGGCGCGCGCGGGGCGCACCATCCCGCTCGTGGTCCTCTCTCCACGGTCGTAACTGACTCGGCCGGCCCGGTGACCGCGTGAAGCGGTCCGCACGATTACGCAAAGTTCTGTGCACTATTCGACAGTCTTTGCGGTTCGAACCGATGCGCGGTAGCGTGCCGGCCGGTACGTGGAAGCGGGAGCGAGCGGGAGCGCAGACGCATGGCAGAGCCCTTTTTGGGAGAGATACGCATGTTCGGAGGGGACTTCGCCCCGCGCGGTTGGGCGCGCTGTCACGGGCAGCTATTGCCGATCTCCGACCACGCCCCGCTCTTCAGCCTGATCGGCACGACATATGGGGGCGACGGCGTCGACACGTTTGCGCTGCCAGACCTGCGTGAGGACACCGCGCCGGCCGCGCCGCTGCCGATCACCTTCATCATCGCACTGGCGGGCGTCTACCCAACGCGGCCGTAGAACGCGCGGACGCCGGATCAGCAGTTTCAGCTTCCCGTCTGGTATGAAGTCCTTCAACGGCCCCAGCGATTGATCGTTGCCGGAACGGCGCCGGGACCAAGGGAAGGGATGCAGCGATCGCCAGCGAGGACCTTGACGAGCAGCGGCTGCGCCGGCTCATTGAGGTCGGGCGCTCGCTCGTCTCCGAGCGTGATCTCGAGACGCTGCTCGCCCAGGTGCTCGACACGGCGCGCGAGCTGACCGGCGCCCGCTATGCGGCGCTCGGCGTGCTCGACGAATCGCGCCAGGCGCTCGCCCGCTTCGTCACGCGCGGGATCGACGCGCAGACGCACCGCGCGATTGGTGACCTGCCGCACGGCCGCGGCATCCTCGGCCTGCTGATCCAGGAGCCGGCGCCGCTGCGGCTGCATGACCTGCACACGCATCCCCGCTCCTACGGCTTTCCCGCCAACCATCCGCCGATGCACAGCTTCCTCGGCGCGCCGGTGCTGATCCGCGGCAACGCTTGGGGCAACCTCTACCTGACTGACAAGCAGGGCGGCGACTTCGACGCGGCCGACGAGCAGACGGCCGTCATCCTCGCGGACTGGGCCGCTGTCGCGATCGAGAACGCGAACCTCTACCTGCGCCTGCAGCAGCGCCGCGACGAGCTCGAGCAGGTCGTGCAGGGGCTTGAGGCGACGACCGCGATCGCGCGCGCGGTCGGCGCCGAGACGCAGCTCGACCGCGTGCTCGAGCTGATCGTCAAGCGCGGCCGCGCGCTCGTCGATGCGCGCGCGATGGTGATCCTGCTGCGCGACGGCGACGAGATGGAGGTCGCCGCCTGCGCCGGCGAGGCCGAGCCCGGCGTCGTCGGTCGCCGCATCCGTGTGGAGGGCTCGACCTCCGGCGAGGTTCTGCGCGGAACCAGACCCGAGCGCATCCGCGACGTCGCCAGTCGGCTGCGCATCTCGTCCGACCAGCTCGGCGTGCCGAACGCGCACACTGCGCTGCTCGTGCCGCTCGAGTTCCGCGGTCGCGCGCTCGGGGTGCTCGTCGCGTTTGACCGCATCGGCGCGGAGATGGAGTTCGGCGCCGAGCAGGAGAAGCTGCTGCAGTCGTTCGCTGCCAGCGCGGCGACGGCGGTCGCGACCGCGCAGACGGTCGAGCACGAGCGCCTGCGCGAGTCGATGGCCTCCGCCGAGCAGGAGCGTCGCCGCTGGGCGCGCGAGCTGCACGACGAGACGCTGCAAGGGCTCGCCGGCTTTCAGGTGCTGCTGTCCTCGGCGCTGCGGCGCAGCGACACCGTGTCGCTCGAACAGGCAGTGCGTATGGCCGTCGAGCAGATCGGGACCGAGATCGAGAAGCTGCGCATGCTGATCACCGAGCTGCGCCCGGCCGCGCTCGACGAGCTCGGCTTGCAGCCGGCGATCGAGTCGCTGGCGAGCCGCGTCGCCGCCGTCGAGGGACTGGAGGTCGAGACTGAGGTGAGCTTCGGGGCCGAGGACAAGCGGCTCTCGCCCGAGCTCGAGACGGCCGTCTATCGGCTCGTACAGGAGGCGCTCACGAACGTCGTCAAGCATGCGCAGGCGAGTCGCGTCGCGATCGAGATCGTCGCGTACGACGGCCACGTCGACGTCGCGGTGCGCGACGACGGCGCAGGCTTTGACCCGCAGCTTCCGCGGGAGGGCTTTGGCATCACCGGGATGCGAGAGCGGGTCGGCCTCGCCGACGGCACGCTCACGATCACGAGCAGTCCAGGCGAGGGCACCACTGTCGCCGCGTCGTTGCAGCGCGAGAGCCGGTCGAACGGCGGCCAAGCCACCGTCGCTTGAGCCGCCACCGCCGCGCGGCCGCCGTCAGTCGCCGCCGGCCTCGATCAGCCCGTGGTCGAGTGCGTACCGCACGAGCTCGGCGCGCGAGGATCGTCGCACCTTCTGCTGGATGTGCGCGCGGTGGGACTCGACGGTGCGCACGCTCAGGTAGAGCTGGGAGGCGATCTCGCTATTGGTGTGCCCGAGCGCGATCAGCTTGAGGACCTCCAGCTCGCGCTCGGTGAGGTCGTCCGGCGGGCCGCTCGGCGGCGGCTCGGCCGCCATCCGCGCGCCCAGCTCGGGGTTCAGGTACGTGCGTCCCTGGGTCGCCATCCGCACTGCCTGCACGAGCTCGGCGTCGGCGGCCTCCTTGAGCACGTAACCGCGCGCGCCGGAGCGCAGCGCTTCGCGCGCGAAGGCCGGGTCCTGCTGCATCGTCAGCACGACGATCGCCGTCTCCGGCGCCTCCTCGACGAAGCGCGGGATCGCTTGCAGGCTCGGCTCGCCGGGCATGTTGAGGTCGAGCACGAGCACGTCGGGGTGGTACGCGCGCACGGCGCGCAGCGCCGCTTCGACGTCGCCGGCCTCGGCGACGACCTCGATCCCTTCCTCTGCGTCCAGCACCATCTTCAGGCCCGTGCGCACGACGGCGTGATCGTCGGCGATCACGACGCGCGTCGTGGGCTCGGCGGCCCCGCTCGGCTCGGGTCGCTCCTCGGCTGCGCTCATGGCCGCCGACGATATCGGTCCTCAGCGACATGGCACCACCGCAACCCGCACGGGCAAGCCATCCGTCATTTCCACGGATTGCGCTGTGCCGCGAGACGCCGATGAGCGTGCCCACCTCGGTCGCTTACCTGGTCTCGCACGGCTCCGTAGTCGCCCGTGCGCAAGGTCGGCACACCCCCGATGGCGCCGCGATCTCCGCGCCATAGCCTGAGTTCATGACCCACGCGCCGCGCTCACCGCTCCGTCCGCTGCACGTCGTCGTCGCAGGTGGCGGCATCGCCGGAGTCGAGACGCTGCTGGCGCTCCGCGCGCTCACCGGCGACGCGCTCACCACCACGCTCGTCAGTCCGGCCGAGCAGCTCCATTATCGCCCGTTCGCAGTGATCGAGCCGTTCACCTCGCGCGCCATCCGTCGCTACGACCTTGACGAGGTCTGCGAGGACCTCGAGGTGACGCACCGCTGCGACGCGCTCGCCGTAGTGGACTCCGCCGAGCGCACGATCTTCACCGAGGGCGGCGAGCGGATCGCCTACGACGCGCTCGTGCTCGCCACGGGCGCGCACGCCAGCGCAGGGCTGAGGCACGCGCACACCTTCTTCGCTGACACCGACCCCGGCAGCCTCCACTGGATCGTGGCGGAGCTCGAGCAGGGGATGACGCGGCGCGTCTCGTTCGTCGTTCCACCCGGCCCGGTGTGGCCGCTGCCGCTCTACGAGCTCGCGCTTATGACGGCAGCGCGTATCCGGGCAATCGACGTCCGCGACGTCGAACTGACGCTCGTGACGCCCGAGGACACGCCGCTCGGCCTGTTCCATGGCGCCGGCAGCGCGGCCGTCGCAGAGCAGCTGTCGCAGGCTGGGATCACGTTTGCGGGCAGCACGTACGCACATGACTACGACGGCAGGACGCTCGCGCTCACGCCCGGCGAGCGGACGCTCGCGGCCGAGCGCGTCGTTGCGCTCCCGGTGCTCTCCGGACCCGCGATAGGCGGGCTGCCGAGCGACGCAGACGGCTTCGTGCACGTCGACGAGCACGGTCGCGTGCCCGGCCTCCCCGACGTCTACGCGATCGGCGACGTAACGACCTTCGCGATCAAGCAAGGCAGTATGGCCGCACAGCAGGCGGACGCGGTCGCGACGCTCATCGCGCGCTCAGCGGGCGCGAGCATCCCCAAGCCGTCGACGCGACCGCTGCTGCGCGCGATGCTCTTCACCGGCGACGGGCCGATCTATCTGCGCGCAACGATCACCGGCGGCGAGAGCGTCGTCTCGAGCGCCTCGCGGCACTGTCCGTGGTGGCCGCCGCACAAGGTTGCCGCGCGCTACCTGGCGCCCTATCTGGCCGACCGCGACGAGAGCGATCGCTCGACTGCCCGCCGTCATCTGCGCGCCATCCCCACTGGGGGCGCGGGCATGGGTCCCGCGGCAGTCGTCCACCGCAACGGCGATCCCGACGGCATCGAGCTGCTGGGGCGCGACCGGCGGTAGGCGATGTCGGATCTGCTGCGGCGGATGGACGGCCAAGTCGCGCGGAGACGACCGGCCGAGGCCGTGCTCGGCTGGGTCGACGGGGAAGACGCGAGCAGCTTGGCGATCACGGCCGTCACGGCGGCAGAGCTGTTGCACGGCGTCGCGCGCCTGCCGAACGGGGCGCGACGCCGCAAGCTCACCGTCGCGGTCCACGGCTTGCTGACCGAGGACTTCACCGGCCGGATCCTGCCGTTCGATGGCAGCGCTGCGATCCACTACGCCGACCTCGTTGCGGCCCGCGAGCGCGAGGGCCGTCCGGTTAGCATCGCTGACGGCCAGATCGCCGCGATCTGCCGCCACCACGGCGCGACGCTTGCGATTCGCAACGTGCGCGACTTTGAGGTGACCGGCGTGGACGTACTGGATCCCTGGGGCGAGCCGCCGGCCTGATGCCGCGCCGGCCACGCGCCGCTCCGTCAGTCGTCCAAGTCGCGGCTGTGCTCGCGCTCGTCGCGGCGGTGGTCGGCGGCCCGTTCGCGACCGCGTCTGGCGTGGGGGCTGGCGAGCTCCTCGCCGGCTGACGGCGGCTCGGCGGACAGGCCGATCCGCTGGCTCGACAGCTGCGTCGCGGCGTACGTCACGCCAGCTGCGAGCGCAAGCCCAACGAGTCCGACGGCGATCCAGGCAAGCAGTGTGCGTGCGTGCATCGACACGACGCTAGCGGCCCTCCGGCAAAGCGACGGTCAAGCGGGGGAGGCGCAGCACGGCGCACGCGCCGAGCGGCTCCGCGGCGTCCGGCTCGCCCGTCCCATCCACGCGGTTCGCAATCGTCACGTCGCCCGCCCAGCGGCGCGCGAGCATGCGCGCGATCGTCAGCCCGAGGCCGGTCCCACCGGGCGTGCGGCGCCCGGCCGCGCCGCGGTGGAAGCGCTCGAAAACCGCCTGGGCTTCGTCGGGTGCGATGCCGGGCCCCTCATCGATTACCTCGATCGTCTCGCCGGTCGCCCGCAGCTCGACGGTCGAGCCCGCGGGGCCGTAGCGCAACGCGTTCTCGATGAGCGCGTCGAGTGCGCGGTCGATGTCGGCACGCGCCGCCGAGACGATCGCCGGGGCACGCGGATCCGCCAGCACGACGCTGCGTCCCTGCTCGCGCGCGAGCGGCTCCCAGCGGCGGTGCGCTGCCGCGACGGTGACGGCCAGGTCGATCGGCTCGGCCGACGTGTCCGGCTCGCCGGCGCTCGACAGCACGAGCAGCTCGTCGACGAGCTGCGCGATGCGGTCGACCTCCCGCTCGGCGGCCGCCAGCTCGTCGGCGGCCTCCGGCGAGACGCCGGCCGCCTCCGCCTCCTCCATCCGCAACCGCAGGGCGGCCAGCGGCGTGCGCAACTGGTGTGAGGCATCGGCGACGAAGGCCTGCTGGCGCGAGAGCATGTCGCGGATGCGGTCGGTCATGTCGTTGAACGAGCGTGCGAGCGAACGCTCCTCAGTCGAGCCCTCGAGCGCGACGCGCGTGTCGAGGTCCCCGGCCGCCACGCGCGCTGCCGCCGCCCGCATGTGGCGAATCGGGCGCACGACCTGCCCTGCGATCGCGCCGCCGGCGAGCAGGCCGAGCGCGAGCACGATCACGCCGACGAGCAGCAGCCCAGCGGTCGAGCGCCGCACGGCCCGCCGGACCGCCGAAACGCTCTGCGTGATTCGCACCGCGCCGACGACCCGTCCGTGTGTGCCGCTCAGCACCGGCGCTGCTGTCGCGAGGATGTTCTGGCCAAGCGTCTGGCTGCCGCGCTGGCTCTGGAAGGAGCGCCCGGCAAGCGCGACGCGCACCTCCGGGCGGTTGGCGTAGCTGGTGCCGAGCTGGCCGTGCGCGGAATCCGCCAGCAGCCGCCCGCGCGCGTCGAGCACGATCACGCGGCCGCGCACTGACCGCGCCGCCGATGCGGTGAGCTTCCGCAGCGCGCGCTCGCGCGGCGGCGCGACGAGGTCGGCGACGGAGGCGGCGACGACGTCGGTCTGGCCACGCGCCTGCGTGCGCACCTCCGCCTGCACGCGGTCGTTGAGGCTGAAGATCAGCGGCACCTCCAGCGCTACGACCGCCAGCAGCAGCACGTACGCGAGCGCCAGCAGCAGGCGCGTCCGCAGCCCTATGCCTTCAGCTCCTCGTCCGAGGCGAAGCGGAAGCCGACGCCGCGCACCGTGTGGATGAAGCGCGGCGTGGCGGGCTCGTCGCCGAGCTTGCGCCGCAACCAGCCGACGTGCACGTCCAGGGTCTTCGTCGAGCCGAACCAGTTGACGTCCCACACGTCCGTCATGAGGTCCTCGCGCGAGACGACGCGGCCGGCATCGCGCATCAGCCGCACGAGCAGATCCATCTCCTTGCGCGAGAGCTGCAGCTCCTCGCCATCGAGCCGGACGCGGCGGGCAGCTGCGTCGAGCTCCAGCGACCCCACGTGCAGGACCTCCTCCGGTACGCCATTCCCCTGTGCCGTCGCTCCGGCGCCGCCGCCCGTGCGCCGCAGCACAGCGCGGATGCGTGCGATCACCTCCGCGCCGCTGAACGGTTTGACGACGTAGTCGTCGGCACCAAGCTCGAGCCCGACGATGCGATCCGTCTCGGTGCCGCGTGCAGTCAGCATCACGATCGGCACGTCACCGCGACGGCGCAGCTCGCGACACACCTCACGTCCGTCGCCGTCAGGCAGCGTGAGGTCGAGCAGCACGAGGTCAGGTGCGATGCGCGCGGCCGTCTCCAGCGCCCCGGCCGCGGTTCCGACCGTCGTCGTCACGAAGCCCGCGCGCACGAGCGCCCGCGTGAACGGCTCGGAGATTGACGGCTCGTCCTCGACGAACAGGATGCGGGGGCCGGCGCCTTCCGTCATTGGGGCAGAGGCTAGCGGGCAGGGCGCCCGTTGCGACGGTGATTTACCGCCTTTCGCTGCGTTTTTGCCAGGTCTACCCACCAATGGCGGAGGCTTGAAGCCGACCACGGCACGCCGCGCATTTCTCCAACCAGCAAGGTAGTCCCTATCGATGACCGTTCGCCTGAGGCGTCAGCCCCGCGTCGGCGCCCCCGGCCCGCAGCTCTTCGGGGGAGCTGAAGCGGAAGCCGACGCCACGCACGGTGTGGATGAAGCGCGGTGCGTCAGGGTCGTCGCCGAGCCGGCTGCGCAGCGTCCCGACGTGCACGTCGAGCGTCCGCGACGAGACGGCCGCGTCCTCGCCCCAGACGTCGTGCATGAGTGCCTCGCGCGAGACAGCACGCCCCGCTTCGCGCATCAGGCGCGTCAGCAGCGCGAGCTCCTTTGGCGGCAGCCTCAGCTCTCGGTCGTCGAGTCGCACCCGCCGCAAGAGCGTGTCGAGGGTCAACGGCCCGGCGCGCAGGATCTCGCGAGCGCTTGCGGCCCCGTTCGAGGTCGCGACGAGACGCCGCAGCACACCCCGCACGCGGGCGACTGCGTCTGCGTCGCGCACCGGCTTGACGATGTAGTCCTCGGCGCCGTCGCTCCAGGCGCCGTCGCTCCAGGCGCCGCGGTCGGCCTCGATGAGGCTCTCGGCGAGCATCACGATGGGCGTGGCGGTGCGTTCGTGCAGCGCATCGCACAGCTCGCGGCTGTCTGCGTCCGGCAGCGTGCTGTCGAGCAGCACGAGGTCGAAGTGCGTTTGGGTCGCCAATGCGAGCGCGCCCGCTCCGCTGGCGACCGTCGTGGTCGCATAGCCGGCGCGTCCGAGCGCGCGCGCCAGCGCCTCGGCGAGCATCCGCTCGCTCTCGACCAGCAGGATCTGCTGAGCCGACGAGCCATTTTTTGGCATGTTGCCTACGCGACGCCTTCCAGCGCATCCGGGCGACCGTGGTTCTCCGCTGCCGCCCCGCACCACTCCACGGTCTCGACGGTGGTGGCCGATAGCGGAAACCCGCAGATGACGCGCGGGCTTTCCCGGTCCGAGCTGTGGCCGGTCGTCATGGTCGGCGACGGTGGCAACGACGCGCTCGCGCTCGCCGACGCCGTCATCACAATCGACCGCGTCGATCGCGTCGCGACGGTGGAGCAGATCAGCGGCCGCACGATGCGGATCGCGCGCCAGCCGTGATCCTCAACGCGCTGCGCGCCCTGCGCCCCGGTTAGCCTTTCCGCGATGGCCCGCATCCTGTTCGTCTGCCTCGGCAACATCTGCCGCTCGCCGACCGCTGAGGCGGTGATGGCGGGGCTCGTCGCCGAGGCCGAGCTGGAGCACGCGATCGAGCTCGACAGCGCCGGCACAGGCGCATGGCACGTCGGCAGCCCGCCTGACGAGCGCGCCACAGCAGCCGCGGCGACGCGCGGTATCGAGATGCGCGGCAGCGCGCGACAGGTCACGGTCGAGGACTTCGAGCGCTTCGACCTGCTGCTCGCGATGGACGCGGACAACCACCGCAATCTGCGCGACCTCGCACCGCACGCGGACGCCGCTGCGAAGGTGCGCATGCTGCGCGAGTTCGACGCCGCCGCGGCCGCGGCAGCCAGCCTAGACGTGCCCGACCCGTACTACGGCGGCGAGGACGGCTTCGACCACGTGCTCGACCTCGTCGAGGCCGCCTGCACCGGTCTGCTCGCCGAGCTGCGCACCGGCGTAGCGTGAGCGTCCTCGCGTCCTCGCTCGCCGTCGCTCTCTGCCAGCCGGTCACGCAGCTCACGCCCCTCGCCGGCGGCGACCTCAACGACGCCTACAGCGCCACGCTCGCGGACGGCAAGCGCGTCTTCGTCAAGACGAGCGCCGACCCGGCCGCCGCCGGCTCGTTCGCCGCCGAGGCCGACGGCCTGCGCTGGCTCGCCGAGGCCGACGCGCTCCCGATTCCCGAGGTGTTCGCCGTCGTCGACCCGCAGACCGCCGATCCGCCCGCTGCTGACCCCCGCGTCGCCGTATTGCCGTTCGCGCCCCGCTTCCTCGCCCTCGCCTGGATCGACGCCAGCCCGTCCACCCCGGTCGCGGACGAGGCGCTCGGTCGCGGCCTCGCGCAGCTCCACGCTGCCGGCGCGCCCGCATTCGGAGGGCCGCACGAGACTCTCCGCATCGGCCCGCTCACGCTCCCCAACATGCGGGCCGCCGACTGGCCGACGTTCTACATCACCCGCCGCCTCGAGCCCCTCGCCCGCCTCGCGCACGATCGCGGCGCGCTCCCGCCCGAGACGCCCGCCCTGCTCGACCGTCTCGCCAGCCGCATCCAGGGCCTCGCCGGCTCACCCGAGCCGCCCGCACGCGTCCACGGCGACCTCTGGTCCGGCAACGTCCTCGTCGACCGCGACCAGCGGCCCTGGCTGATCGACCCGGCCGTCCACGGCGGCCACCGCGAGCTCGACCTCGCGATGTTGCGCCTCTTCGGCGGTCCCTCCGAGCGCTGCTTCCAGGCCTACGAGGAGCAGGCGCCGCTCGCACCCGGCGCACCCGAGCGCATCGCCCTCTGGCAGCTCGCTCCGCTCCTGCTCCACGCCGCCCTCTTCGGCCCCAGCTGGGGCACCCGGGCGACGGCCGTCATGCGCCGCTACGTCTGAGCAGCGGCCTGCAAGCAGTCAGCGCACGAGCGCCGGCCCACCCGGCGCCTCCGCCGAAGCCGGCCCACCGGGCAGCGCCGCGCGCACCTGGTAGATCCCGGTGAAGCCGGTCAGGAAGCCGTTGCGCGCCGCGCGCAGGTAGAGCCGCCAGACACGGATCCGCTCCTCGCCCGCCAGGCGGGTCGCCTCCGCCAGGGAAGCATCGAGCCGCTCGGCCCAGTGCCGCAGCGTCTCGGCGTAGTCAGCGCCGAGGCCCTCGACGTGCTGCGTCACGAAGCCGGCGCGCTCGAGCGCGAGCAGCACGCGCGAGAGGTGCAGCGGCTCCGCGTCGGGGAAGACGTAGCGCTCGGAGAAGTCGCCTGCGTCAGGGTCGCTGTGGCGCTGGCGCGTGATGCCGTGATTCAAGAGCCGGCCACCGGGCTTCAGCAGCTCCGCGAGCCGCGCGGCGTAGGTGTCGATCTGCACCTCGCCGACGTGCTCGACCATCCCGATCGAGGCGATCGCATCGAACGGTTCCGCCTGCAGCTCGCGGTAGTCGGCGAGCCGGATGTCGACCCTGTCGGCCAGCCCGGCCTCCGCGACGCGCTGTCTCGCGCGTCCCGCCTGCGCGGGGGAGAGCGTGATGCCAGTCACGTGGACGCCGTGTCGCGCTGCGGCGTGCAGCGCGAACGCGCCCCAGCCGCAGCCGACGTCGAGCACCCGCTCGCCCGGCTGCAGGCCGAGCTTGGTGCATACGAGCTCCAGCTTCGCCTCCTGCGCCTCCTCCAGGGTGCTCGCCCCGGACCGAGCCCACACGCCGCACGAGTACGTCATCGTCGGCCCGAGGAACAGCTCGAAGAAGTCGTTCGAGACGTCGTAGTGGTGCTGGACGGCGCGCGCGTCGCGCTCGCGCGAGTGGCGTGTCCCCTGTGGCACGAGCTCGGACTCCGGCAGTCTCGGCGGGCGCGTCAGGCCCATCGCAGCGACGGCGGCCAGCATCAGCCGCACGCGGTCGCGCCCGTCGATCGGCGGCGGCTGCCACGTCTCGAGCAGACGCATGACGGCGTCGATGTCGTCGACCGCCAGCTCCCCGCTCACGTACGCGCGCCCGAGCCCGAGCTGGCCGGGCGCCCGCAGCGCGTGTGCGATCGCGCGGGGGGAGCGCACCGTGAACGTTGGGGCCGGACCCGCGCCGTTGCCGCCCTCGGTCGGCGGCAGCTCCGTGCCATCCCAGAAGCGCAGCGCAAACGGCCGCGACGGCAGCGCACGTTCGACTTCTCTTCGCAAAGGACCGGTGACCGCAAGCCCCATCCCATGGGACCCTAGCGCGGGACCGCGCCCAACGGTCCGCCGGGCCCCGCTTCCACGCTACACTCCGTGGCTCGCGCCGGCTGGCGGTTCGTTGTATGTCCGCCACCCGGTCGCGGACACGTGCCCATATCGACCTTGGAACGCCAATGGCCCGCGGAGACGTTCGGATCGCAGTCACGCTCGCGTGCGAAGACTGCAAGCGACGCAACTACCAGACGAACAAGAGCAAGCGCAACGATCCCGAGCGGATCCAGCTGCGCAAGTACTGCCGTTGGTGCAAGTCGCACACGGCGCATCGAGAGACTCGCTAGTCGAGACCCAGGACCGTGGCCCGCGACCGCAGACGAGCGAAGCAGCGCCGAGACCGCCAGGCACGTGCCGCGGGCGGCGCTCAGGCACGCCCGGCCGACGCCGACGGCGCCGCCGCGCCCGCACCTGCGCCCGACGCGGAGCATCTGCACGACCATGAGGCGCCGGAGCTCGCGAGCGGCGAGGTTGACCTCGCCGAGGCGCAGCTCGAGATCGGCCGCCCTGAGCTGATCGACGCGACGCCCGCGGATGTGCCCGACGTCGTCGACGACGACGTCGACCTGCCGGAGCTCGCCGACGAGGAGCAGTTCGAGGAGCTGGAGGACCGCGTCGACGACGCCGAGCAGGCCTTCGAGGAAGGCACCAACGGCCACGCCGAGGACGGGGCCGAGGTCGTCGCCACGCGACGCCGCCACGCCGCTCGCGCAAGCGAGCCGCGCGAGGGCAACCGCCTGATGACCTTCCTGCGAGGAAGCTGGCGCGAGCTGCAACGAGTACAGTGGCCGGATCGTCGGCAGGTTGGCCAGGCCACAGCGGTCACCGTTGGTTTCGTGATTGTCGCTGGCGCCTTCCTTGGCCTTGCGGACTTCCTCGCCAGCAAGATCGTCGACTACATCATCTGAGCCAGGCCCCCGTCCGCCCGACCCCGAAGGATTCCCCCGCATGTTCCGCTGGTACGTCGTCAACACCTACTCCGGTCACGAGAACAAGGTGAAGCACAACCTCGAGCACCGCGTCGTCTCGCTCGGACAGAAGCGCGCCGTGCGGCAGGTCGTCGTCCCGACCGAGTCCGTCTCGGAGATGAAGGACAACGTGAAGGTCGTGACGGAGAAGCGCACGATGCCCGGCTACGTGCTGGTGAACATGGACTTGAACGAGGACTCGTGGGCGCTCGTGAAGGGCACCCCCGGCGTCACCGGCTTCGTCGGCGCGTCGAACGAGCCTGTTCCGCTGACGCAGGCGGAGGTCGATCGGCTGCTCCATCGCGAGACCGCCGAGCGTCCGCGCACGCGTGCGCAGTTCTCGATCGGCGAGGCTGTCAAGGTTGTCTCCGGGCCGCTCTCCGACTTCTCTGGGGAGATCTCCGAGATCAACGAGGACGGCGCCCGCCTGAAGGTGCTGGTATCAATCTTCGGCCGCGAGACCCCCGTCGAGGTCGGCTTCGACCAGGTGAAGAAGATCTAATGGCCAAGAAGGTAATGACAGTCATCAAGCTCCAGGCTCCTGCAGGTCAGGCGAGCCCGGCCCCGCCGGTCGGCCCTGCCCTGGGCCAGCACGGCGTGAACATCATGGAGTTCGTCAAGGCGTTCAACGCCCAGACGGCCTCGCAGCAGGGCACCGTCATCCCGATCGAGATCACGGTCTACGAGGATCGCTCCTTCACGTTCATCACGAAGAGCCCGCCGGCTGCCGTGCTGATCAAGAAGGCGCTCAACCTCGACAAGGGGTCCGCCGAGCCGAACCGCAACAAGGTCGCCTCGATCACGCAGGCCCAGCTGCGCGACATCGCGCAGACGAAGTTCGAGGATCTCAACGCGAACGATCTCGACCAGGCCGCGAAGATCATCGCCGGCACCGCCCGCTCGATGGGCGTGGAGGTGAGCGACTGATGGCGAAGCACGGCAAGGCATACCTCGAGGCGCGCCAGCGCTTTGACCGCGAACACGAGTACGCGCCCGCCGAGGCGATCGCGCTCGTCAAGCAGCTGAAGTCGGCCAAATTCGACGAGTCGGTCGAGGTGCACATCCGCACCGGCCTCAACGTCCGTCACGCCGACGAGCAGCTGCGCGGCACGATCGCGCTCCCGCACGGCCTCGGCAAGAACGTCAAGGTGGCGGTCTTCGCGCAGGGCGACAAGATGCAGGAGGCGATCGACGCTGGGGCCGACCATGTCGGCGCCGAGGATCTCGCGAAGCAGATCGAGGAGGGCTTCGACGACTTCGACGTCGCGATCGCCACGCCCGACCTGATGCCCGTCGTCGGCCGCCTCGGCCGCATCCTTGGCCCATCCGGCAAGATGCCGAACCCGAAGGTCGGGACGGTCACGATGGACGTCAAGAAGGCCGTCGAGGAGTCGAAGGCCGGCAAGGTCGAGTACCGCACCGACCGCACCGCGATCGTCCACCTCGTGATCGGCAAGTCGAGCTTCGACGAGCAGCTGCTGCTCGAGAACTACGCGGCGGTGGTCGAGGAGATCGTCCGCGCCAAGCCGTCCGTGGCAAAGGGCAAGTACATCCACTCGATCACGCTCGTCTCGACGATGGGGCCGGGCGTGAAGGTCGATCCGTCGCGCACGCGCGACATCGTGGAGGAGGCGCCGCTCGCGGCGTAGCCTCGTTCCAAGAGCGCCCTGCCCGAGACCCCCGGCGGCTGTAAGTCCGGGGCAGGCGGTGCCTCGAAGGTCGGACCGACTGCGGTCCGCTCTCTCGACGCCCGCCCTCGTGCGGGCGTTCGCATTTCAAGAAGAGAGCGAACCAAGACCATGAACAGAGACGAGAAGGCAGCGGTCATCGATCGCATCGCCGGGGAGCTGGAGGCTTCCCAGGCGGTCTTCGCGGTCGACTATCGCGGCATCACGGTCAGCCAGGTCGCCGATCTGCGCGCGAAGCTGCGCGCGGCGGACGCGACCTTCTCGGTCGTGAAGAACTCGCTGACCGAGCGTGCCGCCGACAAGGCGGGCGCCGAGTCGCTGAAGTCCGTGCTCCAGGGCCCGACCGCGCTGACGTTCGTGCGCGGCGACGCAGCTGCGGCAGCGAAGGCGTTGAGCGACGCACAGAGAATCACCGAAGTGCTGGCCTTCAAGGGCGGCCTGATGGACGGCCAGGTCGTCTCTCCGGACGAGATCAGAGCGATAGCGAAGCTGCCGTCGCGCGAGGTGCTCTACGCGCAGCTCGTCGGCACCGTCGCGGCGCCGCTCACCGGCCTCGCACGGACGCTGAACGCGCTCATCTCCGGCATCGCCGTGCAGCTCGGTCAGATCCGCGACCAGGGTCTCGTCAGCGGCACTGCTGCGCCGGCCGAGCCCGAGGCAGCAGCCCCGGTCGAGGCCGAGGCACCCGCTGAGGAGGCCCCTGCAGCTGAGGCGCCCGCCGAGACGGCGGAGGCCCCGGCCGCCGAGGCCGAGGCTGTGCCGGACACCGATTCCATCACTGAGAACCAGACGGACGCGGCGGCGGAAGCCGACGACGCTTCCGACGCGAAGGAGGACTAGACATGGCGACCACACAGGAGTGGATCGACGAGCTGAAGGCGATCTCCGTACTCGAGCTCTCTGAGCGCATCAGAGCGCTCGAGGAGGAGTTCGGCGTCTCCGCGGCGGCCGTCGCGGCCGCCGCTCCGGTCGGCGGCGGCGCTGCCGGCGGCGACGGCGGTGCGGCTGAGGAGGAGTCCTCGACCGTCAACGTCGTCCTCACGGGCGCCGGCGATAAGAAGATCCAGGTCATCAAGGTCGTCCGCGCGGCGACCGGCCTCGGTCTCAAGGAGGCCAAGGCGCTCGTCGACGAGGCCCCCAAGCCCGTCAAGGAGGGCATCGAGCGCGACGAGGCCGAGAAGCTCAAGGCTGAGCTTGAGGAGGCCGGCGCCACCGTCGAGCTCAAGTAACGCCTCGTCGCGCCTGGCGGCGTCATCGGGGCTCGGAGTACTCCGGTACACCTTCGCCCCTGCTTCCTTGCCAGGCACGACGATCCGTCACTTGCCAGTTTCCGAAGG
>DASYLH010000004.1:0-17139 GCA_036009645.1 Conexibacter sp.
CGAAGGCGACGACTGTCGAGCGACGGCGGTCAAATCTTGCCGGCATCGTCAGTACCGGCCTCGCCGACGCACTGTGTTAGCCCCAGGTCCGAGTCTGAGACCGTTGAAGATGCGATCGAAGATCTCCTCCTGCTCTCTCGGATCGGTGACCTTGGCTCTCACGGTCCGCTCTCTGAGCTTGTCGGCGAGCCAGCCGCGGGGCAGGTTGTCGGGGCGTCTCGTGGGCATTCCACGAGGCTACGAGCCCGCGGCGGCGCGGTCTACACAGCATGCATTGGATTGCGGTGCGGTCAGCGTGAGGCGGCGGCGCGGGAGCGGTCGCGGTACACGCGGTAGTCGCCGCGCTCGGGGCGCAGGCCGGCGGCCTGGGCGAGCGGGCGGCGCGCCTCGGCGTGGCGGCCCAGCTGCTGGAGGCAGCGGCCGAGGCAGAAGAGCGCGTAGTCGTTCGTCGGGTGCTGATCGGCGATCGCGGCGAACTCGGCTGCGGCCGCCTCGTAGCGCTGTGCGTGGAACAGCGAGCGGCCGAGCGCCTCGCGGATCGAGGCCTTGTCGGGCGCGAGGTCGCGGGCGCGCGTCAGCGGGATCGTCGCCTGGTGGTGGTCGCCCGCCTCCAGGAGTGCGGTTCCCTGCTGGAAGAGCTGGTAGACGTCGGCCATCCATCCAAGTGTAGGAGGCGCGTCCACCGGACTTGCGGCCTTCAGGCCAGGGCCCTGGACGGGCCGATAAGCGTCTCGCCGGTCGGTTGAGGAGCCCGCAATGGGCCGGTCAGGCGGGCGAGCGATCGGCGGTGCTCCGGAGCTCCGCCACGACGTCGAGGATCGCGGCGGCGATCTCCCCCTTCGGCGCCTGCGGCACCGGCTGCTCGGCGTCCGGCGTGACGATCGTGACCTCGTTCTCGACGGTGTCGAAGCCGATGTCGGAGCGCGAGATGTCGTTGACGACGATCGCGTCGAGCTTCTTGCGTGCGAGCTTCTCGCGCGCGTACGCGAGCGCGCCGTCGCCGTGCTCGGCGGCGAAGCCGACGATCGTCTGCCCTGGGCGGCGTGCGGCGGCGAGACCGCTCAGCACGTCGGGCGTCGGCTCCAGGGCGATCGCGTCGGGCGCGTCTGCGCCGGTCTTCTTCAGCTTCGTGTCGGCCGGGGCTGCCGGGCGGAAGTCGGCGACGGCGGCGGCCATCAGCAGCACGTCGCAATCGCGGAACGCCTCGGTGCAGGCGTCGGCGAGCTGAGCTGCCGTCTCGACCGCGACGACCTGGACTCCGGCCGGCACGGGCAGCGAGACGTTGGCGGCGATTACGGTGACCGACGCCCCGCGGCGTGCCGCCTGCTCTGCGAGCGCGTAGCCCATTCGACCGGAGGAGCGGTTGCCGACGTAGCGGACGCTGTCGATCGGCTCGCGCGTCCCCCCCGCGGTCACAAGAACCCGCAAACCGGCGAGTGACGCGGCACTCGGAATCGATGCCGATGCGATCGCGGCCTCGCAGGCGGCCAGCAGCTCTGCCGGCTCGGCGAGGCGGCCAATGCCGTGCTCGCCCTTCGAGGCGAGCGGGCCGACGCCGGGATCGACCACGCGCACGCCGCGCACGCGCAGCAGCGCGAGATTGGCCTGCGTCGCGGCGTGCTCGTACATCGCATCGTTCATCGCGGGCGCGACGATCAGCGGGCAGCGCGCGGCGAGCGCGGCGCTCGTCAGCAGGTTGTCGGCGAGCCCGGCCGCAAGCTTGGCGAGCGTGTTTGCCGACGCCGGAGCGACGAGGAAGACGTCGGCGTTGGCGACGAGCTGCAGGTGGCTGATCGGCTCGTGCTCCGGCAGCGGATCGCCGGGGAACGCACCGCGCAGCGGATCACGTGCGAACTCGCTTGTGAGCACCGGTGCGCCGGTGATGCCCTCGAACGAGGCGACGCCGACGAAGCGCTCGCTCGTCGGCGTCTGGATGACACGCACGCTGTGGCCGGCCTTCGTCGCGAGGCGAACGAGCTCGAGCGCCTTGTAGGCGGCGATCCCACCGCTGACGCCGAGCAGCAGCCTGGCCATGTGCGTCCTTTCGCCTTCGAAAGGCGAACCCCTACCGGCTAGCGGTAGTGGTACTTGATCTTGCCCGCGGCGACTTCCTCGAGCGCGATCGTGAGGTAGTTCTTCGAACGCGTCTCGACCATCGGCGGCGGGAACTCGTCGAACGTGCCCTCGCCGAGGTTGTGGTAGTACGAGTTGATCTGCCGCGCGCGCTTGGCGGCGACGACGACGCTGGCGTAGTCGGAGTCGACGTGCGTCAGCAGGCGATCGATGCGGGGAGAGATCAAGAGCGGCCTTTCCAGGTGGTTGCCACCCAGAGTCTAGACGGTTGGGCGCGAGCTTCCCTGCATGGGCACTCTGGTGCGGACGCGGGACGTCTGTCGATCAGTGCCCGTTGCCGTCCAGCTCCGCGCGCACGAGCCGCTCGAGCTCGGCGACCGCGTCCTCCTGGCGGTCGTTCATGACCTTGTGGTCGAACTCGCTCTGGGCTGCGAGCTCGCGCTCGGCGACAGCCAGGCGGCGTTCGATCTCTTCCGTCGGGTCCGTTCCACGGCCGACGAGCCGCTCGCGCAACGCCTCCTCGGACGGCGGCACGATGAAGACCTGTACTGCCGAAGGCAGTGTCTTGCGGACCTGGCGCGCGCCTTGCACCTCGATCTCCAGGACGACCGGAACCCCTGCGCCGGTACGGCGCTCGAGCTCGGAGCGCAATGTCCCGTAGCGGCGGCCGGAGTAGGCGGCGTGCTCGACGAATGCGCCGGCGGCGACCTTGCGATCAAAGTCCGTGTCGCTGAGGAAGTGGTAGTCGACACCGTTGGTTTCGCCTGGGCGCGGCTGGCGCGTTGTCGCCGAGACCGACAGTTCGAGCTCGGGGATGCGCGCGAGCAGGCCGCGGATCAGCGTCCCCTTGCCGACGCCGGAGGGCCCGGTGATGACGAACACGCGTGCCACGCGCGGCCGGGGCGCCAGCTATCGCCGAAGCAGCGCGACGAGCTCGGCGCGCTGCCGGGGTGAGAGCCCGCCGATCGTCTTGCTCGGCGAGATGCGGCACTGCGTGAGGATCTTGTTGGCCTTCACGCGGCCGTACTTCGGCACCGCGAGCAGGAGGTCGAAGACCTTCGCCGTCTCGACGTAGGTCGGGGGCTCCATCAGCAACTCGTGTATCGCAACGCGACCGGCTTTGAGGTCCCGCTTGAGCTGTGCGCGCTTCGTGCGGATCTCGTTCGCGCGCGTGAGCGCGATCATGCGCTGGTGCAAGGAACGCTCGGGTGCGGTGGCGTGCTTTGCGGGCGTTTCACTGGCGGCCGGCGGCATTGGCGGCGAGTCTACAACGTGAACGCGGGTCGGCAAGCGGCAACCCGCGAATTCAGCTCGACCTCAACTTGAGGTCGAGCTATGTCGAGGCTGCCTGGAAGGATCCGATCTGTTTGCAGGCGTTTTGAGAAGCAGCGTCGGTCACGCCCGCGGAGCGAAGTCCGGATTCGCTGTCGGGTTGGGCAGACGAACCGACATATCGCGCGGAGCGAACGCAAGCGTTCACAAGTATCCTGCTCAGGCGACCCTGGGCGGCACGGCCGGCGCATGCTGCAGTTCCTGCAGCGAGATGACCGGCGCCGTCTCCCGCCGTGCTGCGGCGATCGCCCGTGCTGCGGCCATTGCTCCGGTCATCGTCGTGATGCAGGGGATGCCGCGTGCGACCGCGGCGGAGCGGATCTCCCAGCCGTCGGTGCGGGCGCCCGTGCCGACCGGCGTGTTGACGACGAGTCGCACCTCCCCACGGTCGATCTCGTCGAGCACGTTCGGCGAGCCTTCGCCGATCTTGCACAGCGAGCGCACGGGGATGCCCATGCGCTTGATCGCCTGCGCGGTCCCCCCCGTGGCGACGAGCTCGAAGCCCAGCTCGTGCAGCTGCGCGGCGACGCCCGCGGCCGCCGGCTTGTCGCCGTCGGTGACGGTGATGAAGACCGTGCCGGCATCGGGCAGCTGCGAGCCGGCGGCAGCCTGGGCCTTCGCGAACGCGGTTGGGAAGTCGCGCGCGATGCCCATCACCTCGCCGGTCGAGCGCATCTCGGGGCCGAGCAGCGAGTCGGCGCCGGCGAAGCGGTCGAACGGCAGCACCGCCTCCTTGACGCAGACGACGTCGCCGACCGGGTCGGCGGGGAGGCCGAAGTCGGCGATCCGCTCGCCGAGCATGATCCGACAGGCGAGCTTGGCGAGCGGGTGCCCGATCGCCTTCGAGACGAACGGCACGGTGCGCGAGGCGCGCGGGTTGGCCTCGATCACGTACAGCTTGCCGCTCTTGTCGACCGCGTACTGCACGTTCAGCAGGCCGACGACGCCGAGCGCCTTCGCGATCCCCTCGGTGTGGGAGCGGATCTGCGCGAGCGCGTCGGGGCCGAGCGAGTGCGGCGGCAGCACGCAGGCTGAGTCGCCGGAGTGGATGCCGGCCTCCTCGACGTGCTGCATGATCCCGCCGATCCAGACGTCCTCGCCGTCGCACAGTGCGTCGACGTCGAGCTCGATCGAGTCCTCGAGGAAGCGGTCGAGGAAGATCTGCTTGCCGCTGCCGTGTGCTGACCCGACGCGCGTCAGGTAGTCCTGCAGTCCGTCGAGCGAGTAGACGATCTCCATCGCACGGCCGCCGAGGACGTATGACGGGCGCACGAGCAGCGGGAAGCCGACCTCGGGCGCCTTCGCGAGTGCCTCCTCAGGCGAGTGGGCCGTCGCGTACGGCGGCGCCTCGAAGCCGAGCTGCTCCAGCAGCTCTCCGAAACGGCCGCGGTTCTCGGCCAGGTCGATCGCGTCGATCGAGGTGCCGAGGATCGGCACGCCCGCCTCGGCGAGGCCTGCCGCCAGCTTCAGCGGCGTCTGGCCGCCGAACTGCACGATCACGCCCTCCGGCTGCTCGACCTCGCAGACGCCGAGCACGTCCTCGAGCGTGAGCGGCTCGAAGTAGAGGCGGTCGGAGGTGTCGTAGTCGGTCGAGACGGTCTCCGGGTTGCAGTTCACCATCACGGCGTCGCGACCAGTCTCCCGCACCGTCATCGCCGCGTGGACGCAGCAGTAGTCGAACTCGATTCCCTGGCCGATGCGGTTCGGACCGGCGCCGAGGATCACGACGCTTGGGCGCTCACCGCGCTCGACCTCGGAGTCGACGCGGCCGTTCCGCGGCCGCTCGCGCGCTGAGTAGTAGTACGGCGTGCGAGCTGAGAACTCGGCGGCGCACGTGTCGACCGACTTGAAGGTGCGCTCCCCCGCCTCGGCCCCCTCGGGGTCGAGCGCCAGCTCCCGCAACTCGTGCAGGAACCACGGGTCGATCGAGGTGCGCGCGTTGAGCGTCTCCGGCGTCATGCCGCGACGGAACGCCTCCAGCACGAGGTCGAAGCGGTCCGGGCCGCCGTTCTCGAGCGCGGCGAGCAGCGCCTCGTCGTCGGCCGGCGGCGTGCACGGCGCGTCCAGCTCGCGCGAGCGCAGCGCCTTCGCGAACGCCTGCTTGAACGTGCGGCCGATCGCCATCGCCTCGCCGACCGATTTCATGTGCGTGGAGAGGCCGGCGTCGGAGCCGGGGAACTTCTCGAACGCGAAGCGCGGCCACTTCACGACGCAGTAGTCGATCGTCGGCTCGAAGCTGGCGGGCGTGGCGCGCGTGATGTCGTTGTCGATCTCCTGCAGCGTGTAGCCGACCGCGAGCCGCGCGGCGATCTTCGCGATCGGGAAGCCGGTCGCCTTCGAGGCGAGCGCCGAGGAGCGCGAGACGCGCGGGTTCATCTCGATCACGACGATCTCGTCCGTCGCCGGGTTGACGGCGAACTGCACGTTCGAGCCGCCCGTCTCGACGCCGACCGCGCGGATGACGGCGATCGCCTGGTCGCGCAGCTGCTGGTAGAGCTTGTCCGTGAGCGTCTGCTGCGGCGCGACACAGACGGAGTCGCCCGTGTGGACGCCCATCGGGTCGAGGTTCTCGATCGAGCAGATGATCACGACGTTGTCCGCGTGGTCGCGCATCACCTCCAACTCGAACTCGCCCCAGCCGAGGACCGACTCGTCGATCAGCACCTGGCCGATCGGCGAGGCGGCGATGCCGCGCGCGCAGATCTCCGCGTACTCCTCGGGCGTACGCGCGATGCCGCCGCCGCGGCCGCCGAGCGTGAAGGCCGGGCGGATGATCGCCGGCAGGCCGATCCGCTCCTGCGCTGCGAGCGCCTCGGGGACGTTCGTCGCAATCGCCGAGCCGGGGACACGCAGTCTCGCCTCCGCCATCGTGTCGCGGAAGCGGTCGCGGTCCTCGGCGCGATCGATCGCCTCGTAGTTCGCGCCGATCAGCTCGACGTCGTATCTCGCCAGCGTGCCGTCCTCGTGCAGTGCCTTTGCGAGGTTCAGCGCGGTCTGGCCGCCGAGCGTCGGCAGCAGCGCGTCGGGGCGCTCGCGCTCGATCACCTGCGTGACCGGGCCCGGCAGCAGCGGCTCGACGTACGTCGCTGTCGCGATCTCCGGGTCGGTCATGATCGTCGCCGGGTTCGAGTTGACGAGGACGACCTCGTACCCCTCCTCCATCAGCACCTTGCAGGCCTGCGTGCCGGAGTAGTCGAACTCGGCGGCCTGCCCGATCACGATCGGGCCAGAGCCGATGATGAGGATCTTCTTGATGTCGTCGCGGCGTGGCATGTCAGGCGGCCTTGATCTGGTCGATGAAACGGTCGAAGAGATAGAGCGCGTCGTGCGGGCCGGGGCCCGCCTCCGGGTGGTACTGCACCGTCGCGCCCGGGACGTCGCGCAGCGCGAGCCCCTCGACCGTGCGGTCGTAGAGGTTGATGTGCGTCAGCTCGGCGGCGCCGAAGTCGGTCTCCCAGCGGACCGGCTCGTCGCTCGGGAGCGTCTTCGCGCCGCCCGGGCCGAGCACCGCGAAGCCGTGGTTCTGGCTCGTGATCTCGACGCGGCCGGTCGTGAGGTCCTTGACCGGGTGGTTGGAGCCGCGGTGGCCGAACGGCAGCTTGTACGTCTCCAGGCCGACGGCGCGGCACAGCAGCTGGTGGCCGAGGCAGATCCCGTAGACGGGCTTCTTGCCGACGAGGCCGCGAACCGTCTCGACGACGTAGTCGAGGGCGGCCGGGTCGCCGGGGCCGTTGGCGAGGAAGAAGGCGTCGGGATCGCGCGCGAGCAGCTGCTCTGCGGTCGAGGTGCACGGGTGCAGCTCGACGGTCGCGCCGCGCTCGCGCAGGTTGCGGACGATCGAGTCCTTCACACCCGTGTCGATCATCGCGATCGTCGGGCCGCCGCTCGTGCGGGTCAGGGGCGCAAGTACGACCGGCTCGGCCGGCGTCACCTCGCGTGCCAGGTCTCGGCCGGCCATCGAGGGCTCGGCGGCGATCAGCGCACGCGCCTCGTCCTCCCCCATGCTCGCCGGGAAGACGCCGCCGCGCATCGCGCCCGCGTCGCGGATGTGCCGCACGAGCGCGCGTGTGTCGAGGTCGGTGATCCCCGGGACGCCACAGTCGCGCAGCCAGTCGAGCCAGCCGCCCTCGGCGCCGGGCGCGTCCTCGCGGTTCGTCGCGGCGCGCATGATCGCAGCGCGCGCGTGGATGCGGTCGGACTCCATCGCCTCGGCGCTCACGCCGTAGTTGCCGACGTGGGCGGTCGTGAACGTGATCAGCTGGCCGGCGAACGACGGATCGGTCACGGCCTCCTGGTAGCCGGTCATGCCGGTCGTGAAGACGACCTCGCCGATGGCGTGGCCGTCGGCCCCGCAGGCGAGGCCGTCGAAGCGCTCGCCGTCCTCCAGGAGGACGTAGGCCGTGGCATCGCTCGTCATCTACATCACCAGCTTCTGGATCGTCTTGAACTCATCACTGCCGGCGGCGCCGAGCAGCTCGAACAGCGCCGTCTCGACCGACGTGAGGATCGCGCCGCTCTCCTCCATCTTGCGCAGCCCCAGCTCGCGGTTGGCGGCCGTGCGCGAGGAGACGGCGTCGACAGCGACGTGCACCTCCACCCCGCCGGCGAGCAGGTCGTGCGTCGTCTGGTTCACGCACACATGCGTCTCGATCCCGCAGACGAGCACCTGATCGCGACCGGCGAGGTCGAAGCCCTCGGCGCGCGCGGCGGAGAAGACCGTCTTCGGCAGTCGCTCGATGTTGCCGAGCGCCTCGCGCACCTCGGGGACCGTGTCGCCAAGCCCACGCGGGTATTGCTCCGTGACGAGAACCGGCAGCCCGAGGGCCTGTGCGCCCTGCACGAGGATCGCGGTCTGGACCACGACGTCCTCGAAGCCGTTGACGGCCTTCGCGAACGCCTCCTGCACGTCGATCACGACAAGTGCGGTGCGCCGACGATCGAGCGTCCGCGCCGGAGCCGCACTCACGCCAAGGCCTCCGTTGACGCCTCGGCGCGGTGCACGGTCGCACCGGCGGCGACGGTGAGTCGCACGACGCCGCGCAACGTCCGTCCCTCGAAGCACGAGTTCGCTGACTTGCTCACGTAGCCACGCGCGCCGACCTCCCAGCTCGCCTCGAGGTCGAGCAGCACCAGGTTCGCCGGCTGGTCGACCGCGATCGTCGGTGTCGGCAGGTCGAGCAGGGCGGCACCGGCGGTCATCCGCTCGACGACGAGCGGGAGCGACAGCACACCGGGCAGCACGAGATCGGTGTAGAGCACCGGGAAGGCGGTCTCGAGGCCCGTGACGCCCATCGGCGCCTCCTCGAACGGGACCTCCTTCTCGTGGCGCGCGTGGGGCGCGTGGTCAGTCGCGATGCACTCGATCGTGCCATCGCGCAGGCCGGCGATCAGCGCCTGGCGATCGGCCTCGGTGCGCAAGGGCGGGTTCATCTTGAAGCGCGAGTCGAGCGACAGGACCGCCTCGTCGGTGAGCGTCAGGTGGTGCGGCGAGGCCTCGCCGCTGACCTGCGCCCCGGCGGCCTTCCAGGCGGCGAGCGCGTCGACCGACTCCACACAGGAAAGGTGTTGGAAATGGACGCGGCCCTGCTCGTAGGCGGCCAGCGCGCTATCGCGCGCCACCATCGTCGACTCGGAGATCGACGGGATCCCCGCCATGCCGAGCCGTGCCGAGACGGCGCCCTCGTGCATCACGCCGTGGCCGGACAGCGACGGATCCTCCTCGTGCAAGGCGAGCAGACCGCCGCACAGCCGCTGGTACTGGAGCGCGCGGCGCAGCATCCCGGCCGCGACGACCGGTCTGCCGTCGTCGGTGAAGCCCAGGGCGCCCGCGTCGCGCAGCTCTGCCATCTCGGTCAGGTCGGTGCCGACAAGGCCACGCGTGATCGCCGGCATGAAACCGACCGGTACGCGCGCCTCGCGTGCGGCCTGATCGCGGAGCGCCCCCAGCAGCGGCGCGCTGTCGAGCGTCGGCGCCGTGTTCGGCATCGCGACGATCCCGCAGTACCCGCCGGCTGCGGCTGAGGCGGTGCCGGTCGCAAGCGTCTCCTTGTGCTCCTGGCCGGGCGTGCGCAGGTGGACGTGCGGATCGAAGAAGGCCGGGAACAGGTGCAGCCCCTCCCCCTCGACGACGTCGGCGCCGTCGGGGGCCGGAAGCGCTCCAGGAGCGCCGATCTCGGCGATCGCCCCGTCACGCACGAGCACGTCGCCGGGGGCGTCGAGTCCGCTGCGCGGGTCGAGCATGTGGGCACCGCGGATCAGCAGCTCCGCCGGCGTGGCGGGCGCGTGAAACAGACGCTCGACGCTCATGCCGCGGCGACCGCCTCCGGTGCGGCTTCGAGCGCGGGCGCCGCGTTGGTTCCCGCAAGCAGCTCGTAGAGGACCGCCATCCGCACGACCACGCCCGCCTCGACCTGCTGCGCGATAAGCGCCTGTGGCGAGTCGATCGCGTCGGCTGACAGCTCGACGCCGCGGTTCACCGGGCCTGGATGCATCAGCAGCTGGTGGGGCCGCAGGCGCGCGGCATTGACCTGGTAGCGCGTCGCGTACTCGCGCAGCGACGGCACGTACGCCTCGTTCATCCGCTCGTTCTGCATCCGCAAGACATAGACGACGTCGGCCTCCGCGAGCTGGTCGAGCGTCGGGGCGACGGAGCAGCCGAGCGCCTCGATCCCGCGCGGGATCAGCGTCGGCGGTCCGCTCACCGTCACCTCTGCGCCCATGCGCGCGAACGCGAGGATGTCCGAGCGCGCGACACGCGAGTGCAGCACGTCGCCGACGATCCAAATGCGCTTGCCGTCGAGTGCGCCCAGTCGGCGGCGCAGCGTGTAGACGTCGAGCAGCGCCTGCGTCGGGTGCTCGTGCTTGCCGTCGCCGGCGTTGACGACGGCGGCGTCGGTCCAGCGTGCGACGAGCTGCGCGGCGCCGGCGTGCGGCGAGCGGATCACGATCGCTGCCGGGTCGTAGGCGGTCAGCGTCTGCACGGTGTCCTTCAGCGACTCGCCCTTCGTGACCGAGCTGGTCGCGGCACGGATCGAGACGACGTCGGCGGACAGCCGCTTGGCAGCCAGCTCAAACGAGCTGCTGGTGCGCGTGGACGCTTCGTAGAAGAGGTTCACGACCGTGCGCCCGCGCAGCGCCGGCACCTTCTTGATCTCACGTCCGGCCACCTCGGCGAACGACGCGGCGCGATCGAGGATCCGCTCGATCCCCGCGCGGTCGAGGTCGTCGATCGAGAGCAGATGCCGCATCACGTCGGTGCGATGGGAGCCGTCGACTGCCGTCATGCCGCCACCTCCAGGGGTGCGCGTCCAGGGGAGATCGTCACCTCGTCGACGCCGTCGAGTTCCTCCACGCGCACGTTGACGCGCTCCTCGCGCGCGGTCGGGAGGTTCTTGCCGACGTAGTCGGGTCGGATCGGCAGCTCGCGGTGGCCGCGGTCGGCGAGCACGGCGAGCTGCACGCGGGCGGGTCGCCCGTAGTCGAAGATCGCGTCGATCGCGGCGCGCACCGTGCGGCCGGTGTAGAGCACGTCGTCGACGATCACGATCGTGCGCTGCTCAAGCGGGAAGCCGATGTGGGACGCGTGCACGACCGGTGCGCTTGGCCGCAGCGACACGTCGTCGCGGTAGAAGGCGATGTCGACGTCGCCGAGCGGGACGTCATCGCCCACCAGATCGGCAACCAGCTCGCGCAGGCGCGCAGCAAGCGTGGCACCGCGACGGTGGATACCGACGATGGCGAGCTGCTGCGAGGGGTTCTTCTCAGCGATCTCGTGCGCGATGCGGACGAGCGTTCGCCGCATGTCATCGCGGTCGAGGACGACCTTCTCGGCTTCCAACCTGAACCTTCCTGGTCTCACAGGACCGGGTTAAAGGAACGGACGATGCGCAGCGTAGCAGCGCTTGCCGACGCTGCGAAATCGCGTCAGGGGCGGTCAACGAACAGCTCGATCGCGGCACCGCGTGCGAGCCGCGCCCCGGCCGCGGGCGTCTGGCTCTCGACCTGCCAGTTCGACTCGACGACGACGCCGAACAGGCCGCCGCCGGAGCGCTTCACCTCGAAGCCGTCCCCCTCGATCCGCTCACGCGCGACGTCGAGCCGCAGGCCCACCACGTCGGGGACCGAGAAGCCCGCGACGGTCGCGGTGTGCGTCGTCGTGGTGGGCGCGGCGGCGTCATCGCCGGAGGAGAGCGCGAGCACCACGATCAACAGCACGCCGCAGAGGAACCCGATGCCGGCCCCGAGCGCGACCTTCATCGAGCCCGGCTGACGTCTCATGTGCTCTCGACGTTGGCGGTGTCGGCGTCCGCCGCGGCGGCGGCGACGACGTCCTTCCAGCGCACCAGCTCGGGCGCCCCGCGTTCGGGAAACGGGATCTCGATCGCGTCGAAGTCGCGTGGCACGACGGTTTCGGAGAAGACTGCTCGCGCCTCGTCACGGATCTCGCGCCCGCCGTACCGCGTCGACAGGTGCACGAGCGCGAGCAGTCTCACCTCGGCCTCCTGCGCGGCCTTTGCCGCCTGCTCGGCGGTGGAGTGCTGCGTCTCGCGTGCGCGATCAGCCTCCTCATGCGTGAAGGTCGCCTCGTGTACGAGCAGGTCGGCACGGTAGGCGGCCTCGACGAGCACGTCGGACGGCGCGGTGTCGCCCGAGATGACGAGCTTGCGCCCTCCGCGGTCCTCTCCGATCACCTGCTCGGGCCGGACGCCGTTCACGACCTCGCCACGCTGCAGGCGGCCGAAGTCAGGCCCCGGAGCCACGCCGAGCTGCTCGGCGAGGGTGGCATCGAAGCGGCCCGGTCGGTCGTCCTCAACGATCGCGTAGCCGTACGCCGCGCCGCGGTGGTTGACCGGGAACGGCTCGATCACATACTCGGCCCGCTCGACCGGCTCATCGTCCTCCAGCTCGACGATCTCCACGTCGTAGCCGATGCCGCCCCACACGTGGCGCATTGAGTGCAGCAGCTTCGTGAGGCCGGGCGGGCCGTAGATCGTCAGTGGCCGCTCGCGGGCGCGCAGGTCGAACGTCTTCAGCATCCCTGGCAGGCCGAGCCAGTGGTCGGCGTGGAAGTGTGTGATGAAGACGTCGGTGAGGTCCATCAAGCCGACCGAGCGCAGCAGCTGGCGCTGCGTGCCCTCGCCGCAGTCGAACAGGATGCGATCTGCGCCACGCCGCAGCAGCAGCGCGGGCAGGCCACGGCGCGCGGTCGGCACGGAGCCGGCGGTGCCCACGAAGAAGAGCGAAAGGTCCATCGACAGGATCCAGAGCGGACGGGGAACGGCGACGCGCCCGGCAAGATTCGAACTTGCGACCTCTCGCTCCGGAGGCGAGCGCTCTATCCACTGAGCTACGGGCGCCTGACTTCGAGCAGCTTATCGCTCAGCCAGCGCCGGGCGGAGCGCCCGCTTCCTCAAGCCGCTCCTCGTAGACACGGGCGAGCTCGGTGAAGGAGACGCCGAGTCCGCGCGCGACGCGCACCATCGCTTCGAATGACGGATTCGTGCGTCCGCTCTCGAGCGTCGTCAGGTAGTTGCGCCCGAGGCCAGAGGCTTCGCAGACCTCTTCCTGCTTGAGCGACTTGCGCACACGTAACTCGCGCACGGCGATGGCCAAGGCCCGGCGCTCCCGATGCAGTCCGTCTGCCACGCAGCAACCCTTTACTGGTTGGCCGATTCAATCCACGCCCGAGAGCGTGGATCATCCCCGCAGTAGCGGGGATGTCCCCTGCTTGCTGGGGGATCCTACGCTGGCGCGTCGACGCGTCAGGGGGCGACGATGCGGAAGTGCGCGCTTGCCTTGACGCGGCAGGCGTCGTGACACGCCAGCGCGACGAATGCGCCCGAGGAAGAGTGCGGGCGAATGCGGATCGTCGCCGTGAAACGACCACGCCGTCCCGTGCTTGCGCCGCCGATGCGTGTTGCCTCCGCGTTGGGTGGACCGGCGAGCAGCGTCACGCGGATGTTGCGTGGGAAGCCCGTTCCCTGCAGCGTCAGTGTGCCGCCAGCCTGCACCGCCGTGGGATCGGCGGTCAGCTGCGGGGTACGCGCTGCCGACGAAGCGACGGGCCGGGCCCCCGCGACCGCGGCGAGCAACATCGACAGCAGGAGCACGACGAGGGCGGTACGCCGAATCGATGCAGTCATGGATTGGACCTTCCCGCCTGACCGGATGGAAAACGTCGCCGTTTTGCGCGAGCGCGCGGTCGCCGCCGCTTAGCCGCCCGCCACAGCGGGCAGGATCGTGACCTCGTCGCCGTCGGAGACGGGCGTCTCGAGGCCATCGAGGAAGCGAATGTCCTCGCCGCCGATGTAGACGTTGACGAAGCGGCGCAGACCGCCGTCGTCGGCGATCCGCTCGCGCAGCTCGCCGAACTGTTCGTAGAGGGCGTCGAGCACCTCGCCGACGGTCCCGCCGTCGACCGAGGTGCTGGAGGCGCCACCCGTGGCGGCTCGCAGCTGCGTCGGGATCTTCACGACGATCGACATCAGGCTGCCACCGCCGTCGCGGTCTCGGCGACGCTCGCCTCGAATGCGTCGTAGGACGGCTCGATCTCCACCGTCTCGAATGTGCCTCGCACGACGTCGAGCGTCTTGAGACCCTCGCCGGTGATGATGACGACGACGCGCTCGTCCGGGTCGATGTCGCCGCGCTCCGCGAGCTTTGCCAGCACCGCCGTCGTGACGCCGCCGGCCGTCTCCGTGAAGATGCCCGTCGTCTCCGCCAGCAGCCGGATTCCGGCCTTGATCTCCTCGTCGCTTACCGCGTCGATCCCGCCGCCGGTGCGGCGCGCAAGGTCAAGCGCGTAAGGCCCGTCGGCCGGGTTGCCAATCGCGAGCGACTTGGCGATCGTGTCCGGCTTGACGGGTCGGCAGACGTCATGGCCGGCGGCGTAGGCGGTGGCGACCGGTGAGCAGCCCTCTGCCTGTGCGCCGTTCATCGTCGGGACGGTGCCCTCGACGAGCCCGAGCTCGATCCACTCCTCGAAGCCGCGGGCGATCTTCGTGAACTGCGAGCCGGAGGCGATCGGGCCGACGATGCGGTCGGGCACCTGCCAGCCGAGCTGCTCGGCGACCTCGTAGGCGATCGTCTTCGAGCCCTCGGCGTAGTAGGGCCGGAAGTTGATGTTCACGAACGCCCACTCGCGCTCGCCCGAGACCTCGGTGCAGAGGCGGTTGACGTCGTCGTAGTTGCCTCTCACGGCGACGATCGTCGTGCCGTAGACGCCCGTCGCGAGGATCTTCTGCTCCTCGAGGTCGGACGGAATGAAGACGTAGGACTCCAGCCCGGCTGCTGCGGCGTGCGCAGCGACGGCGTTCGCGAGGTTGCCGGTCGACGCGCACGCGATCGTCTGGAAGCCCAGCTCCTTGGCCCGCGCCAGGGCGACGGCGACAACGCGGTCCTTGAACGAGTGCGTCGGGTTGGCGGCGTCGTTCTTGACCCACACCTCTCTCAGGCCGAGACGTTCGGCGAGACGGTCGGCGCGCAGCAGCGGCGTCCAACCTGCGGGCAGGGTGTCGCGCGGGGGCGGCCCCTCCAGCGGCAGGAAGTCGCGATAGCGCCAGATCGAGTGCGGGCCGGCTTGGATCTGCCGGCGCAACGCAGCGGGATCAACGCCCTCGCGCGACGCGTAGGCAACCTCGAGCGGGCCGAAGCAGCGCTCGCAGACGTAGCTCGCGTCGAGCGGGTAGACGGTGTGGCACTCCTTGCAAGTCAATGACTCTGGCGGCATAAAAAAAACCTCCGCCGGGGTCCGTGGCAGAGGTTCGAAACCGCTTTCCACATCTCCCAGGCTTGTTGTTGCCTGATGGAATTGGCACCTTTCCGCTTGCGCGGTGGTTGCCGGGGCTTCGTCGGGCCATTCCCTCCACCCCTCTTGATGAGGTACTGCTATGTGCCAAGCAGTATAGCCATGGTCCGGACGCTTACGCAACGTCGCCTGGACGCTTGCGCAAGCTTGCTTGCATCGATGGCGGAAATGCCGCCATTCCGGGATACAATGTAAGCGTGGCGACGAAACAACCAGGGACCCCGCCTTTGCCGACCACGTGGCCGGCTCCCGCGCCCCAAGAGACCGATCCGATGAGCGACGACCCGCGAAGTCCCCATGCCGAGCTTGCCCAAGCCACGCTTCTCGCGCGTCACGCGCGGTCGCTCACTCGTCTCCCCGGCGGTCGCCGAGCCTGAGGCCTCGCAGGTCGAGGTCATCGAGGCCCTCGACGTCCGCTGGGTCAACATCGAGCATCCTCGTCACAGCCACCGCGCCTGGCTTGAGGAGCGCTACGACTTCCACGCGCTCGACTACGAGGACGTCTTCTCGCGCAACCAGCGCCCGAAGATCGACGAGTACGACGACTACCTCTTCATCGTTCTGTACTTCCCGCGCTTCGACAAACACGTCGGGCGCCTGAACGCGGCCGAGCTCGACCTGTTCGTCGGCCCCGACTTCCTCGTCACGCTGCCGAACCAGCCGCTGCAGCCGGTCGAGTACCTGTTCGAGCGCTGCCGCTCCAACGACGAGCTGCGTGAGCAGTGGTTCTCGAAGGGCAGCGGCTACCTGCTCTACAAGATCGTCGACGCGTGCGTGGACGCGAGCTTTCCGATGCTCGCAAAGATGGGCAACAAGCTCGAGCGGATCGAGGACGAGATCTTCGAGGGCCGCTCGAAGGAGGTCGTCCGCGACATCTCCAACGTCAAGCAGGAGATCATCAACTTCCGCAAGATCGTGCGCCCGCAGCGCGCCGTCTTCACCGATCTGGAGCGCACCAAGCAGCGCTACCTGGCCGACGACCTCGACGTCTACTTCGACGACATCAACGACGCGTCAGAGCGCGTGTGGCAGATGCTCGAGACCTACAAGGAGACGGTTGAGGCGCTCGAGGCTACGAACGAGTCCGTCCTCTCACACCAGCTCAACGACGTGCTCCGCGTCCTTACCGTGCTGAGCGTCGTGTTCCTGCCGCTCACCCTGATTGCCTCGATCTTCGGCATGAACGTCCACGTGCCGGGCGAGGAGCAGACGATCCCCTTCGTGGTGATCATCGCCTTCATGGTGGTGCTCGGTGCCGGCATGATCGCGTTCTTCAAGCGCCGGCACTGGCTGTAGGCGAAGGCTGTAACGCCGTCCGCCGGGCGGAGTAGAAGAGGGCGTGGCCGCCACTTCCATCGAGGCGCTCGAGCGTCTCGCATCGTCGTCCGCCGTGTCTGCACCGAGCAAACGGATGCTCGTGATCGTGAACCCGTATGCGACGACCGTCTCAGCCCGACTCAAGCACCTCGTCGTCTACGCGCTGCGCGGCCGCTACGAAGTCGACTCGGTCGAGACGCAGGCGCGCAACCACGCGACCGAGCTGTGCCGCGAGGCGGCGCAGGAGGGCTACGACGTCGTCTGCGCCTTCGGCGGCGACGGCACCTTCAACGAGGCCGCCAACGGCCTCGCAGGATCTGACACGCCACTGACGTGCCTTCCGGGCGGCGCGACGAACGTCTTCTGCCGGATCCTCGGGATCCCGAACGACGTCGTTGACGCGACGGAGCACCTGCTCGGGATGGCGGATGCCTGGCAACCGCGCGCGATCGATCTCGGCGTCGTCAACGACCGCCGGTTCCTCTTCACAGCCGGTGTCGGCCTCGACGCGAGCGTGACGAAGCGCGTCGACGCGCGGCCGTGGCTCAAGGCGCGCTTCGGGCCGTGGTTCTACGTGACGGCGGCGGTCGGGGCGTTCAACAGCGAGTACG
>DASYLH010000005.1:0-14201 GCA_036009645.1 Conexibacter sp.
CAGGCGTGCGAGGACGCCGGGATCACCTTCATCGGGCCGCCCGCGTCGGCGATCGAGGCGATGGGCTCGAAGACCCGCGCGCGCGAGCTGATGCAGGACGCCGGCGTCCCGATCGTTCCGGGCACGACGGACCCGGTCGACACCGTCGAGGACGCTCGCAAGATCATCGAGGAGTCCGTCGGCTACCCGGTCGCCATCAAGGCAGCGGGCGGCGGCGGCGGCAAGGGCTTCCGCGTCGCGCTCGAGGAGTCCGAGCTCGAGAAGGCGTTCGAGGGCGCCGCGCGCGAGGGCGAGAAGTTCTTCAGCGACGCGACCGTCTACATCGAGCGCTACCTGCCCGACCCGCGCCACGTCGAGGTGCAGGTGCTTGCCGACGAGCACGGCAACGTGATCCACCTCGGCGAGCGCGACTGCTCCGTGCAGCGCCGCCATCAGAAGCTGATCGAGGAGTCCCCGGCTCCGGCCGTCGACGAGGCGCTGCGCGCACACATCGGCAGAGTCGCGACCGACGCCGCCGCCGCGGTCGACTACGTCGGCGCCGGCACGATCGAGGGCCTGCTGCAAGACGGCGAGTACTTCTTCCTCGAGATGAACACGCGCGTCCAGGTCGAGCACTGCGTGACCGAGATGACGACCGGCATCGACATCGTCAAGGAGGGCATGCGCGCCGCCGCCGGCGAGCCGCTCTCGGTCAAGCAGGAGGACATCGTCCTGCGCGGCCACGCGATCGAGTGCCGCATCAACGCCGAGGACGCCTCGAAGAACTTCGCCCCCGCGCCAGGCCGAATCGGCGCCTACGTCGAGCCGTCCGGCCCGGGTGTGCGCGTCGACTCGGGCGTCGGCCCGGGCGGCGAGGTCTCACCGATGTACGACCCGATGGTCGCGAAGCTGATCGTGTGGGACTCCGACCGCGAGGCGGCGACGAGACGCATGCTGCGCGCGTTGGACGAGTTCGAGCTCACCGAGCTGAAGACGCTGATCCCGTTCCACAAGGCGCTGCTCGCGACCAAGCAGTGGGCCAACGCGGAGACGTGCCGCGACCTCGTCGAGGACAAGAGATGGCTCAGAACGCTGGCCTTCCCGCCGCCGACGTTCTCGGATGACGACGAGGACGCGAAGGTCGAGCAGACCTACACCGTGGAGGTGAGCGGTCGCCGCTTCGACGTGAGAGTGATCGGCGCGCCGTTCGCCGGCGGCGTCGTGATGAACGGCGCTGGACCGGCCGCGGGCGCCGCGCCGCGCAAGCCGCGCGAGCGCAAGAAGGGCGGCGGAGGCGGCGCCGACACGCTGCCGTCGCCGATGCAGGGCAACATGTGGAGAGTGAAGGTGAGACAGGGCGACACGGTCGAGGAGGGCCAGCTGCTCTGCATCATCGAGGCGATGAAGATGGAGAACGAGATCACCGCTCACAAGGCGGGCGTCGTCGCCGAGCTCCCCATCACCGAGGGCGCCGCCATCGCAGCCGGCGACCCGATCGCCACCATCAGATCGCCCGCCGCCCAGTAGCAGCGGCAGCGCGTTCTGGCACGTCCGCGCGCGCGGCAAGCTTCTTCGCGACGAGATGCACGCGCTCGCTTGCGACACGGGAAGGATCGGCGTAGACCGGGGTCTGGTCCAGTACTGACCGGCGTCTTCCGCAGCCGGTCCGAACGCGCGCACGCGAGCGCGCAAAGGAGGCTCGCATGTCTGCGATCCGTCCTCGCACCACCCACGGCTCCAAGCCGTCTCGCAGGAGGGGGTGGTCGGCCCGCTGGCTCGGGGTCCTCGCCGTCGTCGCGGTGCTCGGGCTCGCCGCCCCGAGCGCGGCGAGCGCCGGAGGTCATCCACATGACCACGCCTTCCAGCAGCGCAACCTGATCTCCGACATCGCCGGGGTCGCGCGGATCACCGACCGCAACCTCGCCAACCCATGGGGCCTGGCAGCCGGACCCACCACACCGCTGTGGGTGGCCGACAACCACACCGACGTCTCGACCGTCTACAGCGGAGCCGTGAACGGCTCGATTCCCGCAATCGCGCCGCTGGTCGTGAGCATCCCGGGCGGCGCGCCGACCGGCATCGTCTTCAACCCGACGAGCGGCTTCGTCGTCCACAACGGCCCGGCGAGCGCGCCGGCGGCCTTCATCTTCGACTCCGAGGCCGGCCAGATCACGGCCTGGAGCCCGAGAGTCCCGCCGCCGACGCAGGCACAGCCCGTTGCGAGCACGCCTGGAGCCATCTACAAGGGCCTGGCGATCGCGACCACGCGCAAGCACGGGACGTTGCTGTACGCGGCCGACTTCCACGGCGCGAAGATCGACGTGTTCGACGACCACTTCGCACCGCTGACGCTCCCGGGGGCGTTCGTCGACAGAGGGCTGCCGGCCGGCTACGGCCCCTTCAACATCCAGGAGCTCGGCGGGCGCCTGTACGTGGCGTACGCGAAGCAAGACGCGGATGCGGAGGACGAGGTCGCAGGTGCCGGCCTCGGCTTCGTGGACGTGTACAGCACGCGCGGGAAGCTGCTCAAGCGGCTCATCTCGCAGGGCCAGCTCAACGCTCCGTGGGGCCTCGTGCTCGCGCCGCGTCACTTCGGCGGCTTCGGTCGCGACCTGCTCGTCGGCAACTTCGGCGACGGGAAGATCAACGCGTACGACCCGCGCAACGGCCACTTCGAGGGCCGGCTCACGAACGAGGACGGCAATCCGATCCAGATCGACGGCCTGTGGGCGCTGCGCTTCGGCAACGGCACGTTCGGCACGCCTGACGGGCTGCTGTTCACGGCCGGCATCGCCGACGAGGAGCACGGACTGCTCGGCGAGATCGTCGCGCGCTGACGCGATCGGCACGGCTGGGCGCGAGGGAGGTGCGCTCAGCCGCCGAGCAGCGACGCGTGCGACGGGCGAGCGTCCGTCGCGGCAGCCACGCACCGGCGCACGCAGCGCACGCCCGCTCTACCGTCGCCGGACGGTGGAGAGCACCCTTCTCACGAGCGTGCTGCTGCCCACCGCGCTGGCGGCGATCATGGTCGCCCTCGGGCTGGAGCTGACGACCGCCGACTTCCGCCGCGTCGTCTCGCAGCCGCGCGGCGTGGGGATCGGCCTGCTCAACCTCGTCGTCGTCTCGCCCGCGCTCGCGTTCGGCATCGCGTCGCTGTTCGGCCTGCCGGCCGGACTGGCAGTCGGACTCGTGCTGCTGGGCGCCTCGCCCGGAGGCACGATGGCGAACGTCCTCACCCATCTCGCGCGCGGCGACACCGCGCTGTCAGTGACGATCACGGCGATCAGCAGCCTCGCCGCGGCGATCACCGTCCCGCTGTACCTGGAGCTCGCGTCGCGCCACTTCGACGCGCAGGCGCTCGTCGGCGACCTTGCGATGGGCTCGATCGTCGCGCGGGTGTTCCTCGTGACGGTGATCCCCGTGGGGCTGGGCATGTGGCTGCGGCATCGCTTTCCCGACGGCGTCGTCGCGGCCCGGCCGCGCGTGGCGAAGCTCGCCGCGACGCTGTTCGTGCTCGTCGTCGCGGGCGCGATCGTGTCGGAGCACGACACGGTCCTCGACAACGTTGGCAGCGTCCTCGGCGCGGTTGTCGCGCTCAACGTGGCCGCGCTCGCGATCAGCTTCACCGTCTCCAAGCTCGCCCGTCTCGACGACCGACAGGCGACCGCGATTGCGCTCGAGCTGGGCATCCACAACGCCGCGCTCGCGATCGCAGTCGGCGGCACGCTCGCGACCGAGCTGACAGTCCCGGCCGCCGTCTACGGCTCGGTCATGTTCGTCAGCGGCGGCCTCTTTGCGCGCGTGATGTACCGCCGCAACGCGGCGGCGTACGCCTAACCGTCGACCAGCAGCGAGACGTTGTACTCGTGCAGCTTGCGGTTGCCGCCGTCGCGGCGGGCCAAGGGGAGCGGCACGGACGCCGGGTCGCCGCCGCCAAGCCCCTCCATGTACGCCAGATCCTCCCGCAGGATCGCGGCGGCGCGGACGCTGTCCAACGGCTCGCCGTGGCCTGGGACGACCACCGCCGCCTGCGAGACGAGCGGCTCCAGACGGCGCAGGGTCGCGAGATAGCCGTCGACCGACGACGACGGCGACAGCTCCGGGATCGCTCCGGGCGACAGGTAGTCGCCGACCACGAGCACGCCGGCCCACGGGATCCACACAGCCGTCCCGTCGGACGTGTGGCCGTCAGCCGGGTGCAACTCCAGCTCGCGCTCGCCGAGCGAGCAGTAGCCGGGCACGGGCAGTGCCTGCACGCCCGGCAGCGAGAGCGGGGACGGACGGTCGATCAGGTACTGCTCGTCGAACTCACGCAGCTCACGCTGCGCGGCGCCGGGCTCGGCCGTGAGCCGCGCGGCGGTCGTCTCGCCGCAGCCGATCGACGCCTCCGGAAACGCGTAGCGGCCGAGCAGGTGGTCCCAATCGGCATGCGTGACGAGCAGGCCGGAGATCGGGAAGCCGGCCTGCTGCAACAGCGCCGGCAACGCCTCGAGCTCATCGGGCAGGATTGGCGAGTCGATCAGGAACGCCTCGTCACCCGCGCGGACGGCGGTGCAGGTGGTCTTCCAGATCGCGCCGATCGCGACGACGACGTCCTCGTGAACGGCGATGGCGCGCATGCGGCGAGGCTAGCGGGACGAGGCCGGCCGGGGCTGGACCGCGCTCGGGCTAGGTGAGCCCGAGCGCTCTGACGGCTTCGCGCAGGTTCGAGACCTCGAGGTCCGGTCTCTTCTGCCCCGACTCGAGCTGCTGTCTCGTGCGGTTCACCCACACGACCGGGATCTTGGCCTTGAGGCACGGCTCGATGTCGTGGTAGTAGCTGGACCCGATGTGGACCCAGCCTCTCTTGCCGCCGACGCGCCGCTCGCACTCCTTGAAGTGGGCGGGGTCCGGCTTGTAGGAGCGGACCTGCTGGGCGGTCACGACGAGGTCGAAGTCGTGCGGGATGTGCCGGCGCGTGAGGCCGAGCAGCTTGTCGTCGATGTTCGCGATCAACCCGAGGCTGATTCTTTGCTTGATAAGTCTCTGGAGCACCGGGTTGGCCTCTCTGAAGGCCGGCCAGCGCTGCACCGAGTCGGGCAGGAAGCCGCTGCGCGAGGGTTCCAACGGCCAGCCGATCTCCTCGGCGATCTGGACAGCCGTGCGACGCAGCACCTCGGCGTAGAGCTCGTACGAGCCCGCCTGGATCTGCTGCTGGATCGAGTGGAAGAGCGGGATCAACGTGTCCCGGTCCATCTCGAAACCGTCGCGCTCGGCCTCTCTGGTGAATGCGTCGAAGGCGCCCAAATCCCAGTCGATCAGGGTGCCGTAGACGTCGAATGTGACGAACGTGACGTTCTTGGGTATCGGCATTGGCCGCGCATTATGCCTCGCGAGGCGGCTTGGACGCGCCGCGACGCCATTTCCGCCGAGCGGACGACGCCTTCCGACGGCGTCGGGTATCGTGCCGCGCCGCAATGGACCTGCTCGAGTATCAGGGCAAGCAGCTCTTCGCCCGCCACGGCATCCCGGTCCCATCCGGGAAGCCCGCTTCCAC
The DNA here is from genome assembly GCA_036009645.1 of Conexibacter sp. Taxonomy (GTDB): domain Bacteria; phylum Actinomycetota; class Thermoleophilia; order Solirubrobacterales; family Solirubrobacteraceae; genus Conexibacter. Next base: position 5,516 of record DASYLH010000005.1, read on the forward strand.
CGTTGCCGACGCCGTCGCCGCCGCCGACGAGATCGGCTACCCCTGCGTTGTCAAGGCGCAAGTCCTCATCGGCGGCCGCGGCAAGGCCGGCGGCGTCAAGCTCGCCAAGGACAGAGCGGAGGCGACGCAGTACGCCACCAACATCCTCGGCATGGACATCAAGGGCTTCACCGTCCATGAGGTGTGGATCGAGGGCGCGTCGGACATCGCTGAGGAGTACTACGCGTCGATCGTCTTCGACCGCGCCGCCAAGGCCCCGCTCGTGATGCTCTCCACGCAGGGCGGGATGGACATCGAGGAGGTCGCCGAGAAGACGCCTGAGGCGCTCGCGAGACTCCACGTCGATCCGCTGCTCGGCTTCCAGGACTTCCACGGCCGCAAGCTCGCGTTCGCCGCCAGAATCCCGGCGGACCTGGTCCGCCCGGTCGGCGCGATGCTCGCGAAGCTGTACAAGACCTTCATCGCCGAGGAGGCGATGCTGATCGAGGTCAACCCGCTGATCATCACGCCGGGCCGCGACGTCGTCGCACTCGACGCGAAGGTCACGCTCGACGACAACGCCCTCTACCGCCACGCCGACAACGCCGCTCTGCGCGACCCCTCGGCCGAGGACCCGCAGGAGCAGATGGCGCACGAGCGCGGCCTCACGTACGTGAAGCTCGACGGCGACATCGGCATCCTCGGCAACGGCGCCGGGCTCGTGATGTCAACACTGGACGTCGTCGCCGGCGCCGGTGGCGCGCCCGCCAACTTCCTCGACGCGGGCGGCGGCTCGAAGGCCGACGCGATCGTCAGCGCGGTCGAGGTGATCCTCTCCAACCCGAAGGTCAGAGCAGTGCTGTTCAACATCTTCGGCGGCATCACCCGCTGCGACGAGGTCGCCAAGGGCCTGATCGAGGCGTTTGACGTCGTCAAGCCGACCGTTCCGTTCGTCGTGCGGCTCGACGGCACGAACGACGTCGAGGGCCGCAAGCTGCTCGCCGAGGCGAACTTGCCGAACGTCGCCACCGCATCAACGATGGACGAGGCCGCCGCGAAGGTCGTCGAGCTGGCCGCCGCCCAGGGAGCGACCGCATGAGCGTCCTCGTCGACAACGACACGCGCCTCGTCGTCACCGGCATCACGGGCCGCGAGGGCACCTTCCACGCGACGAACAACAAGCGCTACGGCACGCAGGTCGTCGCCGGCGTGACGCCCGGCAAGGGCGGCCAGGACGTCGAGGGGATCCCGGTCTTCGACACGATCGCCGAGTCGGTCGACAAGGCCGGCGCGAACACGGCGATGATCTTCGTCCCGCCGCGCTTCGCGGCCGACTCGATCCTCGAGGCCGCAGACGCCGGCGTCAGACTGATCATCGCGATCACCGAGGGGATCCCGGCGCACGACGAGCTGCGCGTCTACACGCAGCTGAAGCGCTCGCCTGATGTCCGGCTGGTCGGCCCGAACTGCCCCGGCATCCTGTCGCCCGGCAAGGCGAGCGTCGGCATCATCCCGGCCTCGTTCTTCAAGCAGGGCAACGTCGGCGTCGTCTCGCGCTCCGGCACGCTGACCTACCAGATCGGCAACGAGCTGGCCCAGCGCGGCTTCGGCAACTCCTCGATCGTCGGCATCGGCGGCGACCCGGTCCCCGGCTCCTCGTTCATCGACATCATCGCGCTGTTCGAGGCCGATCCGGAGACCGAGTTGATCGTGATGAGCGGCGAGATCGGCGGCTCCGCCGAGGAGGAGGCCGCGGAGTACATCGCGGCCAACGTCTCCAAGCCCGTCGTCGCCTACATCGCAGGCTTTACGGCACCTCCCGGCAAGACGATGGGCCACGCCGGCGCGATCGTCTCCGGCACCGCCGGGACCGCCAAGGCGAAGGCCGAGGCGCTCGAGGCGAAGGGCGTCCGCGTCGGCCGCACGCCGACCGAGACGGCCGAGCTGGCGATGCAGCTGCTGTCGGCCTGACACGCGCCGCCGACGTTACGTACTCTGAGCGGTATGGCTTCCGAACCCGCTCCGATTTCCTTCGCCCGCGGCGCCCCGTCGCTCGACATCGTCGACGTCGACGGCCTGCGCGCCGCCGCTGACCGCGCCTTCCAGACCGATCCCGCCGGGACGACCGCGTATGGGACGTCGATCGGCTACAGACCACTGCGCGCGTGGATCGCGGAGCGGCACGGCGTCGCGCCCGAACAGGTGATCGTGACGAACGGCTCGATGCAGGCGGACGCGTTCCTGTTCGAGGCGCTGGTGGAGGAAGGCGACGTCGTCGTCGTCGAGAAGCCGACGTACGACCGCACGCTGCTGTCGCTGCGCTCCCGCGGCGCCGACCTGCGGCCGGTCGAGCTGCAGGAGGACGGGATCGACGTCGCCGGCGTCGAGGCGCTGTTCGCTGCGGGCGTCGCGCCGCGACTCGCGCACGTGATCCCCAACTTCCAGAACCCCGCCGGCTACACGCTCTCGGCCGACAAGCGTCGGGCACTCGTCGCGTTGGCGGCTGAGCGCGACATGACGATCTTCGAGGACGACCCGTACGTCGACCTGCGCTTCAGCGGCGAGCCGCTGCCGACGATGCTGTCGCTCGACACGGCCGACAAGGTCGTCTACGCCTCGTCCTTCTCGAAGGTCGTCTGCCCCGGCATCCGCGCCGGCTACCTCGTCGGCCCGGAGAAGCTGATCGCGCGCATCACGAAGCTCGCGACCAACACTTACATCTCGCCGAACATGGTCGCCCAGTCGATCGTCAACGAGTACGTCCGCGCGGACGATGGCGCGGCGTTCGAGCGCTCGATCGCGACGATCAAGGCCGCGCTGAGCGAGCGCGCCTCCGCGCTGAGCGGCGCGCTGCGCAGCGAGCTGCCGGAGGCGCGCTTCGTCGAGCCGCAGGGCGGCTACTTCCTGTGGGTCGAGCTGCCCGAGGGCACCGACGGCGACGCGCTCTTCACCGCCGCCGCCGAACGCGGCGTGCAGATCGTCAAGGGCACGGACTTCCTGCTCGAGGGCGGCGAGAACGCCTTCCGGTTGGCGTACTCCGGCGTCACGGTCGCGCAGATCGAGGAGGGCGTCGCGCGGCTGGGCGACGCCGTCCGCTCGCTCGGCGTAGCTGCCTGACCCTGGGTGGCGCCCGCGGCCGAGGCGCGCCGGCAAGCCGGCGTCGGCCGGAGCGTCAGCGCCCGTAACGATCGCGGCCGAGGACGAGCTGTCTCGGGAGCGCGGTGCGCGGCGGGGGTGAGGGGTCGGCCGTGACCGAGACGGTCTCGGCGACGCTGCGGGTGAGGACGTGCTCGCCGTCGGCGGACGAGACGGTGATGTGCTCGTTGTCGATCGCGGCAATCGTGCCGTCGAGGCCGGGCTCGACGCCGGTGTCCTTGAGGTAGTGGAGCAGGTCCTCGGCCTCGTTCTCGAAGCGCAGGATTCTGACGCGCGCACCTTCGATGCAATCGGCGAGCGGGACGCCGAGGATGCGGTCGCCGACGTTGATCGGGTGGCCGTGGGGACACGTGGTCGCGTCGCCGATCGCGGCCTTCACGTAGGCCTCGAAGCGCGGGGACATCGCGTGCTCCATGCGCTCGGCCTCCTCGTGCACGTCGTCCCACGGCACGCCGACGACGTCGGTCAGGAAGCGCTCGATCAGGCGGTGGCGACTGGTGATCTCCTCGGCGTGCTGACGGCCGTCCTCCGTGAAGGCGATCACGCGATCTTCGCCGCGGGTGATGTAGCCGTCTCTTTCCAGTCGGCCGACCATCTCGTGGACGGTCGGAGCGGACAGCTGCATGGCTCGCGCGAGGTTGGCCCCTGTCATCGGAAGGCCGGCCTCGTAGAGCCAGAAGAGCATCTGGAGATACTCCTCCTCGGCGACCGTTGCCTGCTCGTGCGACATGCCGCTGATCGTAATGGTTTTGCCGCGGACGCTACGATCGCTCGCGCCGTGGCGCTTCCGCTCAGACCTCCGCTGACCCCGCAGCTCGCACGCTCGCGCACCGCGCTGCCGGACGGAGACGGGTGGGCATACGAGCCGAAGTGGGACGGCTTCCGGGCGCTGGCGTTCGTCGACGGCGACGAGCTGGACCTGCAGTCGCGCGGCGGCAGACCGCTCGGGCGCTACTTCCCGGAGCTGACGTTCCCGCCCGGCCGCTACGTGCTCGATGGCGAGATCGTGATCGACGGCGAGGGCGGCCTGCAGGACTTCGACGCGCTCTCGAACCGCATCCACCCGGCCGCCTCGCGGATCGAGCTGCTGTCGAGAGAGACGCCGGCGCACTTCCTCGCGTTCGACCTGCTCGCCGTGGACGACCGCTCGCTGCTGGAGCTGCCGTTCGCGGAGCGGCGCGCGGAGCTGGAGCGCTTCCCGTTCGCGGCCCCGGTCGAGCTGACGCCGTGCGTGCGGTCCGCCGCCGAGGCGGAGAGATGGCTGCGCTCGGCCGAGGGTGTGATCGCCAAGCAGCTCGACGCGCCGTACAGACCCGGCGCGCGCGACGGGATGGCGAAGATCAAGCGCGTGCGCACGATCGACGCCGTCATCATCGGCTGGCGCCCGGGCAAGGAGGAGCGCACGGTCGGCTCGCTGATCCTCGGCCTCTACGACGAGGAGGGCGAGCTGAGAACGGTCGGGCACACGTCCGGGCTGAAGGCGGCGGAGAGACGCGAGCTGGTGGACAGACTCGCGCCCTACGCGACCGGCGAGCACGGCAGCGCCGACCCGAGCCGCTGGAAGAGCGACAAGGAGCTCGAGTGGGTCGCGCTGCGGCCGGAGCTCGTCGTCGAGATCTCATTCGACCACGTCAGCGGCCGGCGCATCCGCCACGGCTCGAAGCTGCAGCGCTGGCGCGAGGACAAGCCGCCGCGGGAGTGCACGGTGGAGCAGCTGGCGAGCTGATCGCAGTGGGACCCCGCGGGACAGCACAAAAGTGTTTGTACAATTTGTTTGCTGTAGACCAAACAAATTGACGCCAGTACGGTGGCCTCATGCCACGTCCCGCGACGACTGAGAAGGGCCGCCGGACTCGGTCTGCCCTCTATGAGCGACTCCACGAGCAGATCGGAGAGCTCCGCGAGCAGCTGGGTGGTCTTCCGACACCGCGAGAAGCCCAGGCCATCTGGCACGACATCTGGCTCGACGAGACGCACCACTCGACCGCGATCGAGGGGAACACGCTCGTCCTGAAGCAGGTTCGGCGACTGCTCGACGAGGGCCGCGCGGTCGGCAGCAAGGAGCTGCGTGAGTACATGGAGGTACGCGGCTACGCGAACGCCGCCGAATGGGTCTACCAGCACGGAGTCGGGCCGGGCACGTGGTCCGACGATGCACTCGTCACGCTGACGGAGATTCGCCACGTCCACACACTTGCCTTGGGTCCAGTCTGGGAGGTCGCGCCACATCCCGAGGCACGCGACGATGAGCGGCCAGGATCGTTCCGACGCCATGACATCGAGACATTCCCTGGGGGCATGAAGCCGCCCCCGTGGCCGGACGTGCCGATGCGTCTCGACGAATGGCTTGGTGACGCCGAGGCGCTGCGCGACCTCGACGCGCCGCATCTCCCGGCGGAGTTGGCATGGCTGCATGCGCGCTTTGAGCAGATCCACCCGTTCCTCGACGGCAACGGCCGCACGGGGCGCCTGCTGCTCAACCTGTCGCTGGTGCGGCTTGGCTATCCCCCGGCGATGATCCTCAAGGGGGCGCGCACGCGATACCTCGCGGCGCTCCACCTTGCAGACGAGGGCGATTGCGGACCGCTCGGTGAATTCCTCGCGCGCGCCATCCTCGACAACCTCCATCGCTTTCTCTTGCCCGCCATCGCCGGGCATGAGCAGCTCGTGCCACTGCCAGCACTCGCGACCGAGAGACTAGGAGCGAACGCGCTGCGCGTCGCGGCCGTGCGCGGGCGCCTCGAAGCCGTCAAGGACCGGGACGGAACGTGGCGCAGCTCGCGGGCGTGGGTCGACGAGTACGTCGCGTCGCGTTACAGACGCGAGGGCTGAATCAGGCGTCTCTGCGCGCGCGGCTGCGCTGGACGCGCTTTGGCCTCGCCGCGCTGCTTGGCGAAGTTCGGCGGCCAGGGGGCGTCGCCGAGGCCGCCGTCCTCGTCGCGTCTGGCGGGGTTCGACAGTCTGACTTCCCGCCCGGCAACCTCGATCGTCGTCTGCTCGCGGGCGATCGCACATGAAGGTGAGCAGACCGCTCGCGTCGTCAGCGCCGGGTCATCGATGGCTCGTCAGCTCGGAGGCGCCCTGCTCGCGGCCGTGGCGCTCGTCGCTGTGGCGGCTGCCACAGCGCTCGGCGCCTTCAACGCGAGCGTCCAGACGAGCGGCACGAGCCTCGCCGCCTACACGGTGCCGGCTCCGGCGAACATCCGCTGCAGTGGACTCTCGTCGCTGCTGACGAGCAAGCTGGCATGGGACGCGGTCGCTCCGCGTCCGGGCGATGCCGTCGTCTACGTGGTCACCGCGGCCGGCGGGAGACAGACGACGACCGCGGCGACGACCTACGACCTGCCCGCGGTCACACTGCCGGGGCAGTACATGGTGCAGGCGCAGATCTCCTCCGGCTGGCGCTCGAGCGCGACAACGATCACCGTGTCGCTGACGGCGCTTGGCTTGCTGTACCTCTGCAGAACGCCCTGAGCGTGGCAGGATGCAGGAGGTGACCGCCTCGACCATGCGCGCGCCGATCCTCGTGGCCCCGGCAGCCTTTGGCGGCACGCTGCGGGCGCCGGAGGTGGCGGCCGCCTTGGCGCGCGGGCTGGAGGCCGGCGGCTGGTCGGTCGATCCGTGCCCGGTCGCGGACGGCGGCGCGGGCCTGCTGGAGGTGCTGTTGCCGGCGCTCGCCGGGGAGACGGCGGCGGTCTCCGTGGCGGGACGCTCCGTCGGGATCGGACTGATCGAGGATGGCGGGACGGCGCTCGTGGAGCTGCGCGCCGTGGGCGAGGACGCCGACGGCTCGAGCGCCCCCGCCGGCGAGCTGCTGCTTGCGGCCGATGCCACCGGCGCCGAGGTCGTGATCGCCGGTGTGGGCGATCTCGTGGCGGCCGATGGGGGCGCCGCGGCGGTTGAGGCGATCGCCGCGGGTGGCGGACTGCGAGCGCGCCTCGTGGTCCTGTGCGATGTGCGCACAGCGACCGAGCGGGTCGCGGAGACGCTCGCAGGCGCCGGCAAGCTGGAGCGCGCAGCGGCCGACCGGCTCGGCGCGCGCTTGGACGTGCTCGCCGGGCAGCTTCCGCGCGACCCGCGCGGCGTCGCGTACGGAGGCGCCGGCGGCGGGCTCGCCGGCGCGTTGTGGGCGGCGTGCGACGCGCGGCTGGAGGGCGGCGCCTCGTTCGTCCTCTCGCAGCTCGACTTCGACGCGCGCATGCTCGCAGCGCGTGCCGTGATTGTCGGCGAGGGCCGCCTCGACCTCGGCACGCTCGCCGGCAAGGCGCCGGGGGAGGTCGCCACACGCGCACGACAGGCGGGCGTCCCGTGCTTCGCCGCCGTCGGCTCGCGCACGCTCGACGCGTTCGGCGCGCGCATCCTCGACCTGCAGGTAGTGCTGGAGGCTGGCGACGCGGAAGCGTTGGAGGCCGCCGGGCGGCGGCTGGCAACACTCGTCTGAGCGCCGTCAGCGGGTACGCTCGCCGCCTCGCATGCCCCCGCTCCCCCGTCCCCAGCTCCCGCTTCCCCCGCAGCTGCGCCGCGCGGTCGTCGTCGGCGCGGGCTCGTTCGGGACCGCGGTCGCGGTGCTGCTCGCGCGCGGCGGGATGCGCACGACGCTGCAGACGCGGACGCGCGCGCAGGCGGATGCGCTGAGTGAGGCGGGCGAGAACCGCGAGTATCTGCCGGGCGTCGAGCTGCCGCGCGAGCTGCGAATCGAGCCGATGGCGAACGGGCTCGCGCGCGCCGAGCTCGTGTTCCTTGCCGTGCCCTCGCTCGGCGTCGGCGAGGTGATCGCGGGCCTCGAGCAGGCGGGCCTGACACGGCGCGCCTCGGTCGTCTCACTCGCGAAGGGGCTCGTGCCGCCGGACGGGACGCCGCCGACCGCGCTGCTGCGCGCGCGCTTCGGCGCCGAGCGGGTGGCGTGCATCGGCGGGCCGGCGCACGCGCAGGAGATGGTCGCCCACGGCGCCGGGCTCGTCGCGGCGTCGAGCGACGAGACGCTCGCAGGCCAGCTGGCGGCGACGTTCATCCGCGCGGGTGTCGTGTGCGAGCAGTCGAACGATCCGGTCGGCGTGGAGCTGGCCGGCGCCGCGAAGAACGCCGCAGCGCTGGCAGCGGGTGCGACGGAGGCGCAGGGGTTGAACGCAGCGGGCGCCGCGGCGGGCCACATCTTCGCCGAGGTGTGGCGCTACGCCGAGCGGCTCGGCGCGCGACCGGAGTCGATGATCGGGCTGGCCGGGACCGGCGACCTCGTCGCGACCGCTTTGGCGCCGCAGAGCCGCAACCGCCGCGCGGGCGAGCTGCTGGCCGCGGGCGTGGCGACGGCCGACATCGCCGAGCGCGTCGGGCAGGCCGTCGAGGCGCTCGAGACGGTGCCGCTGCTCGCCCGGGCGCTCGCGCACGCGGGCCTCGACGCGCCGGTCACCGACGGCCTCGCGAAGCTCATCGGCGGCGAGCTGCCGCTCGACGACTGGGTCGCGCTCGTGCGCGCGACCGTCCCGCCCCCCGCGCGCTGGCGCCGGCGCCCGCAGCCCGGCTTCTGGCGGCGCATGTGGTGGCGGCTCGCCGG
>DASYLH010000006.1:0-84538 GCA_036009645.1 Conexibacter sp.
GGTCTCCGGCAACCCCGGGCGCCCCGCCGGGCCGGCGACGAACAGCCGGTACTCGCCCGGCGCCGCCGTGAGCGAGTACGAACCGTCGGCGCCGGTGGTCGCCTGACCGACGTTGCCGCCATTCGACGGACCCACGTACACGAGGGCTCCTGCCACGGGCGCGCCGTCAGCATCGCGCACAACACCCGACAGGCGCGCGAGGCCGGCCGGCACGAGCACGACGTCGAGTCGCTTGGACGAAGCGACTGCGATGCCGCCGACGGTGGTGGGGGCGAAGTCGCCGCCGGACGGCGGATCGAAGCGGACGTCGTACGTCCCGTCGGGAACAACAGCCGAGTACGTCCCATCCATACCGGTGGTCGCCAGGGCGACGGTCGCATCGGTCGACGGGTCGAGCACGGTGACCAGAGCGCCCGCCGCCGGCGCGGGCGCGCCACCGGCCATCTGCGTCGAGACGGCGCCGAAGAGCGTCGCGGCTGTGGCGGTCGACCCACCGATCGCGAAGACCGCAAGCACGAGCAGAACCAACAGCGCCCCGAGTCGACGGCGTCCCGGCGTGGTCCCAAGCAGCGGCGCGCTCCCCATGCGTCCCTCCGATGATCGTCGGTGTGTGGGCGCTCACACTACAACGGAACACAGTGCATAAGGTCGCCTGCATGTTGCCGGCGTCTCACACCGTCAGAATGGCTACATTGGCCCATGTCACGTTTCTCGAAGCCCCTGCTCTGAAAAGGAATTCCGTCGCCATGGCATCCACCATCGATCTGCCCGAGGCCGGCGAGACGACGTTCTCGCTCGAGCTGACCCAGGACCAGAAGGACGTGCGCGACTGGGTGCACGGGTTCGCGAGAGACGTCGTGCGCCCCGCCGCGTCGGAGTGGGACGAGCGCGAGGAGACGCCCTGGCCGATCATCCAGGAGGCCGCGAAGATCGGCCTCTACGGCTACGAGGGGCTCGCGCAGTTCTTCGCCGACCCGAGCGGCCTGTCGCTGCCGATCGTCAACGAGGAGCTGTTCTGGGGCGACGCCGGGATCGGTATGGCGATCATGGGCTCCGGCCTCGCCGCGGCCGGCATCTTCGCCAACGGCACCGGCGAGCAGATCGGCGAGTGGATCCCGCAGTGCTTCGGCACGCAGGACGACCCGAAGATCGCCGCCTTCTGCGTCTCCGAGCCGGACGCCGGCTCCGACGTGTCGGCCCTGCGCACGCGCGCGAAGTACGACGCGAGAACGGACGAGTGGATCCTCAACGGCCAGAAGGCGTGGGCGACGAACGGCGGCATCGCGAACGTCCACGTCGTCGTCGCGGCGGTCGAGCCGGAGCTCGGCTCGCGCGGCCAGGCGTCGTTCGTGATCGGGCCGGACACGCCCGGCCTCGAGATGGGCACGAAGGTCAAGAAGCACGGCCTGCGCGCCTCGCACACGGCCGACGTGTTCCTCGACGACTGCCGTATCCCCGGCGCGAACATCCTCGGCGGCAAGGAGAAGTTCGAGGAGCGCGTCGCGCGCGCCCGTGAGGGTCAGAAGTCGCGCTCGCAGGCGGCGATGGCGACGTTCGAGGCCTCGCGCCCGACCGTCGGCGCGCAGGCGCTCGGGATTGCGCGCGCCGCGTACGAGTACGCGCTCGACTACGCGAGAGAGCGCAGACAGTTCGGCAAGGCGATCATCGAGAACCAGGCGATCGCGTTCACCCTCGCCGACATGAAGATGGAGATCGACGCCGCCCGCCTGCTCGTCTGGCGCGCCTCGTGGATGGGCCGCAACCAGCACCCGTTCAGAAACGCCGAGGGCTCGATGTCGAAGCTGAAGGCCGGCGAGGTCGCCGTGTGGGCGACCGAGCGGGCGATCCAGATCCTCGGGGGCAACGGCTACACGCGCGAGTTCCCGGTCGAGCGGATGCACCGCGACGCGAAGATCTACACGATCTTCGAGGGCACCTCCGAGATCCAGCGCCTCGTCATCTCGCGCGCGATCTCGGGCATGCAGATCAGATAGCGCCGGCGGCCAGACGGCCGCAAGCAAACCGACTCCTCGGTAGGCGCCCGTGGCTATAGTCGGATCCCGGTAGCTCGGGGGACGGCGAGGGGGCCATGGGCGCATCCGAGGAAGCTTCAGGCGAGGCGTTGGCCGGTGCGCGCGAGCGACGCCGCGCTCGCCGGTGGACGGTCGCGCTGGGCCTCGTAGTGATCGCGGCCGGCCTCGCCGCGACGCTCTCGACCGCCGCCGAGCACCGCACCGGCACGAACGGGATGCCCGCGAGGGCGTTCCTCGGGGTGACGCCGGCCCCCGCCACGCTCTGCCAGGCAGGCGAGCGCATCCCTGCGGGGACTGCCGCGCTGCGCTTCTCGGCGAAGAGCAGCTCGTACGCCGCGCCCGGGCTCACGCTCACGCTCACGCAGGGCGGCGTCGTACGGGCCAAGAGCACCGACCCGCGCTGGGAAGGGCACGACGCGCTCGTCGTCGCGTTGGCGCAGCCGCTGCGCGCCGGCGTGCTCGCCGACGTCTGCGTCCGACTGCACGCGAGCGGGGGTCGGCGATACGCCTTCAAGGGCACCCCGACCTATCCCGAAGAAGCGGCCACCAGCGACGGCCAACCGCTCCCGGGCCGCATGCACGTCGAGTACCTCTCCGCCGACAGCGGCTCATGGGCGTCCTTCGTCCCGACGATCGCACGCCGGCTCGGTCGCGGCCACGCCTGGTCGGGCGCGTCGATCGCACTGCTCGCCGCACTGCTCATGGTCCTTCCGATCGCCTTGAGCGCATGGCAGCTCAGCCGGGACGACAGCTGATGCCTCCTCTCACCCAGGTGGAGTCGCGCCGAGGCGGGCGCCTCCGAGCCGGCCTGCCCGCGCTGCGCGTGAACGTGCCCCGCGCCGCGTGGGTCTGCGCGCTCGTCGGCGTCCTGAACGCCGTCGCATGGGGCGTCATCGTGCCGGCGTTCCAGGTGTCCGACGAGCAGTCGCACTACGCGTACGTCGAGTATCTCGTCCAAGAGGGCCGCCCCCCGGCGGCGCAGGAGGAGGACACCTACTCCAGCTCCGAGCAGGCGGCCCTCAGCGCGCTGAGGTTCCGCGAAATGCGGTTCCAGCCCGAAGAAGGCGCGGTCTGGTCGGCCGGCGACCAGTTGCGCATGGAGGCCCTGCTCGCGCAGGATTCGGACCGCGGCGACGGCAACGGCAGCGCCACGGAAGTCGGGAGCGAGCCGCCGCTGTACTACGCGCTGCAAGCGGTCCCGTACGCGCTCGCGAGCGGCGGGACGGTGCTCGACCGACTGCAGCTGATGCGACTGCTGTCGGCGCTGCTGGCCGGCGGGACCGTGCTGTTCACCTACCTGTTCCTGCGCGAGGCGCTGCCGGGGACGCCGGAAGGCTGGACCGTCGGTGCGCTCGGCGTCGCGTTCCTGCCGATGTTCACCTTCATCAGCAGCGGCGTGAACTCCGACGCGCTGCTGTACACGGCCTCGGCTGCGCTCTTCTACACCGTGGGGCGCGCCTTCCGCCGCGGCCTCACGCGCGGGGGGGCGATCGCGATCGGCGCAGCGCTCGGTGCCGGCCTGATGACGAAGTTCAACGCGCTCGGGCTCGTGCCCGGTACCGCGATCGCGCTGCTGGTGCTGGGCGTTCGTCGCGAGCGTGGGCTGCGTGCCGGGGCGCTGGCGCTGCCCGCGCTCGCGCTCGCCGTGGCGGCCGCCCCGGTCGTGCTCGAAATGGCGCTCAACGCAAGCGCATGGGATCGCCCGGTCGTCGGTGCAACCGCGAGCAACTACCAGACCTCGGCGCTGCATCCGTCGCTCGGGGAGACTGCGAGCTACCTGTCGCAGTTCTATCTCGTGCCGCTCCCGGGCATGACGCACTACCTCAGCGCGTTCCCGTTCCGCACCAATTGGCTGAGAGGGTTCGTCGGCTGGTTCGGCTGGCTCGACGGGACGTTCCCCCCACTCGTGTACGACCTTGCGCTCGTGCCGCTGGCGGCGGGCGCGCTGCTCGCCGGACGGACGATCGTGCGCAGTCGCGATCGGATCCGAGCGCGACTCGGCGAGCTGCTCTCCTACGGACTGCTCGCACTCGGACTGATGGCCTTCGTCGCGCTCGCGTCATACATCTCCTACCTGCGCTTCGGCGAAAGCATCGCGCAGACCCGCTACCTGTTCCCGCTGCTCCCGCTCTACGGGGCGCTGCTGGCGCTGGCGGCGCGCGGCGCCGGGCGGCGCTGGGCGCCGGCGCTCGGCGCGGCGATCGTCGTGCTGGCGATGGCCCACGGACTGTTCGCCCAGCTGATAGTGATCGCGCGCTACTACGCGTGAGGCAGCAGGTCGGGGACGAGCGCCTCGCGCGTGGCGTCGATCACGCGCGCGACGTCCGTCGTTTCCATCCCCACCCACAGCGGCAGGCGCACGAGTCGCCGACTGAGCGACTCCGCCACGAACGCCGGCTCCGGCTCGCGACCGAAGCGGCGACCGGCCGGCGAGCTGCCGAGCGGCACGTAGTGGAAGACCGCGCGTACGCCGGCGCGCGCGAGCGTGTCGATCAGCGCGTCGCGCTCGAGCTCGTCCCTCAGCAGCAGGTAGTAGAGGTGGCCGCTGTGCTCACACCCGTGCGGGACGCCGGGCCGCCGCACGACGCCGGCCTCCTCGAGGTCCGCGAAGGCGTGGTGGTAGAGGGACCAGATGCGCCGCCGCTCGGCGGTCGTCGCGTCCGCCTCCTCCATCTGCGCCCACAGGAAGGCCGCCGAGACCTCGCTGAGCAGGTACGAGGAGCCGAGGTCGAGCCAGGTGTATCTGTCGGCCTCGCCGCGGAAGAAGGAGGAGCGGTTCGTGCCCTTCTCCTGCACGATCTCGGCGCGTGCGACAAGCGACGGGTCGTTCACGACCAGCGCGCCGCCCTCCCCGCATTGGATGTTCTTCGTCTCGTGGAAGCTGAACGTCGCCATGTGCCCGATCGAGCCGAGCCGGCGACCGTCGAGCGCGGCGGGCAGGGCGTGGGCCGCGTCCTCGATCACGAGCAGGCAATGGCGGTCCGCCAGCGCCATCACCGCGTCCATCTCGCAGGCGATGCCCCCGTAGTGCATCACGACGATCGCACGCGTGGCCGGAGTGATCGCGCGTGCGACCGCTCGCACGTCGAGGTTGAGCGTGCGCTCGTCGGCATCGACGAACACGAGCCTCGCGCCGCGAACGGCGAACGCGTTCGCGGTCGAGACGAACGTGAAGGTGGGCACGATCACCTCGTCGCCGGGCCCGACCTCGGCGAGGATCGCCGCCATCTCGAGCGCCGCCGTGCACGACGGCGTGAGGAACGCCGCCGGTGAGCCAACCCGCGCGCGCAGCCAGGCGGTGCAGCGCTCGGCGAACATGCCGTTGCCGGAGATCTTGCCCGACGCGATCGCCTCGTCGACGTAGCGATGCTCCGTGCCGATCAACCGGGGACGGTTGAACGGAACTTCCCCCATGACGGCACCTTACCGACTCTCTGGTCGGTAACCGACCGAACAGTCAGTTGGATAGCGCCGATGTGGGAAGATCGGCGCGTGTCGGGGGAGACACAGCCGGGGCTCAGCCTCGTCATCCCGCTGTACCGCGACGAGGACGCGCTCGAGCAGATCTTCGCGCGCTGCAAGCCGGTCATCGAAGCGGTCGACGGCGGGGGCGAGCTCGTGCTCGTCGACGACGGCGGCTACGACCACACGACGGCGCGCGCGCTCGAGCTCGCGAGCACGATGTCCCATCCGACGACGGTCGTGCGCCTCGCACGCAACTTCGGCCAGCACGCCGCCGTCTTCGCCGGCCTCGCGCACGCGCGCGGCGCGGCCGTCGCGACGCTCGACAGCGACCTCCAATACCCGCCCGAGGAGATCCCGGCGATGCTGCGCGAGCTGTCACCGCAGCATCCCGTCGTCTCCGGCTATCGCGAGAACCGGCGCGACCCGTTCGTACGGCGCATGGTCACCCGCGTCCTGACGCGCTGGCTCAACCGCAAGACCGGCGCCAGGCTGCGCGACTTCGGCTCGATGTTCCGCGTCTACGACCGCCCGACGGTCGATCTGATGCTCACGTTCACCGAGCGCCACCGCTACGTGCCGGCAATCGTCGCGTGGCTGGGAGTGCCGATCAAGGAGGTCCCAATCGCCCATCAGGCGCGCGCCGAGCGCGGGTCGCATTACCGCATCGGAACGCTGCTCGAGATGACGCTCGACCTCGTCACCGGCTACACCGTCTTCCCGCTGCGTGTACTCACGACGCTCGGGCTGCTGGCGTCGGTCGCCGGCTTCGTCGGCGCGGCGTCGTTCGCCGCCTACCGCGTGGTCGTCGGCGGCGGCGGGGCGGGCACGGTGTCGGCGTTCGCGCTGATCTTCGCGCTGCTGACCGTGCAGCTCGCCCTCGTCGCGCTGATCGGCGAGTACGTCGGGCGGGTCTACAGCGAGGCGAAGGGGCGCCCGTACTATGTCGTCGCCGCAGCGAGCCGCGTGCAGGACGGGCTGGTCTCCCCTCAGCCGACGCGATGAGCGAGCCGATCGTCGCGCTCGACTGGGACAGCGCCTTCTTCGGCTTCCCGATCGCACAGGTGACGGCACGTCGCCTCGACGAGGACATGCTGGACGCCGCCGTGGAGGCGTGCCGAGCGCGCGGCATCCGCTGCGCGTACTTGCTGCTGGATGGCGACGACGCGCACGGCAGCGAGCTGGCGCAGGCGGCCGGGTTCGTGGTGCGCGACGTGCGCACGACGCTGGAGCGGTGCGTGGACGCGGCCGACGAGGCACGGCTGGCGGCGGCGGGAGTCGCGCCGGCCAGCCCGCAGCAGCATGCGGCGCTGGAGGCGGTGGCCCGCGACGCGTTCGAGCAGACGCGCTTCACCGTTGACCCGGGCTTTCCGCCCGACCGCTGCCGTGACCTGTACGAGGCGTTCCTGCGGCGCGGGCTCCAGGGCGTGCCCGAGCGCGTCGTGCTCGCCGACCCCGCCGCGCGCGGCTTCGTCGTCTGCAGGCTCGACGGCGCAGAGCGCACCGGCACGATCGAGCTGATCGCAGTTGCCGCCGAGGGGCGCGGGCGCGGACTCGGCGGCGCGCTCGTGGACGCCGCGCTGGGTGTCTTCGCAGCCGCGGGGCTGCGCCGCGCGACGGTCGTCACGCAGGCCGCCAACGTCGCCTCGCAGCGGCTGTACCAACGCGCCGGCTTCCGCACTCGTGAGGTCGGGCTGTGGCTGCACCGCTGGTTCGACTGACGAGCCGGTTGCGCAACGCCGAAGCATCAACTTTGATGTGTTATCGCGGGTTTCGGCGCTAACGCATCATGTTTGATGCTTGGGTGTGTGATAGAGTGGCATCAATCTTGATGAGTTATCGCCGAAATGGCTTCTAACGCCTGAGAACTGATGCATCTTCATAAGTCCATGTCCGAAGACGCCGTCCTGGCTGAGCTGGGTCGCCGCCTCGAGCGTCATCGCGTCGAGCGCAACCGCACGCAGGCCGAGCTGGCAGAAGAGGCTGGGATCGGACGCGCCACGCTGCAGCGCATCGAGCGCGGGGACTCAGTCCAGATGACCTCGATCGTGAAGCTGCTGCGCACACTGGAGCTGCTCAGCGCGCTCGACGCAGCCGTACCGGAGTCAATCGCGCTGCCGATCGCCGAGCTGGAACGCGAGCAACGCAGAGTGCGCCGGCGCGCCCGCGGCAGCCGGGGCGGCCCAGTCCCTGAAGCTGACGGGCAGCCGTGGGGTTGGGGCGAGGACCCTGGGACGAGCGCGTGACCGTCGCGGCGGTGACGCTGTGGGGACGGCGGATCGCTGCCGTCTCGATCGGAGCGGGAGAACGGACCGCCTCGTTTCAGTACGACCCGGTCTTCGCACGCAGCGGCGTCGAGGTCGCGCCCGTGCACATGCCGCTGCGCGAGCAGCCCTATCGCTTTCCGGGCCTGCCGCCGGACGCGTTCAGCGGCCTGCCCGGTCTGCTCGCTGATGCGTTGCCCGATCGCTGGGGCACGGCGCTGATCGATGCGTGGCTCGCTTCTCAGGGCCGCGATACCGCGAGCTTCGACGTGGTCGAGCGGCTTTGCTACGTCGGCGCGCGCGGCATGGGTGCCCTGCAGTTTGAGCCCGCGCACGAGCCTGTCGCTGCTCCCAGCGCCGCTCTGCAGGTCGGCGCACTCGTACGGCTTGCCGCCGAGGCGCTCGCCGACCGCGCGGCGTTTGTCGCCGCGCTCGCAGCGGACCCGGAGGAAGCCACGATGCAGGCGATCCTCGCCGTCGGCACCTCCGCCGGCGGCGCGCGCCCGAAGGCCGTCATCGCCTACGACGACGCGACCGGCCAGATTCGCTCCGGCCAGATCGCGGCCGGCGACGGCTTCCGGCACTGGCTGCTGAAGTTCGACGGCGTCTCCGGCGCCGGCGACCACGGCCTGCACGATCCGCAAGGATGGGGCGCCATCGAGTACGCCTACTGGCAGATGGCGCGCGCGGCGGGCGTGGAGATGGCCGAGTCCCGGCTGCTGGAGGAGAACGGGCGCCGGCACTTCATGACGCGTCGCTTCGACCGGCCCGACGACGGCGACAAACTGCACATGCAGACGCTCGGCGCGCTCGAGCACGTGAGCTACAACGAGCCCGGTACCTACAGCTACGAGCGGGCCCTCCTGCTGGTCCGCCGGCTCGGCCTCGCCACGCCAGCCGCCGAGCAGCTGTTCCGGCGGATGGTCTTCAACGTCGTCGCCCGCAACCAGGACGACCACGTCAAGAACATCGCCTTCCTGATGGACCGCCAGGGTGCCTGGTCGCTCGCGCCCGCCTACGACGTGACGTGGGCCTGGAAGCCAGGCAACCCATGGCTCGATAGCCACCAGATGTCGATCAACGGCAAGCGCGACGACTTCGACGTGCAGGACCTGCGCGCCGTCGCACGTCTCGCCGGCCTCAAGCGTGGTCGCGCAGAGGCGATCCTCGCGGAGGTCAGCCAAGCCGTGGCCGGCTGGCGCACGATCGCGGACGAGGTCGGCGTCGACGAGCGGATGGCGGAGCAGATCGCGCGCTCGCACCGGCTCAGCCTGCCGGTGGGCTGAAGATCTCCACCTCGGCTGGCTGCCCCACGACGCGAGCGGGCGGCGGCGTCCCTGCCGCCGCCCGCGATGCGCCGGATCGACCTAGCCCTGGAGCAGGTCGAACAGGTCGGTGTGGTCGTTCGTGCCGAGCACGTCGAGCGCGCCCGGGCCCTTGCCCCATACGGGGACGACCGCGCCAGTGTGCTGCTGGCTCGGCGGCGCCGCCACCGGAGCTCTGCCGTCGCCGCCGAAGCCGGCGGTGCCGTAGGTGAGGCTGAGCGTCTGACCGTCCTTGGTCGTGAGGTTCGTCGACCAGCCGGTCGGCAGGCCGGAGCCGCCCGCGTCCTCGGAGACGATCTGGCTCGTGTGCGAGTGGTCCGCCGTGACGACGATCAGCGTGTCCGGGTGGGTGCGCTGGTAGTCGAGCGCGACGCCGATCGCGCTGTCGAAGGCGACCGTCTCGCCGAGCTGGCCGCACGCGTTCGTGGCGTGGTCCTGCTTGTCGATCGAGGCGCCCTCCACCTGCAGGAAGAAGCCCTTCTTGTTGTCGAGCAGCTTGATCGCCTTGTCCGTCATTGCGGCGAGGCTCGGCTCGTTCGCGGGACGCTGGTTCTCGCTGCACGCCACGGGCGCGTTGCCCTTGCCGAGCGTTGCTGCCGGCCCGCTCCACTCGAGCGACATGTTGCTGGGATGGAAGAGGCCGAGGACCGGTCTGCTCGCGCTTCTGATCCCGGCCAGGCCCGTCGCATCCGTCACGTACTGGTAGCCCTTCGACTGCGCCTGCTCGACGACGGATCTGCCGTCGAACGGACCGCCGGCCACTCTCTGCTCGAAGCGGCCGCGACCGCCGCCGAGCAGCACGTCCACCTTGTGGTCGACCTCCTGCTCGGCGATCGAGCCGAGGCCGCCTGCGGCCTTCGTCTCGCTCGCGCAGGCGCCCATGTTGGCCGGGCCCTGGCAGCCGCGCAGCGAGATGTGCGAGGCGAGCACGGCCGGCGTCGCGTCGGTGATCTCGGCGGTCGAGACGTCGCCGACCTTCTTGCCCTGCTTCTGCGCGAGCTCGAGCACCGTCTTGAGGTTGGCGCCCGGAACGCTGATGTCGCTGCTCGGCCCCTGCGAGATGCGCTCGTCGAGCGTCTTCTCGCCGGTCGCCCAGCTCGTGCCGGTCGAGGCGGAGTCGGGGTCGTAGTCAGGCAGGTACGGCGCTCTCGCGGCCGGCTTGACCGACCACGTCGTGTCAAAGCCGGTGAACGGCATCCGGTCGACGTTGAGGTCGTTCTCGACGCCCTGGTAGTAGCGGGCGGCGGTGATCTCCTGCGTGCCCATGCCGTCACCGAGGAAGAAGATGACGTTCTTGGGGTGGTGATCGTGGAACGATCGGAGCACCTCGGCTTGGCCGGGGTGGCCGTGGTGGTGCGGATGACCGGAGAACCATCCGGTCGCGAGCGCGGTGCTGCCGCCGGCGGCCGCGACGACAGCCGTCGTCGTGAGCGCCGCCATCAGGCGATTGCCCTTCATCGAGTCTCCTTCGTGGATCGTCGGGAGCGAGTCGAAGAGCACGCTACGAGCGCTTGTGTGGGCCCTCGTTGCGATCCGGTGGCGGAGTCGTGAAGTTCTTGAGACCGCTTGCGGAGCGAGCGGCGCCACGCAGCGACGTGCAGGTCGCGACGGTCGTCGTGGTCTGATCGCCGTCCGGCGGCGTGCTCGTTCTCTGGTCCCCCTGGAACGCTGTCGCGTCGTCGGCTGCGAGGGCGTCGCCGTCGGGCGAGACGCCGCTCAGCGCGAGCACGCCGTCGGGGGCGGCTGTCGCCGTGACCGCGAGGTGCTGCGCCGGCAGCAGGCGCGCGAGGTCTACCTGCAGCGGTACCGACAGCGAGAGCGTCAACGGCGGTTGCGCATCCGGATCGAGCGCGAGGCTGAGCGTGCGCGCCTGCGCATCGACTGACTGCACGGTGCCGGCCAGTTCGAGCGGAGGCGCAGGCGCCGCCGGGTCGGCCGGCGGCGGGGCGTCGTGGCGCGCCTGCTCGAGCAGGGTCACCGCTTGGTTGTTCTGCGCGTGCGAGGGCGCCAGCGCGACGCGCACGAGCAGCCGTGCGCCGAGCTCGGGAGTCGTCGCAGGCGGGGCGGCGGCAGGCAGAGTCTGGCCGTCTGCAGGTGCGGGTGGCGGCGACAGCGCAGCGGGCGGCGGGACTGTGACGAACAGCGTGACCCCACGCGCGCCGAGCGCGTAGCGGCCGGCGGCCGGGTCGGTCCAGACGACCGTCCCGGCGACGCGCACGGCGTCGGAGGCGCCAACGCGCCGCACCCGATCGGCCGACCAGGCCGCATTAGCGAGCGGTCGCGCGCGCAGGTGCAGGTCGTCGCCGAGCGCGACGCCGCAGCCGCTCGCGTGCACGTGCAGCAGTCTCCCGTCGCGCACCGTGAGCACGAAGCCCTCGCCGTCGGCCGCACTCGCCACGACGACGCCGGCCAGCTGCTGGGAGTCCGATGGCGCTGGGACGACAGGCGCGTCTGCCTCGTCCTCCGGGGGCGTGTCAGCGGGGGTGTCGCCACTCGATGGCGTGTCGTCGACGGGCGGACCGGCGGGTGGCGTGGCTGCCAACGCTGCCGTGTCGGCGCTCGCGTCGGCGCCGTCGCCCAGCGACTGGACCTCGTTCGGCGCCTCATCGTCGGCTGCGGCGGGCAGCTCGTCGGTCTCGGCAGCGGGAGCGGCGACGGGTGTCGCGGCCACCAGCACGACGGGCCGCTGGGCCGCCGCCGTCTCGCCGACGGCCGCGGGACCGATCGTCGCGCCGACGGCGATGCCGAACGCGAGCACGACGACCGCGGTGGTTGCGGCCGAGCGCACCACAGGACGTCGGAACGCAGGCGGGCCGGTCGGCGGACCGAGCGCCGGGCCGGGTGCGACGAGCAGGGGCAGGGCCGCCAGGCGCAGCTCGTCGGGCGCGACGCGCAGCCCGCAGGCGATGCAGAAGCGCTCGTCGCCGGCGAGCGGCGTCGCACAGCCAGGGCAGTGCCCGGCGGCGCCCAAGGCGCGCGCCGGCACATCCGCATGCGGGTCCGCGACGCTCGTCCTCACGACACCGCCACCTGCCCGCTCGCGGGCTGGCGGTCGATCAACGCCCCGCCGCACTGCCAGCAGAAGACCGCGCCACGCGCGTGCAGCGCGCCGCAGGCCGGGCACGAGCCGGCTGCGGCCGCCTCCTCCAGGCGCAGCAGCCGCTCGGCCTCCGCCAGCTCCGCGTCGACCTCCTGCAGTCTCGCCGCCGCGCGCACGAGCACGTCGAGGCGGAAGTGGTCGCGCCGCGCCATCTCGTAGGCGAGCCCGCCGAGGTCCCACTGCGCCTGGGCGAAGCGCTCCGCCAGCGCGTCGCGTCGCGCCGTCAGCTCGGCCGCGGGACCGTCGGGCGCGGGAACCATGACGACGGTCGCGGCATCGGCGGGCGCCTCTGCACCGCCGCGCGGGAAGATCCTCCGCAGCGCGCTCATCCGATCGTCTCCGCGCCCGAGCCGCCACCAGGCGCCTTGTTGTCACTCGGCGGCGGCTTGCCGGGCAGCGCAACCGTGTCGGGCAATCTGGCGGACTTTCTCTGGTAGTCCTCGCCGGTCGCGCTGTTGAGGTCCTGGACCGCCTGGGCGCCCGCTCTGGTGTCGACCGGGTCGGCGTCGTTCGCCACTCTGGTGTGCGCCTTTCTGCCGCCCCCGCCGCTTTCACCGCCGGACGCGTCGGCAGCCGGCGTGGTCGTCGCGGCCGGCGCGGCGCCGGAGACGGTAATCACCTGCGGCGCGCCGGCAGCCGTCGGCGCCGGCGTCCCGCTCTTGCCGATCAGTACGCCGACGACCAGCACGAGCGCGAGCGCGGCGAGGACGCCGAGCGCGAGCAGCGGCGTCCAGTCGCGCGGCGCGACGGCCACGGGCGCCGGGGCGGCGGTGGGCACGGCGGGAGCCGGCGGCGAGACCGGCGCCGGCTGCGGCGCCGTCACCGCCGGGGCGATCAGCTCGCGGTAGGCGACGCGCGGGTGGCCCTGCGCCTCTCCGCAGTGCAGGCAGTAGTGCTGGTCCTCCGCCAGCGGCGCGCCGCAGCGCGCGCACGTGACGGTGGCCTGCACGGTCGTGGCATCCATCCTGACCTCCATCACTCGATCACCGTCGGCGGGGCGGCGACCGTCATGCGCGCACCGCGCGGATCGCCAATGAAGAAGACGTGGAAGCTCGCGGACTTGCCAGGCACCAGGCGGCTGACGATCGCGCGGCCGGCGGCGACCACCTTGTCGCCGCGGCGCGCGACGCACGAGACGACGAGCCGTCTCTGCTCGACATCGGAGCGGTTCGTCACGCGTCCGACGGCCTCGACGCCGGTCACACGGTCCTCGATCAATCTCGGCTGCGTGATCTCGATCCGCGGCAGCTCGCGCGGATCGTCCCCGCGCTCGGTGCCGACCCGCGCGCTCACGACCTTCGGCTTGCCCGCGGGCGTCACCTGGTCGTTGACCCACACGAGCTCGCCGTTCGCCGGCACGCCGGTCGCCTCCACCAGCGAGGGGTCGAGGCCGGGGGCGTCGTTGCGGTAGACGCTTCTGCCGCCGGGCCCGCTCACGTCGATCGCGACCGGCACGCGGCCGAGCGGTCTCGGCGAGGCGTTGCGCAGCACGACGACGACGGCGGTGCCGTTCTCGTCCTGCAGCACGCTCGTGGCGACCGCGCGCACGTCGCGATTCTGCGCTCTGACGACGAGCCCTCTCTCGCCCGCAAGCTGCCCCGCGCCCTCGCGCTCCAGCCGGGCGCTCTTCGCCTGCGTCGACTCGCAGCCCGACAGCAGCGGCGCGAGTGCCAGCAGCAGCAGCGGCAGCCCTCCGGCAAGCAGACGGACGCTCACCCGAACGACCCCGCGATGTAGTCGCGCGTGCGCTTCGCGCGCGGGGAGCCGAAGACTTGGTCGGCCGGCCCGTACTCGACGAGCTCGCCGAGGTACATGAAGGCGACGTTGTCGGCGACGCGGAACGCCTGCTGGAGGTTGTGCGTGACGATCACGACCGCCACCTCCTCACGCAGCTTCACGATCAACTTCTCGATCGTCTCGGTCGAACGCGGGTCGAGCGCCGAGCAGGGCTCGTCGAGCAGCAGCACCTCGGGTCCGACGGCGAGCGCGCGCGCGATACAGAGCCGCTGCTGCTGCCCGCCGGAGAGGCGCAGCGCCGGGTGGTCGAGGTCGTCGGAGACCTCGTCGTAGAGGCCGGCGCGCTGGAGCGCGTCGACGACCGCCGGTCGCAGGTCGCTCTTCGAGCGACGTCGGCCGCCGCCCTCGCGCAGCCCGTAGGCGACGTTGTCGGCGATCGACATCGGGAACGGGTTCGGCTGCTGGAAGACCATGCTCACGCGGCGGCGCAGCTGCGTCACCTCGAGCCCGTCGACGTCCTCGCCGTCGAGCGAGATGCGCCCGCTGCGCGACGCGGTCGGCGTCAGCTCGGTGAGGCGATTGAGCGAGCGCAGCAGCGTCGTCTTGCCGCAGCCCGACGGGCCGATCAGCGCCAGCACCTCGCCTTGGCGCACCGGCAGCGAGACACTGTCGACGGCGACCTTCGCGCCGTAGCTGATCGTCAGCCCCTCCACCTGCATGCGCTCGCGCACCGCAGTCGCGGGATCGCGGCGACGCGGGACGTGCCGGAGGTGCCCGCTCCCGTTCCCGTTGCCGTTGCCGCCGGCAGACGGCTCGACGACGCGCGGCTCGGCGTCCAGCACGATGCGCCGCACGGGTGGCGGCGGCTCGGTCAGCGACCCCATGCGACCCTCCGTTCGGAACCGCCGATCGCGCCGACGGCGAAGTTGAGCAAGATGACGATCACCAGCAGCACGAAGGCGGCCGCGTAGGCCTTGTCGGGCGCGTTGCCCTCCCCCGCCGGCGAGTTGTTGTAGACGTAGGTGGTAAGCGTCGAGCCCGTGCCGCTGAGGATCCGGTAGCCAGGCGGGCCGTCGCCGTGCTGCATCTGCAACGAGGCGCCGAGCAGGATCACGACGATCGCCGTGTCGCCCGCGATCCGTCCCATCCCGAGCGTCGCGCCGGTCGCGATCCCGCCGCGCGCGCCGGGCAGCAGCACGCGGCGGATCGTGCGCGCCTTCGAGGCGCCGAGCGCGTAGGAGGCCTCGCGCACGTGCGCGGGGATCGCGTTGAGCGCCTCGCGCGTGGCGCCGACGACGAGCGGCATCGCCAGCAGCGCCATCATCGCGCCGGCGGTCAGGAACGAGCGTCCGAAGACCGAGCCGCCCTGCGCGGTGAACGAGAGGAAGCCGAAGACGTGCTCCTGGAAGATGATCAGCCCGAAGATCGCGAGCACGATGCTGGGCGTCCCCGCGACGATCTCGATGCCCGACTCGACCGCGCGCGCCAGCCACGACGGCCGGCCGTACTCGGTCAGCCACACGGCCGTCGCGACGCCGATCGGCAGCGCAAAGGCGATCCCGAGCACCGTCAAGACGACGGTGCCGATCAGCGGGTCGAGGAAGCCGCCCGTTCTGCTCTGGTCGAGGTCCGGCAGCGGGTGCGAGAGCAGCAGCGCGGGGCGCAGGAACTGCATCCCCTTGAACAGCATGAACAGCAGGATCGCCGCGCAGATCGCGCACAGCGCGAGGCCGGCGGCCCAGCAGAGCGCGAGGCCGATGCGGTCCAGGCGACTCCACGAGGCGGTCGACTCGACCGCGCCGTGGCGGACGGGCGGGACGGGTGCCGGTGCGCGCAGCGCGGTCATCGCGCCGCCAGCCCGTAGCGCTTGAGCGGCCGCTTCGCGGCCCAGCCGGCGAGCGACAGGAACAGGCTGGAGACGAGCAGCACCGCCGCGAACGCGTAGATCGTCTGGCCGAAGGGGACGACCGAGAGACCCTCCGCGTTGTCGACGATCGTCGCCGCGAGCGGCCGCGCCGGCTCGAACCAGAACAGCAGGCCGTCGAGCGGGTTCGGCGCGAAGCCGACCGAGCCCGCCACCATCGCGAGCATGATCGCCTCGCCGAGCGCGCGGGCGGTCGCGAGCACCGCGGCGGCCACGATCGCCGGCCGCGCGGCGCGCACCGAGATCGTCCACGTCGCGCGCCAGCGGTTGACGCCGAGCGCCGCGGCGCCCTCGGTCCACCCGCGCGGGACGGCACGCAGCGCGTCGACGACGATCGCGATCATGATCGGCGTGACCATCACCGTCAGCACCGCGGCGCCGACGAGCAGACTGGTGCCGTCGAGCTGCACGACGTAGGCGACCGATCTCTTCATCGACTCGGACACCACGTGGTTGCCGACGAGCGGCACCAGCACGAGGATCCCGATCAGCCCGTAGACGACCGACGGGACCGCCGCCAGCAATCGCACCGCCGGCTCGAGCACGCGCCGCATCGGCTCCGGCGCGAACTCGACGATGAAGACGGCGCACAGCAGCGCGAACACCAGTCCGCAGATCACCGCGATGCCGCTCAGCAGCGCGGTCGCGTAGAGCATCGGCCACGCGTGCAGCGTGTACACGTAGTCCTGCGGATTCGACGGCGAGTCGAAGATCGCCGCCAGCTGGCGGTCGACGTTGCCGCCGCCGCCGAACCACGCCAGGCCGTTGTGCGCGAACGAGGGCCACGCCTTCGCGAACACGAAGACGACCATCGCGGCGATCAGGGCGAGCACCGTGCACGCCAGCGCGCCGAGCAACCGCTCGACGCGCTGGTCCGTCCAGGTGCCCGCTGACAGCATGCGTCGCATGCGAGACAGGCGCTCCGTCGCCGCTAGGCGAGCGGCACCCAGTCGGTCGCGACGATCTGCTGCGCGGTCGGGTCCTTCTGGACCCAGTTGATCCACTTCTTCGTGGCGCCCGTGGCCGCGCCGCGGGTGACCATGAAGAAGTTGCGCACGCCGCCGTACTGGCCGGACTTGGCGTTGCGCAGCGTACACGGCACGCCGTTGTAGGAGGCCGTGTGCACGCCGGCCGTGAAGGCGAGCGAGACGTAGCCGATTCCGTTCGGGTCGGACTTGACCGACTGCTGCACGAGCCCGTTGGACGCCTTCTGCGCCATCGTCGTGGAGAGTCTCGCGCTCCCCATGAAGATCTTGAGGAAGGCGTCGTACGTGCCCGACGCGGCGGTGCGGCCGACGAGGTCGATCGTCCCGCCCTTGCCGTTCGGCACGGCACCCCAGTCGCGTACGGAACCGGAGAAGATCCCCTGGACCTGCGCGGAGGAGAGGTTGCCGACCGGGTTCGCGTTGTTCGTGATCAGGCAGACCGCGTCACGCGCGATCTTGTTGAAGACGAGCCCGGGCGGGTCCGTCGGCTTCGGATCGCGCGAGGAGTTGCCGATCGTCACGCGGTCGTGGGCGACGTCGCTGATGCCGACGTCCGAGCCGCCTTGCAGCAGCTTGAACGCGACGCCTCTGTGCGTCTTGACGTAGGCCTTCGCGAGCTTCGCGGCGAGCGGCGCGACCGAGGTCGATCCGCTCATCGTAATGGTGGTCTTGGCCGCTGCGACGGACGGCACGCCGAGCGCGAGCGCTGCGGCGGACGCCACCGCGAGCCGTGTGGTGAGACGAGGCAAGGTTGCTCCTTTTCGGTTCTGCGTTTCAGTGGGCCGGATCAGCGGGCGGCAAGCCGTCTCGCGGCGCGACGGTGCTGCTTGTGCGCGCCTCTGCCGTGGCGGTGCTTCTTGCCGCCTCTTCTGCCCGCCGGTCTCGCGACGTCCGGCTTCGGGCATTTCTCCGGGCCGCGCAGCCGGAACGGGCCGGCGGTCGCGCCGTTGACGTCGGAGACGACGAGCTGCAGGCGCAGCGGCGCGCTCACCTCGGTCTCGCTGCAGACCGGGTCGTTCGTCTCGAACGCCGTTCTGACGTCCTTGCCGGCGTGGGCGGCGCCCGTGCAGTTGAAGCCGTCGCCCGGGATCAGCCCCTCGCAGAAGAAGCTGTCCGTCTCGACGATCGCCTGCGTGACGTGGTCGTAGGCCTCGGCGCTGACCTCGAAGCCGCCGATCGGCGCGCTCGAGACGATGGTGAAGCTTCTGATGTCGCCGCTGCAGCCGAACGCGACGTCGACGCGGTCGGGCAGCGTCGGGTCGTCGCCACGGTCGGCGTGCCCACTGCAGGTCACGGCCGACGGCGCGGGCGTGGCGGCGCGAGCGGGGCCGGCGACGAACGCGAACGCGCACGTGCCCAGCGCGATCGCGGCGGCGAGCAGCACGCGGCCGCGCAGGCGCACGCCGGGGAGAACAGCCTTGACCATCGGACCTCCATTGAGGATTCGTGAGGGATTGGGTGCGACCAGCGCAGTCTCGGCACCCCCGGCCCCCACGTTGTGACGTTTCTGTTTCGTTCTTGAGAACGATTCGTGTTCACAACCCCCGTTGATTGATGAACGTGGGCGCTAGAGTCAACAGAACGATGAAGTCCACCCAGGACCGCCAGCGCGACGAACGCGAGCGGAAGCTGGCCGAGATCAGAAGACAGCTCGAGCAGGGCTCGCTGACGATCCGCCAGATGACGCCCGAGGAGAGACGCGCGAACCCACCGCGGCCGCGCGATGCGCGGCCCGACGCGAGACGGCGCCGCCGCTCCTGACGGCCGCCGCTCACGCGCAGCGCGCCGAAGGGCGCGCCACGCCTGCACGCACCGGCGACCTCACGTCGTAGGCTCCCGCGGATGGCACCGCCACTCGCAGGCCTCTACTTCGATGTCGACCTCGACCTGGGCTCGCCGCGCGCGCCAGCGATGTTGGTGCTGGTCGCGTTCCTGCTGTCCTTCGCGTTCATCCGCACGAGCGCGCGCATGAACCGCAGCCCGCGCTTCCAGTGGTGGCCCGGCAGCGTTGAGACCGGCGGCCTGCACATCCACCACCTCGTGTGGGGGATCTCGCTGCTGCTGATCTCCGGCTTCGTCTCGTTCGCGACCGAGGACGCGACGCCGTGGGCGCAGATCACCGCCGTCGGCTTCGGCATCGGCGCGGGGCTCACGCTCGACGAGTTCGCCCTGTGGCTGCGGCTGGAGGACGTCTACTGGTCGAGCGAGGGCCGCGCCTCACTCGACGCGATCGTGCTCGCGACCGTCTTCGCCGTCGTCGTGATGCTCGGCGTCCGCCCCTTCGGGCTCGACGACCCCGGCGACAAGCTGCTCGCCGTAGGCGCCGTCGTCGTGTTCGTCGGGATCGCCGCCGTCGCGTTCCTGAAGGGCCGCTTCGTGCTCGGGATGGTCTCGCTCCACATCCCGCTCCTCGGCGTCTACGTCGCGCTGCGGCTCGCGACGCCCGGCTCACCCTGGGCGCACTGGCGCTACAACGGCGACAAGCTCGCCCGCGCCCGGCACCGCTTTCGCCCTGACCGCCCCGCCGCCAGACGCCGCAACCGTCTGCTGGACATGATCGGCGGCGCGCCGAGCCAGCCGAATCCCGACTGACGGTAGACATTCTTGTGGACATCGATCTAGTCATCCTGTGGGATTAACAGATCATTTTCCTTTGGTTACAGCCAATCTTTCGATTGATATGATGGACATGACCCATGCCAACACCGAGGTCATACGAGGCATCCCATCCGTGGATCACCTTCGTCGCCGACCTGACGGGCCTGAGCTTCCACACCTGGCTCCTGCTCGGCGAGGCATCCGCCCGGAGCGGGCATGTCGGCCGCGCGCTCTTGCGACCCGACGTCGCGGAGGATCTCCTGCGGGTCTATCTCGTTCGCGGCGCGCTCGCGTCGACCGCGATCGAGGGCAACACACTCTCTGAGGAGGAGGCGCGCCTCGTCGCCGACGGCTCCCTGAGACTCCCACCCTCCCGGGAGTACCTCGGCCAGGAGATCAACAACGTCATCGGCGCGTTCAACGAGATCCGGGCAGAGGTCTTCGACCACGACGGCGAGCCCGACGGCGACGTCCCGATCACGGTCGAGCAGATCAAGCGCTGGAACCGGCAGGCCCTCGCCGACCTCGAGGTTGGCGAGGACGTCGTCCCCGGCGAGATACGCACCCACTCCGTAGTCGTCGGCACGTACCGCGGCGCACCAGCCGGCGACTGCGAGCACCTGCTGGAGCGCCTGTGCGCATGGCTCAACGCGGGCGATTTCAGCAGTGACGATCCGCGCCTTCGTGCTCCGCTCGCGATCGTCAAGGCGGTCTTCGCGCACCTCTACCTTGCATGGATCCACCCGTTCGGCGATGGCAACGGCCGTACCGCCCGGCTGCTGGAGCTGCAGATCCTGCTGTCCTCGGGCTTTGCCATTCCGACGACTCAGCTGCTCAGCAATCACTACAACGCGACGCGAACGGAGTACTACCGCCAGCTCGACCTCGCGAGCAGGTCGCAGAGCCCGATCGACTTCGTTCACTACGCCGTCGAGGGGTTCGTTGACGAGCTGTACGCCCAGCTCGACCGCATCTGGAGTATGCAATACGCCGACCGCTGGGAACAGTTCCTCTACGAGAGCTTCGGCGAGGTCAGAACCGATTCCGAGCGCCGCCGACTGCGTCTGGTCAAGGATCTGTCACGGGCCAGCATCGTCGGCGATGGCTCGCTCGGCCCCCTCCCGCGTCTGCGCTCCGTCCCGCGACACGAGATCCGCCACCTGAGCCCGCAGCTCGCAGAGCTCTATGCGGGCAAGACGGAGCGGACGCTGAGCCGAGACCTCGAGGAGTTGATCGAGCGAGATCTCATCTGGCGGTCGGACGATGGCTATCGCCCCGCCTCCGACCGCGTACTGGCGTTCATGCCACCGGCACGCGGTCGAGAGGGACTGACTATCTGAGCGTCACGCCGCAGCCGGCGCCTCCTCTGCCTCCGCCACGTCCTGCGGGCGCACGTGCGGGACCGCGAACAGTGCGAGCACGACACCGAGCGCCGCAAAGCCAGCGCCAACCGCGAAAGCGCTCTGGAAGCCGTCCGTCAGCGACACCGGGTCGTGGGCGCCGGCGATCTTCGAGGTCGCGACCGACGAGAGGACTGCGAGGCCGAGCGCGCCGCCGACCTGCTGCGCGGTGTTCAGCAGCCCGGACGCCAAGCCCGCCTCGCCGTGGCTCACGCCCGAGACCGCGGTGATCGTGAGCGAGACGAACGACAGCCCGAGCCCGACGGCGACGATCACGGACGGGATCAGCACGTCGCCGACGTACGAGCCGCCCGGCGAGATCTGCGTGAACAGCAGCAGGCCGATCGTCGTGAAGGCGAGCCCTGCCACGAGCACGGGCTTGGACCCGACGCGCGTCACAAGCTGCGAAGCGATACCGGCCGAGAGGATGATCGAGATGGCCAGCGGCAGGTACGAGAGGCCGGCGCGCAGCGCCGAGTCGCCAAGCACCTGCTGCAGGTAGAGCGAGATGAAGAAGAACATGCTGAACAGCGAGGCGCCGACGAGCAGCGCGACGGCGTCCGCGCTCGCGACGCTGCGGTTGCGGAAGATCGTCAGCGGCATGATCGGGTGCTTCGTGCGCAGCTCGATCAGCACGAACGCCACGATCAGCGCGACGCTGAGCGCGAGCAGGCCGACCGTCTGCGTGGAGCCCCAGCCGGCGTCGTTCGCGTCCACCAGCGCGTAGACGAGCACGACCAGCCCGGCCGTCACCGAGACCGCGCCGGCGATGTCCAGCGACGTGCGCTCGTGCGTTCTGCTCTCACGCACGAAGCGCGGTGCGAGCACCGCGGCCGCGACGCCGATCGGCACGTTCACGAACAGCACCCACTCCCAGCCGGCCCACTCCGTCAGCATGCCGCCCATCAGCACGCCGACGGCACCGCCGGCGCCCGCCAAGGCACCCCAGATCCCGAGCGCCTTGTTGCGCTCGACGCCCTCGGTGAAGGTCGTCGTGACGATCGAGAGTGCGGCCGGCGAGACGATCGCGGCGCCGAGACCCTGCACGCCGCGGGCGACGATCAGCCAGCCCGACGAGGTCGCGAAGCCGCCGACGAGCGATGCGACGGAGAAGACGATCAGCCCGATCATGAAGACGCGCCGGCGGCCGAACAGGTCCGCGGCGCGGCCACCGAGCAGCAGGAAGCCGCCGAACATCAGCGTGTACGCGTTGACGACCCACTGCAGGCCGTTCTCGGAGAAGCCGAGGTCGCGCTGGATCGAGGGCAGTGCGACGTTCACGATCGACGCGTCGAGCACGACCATGAACTGCGCCACCGCGAGCACCGCGAGCGCCTTCCAGCGGCGCGGGTCGAGCCCGCTCGTGTCGGAGTGCAGGTGTGCGGCGGTGGCGGACATGTTGTGCGACTCGCTTCCGGCGGGTTACCATACGGAACCGGAACTCCGGTTCAGGATACGTACGATACGGAAGCGACATTCCGTTTGTCAACCGTCACGCCCAGACGTGATGTCTGTGGACGGACGCGGTGGGCAAACCGCCCGTACACGGCTAACTCGACGGTACGAGCCTTACGTTGGCCGTCTTACGTTTTTGACAAGACGCATAGCGTTGACGCGCCTGCTCGACGCTGCCTAGACTGCCGGATCCACCCGCGCAGGGGGCTGCGGGTGCATCCGGATCGGGGGAACCATGAAGCGCATCGCGTTGGCGGTCGTCGTCTCGCTCATTGGTGCGTGTGCAGCGAGCACGGACGCTCTCGCGAGCGTTCCGTCTGTCGTGCAGGTACCGGAGGCGTGGGGCGCTGCGATGGTGGGCGAAGACCTGCGAGCGCGCAGCGGCCGTTGGAGCAGCACCACGACGCTCGAATGGACGTACGAGTGGCAGCGCTGCGACAGCTCCGGAACCGAATGCACGGCCTTCGAAGCGCCGGGTGCGGACACCGACCGCCTGCCGCTCACCGCCGACGACCTCGGTCATCGGCTGCGCGTCAAGGTCACTGCGACGAACGCGTCTGGGTCCAGCGAAGAAACCTCGACCGTCACGGACGTCGTGGTCGACACAGACGAACCCGACCCCGACGACCCGCCAGGGGTTGTCACGTATCCCGTGCGTGGGCTGACGCTCGTTCCCGGCGTCACGCTCGAAGCGGACGATCTTGCCGCGCGCTGGCATCCATGGCTCGGCGAGACGATCGACAGCCGATGGTTCGGCTCGACCGAGAGATACGCCTGGCAGCGCTGCGATCCGGCGGGGGAGAGCTGCGAAGCGATCGAAGGCGCGACCGCACACCGGTACACGCTCACCGAAGCGGACGAGGGCAAGACACTGCGCGTGAGAGTCACGAGCACCAATCGCGGCGGCGAAGCGAGCACCACCTCGGTGGAGACAGTCGTCGTGCACGAGCTCGACGCGCCCGACCTGGAGGGTGCGCTCGCTGCGCCGCAGCCGTCCGTCGGCGAAGACCTGTGGGAGGGCCTTCAGGTCGCAGCGGACGGCGGCGTGTGGGGTCCGTTCTCGGGTGAGCTGAGCGACGAGCGCACCGGCGACGGCCGCGCGTACCAGTGGCTGCGGTGCGATGTGGAAGGCGCCGAATGCAGAGCGATCGAAGGCGCGACGGGATCCTTGTACAGGACGGTCCTCGCCGACGACGGGTCACGGCTGCGCTACCAGGTCACCGCCACCAACGCCGCCGGGAGAGCGACCGAGAGATCCGCCGCGTCGCCGGTCGTCCTCGCACCGGAGAGACCAAGAGTCGACGTCGCTCCATTCGACGTGGAGCACGCGTACACCCGGGTCCCCCTGCGTGCGGACTACGACGTCAACGTCAGCTCGGGCCTCGGCACCGGTGGACCGGAGTCGATCTTCGAGTGGAGGCGCTGCAACGCCGAAGGCGCCGAATGCAGAGCGATCGAAGGCGCGACCGAGATCGCGTACGCGCCGACGGACGACGACGTCGGCTCGACGCTGCGCGTCGAGGTGACCGTCGAGAACCGGATCGACAGCGACAGCGACATCTCGGACGCCTCGCCCATCGTGGAGCCGGCACCCACCCCGGATGTGGAAGAACCCCCGGTCGTGACGCCCGATCCGCAGGGCACGCCGACCCTCTCTGGCGACCCCGTGGTCGGCATCGCCCTGATGGCGGAAGACGACGGCATCTGGAGCCCTGACATGGCGGGTGCGTTCGAACGTGAGTGGCAGTGGCAGCGCTGCCTTGCCAACGGCACCGGCTGCACGGACATCCCCGGCGGATGGAATCGTGAACATCGCTTCTACACGCCGAGTCGGCGCGACGTCGGCTATCGCCTGCGCGTCCGGATCGCCCTCTTCTCCGGCCACGGGCAGGCGTGGACGACCTCGCCGCTCACGGACGTCGTCAGAGACGGCGAGCCGCACAGCCTGAGACGCCCCTCGATCGACGGCGCGGCCCGCGTACGCGACCTCCTCGCCGCCGACGCCGGCAGCTGGGATCCAGCCGAACCCGACGTCGCGTATCAGTGGCTGCGCTGCGACGCGATCGGCGGCACCTGCAGAGCGATCTCCGGTGCTAGCGAAAGCACGTACGAACCGACCGAAACGGACCTCGGCTCCGCGTTGCGCGTCCGCGTGACCGCCAGCCTGAACGAAAGCCCGAGCGTCGTCGTCTCGGCGCCGACCGAGCCGGTGGGAGCGGCGAGCGAGCCGGAGAACGTCGCGCTTCCCTACATCGTCGGGACCGCCGAGGTGGGCGAGCTGCTCGAAGGCTGGGAAGGCACCTGGCGCGGCGCGCAACCGATCGAATACGAACCCCGCTGGCTGCGCTGCGACGCCAGAGGCGAGGAATGCGAGCCGATCTCGACCGAATGGTGGCATGAAGTCGAACCGGACGACGTCGGCTTCACGATCCGCTTCGAAGCGACCGCGACGAACGACATCGGCAGCGTGAGAGCCGTATCGGAGGCGAGCGACGTGGTGCCGCCGCTGCCTCCGCCGGCGAACGACGAGCCGCCCACGGTGAGAGGAACCGCCGCCGTCGGCGAGACATTGCACGTCGACGCCGGCAGGTGGTCCTACTTCCCCGACGACTTCGACTACCAGTGGCAGGCGTGCGACGAAGAAGGCGCCGGATGCAGAGCGGTCGAAGGCGCCGTCGCAGACTCCTTCCACGTGCGCGACACCGACGAGGAAGGCACGCTGCGCGTCGTCGTGACCGCCAGCAACGCCAGCGGCGAAGCGGAATCGACGAGCGATCCGACCGACGTCGTCGGCCCGATGAACCCGCCTGCCGTCGTCGAAGCTCCGGGCGTCTTCGCGGTCCCGCGCGAGGGTTGGGAGGTGAGAGCGGAACGTGGCAGCTGGAGCGGCGGCACGCCGATGACCTTCACCTACCAGTGGCGTCAGTGCGACGAAAGAGGCGCCAACTGCGAAGACATCGGAGGCGCGGAGCAGCGTGTCTACACACCCGTCGCCGAAGACGTCGGCAAGAAGCTCGCGGTCCGCGTGCGCGCGACCAACGACGCCGGCTACAGCGAGGACACCTCCACGCCGCTCTTCAGAGTTCAAGCGGGCGAACCGCGCTGGGCCGACCGCGTGGCGATCTCCGGCGAACCCGTCGAGGGCGGCGAAGTCGAGGCCGACGTCTCCGGCCTGCGCGGCACCGCGCCGATCGAACTCAGCTATCAGTGGATCCGCTGTGACGAGGACTGCGAGGCGATCGAAGGCGCGACCGGAGCAAGATACGAGCCCGTGACAGCCGACGTCGGCTCACGGCTGCGCCTGGTCGCGACCGCCACGAGCAGATACGGCGAAGCGAGATCGAGGTCGCTGCTGAGCGCCGCGGTCGGACCCGAAACGGTCGAAGGAGAACCGCGCTCGGCGAGCCGGCCGCAGCTCGAAGGGCTCCCGCGCGTGACCGAGACAGTCACGTCGACGTCCGGCGACTGGCGCGGAACGGCGCCGATCGAAACGACGCTGCAGTGGCAGCGCTGCGAAGAGACGGCGGTCTCGTGCGTCGACATCGAAGGCGCCACCGAAGCGGAGTACGAGGTCGAAGCGGCTGATGAGGGCAGGCGCCTGCGCACCGTCGCCACGGCCGAGAACAGAAGCGGCAGAGCAACCTCGTACTCGCTGCTGAGCCCGCCGATGAAGCCGGCCGTCGACACCGCCTTCGTGCTCGAAAGACCGGTTGCGCTCGACGACGTCGCCGATGCGATCGAAGCAGCGAGAGCGACGGTGCTCACGATCGATTACGACGGCGAACGCACCGGCAGCTACGGCACAGGCGACTACGGAAAGCCGATCGAAGCCGTGCTCGACTTCTTCAACGATCCGTGGAACGTCGACGGGCTGGAACTGCCCGTCACCAAGTTCACGCTCACCGGCGACGTGGCGACCGAAGCGCTCGGCGAACTCGCCGCCCAGGTCGCCAGTCGCCAGGAGGTGCCGTCGATCAAGGTCGAGGCGAGGCCGCCGGCGCTGCGGCTGCTGTCCGAAGAAGAGGAAGAAGCTCCGCTGATCGACGAATACGTCTCGAGAGCGAGAGTGTGGGCGTATGGCGCTCCGTGCGATTTCCCGTGCGAAGAAGGCGACTGGGAAAGGGTGTCGCCGGTGTCAGACCTTCCCGTCTTCCCACGCGTCATCGAACTTTCGTTTACCTGGCGTCCGACGACGAACCTCGCGCAACGCATCGTCGAAGAGGAACGCGGGTTCGGCTGGGAGTTCGACCTGAAGCTCCACAACGGCGAGAACGCGAACATCCCGTTCGGTATCGCGTGCTTGCCGTGGGACACGAACGACTTCTGGGTCACGGACCGTGGCGCGGTGCTGCTCGACACATCGATCCCGAGCGACGCTGGCGTCTACTGGGACACCGCCGCGTCGGACTCGTGCGACGAAAAGGACCTCACCTTCGGCATCTACCACCCCGAGCTGCTCCAGGCAGGAACCACGTATGCGATGAACATCTACCTCGCCTCGGCCGGGGACGAGGAGCGCTCGACGGTCTCCTGGGAGCTGCAGATGCTCGAGCGGAGGCTGACGCTCGGCGGGTTCCCGTGCGACTTCTCTCCCTGGTGCGTGAACGTCAGGCCTGACGACGACATCCACGAGATCACGACCCTCCTCGAACCCGAACTGGGATTCTCCTTCCCCGCGTGTTACGAGTACAACGACAGAATGCTTGGACGCGCTAGAGAGTGCGAATTCCCGAACTGAGCCCGACCAGCTCCGCCGCTAGACTGAACGACGATGTTTCTGCGTGTCGCCATCGGCCTCGCCCTGGTCTGCGTCGTCTTGCTCTATGGCTATACGGGGGGGTCGGGGATGGACGGTCCGTGCGTGCACGACGCGTCGTTTCTCCGCTCGATCGGTGCGACGTCGTTCACGGTTCGAAGCGACGAGATCGTGCCGCTCGTCGGCACATGCCACGTCTACGCGCGTGACGGCCAGATGCTCGGCTCGAGGACGTATCCGGAGGCGCAGTATTGGCTCTATGTCCTCATTGCCTTCTTGTCGCCGTTCGCCGTCGCCGCGGCCTACGGGAGCTATCGCTCGCGGGTCTCCGGGCCGACGCCGCTCGGCCGGCTTATCGACCGCTGCTTCCCGCGAACGGGCTCCCGCCATCCTCCGCGACGCGACGGCACCTGAGCTGCGCTCGCGAGGACCCCGGTGGCGTCCACCCGATTGAGAACGTGGATAGATCGAACCCGCGTCCGGGGCTGCGGCGCTGGGTCGCCGTCAACGCCGCAACGGGTGAGCCGTTCCTCGTGGCGGGAGGCATGGGTGAGCGTCCACCATGACGGCTCCGTCACGCTCGCCGCCGCGATCGGCGGCCACCGTGTGCAAGACGGTTACGCCGAGGGATGGCACGTCGACTCAGCGAGCATCGAGTGCGCGGTCGCCGACCTCATGGCGCTCGTTCGAGCCGAACCGAGGTATGACCCCGGCGCCGCGCGAACAGACACGGCATCCGGCAGGTCTCATTCCAGGACTTCCACGACCCAGTCGTACTCCGGATGCGCCTCTTGAAGCAGCGCCTTGTAGGTATACGCGAGGTTCTCCAGAGCCGCACGCTGCTGAGGGGAC
The DNA here is from genome assembly GCA_036009645.1 of Conexibacter sp. GTDB lineage: Bacteria > Actinomycetota > Thermoleophilia > Solirubrobacterales > Solirubrobacteraceae > Conexibacter. Next base: position 27,893 of record DASYLH010000006.1, read on the forward strand.
AAGACGTCGGGCTCGTCGCCGGAGCCGCTGCCCCCGGCGACGGGTCGCGACTCAGAAGACGACGGCCGCCGAGGAGAGCGCTCGGCGCGCCCGACCCGCGCAGACCGTGCGCGCTGGCTTCTCGCGAACCGCCGCGCCCGAGAGCGACGTACCCCTCGCATCTGACCCATTGCAACTCCTTTCGATGCTCCAGCTGCCTCCCGCAGCCAGCTCAACGAACACGTCCGAAACCAACCCGTCCACCGGATCGCCGCCACACCAGCCGACTGTCCACTTTCCAGCAATCCGCTCCCACCCCTCGGCACACAAACGCTCGAACCACGACCATCACCTCACGCCGCAGGCGACTGCACAGCTGGAAGCCACGCAGCGCGCCCGTACATGACGCAACGCGAACTCAGATGGCCGGCGAGCTGCCGGTGCTCTTCACCTGCCCAGCGCCGCTCCTGGGCCAAGCAGCACGACCGATCACCGCCGGCACGCCAAGCGCGCTGCCCGTCCGCGCACAAGTTCCCTGCAAAGCCGCCTCACACCAGCCGTTGGCGCGTGCGAGCGGTTGCGCTCCGCGCGGCCGTCGAGATAAGTTCCAACCTCGATTTACGGATTTGCAGAAGGACGCGCGGGAACGTCAACGGAGCCACCCGCTCCCCAGCCCGTGCCCGACTAGGCTGCTAACGCGCCTAATAAGTGTACGCGTTGACGACCCACTGGAGGCCGTTCTCGGAGAAGCCGAGATCCGTCTGGATCGAGGGCAGTGCGACGTTCACGATCGACGCGTCGAGCACGACCATGAACTGCGCCGCCGCGAGCACCGCAAGCGCCTTCCAGCGGCGCGGGTCGAGCCCGCTCGTGTCGGAGTGCAGGTGTGCGGCGGTGGCGGACATGTTGTGCGGCTCGCTTCCGGTGGGTGTACGATACGGAACCGGAACTCCGGTTCAGGATACGTACGATACGGAAGCGACATTCCGCTTGTCAACCGCTCAGCCCACAATCGTCACGAGACGTCTCCGAGCTGACGCCGCGCGCAACCGCGCAAAGGTGATCGAGGCCGGAGGGGCAGCATTCGCCGAGCACGGCGCGGAGCGGAGATGGCGGACGTCGCGCAGCGCGCCGGCGTCGGGACCGTCTACCAGCGCTGGCTGTGTGTGGTCGACCTACCGCAGAGCGAAGTCCGGTGTCACGCGGCTTCCGGCGTTTCGGGTTCGGTTGTAGTTGGGACGATGAGCGCGTCGACGGCCCAGGCGCCGGTGGGAGTGGCGATGACGGGGTTGATGTCGAGGCTTGCGATCGTGTCGCCGTGCGCGAGCGCGAACGTGTCGAGGTGCTCGAGGATGCGTGCGAGCGCGGACAGGTCAACCGGCGCTCTGCCGCGTGCGCCGCTGAGCAGCTCGTGGCCGCGCAATCCCGTAAGCACCCGCTCGGCCTCCCCCTCCGCAAGCCCGAGCGGCACGATCGTGACCTCGCCGAGCACCTCGGTCCAGATCCCGCCAAGCCCGACGACGAGAAACCCGCCGAGCGCGGGATGGCGCGTGACGCCCATGATCAGCTCCACACCGGTCAGCTGCGGCTGGATCAACAGCTCCTCGTGACCGGCATCGGCCAGCCGCGCGGCCGCCGCACGCAGGTCTGCCTCGCCCGCGATTCCGGTGATGACCCCGCCAGCCTCGGTCTTGTGCGTGATGTGCTCGTCCGCCAGCTTCGCGACGACCGGGAAACCAAGCTCGACTGCCGCCGCGACCGCCTCATCGGCACCGCGCACCCGACGCGTCGGCACGATCGGGATGCCATGCCCGGCCAGATGCTCCAGCGCCGCCGCGCCGCTGAACGATCGCTCGTGCGGCAACGGCGCGGTCCCATCCGCCGCCGGTGCCGCGCGCACTGCACGCGGCGCGGCCACCCGGCGCGAATGCGCAACCAGATGCCCGAGCGCCCGCATCCCCGTGTCGAAGCCCGACAGCAACAGCGCACCGCCAGCCGCAGCCTCCTCCACCCGCTCGGCCGGCGAGACGCCCCCAGCGCTCTCGAGCAGCACGAACAACGGGTCATAACGGCCCGCCAACTCCAACGCCGTGTCGAACGGCATCTGGAAGCGGAAGACGCTTCCCCCCATCAGGCTCGTCTGCTGATCGACGACGGCCACGACCATGTCGGTGCCGGGGTCCTGAGCGAGCTGCTCGGTGAGCACCGGGACGGCACGGTCCGCGTCGGCGACGCCCCAGAAGTCGAGCGGGTTGCTCGCGGCGAGGGAGTCGGGCAGGATCGCCTTGAGCGCGGCGACCGTCTCTTCCGCCAGCGCGTGGTGCTCGAGCCCCGCGGCTTCGGCGGCGTCCAAGACCATCTCGACCTGGCCGCCCGAGCCGGTCATCGTCGCGATCGTCCCGCGCGTCGGGCGGTGAGCGACCTGGAGGGCGTTGGCGGTCTCGAGCATCTCCTCCAGCGTCTGCACGCGGATCACGCCATGACGCTCGAAGAGCGCATCGACAAGCCGATCGGGAACCGCAAGCGCCCCTGAGTGCGCCTCCGCCGCACGCATGCTCGCCTCCGTGCGCCCGGTCTTGAGCACGATCACCGGCACGTCACGCTCGAGCGCGCGATCGCATGCAGCAAAGAACCGCTCCGGATCGCGGATCGTCTCCAAGAACAGGCACACCGCGCGACACCCCTCGTCCTCGACCATGTGCCCCAGCAGATCGCCAGCCCCCACCACCGCCTCGTTGCCCGGCATGTACGCGTTGCGCCAACGCACCCCACGCTGATTGTTGATCAGTGCGGTGCCGATCGAGCCGCTCTGGGCGATCAGCCCCACCGCGCCCGGCTCATACGGCTCAACGGTATGCATGCACAGCGCCAGCGAATGCGCGAAGTTCATCAGCCCCGGGCAGTTCGGGCCCAGCACCGCCATCCCTGCATCCGACGCGACTTCACGCAAGCGCTGCTGGGCCGCAAGCCCCTCCGCCCCCGCCTCGGCGAAACCGATCCCGAACACCACCGCCGCGCGTGCACCGACCTCTGCCGCCTCCTCGATCACCGGCACCACGCGATCGCGACCGACCGCCACGACCACCGTCTCCGGCACGAAGTCCAGCTCCCGCAACGACGGGGCGCACGGAACTCCCAGCACCTCGTCATAGCGCGGGTTCACCGCCCCGATCCGCCCCTCGAACCCCAACGTCAGGAGATTCTCCAGCGCCGCCCGGGACGCAAGCTTCGTCGGACTCGCACCGACCACCGCCACACTTGTCGGCTCGAACAACGCGCGGATCGCCGTCGAGACGGCGGGCTGCTCAGTCACGTCCAACTCCTTTTCAGCTCGGCCCCCCATCTACTTCTGGTCCTCCTGGCCGGTGAGCCCCGAAGCGGCGGCACCGACGAGTGCCACGCGATTGCCGAAGACTCCGACGCCGTCTCCCATGGCCTGGTGGGCGAGGGGGATCTGCTCGAACGAGATCACCTCACCGAGACCGGGTCCGATCCTGCGGTCGATCATCAGCTGGTTGTACGCACGCGCCTGCTCGTCGTTGGTGCCGTGCGAGCCCTGCAGCCGCTTCTGGTGGACCCACAGGTAGCGCAGGTCAAGCGTCGCCGAGTAGCCCGTGGTCCCAGCGCAGATCGCCACCATGCCTCCGAGCCGGCACACGAACACGCTGGTCGGCAGCGTCGTCTGGCCCGGATGCTCGATGACGATCGCCGGGTCCTCGCGTCGGCCGACGATCTCGCGGAACTTGGCCCCGAACGCCCGCGCCGCCGTCGTCCACTCCTTCTGTGCGGGCCCGTCCTCCCAGTACGGCGCGAGGCCCCAGTGATCGAACTCGGTCCGATCGATGTAGCCCACCGCCCCGTGCGCGACCGCGAATGCACCGCGCTCGGCGTCCGACACGACCGCGACGGCGTCGGCGCCATGCGCCTTCGCGAGCTGGATCGCCTGGATGCCCACGCCGCCGGAACCGCCCCAGACGAGCACGGAGTCACCGGCCTTCAGCTCGTTGCCGGCCCAGCCGAACAGCATGCGGTACGCCGTCGTGCCGACCAGCGTGGAGGCCGCGGCCTCCTCCCAGGTGAGGTGCGGCGCCTTCGGCATGCACTGATGCGCCTGCGCGACCGCGAACTGCCCGAACGAGCCGAAGTTCGTGTTGTAGCCCCAGATCTTTGCCGAGCGCGCGAGCATGGGATCGCGACCGGCCACGACGTCGGGATCCTCCGGATCCCAGTAGCCGGGATGGGTCACGACGTGCTCGCCCACCTGCGGCGACTCGACGCCCTCGCCGACCGCGTAGACGATGCCGGAGGCGTCGCTGCCGCCGATGTGGAAGTCGTACGGCTCTCCCGCGCGCTGGCGCACGGCGATGACGTCGATCGGGACGCCGCGGGCCGCCCACACGTTGTTGTAGTTGATGCCCGCCGCCATGACGGCGATCAGCACCTCGCCGGGGCGCAGCGCGGGGATCGGGACGAGCTCGGGTTGGAACGCGTCCTGTGGCTCACCGAGGCGATCCGACCGGATCACCTGCGCATGCATGTGCGAGGGGACCTCGCCAAGCGGCGGCAGCTCCCCCACGGGAACTGCGTCGTGAACGCCGTCCGTGGCCTCACCGCGAGAGTCTCCTGCACCCATCCCATTCTCCTTCGAAGAGCCAGCGCTTTTCATAATATTCTACAGTTCTGCCTGGCAACGTGTCAACTATTGTCCCGGGAGCGGCCGGCGCAACGCGGAGCTTTGCGTGCTCCGCGGGGATCCGTCAGCGGTCGCGACGTCGCTCGCGCTCGGTCGCAGCCACGTCGACCGCCCGCCGCTCGCCGTCGATGACGACGCCGTAGTCCCGGCGAGCCCCCTCGATCGAGACGAGGTCGTCGAGCCAGTCGTCCAGCACCGCCGCCGGATCGCGTTCGAACGGATCGCCCCAGCCGCCGCCGCCGCCGGACTGCGAGAACAGCAGCGAGCCCTCGGCGAGCGGCTCGGCGTAGCATTTCTCCGTCACCGTCAGCTCGTCGGGCTCGCCCTCGCGGATCACCCAGTAGTTGCCGGCGCCGCGACCGCCGTCCGCGTAGCCGACGAGCGTGTTGCGCGCGCAGCCGTTGTAGATCGTGCAGCGCATGTCGTCGGTGTGGCGACGCCGGTAGTGGATCGCCGGCGCGCCGCGCCAGCGACCGGGCGCCGCCGTGTCGCACGCGTACTCGTCGAGCACGTACTCCCACGGGAACTGCAACTCGAACATCTCCAGCGGCGGCAGTCGGAGCGCGCAGAAGGTCGCGGCCCACCCGCCCCATCCGTCCGTCCCGTACGCGCCGCCGGCCGACATCGCCGTCGCGGCCAGGTCCGAGGAGACCCAGTAGCGGCCGGTCTTCGACGAGACGCCGAAGCAGCGGGCGCCGTTCATGTCGACGGAGGCGGTCCCGACGAGCTCGGGGGCGAGCCGCTCGAAGACCTTCATGACGGCCTCGGTGATCGTCGTGCCGGGCGTCAGCGTGCTGTTCCCCACGGGCGCGGGCGCGTCCGGGTTGAGCATCGAATGCGGGGGCATCAGGATGGTCAAGGGCCGGAAGAAGCCGCTGTTGATCGGGATGTCCGGGCAGAGCGCGATCAGCGCGGTGAAGACATGCGACTTCGTGTTGCCGGTCGGACTGTTGATGAACCCGGGCACCTGCGGGCTCGTGCCGGCGAAGTCGACGGTCATCTCGTCACCCGCGACCGCGAGCTTGACGTGGACCGGGATGTCTTGATTGCCGGCGAAATCATGGTCGACGTACTCGGTGTGCTCGTAGGTCCCGTCGGGCCAGCTCGCGATCGCCGCGCGCAGGCGAGTCTCCGAGTAGTCGACGATGTAGTCGACGCTGCGCCGCAGCATCTCCACGCCGTACTTGCGCGTCAGCTCGCGGACGCGCCGCTCGCCCACCTGGCACGCTCCGACCATCGCCATCAGGTCCCCGCGGACCTCGGCGGGCAGCCGCGTGTTCGCGAGGATCGTCTCCCAGAGGTCCGCCACCGGCTCCCCGCGCGAGACGATCCGCACCGGCGGGATGCGGAAGCCCTCCTGCCAGACGTCGCGCGCGTTCACGTTGTAGTTGCCGGGGACGGGGCCGCCGACGTCGTTGACGTGGCCGCGCACGCATGGGAGGAACATCGTTCCCGGCCCCACGCTCACCGGGCGGATGATCGTCCAGTCCGGGCAGTGCGTGCCGCCCAAGTACGGATCCGTGACGAGGAACACGTCGCCCTCGTGCACGTCGCCGGCGAACGTCGAGAAGACGATCTTCACGGAGTCCAGCGACGCGAAGATGTGGACCGGGACCGCCATGTCGCGAGCCACCAGCTGCACCTCGTCGTCTTCGCCGACGTAGAAGACCCCACAGGAGTAGTCGTGGTTGAGGGTGAAGATCGGTGAGAGTGCCGTGTTCTCGACGGTCGCGCTCAGCTCCTTGGAGACCGTCTCCAGCGAGTTGCGGATGATCTCGGCGGTGATCAGCTCCTGCTGCGTGAGCGTCATCTCAGCGTGCTCCTTCATTCCGTTCGAGCTCGAGCGTCGCCGCGACGAGCTCGGGCCTGAGGCAGAGGCCGTCCGGATCGATCCGCGCCTCGAACGCGCGCCGTCCCTCCCGCTCCCACCAACCCTCCGAAGCGTCGGTGCCACCCGCCTGACGGACGACGTCGCGAACCGCCTCGCGGATCGCACGCGCGGTCACGTGGCGGGCCAGCGACGTAGCCGCCGGCAGCGCCGCTCCGGCGATCGTCCCCGCGCCGGGGTCGACCGCGACGGCGCCGAGTGCGCCCGGCGCCGTCGGGAATCCTTCGATAGCGTCCGCGAGCTCCGCCAAGCAGCAGTCCAGCGTGTGGGGCGCACTGCTGTTGACGGGCAGCTCGACGACCGCGTCGGAATCCGCGAAGCCGAGCCGCACGTCTTCGCCCACCTCCAGTGTGACTCGCACGGACGGCCCGGCCGGCCGACCCGGCAGCTCAACCGCCGCCTCGGCACGGTAGGTGCCCGGCGTCAGCGTGCGCAGCGCGTCGCGCGCGGCCTGCGCGGCGGCCGCGCGCCCGTCCTGCACCGGCAGGTCCTGCGCGAGTTTCGCGGCGACGGCGGACAGGGCGTCGAGCGCGCGGTCGACCAGCTTGGGGGTGCGCGAGTTGAGGAGCAGCAGCGCCCGCCCCTCGGAACGTGGCGCGCCACCGATCGCGATCCGCAGCGCCGGGAAGCGGGCGCCGTCGCCCCAAATGTCGAGCGCCTCGGGCGCGACGCCGCCGACCCGGAAGCCGCCGATGTCCGGGATCCGCACGCGCGCGAGCGCGAAGCCGTCCGCCGCGCCGTGCACGAGCGTCAGTTCGGTCACGTCGGCGCAGCCGACGAAGGGGTCGTTGCTCAGGACGACGTCGCCGGGCGCCCAGTCGCCGGCGAACGCGTCGCGCACGAAGCGGGCGACCGCCTCGAGCGAGGCGGCCCGCCGCTCGTCTTCGGCGGCCACGATCCGCCCCTCGGCGTCCGCCAGCGCGACCGTCGGCGCCGGATCCCACGGGCAGGCGTCGCGCAGCTGCGACACCGCCGACTCGAACGCTTGCGTCACCACGGCTCCTCCACATCGATGACATAGGTGCCCTGCTCGTCCACGCGCGCGCGATCGCCCGCGAGCAGCAGGATCGTCGTGTTGTCCTCGCCGACGACGGCGGGCCCCTCGATCGTGTCGCCCGGCCGCACGCGCGTGCCGTCGTAGACCGCGATATCGGTCGGCGCGTACGTCCCGTCGCGCTCCGGCAGCCACGCGACGCGCGTGCCGGTGGCGGCCGGGGCGCGCTCCGCGCCGGCGCCCGCGCCGTCGAGCCGCCACGGCGTCTTCGCCCGCACGCCGACGATGTCCTGGCGCAGCGTGATGAGCTCCACGGGCTTGTGCTCGAGACGGAACGTGTAGAGACGCTCGTGCTGCTCGTGGAAGGCGCGCACCGCGGCGTCGATGACCGCGCGGTCGACGCGGTCGCCGTCGGCCTCGAGCGGGACCGTGATCTCGTGCACCTGACCGGCGTAGCGCAGGTCGACGAACCGACGGCGCTCGACCGCGGAGACGTCACCCGACGCGACCGCGTCCCGGTGCCGCTTCCACTGGTCGTCGAAGACCGCGTTCAGCTCGTCGACGTCGACGTCGTCCACCAAGCCCAGGTGGCTCGCCACCGTCGAGACCTTGAGGTCGGACAGGAGCGTGCCGTACGCGCTCAGGACCCCCGCCGCCTTCGGCACGAGGATCGTGCGGATGCCGAGGTCGCGCGCCTGGATCGGCGCGTGCGTCGCGGCCGCGCCACCGAAGGCCAGCAGTGCGAAGTCGCGAGGATCGTGGCCGCGCGCCACCGACACGTAGCGGATGCCGTTGCTCATGTTGCTGTTGACGATCCGCGAGATTCCGATCGCCGCGTCGATCACGTCGATGCCGAGCGGCCCGGCGACGTGGTCCTGGATCGCCGCTTCGGCGGCTGCGCGGTCCAGCGTCATCTCGCCGCCGATGAAGTTCTCCTCGGACAGGTAGCCGAGCGCGAGGTTGACGTCGGTGACCGTCGGCCGGTCGCCGCCGCGCCCGTAGCACGCCGGCCCCGGCGTCGCCCCCGCGCTGTCGGGCCCGACCTGGATCGCGCGGGCGTCGTCGAGCCACGCGATCGAGCCGCCACCGGCGCCGATCGTGTGGATGTCGAGCACCGACAGCCCGATCCGGTAGCGCGCGGCCCACGCGTCCGTGCGCACCTCCGGGCGGCCGTCGCGCACGAGCGAGACGTCGTACGAGGTCCCGCCCATGTCGACGCCGATGACGTTCGGATGGCCGGCGGCGCCACCGAGCTCGGCGGCCGCCACGACCCCCCCGGCCGGCCCGGACAGCAGCGCGGCCGCGCCGAGGCGCCCGAGCTCGGACGCCTCGCCCGTGCCGCCGTTGGACTGCATGACGTGCAGGCGGCCGCGGAAGCCGCGCTCGGTCAACTCGTCCACCAGCCGCGCCATGTAGTCGCGCAGCACCGGGCTGAGGTACGCGTTCATGAGCGTGGTGCTCAGCCGCTCGAACTCCCCGATCTGGTTCAGCACGTCGGTCGAGAGGCTCACGTGCGCCTCCGGATGGACGCGCGCGATGATCTCCCCGCAGCGCCGCTCGTGCACCGGGTTGGCCGGTGCCTGCAGGAAGCACACGGCGTAGGAGACGATCCCCTCGGCCTTCAGGCGCTCGACGGCCGCGACGACCTGCTCCTCCGCGAGCGGAGTGCGCACCGATCCGTCTCCGGCGATCCGCTCGGTGATGCCGACGCGGAAGCGCCGGCGGACGATCGGGAGCGGCGCGTCGAGGCGGATGTCGGTCAGACTCTCCTTGAACCCGCGCCGCAACTCGATGACGTCGCGGAAGCCCTCGGTCGTGAGCAGCGCGACGGGGGCTCCCTTGTGCTCGAGCATCGCGTTCGTCGCGACGGTTGTGCCGAAGTTGATGATGTCCGTCTCGCCGAGCAGCGCTGCGAGCGGCGTCTCGTAGGCCGCCGCGATCCGCTCGATCGCGTTGAGCACCGCGACCTGCTCGCGGCCCGGCGTGGACGGCGTCTTGCCGCTCACGATCTCAGCGTCGCCGCGCACGGCGACGTAGTCGGTGAACGTGCCACCGACGTCGATTCCGATCCGGAACATCACCCCTCCCCGCGCCTGCCGGCGCCGCGATCGTCCGTGACGCTCAGCCCCAGGCGGCGCCAGATCTCCAGCGCGGCCTCGTCGGCGGCCGTCAGGAACGCCTCCATGTCAAGATTTGCGAGGACCCGGTCCCGCATCACGACGCGCCCATCGATCAGCACCGTGCGGGCTGACCGCCCGCTCGCCGAGTAGACGAGGTTTCTGATCGGGCGCGCGAGCGGATTCGGGTGCCACTCAGGCTCGCTCGTGTCCCAGATGACGAGGTCGGCGGCCTTGCCGGCTTCGAGCGAACCGATCTGCTCGTCCCACAGCAGCACGCGCGCGCCCGTGCAGGTGACCATCTCAAACGCCCGCTCAGCGCCCATCACCGTCGGGTCGAGCCGGGCGTCCTTGTGCGCGCACGCCGCCAGGTAGGCGATGCGCACCATGTCGAGGAAGCGGCTGATCGCGCCGGCGTCGGTGCCGAGGCCGACGGGGACGCCGGCGTCGATGAGTTCCGGGAAGCGGCCGTGGGCGATGACCCCGAAGCCGCCGAGCATGCTCGCCGAGGGGCAGTGGACCGCCTTGACCCCGGCCGCGCGCAGCAGCTCGATCTCGTCGTCCTCCAGCCAGCCGAGATGTGCGAGGCAGAGGTTCTCGTCGAGCAGGCCGAGCTCGGCGTAGCGGGGGACGGCGGAGCCCGATCCGACGACGCGCTGCGTGTCGCGATCCGCCGTGCGCGAGGCGACGAGGTGGCCGTGGATGCCGACGCCGAGCGCGTCGGCTCGCTGCTTGGTCCGCTGGCAGAGGTCGTCCGTCACCGACACCGGCCGCACGAGCGAGAACCACGCACGCAGGCGTCCGTCCGCCGCGCCGTTCCAGCGCTCGACGGCCTCCTCGCCGCGCTCGAGCACGACGTCCGTGCTCTCGAGCAGCCCAGCCGGCGCGTTCGGGTCGGGCACGTCCCACGCCTCGTAGCTGACGACGCCGCGGATGCCGATCTCGACCGCGGCGCGCGCGACGTCGTCGGGCCGGGGGCTGCCCGGGTCCGCGAAACACGTCGTGCCGTTGCGGATCATCTCCGCGAAGGTCCCGAGCGCGCCGAGGTGCGCCTCCTCGGGGGTCAGCCCAGCCTCGAACGGCCAGATGCGCTGGTAGGAGCGGACGCTCAGCTCGAGGTCGTCCGCGAGCCCCTTCGACAGGAAGTGGCTCGGGTGGTTGTGGGCGTCGATCAGCCCGGGCGTCACGAGGGCCCCCGCGGCGTCGATCGCCTCGGCGTCGGGGTATGCGGCCTCGAGCTCGGCGGTCGGGCCAACCGCGGCGATGGTCGAGCCGTCGACCAGCACCGCGCCGTCCTCGATGATCCGCCGCTCGTCGTCCATCGTGACGACGCAGCCGCCCCGCACAAGCATCTGACTCCTCATGTGGACAACATCATACAGAGGACTCTTGTCAACTGTCTACTGATGCGAGCGTCCGCTCGAGCGCTGCTGCCGCAGTGAGAACGAGCGCATCGTCCCCCGAGCGCCCCACGACCGAGACCGACGCCGGCAGGCCATGCTCGGCGGCGCCGCAGGGCAGCGCGAGCGCGGGCCAGCCGAGGGCGTTGAACGGCCGCGTGCGCCGCAGGAGCTCCTCGCGCACGGCGCTCGCGTCGCGGCTGTCGACGGCGGCCTCGGCGCGCAGTGGCGCCACCTCCCCGACGGTCGGCGCGAGCAGCACGTCGAACCCGGTGAGGGCATCGAGGCACCGCCGCCCGAACGCGCGCAGCGCATCCAGGGCCGCGAGGTAGTCCACCGCGGCGACCCGTCGTCCGGCGGCAAGCCGTGCGGCGGGCCCGGGACCGTAACGCTCGGCCTGCGCGGGAAACGTGTCACGGTGCACGGTGGCCGCCTCGGCGAAGAGGATCGGCGTCGGATCGAAGCGCTCGGGCCCCGGGAACGCGCAGGGTTGCGCGCCCACGAGCGCCGCCGCACGCCGCACCGCGGCCACGACCCCCGGTCGGCAGCCCTCCAGGTAGGACTCGGCAAGCCCGACCCGCAGGCCCTCCGGCAGCGGATCGATCGACGCGGGACCCCCCGTCAGCGCGGTGAACGCGGCCGCGCACTCGCCCACCGAGCGGGCCATCGGACCGGCGTGGTCCAAGCTGGGCGCGAGCGGGAAGACGCCGTCGAGCGGCACGGCGCCGCGCGTCGGCTTGAACCCGACGACGCCACAGAGTGCCGCCGGGATGCGAATCGAGCCGCTCGTATCGGTGCCGAGGGCGACGTCGCACATCCCTGCGGCGAGCGCGGCCGCGCATCCGCCGCTCGAGCCCCCGGACCACCGGTCCGGCGCCAGCGGGTTGCGCGTCGCGCCGAAGTGCGCGTTCTCGCCCGTGACGCCGTACGCGAACTCGTCGAGGTTCGCCTTGCCGACCATCACGTAGCCGGCAGACTCGAGCCGCGTGACGGCGACCGCGGTCCGGTCGGGCATGCGATCGCGGTGCAGCGCCGAGCCGCACGTCGTCCGCACGCCCGCCGTGTCGAACAGGTCCTTGACCGCCAGCGGGATGCCGTCAGCGCCGTTCGGCGGGTCGCACACGGTGAGCAGCGCGTTCAGCTCGCCGTTGCGCGCCCGGATCGCCGCGAAGGCCTGGTGCAGCCGCCCCGGAGCCGGACTCGGCGGCAGGCTGCTCGACACTAGATGGTTGATTCCACGAGATTCGTGGATGTGACGGGTGCGATGGGCGGATGCTGGGCGGCGCGCGGTGTCGAAGCCAATGCCGGCGGCATTGGCGAGACGCCGGGTGGCGCCCAGCGCCGCCCAGTGTGCCCGTCACGCCGCGAGATCGTGGAATCAACCATCTAGGCGTAGCTGTAGAGTCCGCGGCCGGTCTTGCGCCCGAGCAGCCCGGCGGCGACGAGCCGCTGCAGCAGCGGCGGCGGCGCGTGGAGCTGCTCGCGGTGCTCGGCGTAGAGCGTCTCGGCGATGCTGAGGACTGTGTCGAGCCCGATCAGGTCGGCGAGCGCGAGCGGGCCCATCGGGTGCGCGCAGCCCTTCACCATCCCCTGGTCGATGTCCTCCGCGGAGGCGAGCCCCTGTTCGAACATGCGGATCGCGGACAGGACGTAGGGAATCAACAGCGCGTTGACGGTGAAGCCCGCGCGGTCGGGTGCGAGGATCGGGTTCTTGCCGAGCTGGCCTGCCGCAAACGCGCGCGCCCGCTCGATCGTCTCGGGGCCGGTCAGCAGCGAGGGGATCAGCTCGACGAGCGAGAGGACCGGCACGGGGTTGAAGAAGTGCAGCCCGAGCACGTTCGAGGCGCGCTCGCCGGCCGCGTTGCCCAGCTCGACGATCGGGATCGAGGAGGTGTTCGACGCGAGAATCGCCTCCGGGTCCTCGACCACGGCAGCCAGCTCGGCGAACACCGCGAGCTTCGCGGCCTTGTCCTCGACGACCGCTTCGACGACGAGCTGCCGGTCGGCGAGCCCGGCGAGCTCCGCGGCGATCGTCAGGCGCGACAGCGCGACGCGTGCTTCCTCGGCCTTGACCTTGCCACGCTCGATGGCCTTTTCCAGCGATGTCTCGATGCGCGCGCGAGCGCGCTCGCGCGCCGCCGCGTCGATCTCGACGAGGATCACGTCGAGCCCCGCGCGCGCCGCGACCTCGGCGATCCCGCAGCCCATGATCCCGCCGCCGACGACGCCGACGCGCGCGATCGTCCCAGTCTCCGTCGCGATCATCGGAACGCCTGGATGCCGGTGAGCGCGGCGCCGATCACGAGCGCGTGCACGTCGGCGGTGCCCTCGTAGGTGACGACCGATTCGAGGTTGTTGGCGTGGCGCATGACCGGGTACTCGAGGCTGATCCCGTTCGCGCCGAGGATCTGGCGAGCGGTGCGGGCGACGTCGAGCGCGCCGTTGACGTTGCCGAGCTTGCCCATCGAGACGTGCTCGGGACGCAACGTGCCCGCGTCCTTCATGCGGCCGAGGTGCAGCGCGACAAGGCTGGCGCGGTTGACCTCGAGCGCCATGAACGCGAGCTTCTGCTGCTGGATCTGCGTCGCGGCGATCGGCTTCTCGAAGACGATCCGCTCCTTCGCGTACTCCAGCGCGGCCTCCAGGCAGGCGCGCGCGGCACCGGCGGCGCCCCACACGATCCCGTAGCGGGCCTCGTTGAGGCACGACAGCGGCCCGCGCAGCGAGGTCGCCTGCGGCAGCCGGGCGCTGTCGGGCAGGCGCACGTCGTCCAAGACCAGCTCGCTCGTCACGCTCGCGCGCAGCGACAGCTTCTTGTGGATCTCCGGCGCACTGAACCCCTTTGTGCCTCTCGGGACGAGGAACCCGCGGATGCCGTCGTCGGTCGCGGCCCACACGACCGCGATTTGCGCGATCGATCCGTTCGTGATCCACATCTTCGACCCGTTGAGGATCCAGTCGCCGTCCGGCTGGCGGCGCGCGCGCGTGCGCATCGCGCCCGGGTCCGAGCCGGCGTCCGGCTCGGTCAGCCCGAAGCAGCCGATCGCCTCACCCGCCGCCATCCTGGGCAGCCACTCCCGCTTCTGCTCCTCTGAGCCCCAACGCCAGATCGCGAACATCGCCAACGAACCCTGCACCGACATCAACGACCGCACCCCGCTGTCCCCCGCCTCCAACTCCATGCACGCCAGCCCGTACGCCGTCGCTGACGCACCCGCGCACCCATAGCCCTCCAGGTGCATCCCCAGCAGACCGAGTCTGCCCAGCGCCGGCGCCAGCTCGACCGGGATCGTCCCCGCCTCGAACCAGTCGCCCACATACGGCGTCACCCGCTCCGCGACGAACCTGCGCACCGTGTCACGGATATCACGCTCCTCATCGGACAACAGCGCATCGAGCGCGAGGAAGTCGCGCGCGCGGATCGGCGGTGGGGCGGTGGAGGGAGCGATGGACATGAGAGGTACCTCGTTGGTTCGATGGTTGATGCGGCCGTCAGGGCGGCTGGCCCGGCGTCTTGGGTGACGGCCTCAGCGCTGGCCGCGGACGTACGGGATCCCGAGCGCCGCCGGATGCCGGCCGCGACGGCCGAGGATCACGAGCGCCACCACCGTCACGACGTACGGTGCCGTCGCCAGCAGCTCGAACGGGACGTCGACGTTGAGCACGTTCGCCCACACCTGCGCCGCGTCGGCGACGCCGAACAGCAGGCAGGCCGCGACCGCCAGCAGCGGTCGCCAGCCGGCGAACACGACCGCCGCGAGCGCGATGTACCCGCGCCCCTGCGTCATGTTCTCGACGAACGAGCTCACGAGGCCGATCGACAGCGCGGCGCCCCCGACGCCGGCCAGCAGGCCGCTGACTGCGGTCGCCGCGTAGCGGACGCGGTTCACCGGGATGCCGCGCGCGTCGGCCGCCGCGGGGTGCTCCCCGACGGCGTGCAGCGCCAACCCGCTGCGGGTGCGCCGCAGGTAGATGACGATCGCGGCGAGCAGCGGGAAGATCGCGTAGGTGAAGAGCGTCTGGTCGAAGAGCGCCGGGCCGATCAGCGGGATGTCGGCGAGCCCGGGAATCCGCAGCGCCGAGAACGCCGGCACCTGGGTGCCCGTGCGCCCCTCGCCGAAGACGAGGCTGTTGACGAATCCGGTGATTCCGAGCGCAAACAGGTTCAGCGCCAGCCCCGAGACGATCTGGTTGAGCCGCGCGCCGATGCACAGATACGCATGCGCGAGCGCCAGCGTTGTCCCAGCGACCGCGGCCGCGAGCAGGCCGGCCCACTGCCCATGCGTATGCGAGACGGCGACGGCGGCGAACGCCCCCACGAGCATGTAGCCCTCGAGGCTCACGCTCATCACACCGGCGCGCTCCGCGAGCAGGCCGCCGAGCGCGACGAAGATGAGCGGCGTCGCGGCGGCGATCGCGTCGACGAGCAGCGCGGTCATGCCTCCACCGCCTCCGTGGGGGCAGCTGGGGAGGCGTGCTCCGGCCGGTCCGCCGCCCGGCGCGCCCCGCGCGAGCGCCACTCGAGGAAGAGCAGCACGACGATCACGGCGACCGCCTGCACGACGAGCGCGAAGGACGGCGAGAGCTGGTTGACGAACTGCATCTGCAGCGCGCCCGCGCCGATCACGCCGAAGAAGGCGGCCGCCAGCGCGATGCCCCAGGCGACTCCGCCGCCGAGGACCGCGACGGCGATCCCGGTGTAGCCCCAGCCGGGCGAGAAGTCCTGCGAGAGGAAGAACTGGTTCCCGAGCACCTCGCAGACACCCGCCAACCCCCCGATCGCGCCGCTGATCGCGAACGCGACGATCGTCGCGCGGCCGGAGCGGATGCCGAGGTAGTCGGCCACCTTGCCGCTCGCGCCCATGATGCGCAGGTCGAAGCCGAACGGGGTCCGAAAGAGCGCCTGCACAAGCACGACGACGACGAGCGCCAGCAGCAGCGCATACGTGATCTTCGTATCCGCGACGAGCACTGGGAAGTGCGCGGCGTCGGGGATGATCGACGTCTGCGCGACCCCGATGTTCGGCGCCTCGAGCGGCCCCGCGAGCAGCCAGTTGGTGAAGTAGATCGCCACGTAGTTGAGGAACAGGCTCGAGACGATCTCGTTCACGCCGCGCGTGACCTTCAGGAGCGCGGGGATGACGGCCCACGCCATGCCCGCGGCCATGCCGGCGAGCACGGCGACAGGCAGCACGACGTAGGTGGGCGCGTGAAGCTTGAGGCCGACGACCGCCGAGCTGAGCGCGCCGAGGTAGAGCTGCCCCTCGACGCCGATGTTGTAGAGGCCCGCCCGGAACGGCACCGCGAAGGCGAGCGCCGCGAACAGCAGCGGCAGCAGCATCACCAAGGTCGTGCCGAGCGCGCTTGTGCTGCCGAGGCCGCCGCTCCAGATCGAGCGGTAGGCGTCGAGCGGCGAGACGCCTGCGAGCGCCACGAGGCCGCCGCTCGCCGCGAGCGCGATGAGCGCGGCCGGCAGCACGGCGGCGACCCGCGAGTCGGCCAGCCTCCTAGGGGACTTCATGCGAAGCCTCCTCGCGCTCGGGCAGCGGCCGCTCGTCGCGACTGGCGAGGCCCGTCATCAGCAGGCCCAGCCGCCGCCGCTCGGCTTCGGCGCGCTCGACGACCCCGACGATCGCACCGCGGTAGAGCACGGCGATGCGGTCGCTCAGCGCCTCGATCTCGTCGAGGTCGGTGGAGATCAGGACGATCGCGGCGCCGCGATCGCGGTGCGCGCGCAGCGCCTGGTGGACGTTCTGCGCGGCGCCGACGTCGAGGCCGACGCTGGGGTCGACGACCGTCAGCAGCTTCGGGTCCTTGTCGAGCTCGCGCGCAAGCACGACCTTCTGCTGGTTGCCGCCGCTCAGCGCGGCGGTGCGTGTCGCGTCCGTCGCGCCGCGGATGTCGAACGCGCGGATCGCCTCGGTGGCGCGCGCGCGCAGCGCGTCAAAGCTCAGGAACCAGCGCCCGCGCCGCAGCGCCGGTGCGCGGTAGTCGCGCAGCCCGAGATTCCAGCTCACGGGGAAGGCGGGTACGAGCGCGCTCGTGCTCGGGTCCTCCGGGACGTAGGCGACGCCGCGCGCTGCGCGCTCCATCGGCCCCAGCGCGGTGACGTCCTCGCCGGCGAGCTCGATGCGGCGCCGCTCGTCGCGCGTGACGCCGGCGAGCGCGTCGGCCAGCTCCTTCTGGCCATTGCCCTCCACCCCCGCGATCCCGAGGATCTCTCCGGAGCAGACGCGCAGCTCCTCGCGTTCGTCGTCGCTGCGGGAGCGCTCGAGCACTCGCAGCACCGTCGCGCCGCGCTCCCGCCGCGCGCGCCCGGCGGCGTCGTCGCCGAGGCCGAGCAGCGCGTGGTCCGCTTTCGCGGCCAGCGCCTTGCCGACCATCAGCGTCGCGAGCACGTCCGGGTCGGCCTCCTCGCGCGAGACGGTCGTCTGCAGCTCGCCGTGCCGCATGACGCTGACCGCGTCGCAGACCTCGACGACCTCGCGCAGCTTGTGGCTCGTGAAGATGACCGCGCAGCCCTCGCCGGCGAGCCGGCGCATCGTCGCGAACAGCTCCTGGACGTCGGCCGGCCCCAGCACGGAGGTGGGCTCGTCGAGGATGAGCACGGTGCGCCCGCGCCACAGCGCCGTGAGGATCTCGACCCGCTGGCGTTCGGTCGGCGTGAGCGACTCGACCTTTGCGCGCGGGTCGACGGCGATCCGGTACTGCTCGGCGAGCGCTTCGACGGCGGCCTCGACCTCGCGCAGCCGCAACAGCTGCGACCCCCGCTCCCCGAGCACGACGTTCTGCGCGACGGTGCAGTTCGGGAGGAGCATGACGTGCTGGTGCACCATGTTGATCCCGAGCCCGATCGCCTCGTCGCAGCTCTTGAAGTCGCAGGAGACGCCCCCGACGAGCACCTGGCCCGCGTCCGGGCGGTACAGCCCGGACGCGATGGCCATGAGGGTGCTCTTGCCCGCGCCGTTCTCCCCGACCAGGCCGCGGATCTCCCCCGGCCTGATCTGGAGGTCGATGGCCCGGTTCGCCTGCACCGCGCCGAAGCGCTTGCTCACCTGGCGCAACTCCAGCGCGTACGCCGTCGCCGGGACCGTCTCACTCGCTGTCGCACTCGTTGGCGATCTCACGGGTGTGTCTGACGGTGCGGCGCGCACAGATCGACGACCCCGTCCCGTGCCGTCAGGATTCGAGGGGCTTGATCGTGAACTCGCCGGCGGCGGCGCGGTCGGCCATCCGCTTGATTCTGTCCGCGACCGCCGGCGGGACGTTGGCGATCGGCGCCAGCGAGAAGACGTGGTCCTCGAACCCGTAGCTGTAGACCTTCGGCTCGAGCTTGCCCTGGTCGAACAGCTTCGCCATCTGCAGGATGGTGCCGCGATAGTCGACGAGCGCGGAGGTGAGGATGACCTTGGGCCCGTGGCTCGTCTCGTCGCTCCCGTACCCGATCACCTTGACGTTCTTCTCGCCCGCGGCGCGGAACACGCCCCCGTCGGCGCTGGTCGCGACCGTGAAGACGACGTCGCGTCCCTGGCTCGCCTGGGCGGACGTGAGGTTCGCCGTGAGCCCGGTGTCGGGCACGTTGGTGCCCATGTAGGAGTTCGTCGTCGAGGCCTTCGGATTGACCTGCTTGACGCCCTGCTGGAAGCCGTAGTACAGGCCCTGGATCGGCGGGATCTCGATGGTGCTCACCATCCCCACCTTGTTCGTGTGGGTAGCGATGCCGGCGGCGATCCCGGCGAGGAACCCGGACTGCTCCCAGGCGAACGTCGCCGAGGAGAGGTTCGGCGCCGCCTGCGTGTTGCCGTTGACGACGACGAACTTCACCTTCGGGTACCGCGGCGCGACGAGAGCGGCCTGCTGCTGCATCTCGGCGCCGTCGATGAGGACGAGGCCGTAGCCGCGCGCGGCGTAGCCCTCGATCGTCTGCTGCACGTTCGCCAGGCTCACGTCGCCCTGGACCGTCACCTCGTTGCCGAGCTGCGCCCGGATGTCCTTCGCGGCGTCGACCGCGGGTTGGCCGAAGGCCGAGTCCTCGGAGCGCGTCAGGACGATCGCGACCTTCGCGTCTGCGTTCTTCGATCCTGCGCCGGACTTAGAGCCGGAGGACGAGCTCGAACCCGAGCTGCCGCAGCCGGCTCCGACGAGCCCCGCCGTGCAAAGCGCCGCGAGCGCCAGCCACCGTACGTTCCTAGTCACCATCGGTCCTCCTTCTTCGCATTGCCCAGAAGCGGCTGGACCGGACGGGCGCCGAGGCCATGCGGGCCAAGCTTCCTCCATCCGAGAGCGGCCTCATTATACGCCTCTCTCCTTAGAGGTGTCAAGCATTTTTCCCCTCTCGCGGCGCGCGCCGTCGCCGCCGGCCGCAAACGGCCTCAGCCGACAGGCTCCAACACGCTCAGCCCCCGCCGGTCGACCTTCCCGGACGGGGACCGCGGCAGCGCGTCGAGGAACCGCACGTCGCGCGGGTACTTGTGCGGCGAGAGGTGCGCGCGCACGTGGTCCTTCAACGCGTCCGCCGTCGCCGCCGTCGGCGGGTGCCCCTCGCGCAGCACCACGAAGGCGCGTGTCTTCGTGAGCCCCCCGTCGTCGAAGCCGACGACCGCGCAGTCGCGCACGGTGTCATGCTCGAGCAGGCACTGCTCGATCTCTGCCGGCGCCACCCAGATCCCGCCGACCTTGAGCAGGTCGTCCGTACGGCCGCGAAACCAGAAGAAGCCGTCCGCGTCGCGCACGACGAGGTCGCCCGTCCTGACAGTGTTCCCGTCGAACGTGACGGCGCTCTTGTCCGGCGCGCCGAAGTACTCGAGCGCCGCCGTGTGCCCCGTCATATGCAGCTCACCCGCCTCGCCGTCGGCGACCGGCGCGCCGTCGGTGTCGAGCACGCGGGCCGCGTAGCCCGGCACGAGTCGGCCGATGCTGCCGGGCCGCGCCTCCCCGGGCCGGTTGGAGATGTAGACGTGGTAGGCCTCGGAGGAGCCCATGCCGTCGAGCACCTCGACGCCGAATGCGTCGAGCCAGCGCCGCTGCAGCTCGTGCGGAAGCGCCTCGCCGGCCGACGTGCAGAAGCGCAGCGAGCTGAGGTCGCGCTCGGCCGCGCCGGGATGCTCGAGCATCGCCCGCATCATCGTCGGCACCTGCACGAGGATCGTCGCGCGGTGGCGCTCGACCAGGTCGAAGATGCGCTCCGGCGTCGTCCGCTCGGGGAACACGACGCCGCACCCGCCGACCTCGAACGGGAACAGCGCCGTGAGGTCGCGCGCATAGCCGAAGAACAGCTTCGGGACGGGCACGACGACGTCGTCGGGCCCGATCCCCAGCACGCCCTGGCCGTACCAGGCGGAGCTCAGCGCGGGGCTGTGCATCGGGTGCACGGCCGCCTTCGGCGCGCCCGTGCTGCCGGTCGTGAACTTCCAGATCGCGACGTCGTCGCGCGTCGTCGGGGCCGCGTCGAGCCTCGTGGAGGCGGCCGCGGCCAGCTCGGACAAGGCCTGCTCGCCGGCGCGCAGCTCGGCCGGCGCGTCGCCCGCGACGAGCACGCGCACGGGATGCTCGACCGCGTCGACCGCCTCGCGCACGCGGTCGAGCGTGACGGCGTCTGCGATCACGACGGGGGCGCGCGTGTAGCCGAGGTAGTAGACGTAGTCCTTCGCCTGCAGGAACGTGTAGACCTCGGCCGTCACCGCGCCGACCTTCAGCACGGCGTACCAGGAGGCTACGAAGTCGACGCCGTCGGCGAGCGCCATCAGGACGCGATCGCCGCACTGCACGCCGCACTCGAGCAGCACGTTGCCGATCCGGTTCGTGCACTCGGCGAGCGCCGCGTACGTCGTCGCGCCGTCCGCCGTGCGCAGCGCGACGCGCTCGCCGCGCCCGTCGGCGAGATGGCGGTCGACGAAGTGCGTCGCGACGTTGAAGGCGACCGGGAGCGTCTCGTGGTCGAGCATCGCTTCAGGCCGCGTGCGAGCCCGCGACCGCAGCGCCGGCCGCCGCGGCGGCGCGGCCCGTGGCCGTCTCGATCACGAGGTTGCGGTAGGCGTCGAGCGAGGCGCGCTGCCCCGGCGCGACGACGACCGTCGTGATCGGCGTCCAGATCACGGCCGGGCCCTCCAGCGCGTTGCCGGGCTCGAGCTTCGAGTAGTCGTAGCCGTCGACCTCCTGCAGCTCGCCGGCGGCCGCGACCCACACCTCGACGCGCTTGGCGATCGCGTGCGAGGCGTCGGCCTCGCCGGTCTGCTCGTGGCGGAAGTCCGGCGTGCGCACGATGCCCTCGCCGCGCAGGCGGAAGCTGACGAGCTCGATGCCGGCCTCGCGGTAAGCCGAGTCGCGCCCGTACTTCTCCTGGTAGAGCGACTCGAAGCGATTGACGGCTCGCTCGAGCGTCGCGTCGTCCACCGCGCCGTCGGAGTCGACCGGAACGGTGAGGATGTGCACCTGGCGGCGGTAGCGCATGTCGACCAAGCGCTGGAGGCGCACCTGCTCGCCCGCGAAGCCCTCGCTCGCGAGCTGGGCGCGCATGCGCTCCTCCAGTCGCGCGTAGAGCTCGCCGACCGCCGTCGGGTCCGCCGGCGCCTGCATCGGCTGGGTGACCTGGTCCTCGTGGGCGATGTTCGACGTGATCAGCCCGAACGCGCCATGCACCGAGGCGGAGTTCGGGATCACGATCTGCGGCACGCCGAGCTGCTCGGCGTAGGCCGCGACGTGCATGCCGGCGGTGCCGCCGAACGAGAACAGCGCGAACTGGCGCGGGTCGAGCCCGCGCTGGACCGTCGTGCGGTGCAACAGGTCGAAGAAGAGGTTGTTGGCGAGCCGGTAGACCGCGGCCGCCGCCTCCAGCACGTCGAGCCCGAGCGCGCGCGCGATCTTCTGCTCGAAGACGCTGCGCGCGAGCTCGATGTCGAGCGTCTCGCGCCCGCCGAAGAAGAAGTCGGGGTTGAGGTAGCCGAGGATCGCGTCGACGTCGACGACGGTCGGCTCCTCGCCGCCGTGCTTGTAGACGACCGGCCCCGGGTAGGAGCCGGCGCTTCTCGGGCCGATGTGCGGAACGCCGGTGCGCGGGTCGACGGCGATGATGCTGCCGCCGGCCAGCCCGAGCGAGACGACGTCCATCTTCGGCAGTGCGTAGTGGTAGCGCAGCACCATCGACTCGCGCTGGTACTCGACGAGCCCGTCGCGCACGACGCCGACCTTGAAGGTCGTGCCGCCCATGTCTGCGGCGATGATGTTGCGGATGCCTATCAGCTCGCCGATGTGCTTTGAGCCGACGAGCCCGCTCACCGGGCCCGACTCGATCATCCCGACAGGCGCCCGCGCAGCCTGGTCGAACGGCAGCAGCCCGCCGTAGGCCTGCATGACGAGCAGCACGCCGGCGAAGCCCTCGTCGCGCAGCGAGGTCGCGAGGTTGTCGAGATACGCGCGCACGACCGGGCCGAGCCGCGCGTTGATCGCGACGGTGGAGGTGCGCTCGTACTCGCCGATGATCGGCGCGATCTCGTGGGAGAGCGTGAGGAACAGGTCCGGCCGCACGCGCTCGACGACGCGCCGGACGGCGAGCTCGGCCTCGGGGTTGACGAACGACCACAGCAGGCTCACGCCGACCGCCTCGACCCCGGCGTCGAGCAGGCGCCGCAGCGCCGCCTCGACCTGCGCCTCGTCGATCGCGGCGTGGACCTCGCCGCGTGCGTCGACGCGCCCGTCGACGCCCTCGATCAGCTCGCCCGGGACGATCGGCGGCGGCTTCTCCGTATCGATCGGGTTGCGCTTCTCCTCCTCCGTCATGCCCGACCAGCGGCCGTAGCCGCCGCGCATCGCGAACAGCGTGTCCTCGAAGCCGGCGGTCGTGATGACGCCGGCCTTCGCGAGCTTGCCGTCGACGACCGCGTTCTCGGCGACCGTCGTGCTGTGCAGGAAGAGCGTCGTTTGCTGGAGCAGCTCCGCGCGCGTGACGCCGAGCTCGGCGGCCGCCACGGCGAGCGCGTCGAGGATCCCGACCGAGAAGTCCGGCGGCGTGGAGAACGCCTTGCCGAGCGTCACCCCGCCGGACTCGTCGACCACCACGCAGTCGGTTCCGGTGCCGCCGATGTCGATGCCCACCACGTAATGCATGTCGCTCCTCGTTGCGAAGTCGTCGTCGGTCGCGATCGCGCCGCTCACGCGCTCGAATCGGGCCAGCGCTCGACGCTGTCCCGCAACAGCGGGTCGTCCCGCCACAGCACCTCGCTGTCGAGCACCGTCGCGCACGAGGAGCAGCACGACTCGGCGAGCGTGAACTCCGGGTCGTCGGAGTGCCAGTCGCCTGCCTTCGAGACGGGCGAGCGCACGACGACCGCATGCTCCTTCCAGTCGCTGCCGGCGGGCGCTACGACGTGGCCGCACCACGTGCACTGCGTGGCGCCGTCGGCCGTCGCCTGCAGATACTCGGCCAGTGGCCGGCCGCTCGGCGGCACCTCGGCGCGCGTGGCCAGCGCGGCGTCGACCTCACGCCCGGCACGCCCGGCGCGGATTGCGAGGCGGCGCGCGGCGGTCGCGTCGAGGTCAGGGACCCCGTCGGCCACCACGACGCCGTAGACGCGCTCGGCGGCGGCCGCGGTCACGAGCCCGCGGCGCACGTCGCTCGCGACGGCTTCGGGCTCGCGGTCGATCGGGTCGCCGTAGCCGCCCCCGCCCATGAAGCGCACGTACTGGACGTCGCCGGGGCGCAGCTCGACGTGGCCCCAGGAGATGTCCTCCTGCGACTGCGCGGCGATCGTCTCCAGCGAGGCCGGCAGCGGGTCGAGCTCGACGCCGCGGAAGGTCGTGTAGCGCACGTTGCTGCCGGGGTAGCCGCCCGCGACGCCCAGGCTCATCGGCGCGCGCGTGCCCTTGCCGAACAGCACGACGCCGAGCGGGTGCTCGCCGTCGCCGACGGTGGTGAACGCGTACTCGTGGCAGACGCCGCCGCGGTACTTGCCCGGCCCCCCCGAGTCGGGGACGGCGCGCCGGAACAGGTAGATGACCGGCGTGTTGAGCTCCTGGCTCTCCGCGTTGGCCCACCGCGAGACGACGTTGGGGATCTCCCCGCCGATGTCGACGCCGTCGGCGAACGCGCGCGCGCCGGCCGCGCCGCCGAAGGTATCGGTCAGCGGCGCGATGAAGAACTCGCCGTCGGGCCCGACGCCGTGCGTCTCGACGTGCGCGTGGCTGCCGTGCCAGACGGCCGTGGCGCGGTCGCGGTAGCGCTCGCTGGCGCCGAAGATCTTCGACAGCACGAGCGTCGAGAGGTTGTTGACGATCTGGACCGTGCCGACGGTCGCGATCGAGATCGGCGCCGGCCGGCGGCAGTTGACGAGCGACCCCTCCGGCGCGATCAGTCGCAGCGGCCGCGTGACGCCCTCGTTCCACGTCACGTCCCATGCAAGCAGCGGGAAGATCGGCGCGAACATCGCGCCCCATGTCGCCCAGTAGCAGCAGTTGATGCCGAGCTTCGCGGCGGGGCTGGAGCCGGTGAAGTCGTACGTGAGCGTGTCGCCGTCCTTCGTGGCGGTCAGCTCGACGCGGCAGGTCTCGCCAGGCACGTCGACGTACTCGCGCACGCGCCACTGCCCGTCGGGCAGCTCGCGCAGGCGCTCGCGCATGAGCTGCTCGGATTGCTGGATGAGCGTGTCGGAGACCGCCTGAACCACCGCGACCCCGTAGTCGTCGTAGAGCTGCCGCATGCGCTGCTTGGCGACGTGATTGGCGGCGAGCTGCGACTTGAGGTCGAGCTGCGTCATGCCGGGATCGCGCACCATGTTGAGGAACGTCTCGATGACGTCCTTGCGCAGCACGCCGCCGTCGACGATCTTCAGGCCCTTGGTCTGGAAGCCCTCCTGGTAGTTGTCCTGAGCGTTGGGCGAGAAGCCGCCGGGGTCGACGGCGCCGATGTCGGTGACGTGGACGAAGTTCGCGACGAACCCCGTGAGCTCGCCGCGGTGGTAGATCGGCGAGATCATGTACACGTCCGGCGGGTGCAGCGCGGCCGTGTAGGAGTCGTTGAAGAAGTAGACGTCGTCCTCGCCGATCCCCGGGTTCTCGCTGAAGTTGGCGATGATGTGCTTCACCGCCTGGGCGGCGCTCGTGAGGTGGTGCAGGAACCCGACTCCGCCGATCATCAATTCGCCGTCCGGCTGGTAGAGCGAGACCATCATGTCGTGGCCCTCGTTCGTGATCGGAGACCCGGACACGTTCTCGAGCGCGATGATCGTCTCCTCGGTCACCCGCAGGAGCTTGTGGCGGATGATCTCGAACGTGACGGGGTCGATCGCGGTCGCGGGTGATGGAGTCATGGTGTCCTTGAGTCCTCGTCGGTTATACGCGGCCATAGAGGCCCGAGACGTCGCGTCCGCCCGTCCCGTGCAGGAGCTCGCGCACCTGCTCGACGAGCATGTCGGTCAGCGTCTCGAAGCTCTGCTCGCCCTCCGCAGCCATCGCGTCGGCGGGCGTGCCGTTGTAGGCCTGCGGGAGCCCCATCTCGACGAAGTCCTTGCAGCCCTCGGCGATCGCAGCGGCGAGGTTCACGGGCGTCGGTGGGAGCGTCGGCAGCAGCGCGCGGTCGACCAGCTCGGGCCGGTCGGCAAGCATCAGCGAGGTCTCGTACTGGCCGGCGTGGCTGCCGCCCCCGCGCACCTCGGCCGTGAGACGCTCCGCGCGGCGCCGCCGCGTGAGGTCCAGGTAGCCGACGACCCCGCCGGTCTCGGCCTCGACGGTGTCCATCGCGCGGTGGAGCGTCTGCACGTGCTCGGGCTCGAAGTGGTTGTTGACGAGCACGATGTGGCACAGACCCTGGCCGACGAGCGAGCGGCAGACGTCGACGAGCATCGCGTGCAGCGTGTCTTCCTCGACGTGAATCACGCCCGGAAAGGCCTTTGTGAAGCGTGTGACGCCGAAGCTCAGCGTCGGCAGGATGAGCGCGCGCGCCTCGGCGTCGTGCGCGAGCCGCCGAGCGGCGCGCAGGCACATGCCGATCGAGATCAGTGGGTCGGTCGCGAGCGGCGAGTGTGGGCCGTGCGGCTCGGTGGAGCCCACGGGGAACAGCAACACCGTGGGTCGGGGGTCGGCGAGCAGGCGCCCGACGTCCGCCGAGGTGAGGTTGGCGAAGTAGTAGCGCTCGTCGCCATCACCGAACCGTTCCTGCAGGGCCTGCTCGAAGCCGGAGTCGTGTCGGGTTGTCGGGCTCATCGCCGGGCGGCGGTCCGCCGAGACGCGGAACGCAGGTTGTCACTATACGGCTCTACATGGTCATGCGTCAACTGATGAACACGCCCTCGTCACGTCGCGCCGATCGGGACCCCGGGCCGCTGGTCGCACCCTGGCGCGTTCGCAGTCGCATTTTTAGTTGACATATCAGCACGGTTGGTTGTATACCGACTGCATGTCTGTAACAGCTCCCGTGACGGACGCGGCCTTCCCGACGCTGGCGCGGGCGACGGCGCGGCATGTGGCGTGGGCATACGACTATCTGTCCGTCGGTGACTACGCGTCCGCGATCGACGCGCTGCGGGACGCCCAGGCCGCTGAGACCGAAGCTCGCCTCGAGGCCCGGGACGGTGGCACGCCGATGCCGCGACAGACGCCGCCGGGACCCGCGCGGCGCTAGCGCCGCCGGCGGACGGGCCGCCACCGCATCGGGATCTCAAACCATCCGCCCTCATGCCATGTATGTTTTCCGCGTGAGCGTCGAGGCGTCGCAGCCGTCCTGGCCGAGGGGATCGGGAGTCCAGCCGCAGGACCTCGTCATCACCATACTCGGCTCCTACGTGCACCACCAGCGGCGCACGGTGTGGTCCGGTGGGCTCGTGACGCTGCTCGGCGACTTCGGCTTCTCCCCCGGCGCCGCCCGGATCGCGCTCATCCGGCTCGTCAACCGCGGGTTCCTCGAGCGGACGCGCAAGGGACGGCTCGCGTTCTACACGCTCAGTGCGCGCGGCCGCAAGCTGCTCGACGAGGGCGACCAGCGCATCTTCTCGCTCGGCAAGGCTCCGCCGACGACGGATTGCTGGACGATCCTCTGGCACGCGATCCCAGAGGATCTGCGGCTCGAGCGGGGCCGGCTGGCGCGCCGCCTCCGCTTCCTCGGCTTCGGCACGCTGCAGGACGGCACCTGGATCTCCCCCCACGACCGCGAGCGCGAGGTGGTCGAGGTCGTCGACGATCTCGGCGTCGCGCAATTCACGGGCGTCCTCATCGGCCGCCCGGCGCTCGCGCTGGACTTCGGCAAGTTCGTCTCGCGCGTCTGGCCGATGGAGGAGCTGTCCGAACGCTACCGCAGCTATGTCGAGGAGTTCGGGCGCTATGCGTCTGGGAAGCGCGGGCCGCGCCTCGACGACCGGGAGGCGTTCCTGGTCCGCACGCGCGCGGTGCACACCTTCCGCAACTTCCCGGCCGAGGACCCCGAGCTGCCTGACGACCTCATGTCCGAGCCGGGCTTCCGCGCGGAAGCCGTGCAGCTCTTCACGACGCTGTACGAGCGGCTCGCAGAGCCCTCCGAGCGCTACTTCTCCGCCGTCATGGAGCCGCCGGCGAGCCGCGCGACTGCGGCGTAGCCGGATTGCTCAGTCCGACCCGGCGGCCGCGGCCGCCAGACCCGCGGCGACGCGGTAGCCGGGGTCGTCGAGCTCCCGCTCGAGCGACCGCAGCAGCGCCACCACGCGCGCGAGCCCCAGCTCGGCGCCCCACGCGATCGGGCCGCGCGGATGGCCCAGCCCGACCGTCAGCGCGACGTCGACGTCCTGCGCGCGGGCGATCCCCGCGTCGACCGCGAACCACGCCTCGTTGACGAGCTGCGCGACGATCCGCGTGACGAGCGCCGCGTCGTCCGCCCCGGGCGCCGGCGGCTCCAGTGCCGCCTCGGCGCCCGCGTCATCAGAATAGGCGTAGAAGCCCACCCCGCTCTTGCGGCCCAGTTCCCCCGCCCCGGCCATCCGCTCCTGGATCGGGCTTGGGCGCCAACGCGGCTCGCCGCCCGACTGCTCCCACATCGAGCGTGTGACGGCGAGGCTGACGTCGATCCCGATCGTGTCCATCAGCCGGAAGGGCCCCATCGGGAAGCCCGCGCCCTCGCAGGCGCCGTCGACCTGTGCGGGTGTCGCGGCGCCGGTCTCGACGATCCGCAGCGCTTCGAGGTAGTACGGGCGCGCACAGCGGTTGACGAGGAAGCCGGGGCCGTCGGCGACGGCGACGACCTGCTTGCCCATCGCCTCGGCGAGCGCGCGTGCCGTCGCGGCCGCGGCCGTCGTAGTCGACGGCGTCGTGACGAGCTCGACGAGGCGCATCGCACCGGGCGGGTTGAAGAAGTGCAGCCCGAGCACCCGCTCGGGCGCGTCGACCGCTGTGGC
This sequence comes from Conexibacter sp., assembly GCA_036009645.1. GTDB lineage: Bacteria > Actinomycetota > Thermoleophilia > Solirubrobacterales > Solirubrobacteraceae > Conexibacter. The sequence goes on from DASYLH010000006.1 coordinate 56,312, forward strand.
GAGCGCGGAGATCGGGATCGAGGAGGTGTTCGACGCGAGCACGGCCTCGGGGGCGATGCGCGCGAGGCGGCCGAGCACGTCGCGCTTGAGCTCGAGTCGCTCGGGGACGGCCTCGAGCGCGACCGTCGCGCCGGCCGCAGCCTCGGGGTCGGTCGTCGCGGTGAGCCGCTTCCGCGCCCGCGCGGCGTCGTCGGCAGTCATCCGCCGACGACGCACGCGGCGCTCGAGCTCCTCGGCCACGCGGCGCACGCCCGCCTGGACTGCGGTCTCGTCGACGTCGCAGAGGATCGTCGCGATGCCGCTGCGGCAGGCGAGCGCGGCGATCCCGGCGCCCATCGTGCCGCCGCCGACGACGACGAGCGGCCCGAGCGGGCTCATCGCGACCCGTCGGGGTTCTCGATCACCATCGCCATGCCCTGTCCGACGCCGACGCACATCGTCGCGAGCCCGTAACGCCCGCCGCGGCGGCGCAGCTCCCACGCGAGCGCCGCGACGATCCGCGCACCCGAGCAGCCGAGCGGATGGCCAAGCGCGATCGCGCCGCCGTTCGGGTTGACGATCTCGGGGTCGAGCTCGAGCACACGGATGCAGGCGAGCGACTGCGACGCGAACGCCTCGTTGAGCTCGACGACGGCGAGGTCGCCGATCTCGATGCCGGCGCGCTGCAGCGCGAGCCGCGTCGCCGGGATCGGGCCGATGCCCATCAATGCCGGGTTGACGCCGGCGACGCCGACCGACACGATGCGCGCGAGCGGCTCCCGCCCCCAGCGCGCAAGCGCAGCGTCGCCGCCGAGCACCAGTGCGGCGGCGCCGTCGTTGATCGAGGAGGAGTTGCCGGCCGTCACCGTGCCGTCCTGCGCGAAGGCCGGTCGCAGCGCCGCGAGCCGCTCGAGCGTCGTGTCGGCGCGCGGTCCCTCGTCCTCGGTGACGACCAGCGGCTCCGCGCGCCGGCGCGGCACCTCGACGGGCACGAGCTCGTCGGCGAAGCGGCCCGCCTCGCGCGCGGCGAGCGCGCGGCGGTGCGACTCGAGCGCGAACGCGTCCTGGTCCTCGCGCGCGATCGCGTACTCGCGCGCAACGTTCTCGGCCGTCTCGCCCATCGAGTCGGTCGCAGCGACGGCGGGCATGCGCGGGTTGACGAAGCGCCAGCCGATCGTCGTGTCGACGAGTTGCGCGTCGCCCCACGGCAGGCCGCTCTCGGGCTTGAGCATCGCCCACGGCGCGCGGCTCATCGACTCGACGCCGCCCGCCACGAGCAGGTCGCCTTCACCGCAGCGGATCGCGCGCGCGGCGGCGGCGACCGCTTCCAGGCCCGAGGCGCACAGGCGGTTGACGGTCGCGCCGGGGACGTGATGCCCGAGCCCGGCGAGCAGCGCGGCCATGCGCGCAACGTTGCGGTTGTCCTCTCCGGCGCCGTTCGTGCAGCCGAGGTAGACGTCGTCGATCGCGGACGGCTCCACGCCGGCTCGCTCGACGACGCGCGCGACGACGCCCGCCGCGAGATCGTCCGGCCGCACCGGCGAGAGCGCGCCGCGATGGCGGCCGATCGGCGTGCGCAGCGCGTCGAGGATCCAGGCGTCGGGCATCGCGCAACAATATAAGACATCTGACCTTGCTATGCCGTATACTGTCGGCGTGACCCGTCGTCCACCCGTCATCCGCCGGTGAGCCGTTCCGTCGTTGTCACGGGCGGAGCAAAGGGCATCGGCCGCGCGCTCGTCGCGCGCTTCGCCGCGCTCGGCGATCGCGTCATCGCGCTCGGTCGCGACGAGCGAGCGCTCGACCTGCTGCGCGGGGAGCTGCGCAGCGGCGCGACCGGCGAGTTCCGTGCGGTCCGCTGCGACGTGACCGACGAGGCGGCCGTGGTGGAGACGTTCGCCGCGATCGGCTCGGTCGATGTGCTCGTCAACAACGCCGGCGTGTCAGCTGCCGCGCCGCTCGCGCGCACGACGCTGGAGAGCTGGGAGCGCCAGCTCGCCGTCAACGCGACGGGCGCGTTTCTCTGCACGCGCGCGGTCGCCGGCGACATGCGCGAGCGCGGCGGCGGCGCGATCGTCACCGTCGCCTCGACGGCGGGCCGCGTCGGCGCGCCCTACACCGCTGCATACACCGCCTCCAAGCACGCGGCCGTCGGGCTGATGCGCGCCGTCGCGGCCGAGCTCGCCGGGACCGGCGTCCGCGCGAACGCGGTCTGCCCGACGTTCGTCGAGACGCAGATGACCGAGCGCTCCGTCGCGGCGATCGTCGCAGCGACCGGCCGCTCCGCGCAGGAGAGCAGCGCGGCGCTTGCGAGCAGCTCGCCGCTCGGCCGCCTGCTCGATCCGCAGGAGGTCGCCGACGCGGTCGTGTGGCTCGCCTCCGACGCGGCCCGCTCGATCAACGGACAGACCCTGATCCTCGACGGAGGAGGCATCCAGTCGTGACCCGCTTCCGCGCCTCGGCGCCGCTCACCGCGGACGCCGACTGGCAGCACTTCGGCCTCTCCGTCGCCAACGGCGTCGCGACGATCCTGCTCAACCGCCCGGACAAGCTCAACGCGCTCACATTCGAGGCCTACGCCGACCTGCGCGACCTGTTCGCCGAGCTGCCGCACCGCGGCGACGTGCGCGCAGTCGTGCTGACCGGCGAGGGCCGCGGCTTCTGCTCGGGCGGCGACGTCGAGGAGATCATCGGCGAGCTGCGCAAGCTCGACGCGGCCGGGCTGCTCGCCTTCACGCGGATGACCGGCGCGACCGTGAAGGCGATGCGCGAGTGCCCGCTGCCGGTGATCGCGGCGATCAACGGGGTCGCGGCCGGCGCCGGCTCGGTGCTCGCGCTCGCGAGCGACTTCCGCCTGCTGGCGCGCTCGGCCAAATTCGCGTTCCTCTTCACGCGCGTCGGCCTCGCCGGCGCCGACATGGGCTCGGCCTACCTGCTGCCGCGAATCGTCGGCCTCGGCCGCGCGACCGAGCTGCTGATGCTCGGCGACAAGCTCGACGCCGATACGGCCGTGCGCATCGGCCTCGCGAGCGACGTCGTGGAGGACGAGGAGCTGCCCGAGCGCGCGCGGGCGCTGGCGCGCCGGCTCGCCGACGGCCCCGCCCTCGCCTACGCGACGACGAAGTCGCTGATCGCCAAGGAGCAGGACATGGACCTCGCCGGCGCGATCGAGCTCGAGGCCGTCACGCAGGCGCTGCTGATGACGAGCCACGACCACCACGAGTTCCTCGACGCGTGGCGCGAGGGCCGCAGACCCGACTGGAAGGGACGCTGAGGATGGCGCACGAGATCGTCACCGCACCCGAGCTGGCACCGCCGGTCGGCTATGCCCACGCCGTCGCGGCCGCGCCGGGTCGGCTCGTCCACCTCGGCGGACAGACCGCGCTCGACGCGCGCGGCGAGATCGTCGGCGAGGGCCTCGTCGAGCAGCTCGACGTCGCCGCGGGCAACGTCGTCGCGGCGCTGCGCGCCGCCGGCGGCGCGCCCGAGGACATCGTCTCGCTGCAGCTGTTCGTGACCGACGTCGCCGCCTACCGCGCGCAGCTGCCGGAGCTCGGCACGGTGTGGCGCAAGCACTTCGGCCGCCACTACCCCGCGAGCGGCCTGTTCGGCGTGACGCGCCTGTTCGACGACGAGGCGCTGATCGAGCTGATGGCGGTCGCCGTGATCCCGCAGGAGCGCAGCGCGTGAGCGACGCCGTCCCCGCCCTCGACGCGCACCTGAACGGCGAGCAGCGCGCGCTGCTCGCCGAGACGGCCGAGCTCGCCGCGACGACGCTCGCGCCGATCGCCGACGCCGGCGAGGAGGGGCGCGTCAACCGCCCCCTGCTGCGCGCGCTCGCCGAGCATGAGCTGCTCGACCGCCTCTTCCAGCGCGAGGGCGATGGCTGGCGCCCCGACGTCTCCGCACTCGACCTGTGCCTCATCCGCGAGGGGCTCGCGCGCGGCTGCACCGCCGCGGAGACGGCCTTCGCGCTGCAGGGCCTCGGCACGTTCCCGCTGTTGCAGTCGGGCCGCCCCGAGGCGGTCGCGGCGTGGCTGCCGCGGATCGCCGCCGGCGAGGCGGCCGCCGGCTTCGCGCTGACGGAGCCCGACGCCGGCAGCGACGTCGCGGCGCTGTCGCTGCGCGCCGAGCGCGACGGCGAGGGCTTCCGCCTCACGGGCGAGAAGATCTGGATCTCGAACGCGCCCGAGGCCGACGTCTACTCCGTCTTCGCCCGCACGACCGACGGCGCCGGCGCGCGCGGGCTGACCGCCTTCCTCGTTCCGCGCGACAGCGAGGGGCTGGGCGGCACGCCGCTGCGGCTGCTCTCGCCCCACCCGATCGGGCGGCTGACGTTCGACAGCGTCTACGTCCCGCCGGAGCACCTGCTCGGCGAGGTCGACGGCGGCTTCCGCGTCGCGATGCGCACGCTCGACATGTTCCGCCCGAGCGTCGGCGCGTTCGCGGTCGGGATGGCGCGCGCCGCGCTCGACGCGGCCGTCGCGCACGCGAGCGCGCGCCACGCGTTCGGCCGTCCGCTGAAGGACATGCAGGCCGTCGCGCACCGCCTCGCCGACGTGTCGGCGCGCGTGCACGCCGCCCGGCTCGCGGTCCACCACGCCGCCTCCGCCTACGACAAGGGCATCCGTGGACGGGCGGGACTGACCCAGGCGTCGGCGATCGCGAAGCTCTTGGCCACCGAGATCGCCCAGGAGGCGGTCGACGCGGCGATCCAGGTGCACGGCGCCCAAGCGCTGGAGCACGGCCACCTGCTGGAGCATCTCTACCGCGAGGTGCGCGCGCCGCGGATCTACGAGGGCGCGTCGGAGATCCAGCGCGAGATCATCGCGCGCGGGCTGTTCCCGCGGGCGCGGGAGGAGCGAGTATGAAAGTTGCGATCGCGGGCGGTGGACCCGGCGGCCTCTACGCCGCCATTCTCCTCCGACGCATCGGACACGAGGTGACGGTGTGGGAGCGCAACGCGGCCGACGACACGTTCGGCTTCGGCGTCGTGTTCTCGGATGAGACGCTGACCGCGTTCGAGGCGGCGGATCCGGCGACGTTCGCTGAGATCGCCCGCAACTTCGCGCGCTGGACGGACATCGACGTCTACTACCGCGGCACGTGCCAGCGCTCCGGCGGCCACGGCTTCTCCGCGCTCGATCGCAAGCAGCTGCTGCACATCCTCCAGGAGCGGGCGATCGAGCTGGGGGCCGACGTGCGCTTCCGCACGGAGGCGCCGGCCGCCGCGCAGCTGTCGGCCGAGCACGACCTCGTGATAGCTGCCGACGGCGCCAACAGCGTCGTGCGCACCGCCCGCGCCGGCGCGTTCGGCCCGAGCGTCGACGTGCGCCGCTCGAAGTACATGTGGCTCGGCACCGACCTCGTCTTCTCCGCCTTCACGTTCCACGTGCTCGAGACCGAGCACGGCGTCTTCCAGGTCCACGGCTACCCGTACGACGAGACGATGAGCACGTTCATCGTCGAGACGGACGAGGCCACCTGGCGGCGCGCGGGCCTCGACGTCAACGAGGGCCGCGAGCTGCCGCCCGGCGTCAGCGATGAGCACGGCGTCGCGTTCGTGCGCGAGCGCTTCGCCGACATGCTCGACGGCCACGCCGTCTACACGAACAACTCGAAGTGGCTCAACTTCCGCACGATCCGCAACGCCAGCTGGAGCGACGGCAACGTCGTGCTGCTCGGCGACGCGGCGCACACCGCGCACTTCTCGATCGGCTCGGGCACGAAGCTCGCGATGGAGGACGCGATCGCGCTCGCGTGGGCGTTCAAGGAGCAGCCGGACGCGGACGTCGCGAGCGTGCTCGCCGGCTACGAGGAGGAGCGCCGGACGCTCGTCGAGAGCACGCAGCGCGCCGCGCAGGCCAGCCTCGAGTGGTTCGAGGACATCTCGCGGTACGTCGGCCAGCCGCCGTACCAGTTCGCCTTCAACCTGATCACGCGCAGCCGCCGCATCACCTACGACAACCTGCAGCTGCGCGACGCCGGCTTCGTCGAGCAGGTCGACCGCGAGTTCGCGCCGGTCGACGGCGCCGCGACGGTGCCGCCGCCGATGTTCCTGCCCTACAAGCTGCGCGAGCTGGAGCTGGACAACCGCATCGTCGTCTCGCCGATGGACATGTACAGCGCCGTCGACGGGACGATCGGCGACTTTCACCTCGTCCACCTCGGCAGCCGCGGCATCGGCGGCGCCGGGCTCGTGATGAGCGAGATGATCTGCGTCTCGGCCGAGGGCCGGATCACGCCCGGCTGCGCCGGCCTCTACCGCGACGACCAGATCGCCGGATGGCGGCGCGTCGTCGACTTCGTGCACGCGCACGGGCGCGCGAAGATCGCCGCGCAGCTCGGCCACAGCGGACGCAAGGGCTCGACGAAGCTGCTGTGGGAGGGCGACAGCGAGCCGCTGGAGGACGGCGGCTGGGACGTCCTCGCGCCGTCGCCGCTGCCGTGGTTCCCGCACAGCCCCGTCCCGCGCGAGATGACGCGCGCGGACATGGACGCCGTGCGCGAGCAGTTCGTCGCCGCCACGCGGCGCGCCGAGCAGGCTGGCTTCGACCTGCTCGAGCTGCACTTCGCCCACGGTTACCTGCTGTCGTCGTTCCTGTCTCCGCTGACGAACCAGCGGACCGACGAGTACGGCGGCCCGCTCGCGCGGCGCGCCCGCTTCCCGCTCGAGGTGCTCGACGCCTGTCGCGCCGTGTGGCCGGCCGGCAAGCCGATCTCGGTGCGCATCTCGGCGGCCGACTGGGTGCCGGGCGGCTTTGAGGGCGACGACGCGGTGGAGCTGGCGGCGATGCTGCGCGAGCACGACGTCGACGTCGTACACGTCTCCACCGGCCAGGTCTCGCCCGACCAGGCGCCCGCGTACGGGCGCAGCTACCAGACCCCGTTCGCCGACCGCATCCGCAACGAGGTCGAGATCCCCACGATCGCGGTCGGCGCGATCTCGAGCGCCGAGGACGTCAACACGACGATCCTCGCCGGCCGCGCCGACCTCTGCGCGATCGGCCGGCCGCACCTCTACGACCCCTACTGGACGCTGCACGCGGCGGCCGACCTGGGCTGGCGCGGCGACCCGTGGATCGTGCAGTACCGCTCCGGGCGCCGCAAGCCGCAGGACGGCACAGTCGGCCCGCCGAAGGCACCGCCGCGGCGCTTCGACGACGGGGCCGCGGTCGCCGAAGCGCCACGGCGCTGGCAGCCGGTGCACGGCGCCTGAGGCCTGGAACGATGAGCGACCCGCCAGCCAGCCTGCCCACGGCGGTGCTCGCCGTCTCGCCGTTCGATCGCCACTACGGCCTCGAGCTGCTGCACTGCGACGAGCGCCTCGTGCGGGCCCGGGTCGCCGTCCGGCCTGAGCTCACGCAGCCGCTTGGCATGGTGCACGGCGGTGTCTACGCGGCGATCGCGGAGGCACTCGCCTCGCTCGGTACGAACCACGGCGTCGCGGCGGACGGCTTCGTCGGCCTCGGACAGACGAACAGCTGCTCGTTCCTGCGCCCGGTCTGCGCCGGAGCGATCCACGCGACCGCGCGGCTCCGGCACCGTGGCCGCTCCAGCCGGCTGTGGGACGTCGAGCTGCTCGACGATGACGAGCGCCTGTGCGCGATCGGCCGCGTCACGGTGGCGGTGCGGCCGTTGCGGCCCGACGCGGCGACGACTTGACCTGTCCCCTTGCTTCGGCCGATATAATACACGTGACCCGGCCGTGATGTTGTATGTTGCGGCGCGCAGCTTGTACGAGGAGGAGCATCGGTGGTGGCGCAGTCTCGCTATTGGAACCCCAAGACGGAGACGCTCCCGCGCGAGCGTCTGGAGACGCTGCAGCTGGCGAAGCTCCGCCGTCTCTGTGAGTGGGCCGAGGCGCGCAGCCCGTGGTATCGCCGCTCGTTCGCGGCCGCCGGGTTCACAAGCGATCAGCTGCGCTCGCTCGACGACCTGCGCCGCATCCCGCTGCTCACGCGGGAGGACTGGATGGCCTCGCAGGAGCAGTCGCCGCCGTTCGGCGAGCTGCCGGTGGGCGGGCCCGAGCGGGCGATCCGCGTGCACACGACCTCCGGGACGTCGGGCCGCACGCCGCTGCGGGCACTCGACTCGCGCAAGGACTGGGCGTGGATCGCCGAGATGTGGGCCTACGGCGCGTGGGGCTGCGGCGTGCGACCGACGGACACTTCGTATGTGGCATTCGGCTACGGGTCGTTCATCGGCTTCTGGGGCTTGCACTACGGCATGGAGAAGATCGGCGTGCTCAACGTGCCGGGCGGCGCGCAGACGACCGAGGTGCGCGTCAAGCAGATCCTCGACTTCGGCGCCACCGTCGTCGCGTCGACGCCGACCTACGCGTTGCGGCTCGCGCAGGAGGCCGAGCACCTGGGCTTCAACCTGCGCGACTCCGCGGTCCGGCGGTTGATCCTGTCCGGGGAGCCGGCCGGCTCGATCCCCGAGACGAAGGCGCTGATCGAGGAGCAGTGGGGCGCGAAGGCGTTCGACACCGCGGGGATGACGGAGGTCGGCACGATCGTGATGTTCGAGTGCGAGCACCAGCCGGGCGGCGCGCACGTGATCGAGGACCACTTCCTCGAGGAGTCGCTGGACCCCGAGACGCTCGAGCCGGTGGCGCACGGCGAGCGCGGCGAGCGCGTCGTGACGTCGTTCGGCCGCGGGATGATCCCGCTCATCCGCTACCGCACCGCGGATCTCGTCTGCCGTGTCCCGGCGAGCGTCTGCGACTGCGGACGCACGTTCGACGTCTACGAGGGCGGGATCCTCGGCCGCGTCGACGACATGCGGCTCGTGCGCGGCACGAACGTCTATCCGCGCGCGATCGAGGGAATCGTGCGGACCTTCGCGCAGATCGAGGAGTTTCAGGTACGCATCACGCGAGAGGGCCTGCGCGATGAGATCACGCTGATCGTCGAGCTGGCGCCGGACTTCGACGCCGCCGCCTGGTCTGGTCTGAGAGATGGCCTGCGCCGCGATCTCGCCGAGGCCCACGAGGGCCTGAACTTCCGCGTCGACCGTGCCGAGCATGGCTCGCTGCCGCGCTTCGAGCTGAAGGCGAAGCGCACGCTCGACCTCCGAGATACCCCGATGGGAGTGGTGACAAATGGCAACTGACCTGCTCGGAGGCGAGCTGACCACGGTCGAAGCGGCGCTCGTTTCGACCTACCAGGACCTCAAGGGACTCTGCGCACAGGATCTGCCGCCGGTCGCGCACGCGAACGTACGCGCGGCGCTGGCGGTCTATGCCAACGCGGTTACCAGCATGGGGCTCGTCTACGAGCACCTGCTCGACCTCGACGTCTGACGACCGTGCGGCCTTCTGCGCGCGCCTACGCATCGGGCCCGAGAAGGCACACGTGAGCGCGCTGCGAGGTAGATTCTTACGGTGGTGAACAGCGGCAGCGAGCGACGGTGGTCCCGCGGCGCCGACGTGCAGCCGCAGGATCTCGTCATCACCATGCTGGGCATCTACGTCCATCCCCACGACCGCACGGTGTGGTCCGGCGGACTCGTGTCGCTGCTGCAGGACTTCGACTTCTCGCACGGGGCAGCGCGGATCGCCCTCAGCCGCCTCGCAAAGCGAGGCCTGCTCGACCGAATCCGGAGCGGGCGTCTCGCGTTCTACGCGCTGACGGCGCGCAGCCGGCACCTACTCGACGAGGGCGACCGTCGCATCTTCACGCTGGGCCAGGGCCCCCGCTCGGCGGAGAGCTGGACGATCCTGTGGCAGTCGATCCCAGAGGATCGCCGCCCCGAGCGCGGCCGGCTCGCACGGCGCCTGCGGTTCCTCGGATTCGGCACGCTCCAGGACGGCACCTGGGTCTCACCCCACCAGCGCGAGCAAGAGGTCGTGCAGGTCATCGAGGACCTGGGCGTCGGCCAATATGCCGCGGTCGTACTCGGCAAGCCCGCCGCTTCGCTGGACTTCCGGTCGTTCGTCGAGCGCGTCTGGCCGATGGACTCGCTCTCGGAGCGTTACCGCCAGTACGTCGAGGAGTTCGGTCCCTTCACCGCGACCGACGCGCCGGAGCTCACCGACCGCGACGCGTTCATCGTCCGCACGCGGCTCACGCACGCCTTCCGCAGCTTCCCGTCGGAGGATCCCGAGCTGCCCGACGACTTCATGTCCGAGCCTCGGTTCCGCGCCGAGGCCATTGCGATCTTCACGGATCTCTACCACCGACTCATGCCGGCCTCCGATCGCTACTTCCTCGCGGTCACGACGCCGCCGGCAATCCCGGGCGACGACGGAGCACCACGTGGCGGCGTCGTGACGCCGAGCTAGTGACGCAGCGCCGCCGGGCAGGCTCCAGGTTCGAAGCCGGCCCGGCGGACGGTGGGTCAGAGCATGCGCACTACGTCGGTCAGCACCTCGCGCAGGGTGCCGGCCATGTATTCGAACTCACTCGGGCCGCAGATCAGCGGCGGCGAGAGCGACACGACGGGATCGCCTCGGCTGTCCATGCGGCAGATCAGCCCGCGCCGGAACAGCTCGGGCGAGGCGAAGTCGGCCAGCAGCCGCTGCTGCTCCTCCTCCGAGAACGTCTGCTTGGTCTCCTGGTCCTTGACAAGCTCGATCGCGTAGAAGTACCCGGCGCCGCGCACGTCGCCGACGATCGGGATGTCGCGCAGCTCCTGCAGCGCCTTGTCGAAGACCGGCTCGTTCGCGCGCACGTGCGCGAAGATGTCCTCGCGCTCGTAGATGTCGAGCGCCGCGTTGGCCACCGCGGTCGAGAGCGGGTGCCCCGCGAACGTGAAGCCGTGCAGGAACGCCGTGTCTTCGAACGCTTCGAACACGCGATCGGAGGCGACCACCGCCCCCAGCGGCGCATAGGCGTTCGTCAGCCCCTTCGCGATGGTGACCAGATCCGGCTGGTAGCCGAAGCGCTCGCAACCGAACATGTAGCCGATGCGCCCGAACGCGCAGATCACCTCATCGGAGATCAGCAGCACCCCGTGACGATCGCAGATCTCGCGCACCTTCTCGAAATAGCCCGGCGCCGGCAGGAAGCAACCACCGGCGGTCTGGACCGGCTCGACGATCACCGCCGCCACCGTCTCCGGACCCTCGAACTCGATCTTCTGCTCGATCGCGTCCGCGCAAGCAAGCGAGCACGCCGGTTCGCCGCCGCACAACTCGCAGCGATAGCGGTTGGTGTTCGGCACGTGCACGCCACCCGGCGTCAGCGGCTCGAACGTCGAGCGAATGCCGGTGATGCCGGTCGCGGCGAGCGCCCCCAACGACGCACCGTGATAGGCGACCTCGCGCGCGATCAGCTTCGTCCGCGTCGAATCGCCGCGCAGCTTGTGGTACTGCCGCGCCATCTTCCACGCCGACTCCACCGACTCCGAGCCGCCCGACGTGAAAAAGACGCGGTTCAGATCGCCCGGAGCCCCTTCCGCCAGCCGCGCGGCCAACCGCACCGCGGGCGGATGCGCGAAGCTCCAGTTCGGGTAGAAGCCGAGCTCCTGCGCCTGCCGAGCGGCCGCCTCGCCAAGCTCTGCGCGCCCGTGACCCAGGTTCACGCAGAACAGGCCAGACAGACCGTCGAAGTAGCGCTTGCCGCGCTCGTCAAAGACATGGCAGCCATCGCCTCTCACGATGATCCGCGCCTCTTCGCCACGGAAGCTCGACATCGGCGTGAAATGCATCCACATATGCCGCTGTGCCAACTGCTGCAACTCCGAGGGCGCGCCCGCGTCCTGCGTCGTCATCTCGTTGGCTCCCGTCACCGTCACCGTACCCTCCGATCATTGCCTGTGTGGCGGACTCAGTACAACTGCCGCCAACGGCCGCCTGGAATAGCGACCGCCATATCCGGCACGATACCAGAAAGGTCTACAGATGTCCGGAGTCATCCGTGTAGCATTAGTGCGCCCCGCCAGCGCCTGCTCCGGGGCGATCGGAGATCAGCCATCCCCACTGGAAGATTGCGAGCTAAAACGTGACGCGACGTTGAGTGATCATTCATTGACGAGGCACGGGCGCTGGCCTACGGTGCCCTGCGACATTCTTAAATTCTCGAAACGAGGGAGTGAAACGCGTGTCATTCATTGACGGCGCCACGTCCGAGGTTGTCCTCTGCGAGCAGGACGGTCCCGTGGCGATCATCACACTGAACCGTCCGGAGGCGATGAACACAATCTCCGAAGAGCTCGAGGCCGCGCTTCACGATGCGCTCGGCCGTGCGGAGGCCGACCCCTCGGTGCGGGCGATCGTACTCACGGGCGCCGGCGACCGGGGGTTCTGCGCCGGCTACGACATGACCAGCAAGCCGGAGATGCCGACCGCGGGCGAGCGGCTGCGATTCTGGTGGAACATCGACCAGCAGACGCCTGGCCACCACTGGCATCTGCTGAGTCTCGAGAAGCCGGTGATCGCCGCGGTGTTCGGCTGGTGCCTGGCGGGCGGGTTCTGGTACTCGCTGGCGTCGGACATCACGATCGCCGCCGACGATGCGGTCTTCGGCCAGCCGGAGGTCCGTGAGGCATCGAACTCGACGGCGCTGCTGAGTTTCCTCGTGGGCTGGAAGAACGCGTTGCGCTACACGCTCACGGGGGATCACTTCGACGCACAGGAGGCGCTGCGGATCGGCGCCGTCAACGAAGTCGTGCCTCGGGCGGAGCTCATGGAGCGTGCGATCGGCCTCGCGCAGCGGATCGCGATGGTCCCCGCGGACGCCCTGCGCATCAACAAGCGCATCACGGTGTTCGCGCTCGAGGCCATGGGGATGCGAACGGCGCTCGACGGCGCCGCGTTCCTGTCGACGATCGCGCATGCCGCCTCGCGCGACGCGCCGGAGCTTCAGGAGATGTTCGAGACGCGACGGACCGAGGGCACGGCCGCCTCGCTCAAGCTGCGCGACAACAAGTTCCGACCCGAGCCCGGCGGCCCGCGCGCGAAGCCGCGTGCCGACAAGACGGCGTAACCACGACGATGAGCTCGACGTCGCGCAGCCGCATGTCCGCGCGACGTCGACATCGTCTGTTACTTCAGGTCGCCGCCTGAATTAGCAGATGGCTCCAGCTCATCGCACGTTCGGCCTTGGAACCTGTTCTTACGCCACGATCCCGTGACGCTGCGGCCGCCAGCCTGGCCGTGGGACGGAGCCGAGCAGCCGCTGGGTGTACGGATCGCTGGGAGCGTTGAAGAGGACTTCGGTTGGCGCGTGTTCGACGACACAGCCTGAGCGCATCACGACAACCTCGTCGCTGATCTGCCGCACGACGGCGAGATCGTGGGAGATGAACAGGTAGGCGACCGCGGTCTCGCTGCGAATCCGGGCGAGCAAGTTGAGGATCTGGGCTTGGATCGAAACGTCGAGCGACGCGACGGCCTCGTCGAGGATCAGCACCCGTGGATCGGCCGCAAGCGCCCGGGCGATCGTCACGCGCTGACGCTGACCGCCCGAGAGCGCGCGCGGGAACGCGTCGCCCTGGCGTCGATCGAGCCCGACAAGCTCGAGCAGCTCGTCGATGCGCCGCTCGCGCGCGGCGCGATCGCGGCCGCCATAGAGGTGGAGCGCCTCCCGCAGGCAGTCGCGGACGCGGTAACGGCGGTCGAGCGAGACGTACGGGTCCTGGAAGACGATCTGGACCGCACGCGCGCGCCGGCGCCGCTCACGCGTCGAGAGCCGGCCGCGGACGTGCGGACGCCCGAGCACACAGATCTCGCCCGCGGTCGGCCGCACGAGCCCGACGATCATCCGCGCGCACGTCGTCTTACCCGAGCCGGACTCGCCGACGATCGCGAGCGAACCGCCGGCGGCGAGCGAAAAGCTGATCCCGTCGACTGCGACCAGCTCAGCCTTCTCGTCCCCGCGACGGCCGTGGAAGACCTTTCGCAGGTCCCGAACCTCCAGAGCCGGTGCCCCGTTCGCCACACGCATCTCCTCTTCTCGACGCATCTCAGACACCGTTGGCCGCCTGCGCTGGCGCGGCGCCTTCACGGATCTCCGCCGCGCGAACGCAGGCGACGAGGCCGCCGTCGAACTCGCGCAGCGGCGGTCGGGTGGTGCGACAGACGTCGCCCACGTGCGGGCAGCGCGTCGCGAACGCGCAGCCCTCGGGCGCCTCGAACGCCGACAGCGGCCGGCCCGGGATCGCCCTCAGTGGCTCCCCGCGCGCCCCGCTGTCCGGTCGCGCGGCAATCAGCGCGCGCGTATACGGATGCCGCGCCTCAGCGTGCAGCGTCGAAGCCGCACCCTCCTCGACGATGAAGCCGGCGTACATCACCGCGATCCGGTCGCAGACCGCGGCGGCGAGATCGAGATCGTGCGTGATGAACATCATCGCCACGTTTCGCTCGCGACGCTGCTCGTCGAGGATCGCCATCACCTCCTCCTGCGTCGTGACATCGAGGGCGGTCGACGGCTCGTCGGCGAGGATCAGCCGCGGCTCGGCCAGCAGCGCCGCTGCGATCATCACCCGCTGCAGGAGACCGCCGGAAAGCTCATGCGGGTGCTGGCGCAGCCGCCGTGACGCGTCCGTGATGCCGACATCGCGCAACATCTCCTCGGCGCGCGCGAGGGCTGCCTCGCGCCGCTCGCCGCGAACCGTCGTCAGCACCTCGACGAGGAAGTCGCCGATCGTGCGAACCGGATTGATGTGCGCCCGTGGATCCTGGAAGATCATCGAGACCTCTCGCGCGCGGAACTCCCGCAGGCCACGTCGGTCGAGCCCGAGCAGATCGACTCCGTCGAAACGGAGCCCGCCGCTGATGTCGGCCCCCGACGGGAGCAGCCGCATCACCGAGCGCGCCGTCGTCGACTTCCCCGAGCCCGACTCGCCGACGAGACCGACGGCCTCGCCCGGCGCGATCTCGAGCGACAGCTCGTGGATCACCGGCCGCATGGCACCCTCGACCGGCAGCTCGACGCGCAACCGCTCCAACTCCAGCAAAGCGCTCACGACGTCTTCCCCAGCACGCGACGCGAGATGCCCTCGCCGAGCACGTTGAACGCCACGACCGCGACGAGCACCGTCATGCCGGCGTACAGCGCCTGCTGCGGGTGGCCCGCCACGATCGCCGGCTGGCCGTTGGCGACCATCAGCCCCCACTCGGAGGTCGGAGGCTGCACGCCCAGGCCCAGGAACGACACCGCCGCAAGATCGAGCAGCGCGTAGCCGAACGCGACGCTCGCCTGTGCCAACATCAACGGCAGCAGGTTCGGGAGCAGGTGGGCGAAGCAGATCTTGCGCGCCGAGACGCCCTGCACCCACGCCGTGTCGACATAGGGCAACCGCCGCTCCCGGACCGCAGCGCTGCGGAGCACGCGCGCGAAGTAGGGGGTGTAGGAGATCGCCAGCGCGATGACCGGCGCCACGAGCCCCGGTCCGAACATGGCGACCGCTCCGATCGCCAGGATCAGCCCCGGAAAGGCGAACAGGATGTCGAGCGCGCGAGAGATGACGGCGTCGACCCACCCGCCGAACCATGCGGCTGCGAGCGCCAGCCCGCTGCCGAGCGTCACCGCGATCGCCACGATAAAGGCCGGTCCGACGAGGCTCGGTCGCGCACCGTAGATCAGCCGCGACAGGATGTCGCGCCCGGTGTCGTCGGTGCCGAGCAGGTGCGTCGACGAGGAGCCGGCGTAGACGTTCAGCGGATCGACGGCGGTCGGGTCATGCGGCGCGATGAGCGGGCCGAAGAGCGCAACGAGGATCAGCATGGCGACGACGCCCGCCGCGACGACGGTCACCGGGCCGAGGTCGGCGAGACGGCCGACGACTCGGCGCGATCGGCCGACGCCCAGGCCGACTTGCAGCGCGCTCACGCCACGGCCTTTTGCGCGAGCCGCGGATCGAGTGCTGCGCTGAGCAGATCGACGAGCGTGTTGATCACCACGAACGCAGCGACCATCATCAGCGCGATCGCCTGCACGACCGCGAGGTCCTTTCTCGCGGCGGCGTCGACCAGCAGCGAGCCGAGTCCGTTGATCCCAAACGCTCGCTCGGCGACGACGGTGCCGGCGATCAGGCCGGCGACCGTCAGCCCCGAGACGTTCGCGATCGGCCCCATTGCGTTGCGCAGCACGTGCCGGCGGACCACGAACCGCTCTGGCAAGCCACGACTGCGCGCCGTCTCGACGTACTCTCCACGCAGCTCCTCCCGCACTGCCGCTCGCGTGACCTGAGAGACATACGCCACGTACGAGAACGCGAGCGCGATCGCCGGCAGGGTCAGATGCCAGATGCGATCGCCGAAGCCTTCGCCCGCACCGAAGACGGGAAACCAGCCCAGGTTGTTCGCGAACAGCGCGATCAAGATGATCGCCATCACGAACGTCGGCGCTCCCATCGCCACCGTCGTGCCGACGACGATCGTCGTCTCCAGCCGGCCCGCGCGCAGGGCGGCGAGGATCCCCAGCCCGATCCCGGTCACCAGGATCAGCACCGCCGCGTAGGCGACGAGCAGCAGCGTCGTGCCGACGCGCGGACCGATCAGCTGGCCGACACCGTCGCGAAAGACGAGCGACTGGCCGAAGTCGCCGTGCAACGCGCTCGTCAGCCATCGTGCGTAGCCGACGAACAGCGGGTCGTCGAGGTGGTGCTCGTGACGAATCTGCGCCACGAGCGACGGCGACGCGTGCGTCCCGCCGATGAGCGACGTCACAGGATCACCTGGCGCCAGATAGAGCGCGACGTAGATCACGAAGCTGGCGACCAGGAGCGTCGCGGCGAGTGCCGCGACGCGTCCGAGGACGAAACGAGAGCTCATGCCGCCGCCTAGCCCGCCTTGCCGAGGTGGGCCGCCCACGGCGAGAAGAGGTAGGAGAACGATGCGGGCGCGCCCGTCAGCCCCTTGTTGAGATAGAGCAACTCGTTCTGATCGAGCAGCGGGATCGTGGGGACATCCGGGCTGTAGATGGCCTGCGCCTGCACGAACGCCTTCGCGCTCGCGGACTCGTCCAGGGTGGACTGCGCCTTCGTAAGCAGCTGCGTGACCTTCGGGTTGTCGTACTTGATCCAGTTGTACGTGCCGTCCGGATCCGTGAGCGCCGGCATCAAGGCGAGCGGATCCGGGCCCTCCCACCAACCCGACGTCCAAATCATGTCGAGACCGCGGCGCGCGGACGGGATGTAGAACACGTTCGAGTAGTCGGTCGGCTGCAGCTGACGGATCGTGATCGGCAAGCCGATCTGCTTGGCATCCGCCTGCACGAACGTCGCCATCTGCAACGACGGCTGGTCACCTGCAGCGATCGCGAGCACCAGCGGTTTCGACGGCCGGCCCGCCTGTTCGATCAGCTGCTTCGCCCGCGCGAGATCCTGGGTCGCCGGCGGCAGCGCGTCGTAGGCCTTCTGATAGATCGCTCTCGCGGGACTGCTGCCCCACACGCTCGACGTCGCGATCGTCCGCATCGGCGTCGCGCGGCCGCCATAGACGTTGCGCGCCAGTGCGGCCCGGTCGATCGCGAAGCTGAGCGCCTCCCGCACGCGCGGGTCCGCGATCGGGCCGTCCGCGGGGATAGGATGAATCAGGATGTGCGCAAGGCTGCGACCCTGGTAGAGCGTGCCGCTCGTCGACTTCTCGAGCGTGGCGGCGCTGCTGACCGGCACCTCGTAGGCGCCATCGATCGCACCGGACTGCAGCGCGCTCGTGAGCGTGCTGCTGTCGGTGATGAACTTGAAGTCGAGCTGGCGCACCTTCGGCTGCAGCTGCGCATCCCAGTAGTCGTCGTTGCGCTCGACGGTGATGCTGGACCCCGACTCCCACTTCACAAGCTTGAACGGGCCCGTGCACATCACCCCGCCGGTCGGCGTGCCGAACTTCGCGCCCTTCTCCTCCATGTAGGAAGCCTTCGCGACCGACCCGGCGACCGTCGCCATCTGCTTGTTGAACAGCTCATCAGGCTGCTTGAAATGGACCGTCACCTGCAGCGGCCCCGTCTTCTCGATGCTGGCGACGTTCTTGTAGAAGGTGCCGTAGACCGGCTCGGCCTTCGGATCCAGATTGCGCCGCATGCTGGCCACGACATCGTCGGCCGTCAACGGCGACCCATCCCAGAATCTCACCCCCGAGCGGATCGTGTACACCAGCGTCTTGGGATCAGGATTGCGCCACGCAGTCGCCAGGCCGGGAGCGTAGGTGAAGTCCGGCTTCATCACCCGCAGCTTGTCGCACAGGTTCGAGACGACCGCATTCGGCGAGTAGTCGTCGGCCTTCGCGTAGTCGAGCGTCGTCGGCTCGCCCCAGGGCAGATCCCAGGTGACATGGTCGAGCTCGCCGGTGGCCGCCGGAGTCGTCTCGACGACGTTCTCCGTCCCGCCGTTCGGGGCCGACGACGACCCGCCGGAGCTACTGCCACAGCCCGTCGCCAGGACGGCGAGCGCGACAAGCCCGCCCACAACGGCGACGAACCACCTAATGCGGCCACAGTTGGATCGACAGCTTCCTCTCATCCCACTCTCCTCACACGACGGGGAAACGACGCGCGTCACGTCCGCCGCAGGTGCAGCTGCACGCTAGCTCGTCTGTCATCTCTCGGCGTAAAGGCTACGCCCCACTGGACTCACATGTCAAGCATTGTGATGAGAGTCGACGTTCCTGCTTGCCAGCCGAGGCGCGCAGAACCGAGGAACCCCGACCAGGTTTGGAAGCCGGCCGGGGTTCTGCAACTCGGAATTCGTGGCCGAAGCCGGTAGGGGGCGGTCGGCGTTCGAACCTCCTGTCGCCAGCGATGGACTTGAGAACCATCGGGCGTGGAGGTAGACCACTCTTCCGCAAGCGTTACGAGGCCCGCCGCTTCGCCTCGATTGCGAGCAGCTCGTACGCGACGTTCGCGGCGAGCATCGCGGTCGTCTGGCTCGCGTTGTCGTAGGGCGGCGAGACCTCGACGACGTCGAAGCCGGTGAACGGCACATCGACGAGCGAGCGCACGAACGCGATCGCCTCATGCGGCAGCAGCCCGCAGACCTCGGGGGTGCCGGTAGCCGGCGCGAAGGCCGGGTCCAGGACGTCGATGTCGAAGGACAGGAAGGCCGGCCCACCGCCGAGCCGTTCGGCGACCAGCCGCGCGAAGTCGGCCGGCGCGGTCGCGCGCAGCTCCTCGGTCGTCAGCACCTCGAAGCCCATCGCGCGCGCGTCACCGAGGTTGTGCGGACCGTAGAGCGAGCCGCGCATGCCGGCCAGGAGCGAGCGGTGGGGGTCGAGCACGCCCTCCTTGACCGCGTGCCACAGCGGCGTGCCGTGGGCGTAGGGCTCGCCGAAGTAGGCGTCCCACGTGTCGGCGTGGGCGTCGAGCAGGATGAGCCCCATCGGTCCGTGGACGGCCGCGTGTCCGCGCAGCTCGCCGAGCACGATCGTGTGATCGCCGCCCAGCACGAGCGGGACGACGCCGGCGCGCAGGATCGCCTCGACGCCCTGCGCGATCTGCTCGAGCGTGCGTGCTGCGTTGCCCGAGGTCACCGCGAGGTCGCCGGCATCGACGACGGACAGCGTCCCGAACACGTCGATGTCGAGCGGCGGGTGGTACGGACGCAGCAGCTGCGAGCCGGCGCGAATCCCGTCGGGGCCGAAGCGGGGGCCGGGCCGGTAGCTCGTCCCGGTGTCGAACGGAACGCCGACGACGGCTACGTCGGCGCCCGCGAGGTCGCTCACGTGTGGACAGCGGGCGAAGGTCCGCACGCCTGAGTAACGCGGGGCGAGGGCGGCGCTGGCCGGGCCGTACTGCGGCTCGGAGGGAGTGTCAGAGGCATTGGTCATGCGACAAAGCTACAAAACACCTGTAAGTTTGTCAACGACCCCGCGACCCGTTTCCGCATACACTTGGTCCATACGCCAGCGCGACGGAAAACCGTTCTTGACGATCGGCGAGGTGGCGGCCGAGCTGAGCGTGAGCGCGCAGACGCTGCGCGTGTGGGAGTCGCAGGATCTGCTCGTCCCGGAGCGCAGCAAGGGCGGCCAGCGGCTCTACTCCGAGGCGCAGGTCGAGCGCGCCCGGCACGTCGCCGAGTTGCGTCGTCGGCACGGCTGGAACCCGGCGGCGATCCGCGCGTCGCTCAGCAGCCGGTCCGGGGCGAACGGCACGAAGCCGCGATGGAACGGCGCAGCAATCCGGCACGCTCGCCGCGACCGCGGACTGACCGTCCGCGAGGCGGCCGCCCGCATCGGCGTCTCCCCGTCGTTCCTGTCCTCGATCGAGCGTGGCGAGACCGGCGTCTCGACGCACATCGTCGCGCGCATCGCCGACGCATTCCTGACGCCGATGAGCGGCCTCGCGCACTTCCGCGCGCGCGACCCGATGGTCGTGCGCAGCGACGAGCGCGCCCGCGGCGTGCTGAGCGGCGACGTCGTGTGGGAGGAGCTTGTCCTCCCCGGGCACGACATCGAGCCGGCACTGCTGACCGTGCCACCGGGCGAGAGCAGCGGCGGCGCGTACGCACGACCGAACGAGACGTTCGCGTTCGTGATCGCCGGTTCCCTGCGCTTCGTGATCGACAGCCGTGAGGTCTGTCTCGAGCAAGGCGACGCGATCATCGTCCCCGAGCGAACCCTGTACGCGTGGGACAACCCCGGAGACGTGCCGACGAGCGCGCTGCTGGTAGAGCCGGTCGCACCGCAAGCATGGTCCTCGGAACCGACCGCCAAGGCCGTCGAGCGCGCCCGCTCGCGCAGGTAGGCAGGCGGCGCGCACGCGGGACCGCCGCGCCTCGCCCACCGCGAGCACCAGCCCGGCGATCATCGAGCGTTGGATCGACAGCTTCCTCTCATTCCACTCTTCTCACGCAAAGGCTACGTGCCACTCGACTCAGATGTCAAGCATTGCGATGAGAGACGACGAGGGTGGGATGGCACGCTCAGCGTCCTCGTCGAACCGCCCAAGGGAACGCCGACAAATACTCGACATATCACAGGGTCAGCATGTAGAATATCCCCCACATGAATCTGCCCGGTGTCGGGAGCGAGGTCGCCTGTGGGTGGGCTCGGGCCGGCGATGCGGGGCGAGCGACCGGCCGGTTGACTCCGGCCTCGAGAGTGGGTGTGGTCATGAGCGTGATGGGTGATGTGTCGTTGTCGGCTCCGGTTGCGTCGTTTGTTGCTCGGCCGGTGTTGAATCTGATCGACGGGGAGTGGGTCGAGGCGCTGAGCGGCGAGTCGTTCCCGGTCCGCAATCCGGCCACTGGCGAGCAGGTCGCGAGCGCTGCGCGTAGTGGCGCCGAGGATGTCGATCGTGCGGTGGCGGCGGCGCGTCGGGCATTTGAGTCGGGGCCGTGGGCGCGGATGTCGCCGGCGGAGCGGGGTCGCATCGTGTGGCGGATCGGCGAGCTGGTCGAGGAGCGTGCGGAGGAGTTCGCGCAGCTGGAGTCGCTCGACAACGGCCGCCCGATCTCGCAGGCGCGTCAGGAGGGATCGGCAGCTGCCGCGCATTACCGCTACATGGCGGGCTGGGCGACCAAGCTCGAGGGCGCGACGATCCCGGTCGGGTGGGCAGAGCCGGGCCAGTATCTGGCCTACACAGTGCATGAGCCGGTCGGAGTGGTCGGCGCGATCGTGCCGTGGAACTTCCCCTTGCTGATGGCTACGACCAAGCTCTCGCCCGCGTTGGCGGCCGGCAACACGGTCGTGCTCAAGCCGGCTGAGCAGGCGCCGCTGAGCGCCGCGCTGCTCGGCGAGGTGCTGCTGGAGGCGGGTGTTCCTGCGGGCGTGGTCAACATCGTGCACGGGATCGGCGCGGACGCGGGCGCCGCGCTTGCCGCGCACCCGGGCGTCGACAAGGTCGGCTTCACCGGCTCGACCGAGGTCGGCAAGCTGATCATCGACGCGGCCAAGGGCAACCTCAAGAAGGTCGCGCTGGAGCTCGGGGGCAAGTCGCCGAACATCGTGTTCGCCGACGCCGATCTGCAGACCGCGATCCCCGGCGCCGCGGAGGCGATCTTTTACAACCAGGGCGAGGTCTGCACCGCCGGCTCGCGACTGTTCGTCGAGAAGCGCGTCTTCGACGAGGTCGTCGACGGCGTCGCCGCAGCAGCACGCTCGATCAAGGTCGCCCCCGGGCTCGACCCCGCCAGCGAGATGGGCCCGGTCGTCTCCGAAGAGCAGTTCGCGCGCGTGCTCGGCTACCTCCAAGCAGGCGAGCAGGAGGGCGCTGAGGCGGTCGCCGGCGGCCGCCGCCACGGCGAGCAGGGCTGGTTCGTCGAGCCGACCGTGCTCGTCAACACCACGCCCGAGATGCAGGTCGTGCGCGAGGAGATCTTCGGACCGGTCGTGACCGTCATCCCGTTCGACGACCCCGGCGAGATCGCCGCAACCGCCAACGACACCCGCTACGGGCTCGCCGCCGGCGTGTGGACCCGCGACATCGCCAAGGCCCACCGCACGGCCGCCAGCATCAAAGCCGGCATCGTGTGGGTCAACACCTACAACACGTTCGACTCCGCCCTCCCGTTCGGCGGCTACAAGCAATCCGGTTGGGGCCGTGAGAACGGAGAAGCAGGCATCCACGCCTACACCCAGACCAAGACCATCGTCGTCCACACCTAACGCCGACGGTCACCGATGAGCACCGGCTGGCAGGAGGATGAGGCGTACGCCTGGCACCACATGGGTCCAGGCGCTGTCCTCCTGCCGCCCGGGTCGCCCGGACGAGCGTGCAGAGGAGCAGCGAGATGAGCCCAGCCGGCGTCGACATCGCCCGCGTGCAGCCGTTCGTGGCCGCCGCGGTGCAGGCTGCCCCGGAGTACCTCGACCCGGACGCGACGGTCCAGAAGGCCGCCGAGCTGATCCACGAGGCCGCGGGGAACGGCGCCCGCCTCGTGGCCTTCCCCGAGGTCTTCGTCGCCGGGTATCCCTACTGGAACTGGATCATGACCCCGCTCGAGGGCAGCGCGTGGTTCGAGCGCCTCCAGCTCGCGAGCATCGACGTGCCCGGACCACACGTCGACGTGCTGCGCGACGCCGCGCGCTCCGCCGGCGCCGTCGTCGTGATCGGCGTCAACGAGCGCAGCCCCCACAGCGCGGGCGGGCTCTACAACACGCTGCTGACGATCGACTCCGACGGCACGCTGCTCGGCGTCCACCGCAAGCTCGTGCCGACCTGGGCGGAGAAGCTCACATGGGCGGGCGGGGACGGCAGCACGCTGCGCGTGCACCAGACCGACGTCGGCCCGCTCGGCGTGCTCGCCTGCGGCGAGAACACGAACCCGCTCGCCCGCTACACGCTGCTCGCCCAGGGCGAGCTCGTCCACGTCGCCAGCTACATCAGCCTGCCGGTCGCGCCGCCGACGTACGACATGGCCGAGGCGATCCGGCTGCGGGCGATCAACCACTCGTTCGAGGGCAAGGTCTTCACCGTCGTCTCGTGCTCGACGATCAGCGAGCAGATCGTCGACGAGGTGGCCGGCGACGACCCGGCGCGTCGCGAGCTGATGTCGCGCAGAAGCAGCGCCTTCTCCGGGATCGTCGGGCCGGACGCGACGCTGCTGTCGGAGCCGCTGATCGACGTCGAGGGAATCGCGTACGCCGAGATCGACCTGCGTCGCTGCATCCAGCCGAAGCAGATGCACGACATCGTCGGCGGCTACAACCGCTTCGACATCTTCGACCTGCACGTCAACCGCCAGCCGCTGGCGGCGGTGACGTTCCAGGGGGATCCGACGGACCAGGCGTCGCCGCCTCGCACAGCCGACGACAGGCGACCAACAGGAGAGGATGATCACGATGGATGACACCGTGCTTGGCCGCGCACGCGTAGCCGACCGCCCGGAGCTGCAGGAGTACTACGCCCGGCTCGAGGAGCAGTCGGCCGGCGCCCTGTGGACCGTCGCCAACGACATCGAGCCGTGGGAGCCGAAGTCGAGATCGACGCCGACGCTGTGGAGCTACGAGGCGCTGCGGCCGCTCGTGCTGGAGGCCGCCGAGCTCGTCAGCCCGCAGGACGCCGGCCGGCGCGTCGTGTGGCTCGCGAACCCGACGCGCCGCGACGTCACCGCCGCCGTCGGCTGGCTGTTCTCGGGCCTGCAGATCATGCTGCCGGGCGAGTGGGCGCCGGCGCACCGCCACGCCGCCTCCGCGCTGCGCTTCATCATCGAGGGCAAGGGCGCCTACACAGTCGTCGACGGCGAGCGCGCGGAGCTCGGCGCGAAGGACTTCGTCATCACCCCCTCCGGCACGTGGCACGACCACGGAAACGAGGGCGACGAAGTGCCGGCGATCTGGCAGGACGGGCTCGACATCCCGCTCGTCAACACACTCGAGGCGAACACCTACGAGGTGCACTCCGACGGGCGCCAGACGGCCGAGGGCGCGCTGAACCGTTCGACCGACAGCTACGTCGCGCCCGGACTCCTGCCCGACACGCGGTGGGACCGGCGCTACTCGCCGCTGCTCAAGTACCCGTTCGCGCGCAGCTACGAGGCGCTGCAGTCGCTGGCGCGCGCGCAGGAGCCCTCGCCCTACGACGGCACGCTGCTGCGCTTCACGAACCCCGTCACCGGCGGGCACGTGATGGCGACGATGGGCGCGCAGATCCAGCTGCTGCAGCCGGGCGAGGCGACGAGAGCGCACCGGCACACGGGTAGCTCGATGTACACCGTCGCGAAGGGGCGCGGCCACTCGATCGTCGGTGGCCAGCGCTTCGACTGGCAGGAGAACGACATCTTCTGCGTTCCGTCCTGGGCGCTGCACGAGCACGCCAACGACTCCGACGGCGAGGACGCCGTCCTTTTCTCGTTCAACGACCTGCCGACGATCGAGTCCCTCGGGCTCTACATCGAGCGCACACTCGAGGACAACGGCGGCCATCAAGAGGTGACTTCGTGAAGCTCGTGACGTTCAGCGCACCGCATGCCCTGCACGACAGCGTCGGCGTGCTGCGCGGCGAGGAGGTCGTCGACCTGCCGGCCACGGCGCGTGCGCTCGGCCAGTCGCTCCCAGACTCGATGCTCGGGCTGCTGTCAGCCAGCGGCGGCGACGCGCGCGCGGTCGCGCAGCTGCTCGAGCGCGCCGACCGCAGCGGCGCGGCGCGCACCGTCCCGCTGGCGACGGTGACGCTGCGGGCGCCGATCCCGCGGCCGGGGAAGATCGTCGGCGTCGGCCTCAACTACGTCGAGCACGTGGCCGAGTCGCATCGGACGCTCGACACCGACGCCGACCTGCCGCCGAGACCGGTCCTGTTCGACAAGCCGACGACAGCCGTCGTCGGCCCGGACTGCGAGATCCGCCACGACGGCACGCTTACCGCCCAGCTCGACTGGGAGGTTGAGCTGGCGGTCGTGATCGGGCGCCATGCCTACCGCGTGGCCGCGGAGGACGCGTTCGACTACGTCTTCGGCTACAGCATCGTCAACGACATCAGCGCACGCGACCAGCGGCGCTCCGGCCAGTGGTTCTTCTCAAAGGGGCAGGACTCGTACGCCCCGCTCGGGCCCGTTCTCGTGACCGCGGACGAGATCGCCGACCCGCAGGACCTCGATCTGCGGCTGCGCGTCAACGGCGTCACGAAGCAGGACTCGAACACGCGCCACATGCTGTTCAAGATCCCCGAGCTGATCGCGGACATCACCTCCGGCGTGACGCTCGAGCCGGGCGACGTCATCGCCACCGGCTCGCCGTCCGGCGTCGGCGCCGGGCACAGACCGCCGCACTTCCTGCAGCCGGGTGACGTGGTCGAGGCGGAGGTCGACGGCATCGGCGTGCTGCGCAACCGCGTCGTGGACGCCGCCCGCGAGCCGCTCGCAGCCGTCGCCGAGGTGGCGTCGGCGTGAGCGCGATCCGGATCGGGCAGATCGTCCCGAGCTCGAACACCACGATGGAGACCGAGGTGCCCGCGCTGCTGCGGGCGCGCGAGGCGATCGCCCCGGAGCGCTTCACGTTTCACTCCAGCCGCATGCGCATGAAGCACGTGACGGCGGAGGAGCTCGCGCGCATGGACGCCGACTCGGGCCGCTGCGCGCTGGAACTGTCGGACGCGCGCGTCGACGTGATGGCGTACGCGTGCCTGGTCGCGATCATGTCGATGGGGCTCGGCTACCACCGCGCGTCGTCGAGCAGACTGCACGGCATCACGGTCGAGAACGGCGCGCCGGCCCCGGTCGTCACGAGCGCGGGTGCGCTCGTCGAGGGCCTCCACACGCTCGGCGCCAGACGCATCGCCGTCGTCACGCCCTACATGAGACCGCTGACGAAGCTCGTCGCCGAGTACATCGAGCACGAGGGCGTCTCGGTCGCCGAGACGATCTCGCTCGAGATCAGCGACAACCTCGCGGTCGGCCGGCGCGACCCGCTGGCGCTCGTCGAGGTCGCCGGCCGGCTGCAGCTGAGAGACGTGGACACGATCGTGCTGTCGGCGTGTGTGCAGATGCCTTCGCTGGCAGCGATCGATGCGGTCGAGGCGGCCCACGGGCTGCCGGTCGTGACCGCCAGCGTCGCGACCGTGCACGCGCTCCTGCGTGCGCTCGAGCTTTCGACGAAGGTCCCGGGCGGAGGGAAGCTGCTCGATGGGACCTTCTGAGGCGTCTGCCGCGAGAACCGGCAAGCAGGCCTCCACGCCTACACGCAAACCAAGACCATCGTCGTCCACACCTAAGGGGAGCCATGAGAACCGGTTGGCACTGGGATGAGGCATACGCCTGGCATGACACGGGTTCAGGTGCCGTCTTCATGCCCGCCGGTGGGCTGATCCAGCCCGGGTTGGGCAACGCGGAGAGCGCCGCGAGCAAGACCCGCTTCCGCGACCTCGTCGCGCGAAGCGGGCTGCTCGACCTGCTGGTGCCCATCCGCGGGCGCGAAGCCACCGAGGAGGAGGTGCTCCGGTTCCACACCGCCGAGTACCTCCGGCATCTCAAGCGGATCAGCGACGCGGGTGGCGGCGACGTCGGCGAGATGGTCCGGATAGGTCCCGGCTCATACGAGATCGCCCTGCGCGCCGCAGGCGGTGCGCTCGCGTGCGTCGAGGCGGTACTCGACGGTGACGTGGACAACGCGTACGCGCTCGTGCGTCCTCCCGGACACCATGCGGAGACCGCGCGCGCGCTCGGCTACTGCCTGTTCGCGAACACGGCGCTCGCGGCCATGCACGCGCGGGCGGCACGCGGGGTGGAGCGCGTCGCGATCGTGGACTGGGACGTCCACCACGGCAACGGCACCGAAGATGCGTTCTATGCCGATCCGAGCGTGCTGACGATCTCACTGCACGGCGAGGACCAGTTCCCACCTGGCCGCGGGCTCGTCGAGCACCGCGGCGAAGGCCGCGGCGAGGGGTACAACATCAACGTGCCACTGCCCGACGGCTCGGGCCACGGCGCCTACATGCTGGCGATGGAGCATGTCGTAGCACCCGCGGTGCGACGCTTCGCGCCCGACCTGATCCTCGTCGCCTGCGGGTTCGACGCGAGCGCGTACGACCCGATGGGTCGGCAGAACCTGCACTCGGACTCCTACCGGCAGATGACGGAGGTGCTGCTCGAGGTAGCGGCCGAGTGCTGCGAGGGCAGGCTCGTGTGCATCCACGAGGGCGGCTACTCCGAGGGCTATGTCCCGTTCTGCGGCACGGCGGTCGTCGAGACACTGCTCGGCCAGTCGCTTGTCGAGGACCCCTTCCTGCAATACCTCGCAGATCGCCCCAACCAGAAGCTCCGTGAGCACCAGGCAGCCGCCGTTGAACAAGCGGCGGCGCTGGTCGACGGTGTTGCGCCGCACAAGCCGGCAGCTTCATAGCCCGACCCGGATCGGCACGCGTCGGGGCGATGAAGCCGATCGGCAGGTTGGGCAAGACCTGACGTCGCGAAGGAGGGGCGATGTTCGGCACGCCCGAGATCAACATGGGGCGTTCCCGTTCATGATCAAACCTGGGCAGGAAGAAGACGAACGAGCTGTTGCTGCTGGGGGAAGCGGATCGATGCGCGCGAGGCGGAGCGGGCGGACTCGTCAAACAAGGTCTTCTCGGCCGGGGAGTTCGACGCGGCGGTCGCCACCTTGCCACGCTGGTAGGTCCGCTACCAGCCGCGTTGGGCGAGCAGCTGCTCGGACTCGAGCTTGGAGGACTCGAGACTGACCATCGGCGTGCCGAGGCCGGTTGAGGCGGCCGCGACGCGCTCGGGGTCGGCGTAGTGCGTCGTCGCCTCGACGATCGCCTTCGCCCGCAGCTCCGGATCCTCGCTTTGGAAGATGCCGGAGCCGACGAAGACACCCTCCGCGCCGAGCTGCATCATCAGCGAGGCGTCCGCAGGCGTCGCGATGCCACCAGCGCAGAACAGCACGACCGGCAGCTTGCCGCGCTCGGCGACGCCGCGCACGAGATCGAG
>DASYLH010000007.1:0-67636 GCA_036009645.1 Conexibacter sp.
CGCCGGTGCCGAGCCCGGCCACGAAGGCGGCGACGTCGTCGAGCTCCTCGATGATCTCGGGGGCCGTGCCGTAGTAGTGCGCGTTCGGGTTCGCCTGGTTCCCGTACTGGTACGGCATGTAGTACGACGAGTCGGCCTCGGCCATCTCGAGCGCCTTGGCGACCGCGCCGTTCGACCCCTGCTCGCCCGGCGAGTAGACGATGTCGGCGCCGTACATCTTCAGCAGCTGGGTGCGCTCGGCGGTCACGTTGTCCGGCATCACGACCTTGAGCGGGTAGCCCTTGCGCGAGCAGATCATCGCGAGCGAGATGCCGGTGTTACCGGAGGTCGGCTCGAGGATCATCTGGCCCGGTCTGATCGCGCCTCTCGCCTCCGCGTCCTCGATCAGCGAGCGCGCGACGCGGTCCTTGACGGAGCCCGTCGGGTTGCGCGACTCGAGCTTCGCCCAGACGCGCACGCCAGGCTTCGGCGAGAGCCGCTTGAGCTCGACAAGCGGCGTATTGCCGATCGCCTGCACGATGTCGCCGTAGCGACCGCCGCAGGGCCGATTCTGGAGGCGCTCCCCGTCCATTGCTTCACGAAGTATAGCGGGGTGTCGGGCTGCTTGGAGCGGCGGCGCCCGCGCGCCGACGCGCACGATCGAAGCAGCGGATTCACCCTTCGATATCCCACGATACCCCTTGAACACCTCAAAATACCCCTTGCGCGGGGTGTTTTTTGGGAGCGCTCCTCACAAGAGTCTCGTGGGTGCCTCCGCCTGCCAAGAGAGAGCGCGACATCGTCGGCGCGGGGGTGCGGAGAATGCGCGAGGATCGGACACTCACGCAGGAAAAGGTCGCTGACAGAGGCGACCTCGGACACAAGTACCTCGGCCAGCTCGAGCGCGGCGAGCTCACCCCCAAGCTCGACAGCCTGATCGCGGTCGCACGCGGACTCGGCATGCGCCCCGCGGAGTTCTTCCGCGGGGTCGCCGACGCGTTCGACGCCGCCGAGACCGGTGGCTAGCGAGAGCCGCCGGCCATCGCCGGCAGGATGACGAGCGTGTCGCCGGCGCCGACCGTGGTCTGCAAGCCGTCGAGCACGCGCACGTCCTCGTCGTTGAGGTAGACGTTCACGTAGCGATTCAGCTCGCCCTCGGCGGAGAACAGCTGCGTCTGCGTTTGCGGATGCGCCGTGGCGAGCGCGTTGAGAACCTCGCCGACAGACGCGCCCTCGGCGGCAACTTCCTTCTCGCCGCCGACGGACGCCCGCAGGACGGGTGGGATCTTCACAGTGGCCATGTGCGGGACCCTAGCCGGCCGCGGCGCAAAACGCCTCGTAGTCGGGAAAGACGCCCATCTCGTCATCGGTGATCGACTCGGGGTCGCGCGAGCAGATCGGGCAGTCCGGGTCGCGGCGCACCTTCAGCTCGGTGAACGTCGCGCCGAGCGCCTCGTAGAGGAGCAGACGCCCGATCAGCGGCTCGCCCTCGCCGAGGATCAGCTTCACGACCTCGGTCGCCTGCAGCAGCCCCATCGTCCCCGGCAGCACGCCGAGCACGCCGTTTGCACCGCAGGAAGGCGCCAGCTCAGCCGGCGGCGGCGTCGGATAGAGGCAGCGGTAGCACGGGCCCTCGTACGGCGCGAAGACCGACAGCTGCCCGTCGAAGCCGAGGATCGAGGCAGACACGACGGGGATCTTCGTCCGCACCGAGGCGTCGTTGAGCAGGTAGCGCGTCGGGAAGTTGTCGAGCCCGTCGACGATCACGTCGTAGCCCTCGATGATCTCCATGATGTTGGAGGCGTCGATACGCACCGGGTACTTGATGACGTTCACGTCCGAGTTGAGGTTCGCGATCGTCGCCTCGGCCGAGTCAACCTTCGGCTCGCCGACGCGGTCCTGCGTGTGGATCACCTGGCGCTGCAGGTTCGAGAGGTCGACGACGTCGTTGTCGACGATCCCGAGCGTGCCGATGCCGGCCGCCGCGAGGTACAGCGCGGTCGGCGCGCCGAGCCCGCCGGCGCCGAGCAGCAGCACTCTCGCGTCGAGCAGCTTCAGCTGGCCCTCGACGCCGACCTCCTCCATCAGCAGGTGGCGCGAGTAGCGGTCGCGCTGCTCGGCCGTAAGCGCTCTCGGCGTCGCGATCTCGTAGCCGCGGTCCTTCCACAGCGCGATCCCGCCGGTCATCGAGGCGACTCTCTTATAGTCGAGGTCCTCCGTCAGCGTGCGCGCCGCCCACGCCGAGCGGTTGCCGGAGGCGCAGTAGAGCACCACCCACGCGTCCTTGTCGGGCGCGGCCGTCTCGATGCGCGTCTCCAGGTAGGACTTCGGCACGTGCTTCGCACCCGGGATGTGCGCGACGCCGAACTCGTCGGTCTCGCGCACGTCCACCACGACCATGCCGTTGTCGGTACCAAGGTGCTCGCTGACAAGCGCGGGGTCGACCTCTTCGATCTGGCTCTTGACTTGGCGGAGCAACTCCGCGCCGGACGGACTCATTCGGGAAAACTCCTCAAAGGGGGTCGGCTTTTGCTGACTTCAGAAAGGATAGCGCGTCCGGCCAGCGGCGCGCGGGGTCGCGAAAACCCGCTCCCGCGCCGATATGGGGTGCAGACCCGATGCGCTGTCGACGCCCCTGAGCCGATGACGTAGCCGGGACCGGATCGCCGACGATGAGCACACATTCGCCGCTTGCGCGCCTGCTGCTGCGCCGCCACATCACCGAGCTGGAGCAGGAACGCGCAGCCCTCGAGCAGCTGCGCACACGCCACGAGGCCGAGCGCCGGGCGGCCGGAGCAGCCGCGATCCGCGCGCAGGAGCAGGAGCGCCAGCGGCTCGCCCAGGATCTCCACGACGAAGTCAACCAGGCGCTCACGGCGATCCTCCTGCGACTGGAAGCGACGATCCAGGAGGCCCCGCCCGCGCTGCAGGACGAACTGCGCGACACGAAGCAACTGGCCGCGCAGGCGATGACGGAGCTGCTCCGACTCGCGCGCCGGCTGCGCCCCGCCGTGCTCGACGATCACGGTCTGATGCCGGCACTGCACACGCAGGTGCGCGACTTCACCGAGCAGACCGGGATCCGCGCGACGTTCCATCCGCAGGGCGCCCCGACGCGCCTCTCGCCCGAGCAGCAGCTCGCGATCTACCGCGTCACGCAGGAGGGCCTCTCGAACATCGCCCAGCACGCCTCGGCGCAACGCGTGAAGGTCGAGCTGTCGTTCGTCGGGCGCACGGTGCTGCGCATCTCCGACGACGGCCGCGGTATCAGCGAACCGCGCGACGGCGGCAGCGGCCTCGGGGGGATGCGCGAGCGAGCGCTCCTGGCCGGCGGACATCTGTCCGTCTGGTCCGGCGATGGCAGCGGCACGCGCGTCGAGCTGACGATCTGAGTCTCATCCCCATGCGGACCCTCATCGCCGACGACCACGGGATCGTCCGCAGCGGCATCCGCCTGCTGCTCGAGCGCCAGCCGGACATCGAGGTCGTCGCAGAAGCGAGCGACGGCGTCGAGGCGCTCGAGCTCGCGCTCGCGACGCAGCCGGACCTGTGCGTGCTCGACGTCGGCATGCCGCGCATGACCGGCCTGCAGGCGACGCGCGAGATCCGCGCGCATCTGCCCGGCACGTACGTCTTGATCGTCTCGATGCACGACGACGAGCGTTATCTGTTCGAGGCGCTGAAGGCCGGCGCGGCCGGCTACGTGCTCAAGCGCGAGGCCGACCAGGCGCTCGTCGCTGCGCTGCACGCGATCGCACGCGGCGAGCCGTTCCTCACCAACGCCGCGGAGCGCACGCTGATCCGCCGCTGGATGGAGGAGGGCGCACGGAGACCCGACGAGCCGTTGACCGCGCGTGAGCAGCAGGTCGTCAAGCTGATCGCCGAGGCGCACACGAACATGCAGATCGCGGCGACGCTGCACGTCTCGGAGAAGACGGTCGAGTCGCATCGCGCGAACGTGCTGCGCAAGCTCGGCATGCGCGACCGCGTCGAGCTCGTGCGCTACGCGATCCGTCGCGGGCTGGTCGAGGCGTAGGCCACACCGCGCAGGCGGCGTGGCCGGCGACCTGCCGGAGGAGACGCGTCCCGCCTACCCTGTGCGGGTGCCCGCCCGCCTGCGCCTGACGCTCGTCGTCGCCGCCGCTTGCCTCGTCGTCGCGCTCGCCGGCGCCGTGTTGCTCGGCGGCAACGGCGACGGCACCGTCAGCGCCGCCGGGCCGACCGGCCTCCACGGCGCGATCCGGCCGCCGCAGGCACATGCGATCGACTTCAGTCTGCTCGACCAGGACGGCAAGACGACGACGATGCACGCCTACCGCGACAGAACCGTCGTCGTGACCTTTCTCTACTCGACCTGCCAGGACACGTGCCCGCTGACCGCCCAGCAGATCCGCGGGGCGCTCGACGACTACGGCCACGACGTTCCCGTGCTCGCGATCAGCGTCGACCCGAAGGGCGATACGCCGCTGCACGTCAAGCGCTTTCTCGTCAAGCAGCACCTGACCGGCCGCATGCGCTACCTCGTCGGCACGCGCGCACAGCTCGCGCCAGTGTGGCGCGCGTACGGGATCCAGCCGCAGGGCCAGGGCTATGAGCACACGGCCTCGACGGTGATCGTCGACGCGACGGGGGCGCAGCGCGTCGGCTACCTGACCGACCAGCTCACGCCTGAGGCGCTTGCGGACGATCTCCGCGCTCTCTCCGACGACGCTCGCGCAGCGCGCTGAAGGCGAGTGCACCGCCGAGCAGCAGGGCGGGCGCCGCGTAGATGAGCGAGACAAACCAGTGGCCGGCGTGGGCGAGCACGAGCATGGGTTTGAAGGCTACCCTTGCCGGGCGATGCGTCCCCCCGCCGAGTTCGACGTGCAGGCACCGCCGTTCCCGCGCCAGGCCGAGTGGGTCAACGTCGCGACGCTGCGAATGGACCAGCAGCGCGGGCGGCCGGTGCTCGTCGAGTTCTGGGACTTCTGCCGCGTCAACTCGCTGCGCACGCTCCCCTACCTGCGCGCGTGGCACGAGCGCTACGCCGAGGCGGGACTGCGCGTGATCGGGATCCACAGCGGCGGCTTCGAGGTCTCCCGCGATCCCGACGCGGTGCGCGCGGCGGTCGCGCGGCTGGGGATCGAGTATCCGGTGCTGCTCGACACCGAGCTGGAGAGCTGGGACGCGTACGGCATTCAAGGTTGGCCGAGTCGCTACCTGTGGGACCGCGAGCAGCGACTCGCGGACTTCCACCTCGGCGAGGGCGGCTACGCCGATGTCGAGCTGGCGATCCAGCGGCTGCTCGGCATCGAGCGCGAGCCGCTTGCGCCGGTGCGCCCCGAAGACGAGCCGGGCGTGCTGCTGCAAGCGCAGACGGAGGATCAACCCGGACCGTACAGCGGCCCCTACGAAGCCGGCGGAGTCTGGGCCGTGCTGTCGGGCGCCGGCAGCGTGACCGCCAACGGCACCGAGATCGTCGTCGAGCACCCGGACACCTTCCCGCTCGTCGAGCACGACCGCCACACCGCCGGCGTGCTCGATCTGAGCGTCGGTGACGGCGTGACGTGCCACGCCGTCTGCTTCACCCCCGGCCTCGCTTGATCTCGGCGTGAGCGTGAGTCAACCGGCGTAGCGATTCAGCTCGGCTGCGCCCATCCCGTCGAGCACGCGCAGCGGCTGCGGCGGCCCGCTCGCGTCGATGCGGATCGCGGTGCCGGGCCAGTACGGGCTCTCGTACGACGTGGTCGAGAGGAACTGGCGCTCATAGACCCAACAGCCGCTGTTGTGCATCTGCACGCCGCGCGGCGTCGTCCAGTCGGCGAGCGCGTCGGCAGGGCGCGGACCGACGCGGTGTGTGTGGCCGAACAGCACGTGCGCGGCATCGATCCCGAGTCGCTGCACCGCCTCCCCCATCGCGAGCACTCCGGCGCGCGCGAGCTCCGAGCCGGAGACGTCGGCGCGCACAGGTCCGAGGCCAGCGCGGTTGACCGCCGCGACCGTGAGCGGGAACAGCGCGACCAGCGCACGGCGCCGCAACGGTCGGTGCCCGTTGCCCGACAGCATCCGCCACGCGCGCACGGAGACGCCGTGCGTGCCGGTCGTCGCGTCGTCGGCGTGCTGCGCGAGCGCAGTCGACCACGCGTATATCGGCGCGAGCGCGCGCTCGTAATCGTCGGGGAGCGCGTCGCGCTCGGGCAGCGGGCCGACGATGCGCCCCATCGCACCAGCGCTCAGGCGCTCCAGCGTCGGCACCGTGATGTGACGGTCGAGGTAGTGGCCATGCAATGCGTAGACATCGTCGCGCAGCCACACGCCGGGATAGGCGAGCGTGAGACGCGCAGGCGCCGCCGCCTCGGCGAGCGCGGCGATCGCGTCGCTCGGCACCCAGTCTGCCGTCTCGGCCAGGCCGAGCGGCGGGGGGATCCCGTCGCGATGCCGGCGCTCCAGCCACGACGCAACGAGCGCGTGGTCGTGATTGCCGGGCACGACGACGATCTCGCCCTCTGCGCCGAGCGCTGCCCCGGCCTCGGCGAAGAACGGCCGCGCCGCCTCCAGCGCCTCGCGCAGCGGCCCCTGGCGCAGCTCGAGCGCGTCGCCGAGCAGCACGAGCCGCTCGATCCCGTCGCGCAGTGCCTCCATCAGCGGCGTGCGCACCTCCGCGCTGCGCAGCAGATCGGACCGCGCACGCGAGCCGAGGTGGAGGTCGGAGACGACGAGCGTGCTCAGGAGCTGCTGGCGGCCGTGGCCATTGCCTGGCGGATCGTCTTCGGGAGCATGAAGCGCACGTCCTCCTGAATCACTTCGAGCTCCTCGACGACCTCCGTCCCGCGCGCCCGGAAGAACGCGACGAG
This sequence comes from Conexibacter sp., assembly GCA_036009645.1. Taxonomy (GTDB): domain Bacteria; phylum Actinomycetota; class Thermoleophilia; order Solirubrobacterales; family Solirubrobacteraceae; genus Conexibacter. The sequence continues at coordinate 6,813 of DASYLH010000007.1, forward strand.
CCGCTGGACGAGCTCCTCGGGCGCGCTCGCGCCGCTCGTGATGCCGACGACCTGCCGACCCTCGAGCCATGCCTCCTCGACCTGACCCTCGTGGTCGATCAGGTAGGCGTCGGTCCCCAGCTCGCGCGTGACGTCGACGAGCCGGTTCGAGTTCGACGAGTTCTGCGAGCCGATCACGAGCACGAGATCGCAGGCCTGGGCGAGCTGCTTGACGGCCGCCTGACGGTTCGTCGTGGCGTAACAGATGTCGTCGGTGCGCGGACCGACGATCGCGGGGAACTTCTCGCGCAGCTTTAGGATGATCGCGCGCGTCTCGTCGACCGACAGCGTCGTCTGCGAGATGTACGCCACGCGCTCCGGGTCCTCGACCACGAGCCGGTCGACGTCGTCCTCGGTCTCGATCAGCACGATGTGGTCGGGCGCCTCGCCCATCGTGCCCTCGACCTCCTCATGGCCTTCATGGCCGACGAGCACGATCGTGTAGCCCTCGGCCGCGAATCTCTTCGCCTCCACGTGGACCTTCGTGACGAGCGGGCAGGTCGCGTCGATCGTCTGCAGGCCGCGGGCGGCCGCGTTCGCGTGCACGCTCGGGGCGACGCCGTGGGCGGAGAAGACGACCGTGGAGCCCTCCGGCACCTCGGTCTCTTCGTCGACGAAGATCGCCCCGCGCGAGCGCAACTGCTCAACGACGTGCTTGTTGTGCACGATCTCCTTGCGCACGTAGACGGGCGCACCGTGCAGGTCGAGCGCGCGCTCGACCGTCTGCACTGCGCGGTCCACGCCGGCGCAATAGCCGCGCGGCTTGGCGAGCAAGAGCTTCTCGGGAGCGTGCACCATGGCTTGCCACAGTGTAGGCACGGAAGGCGGCGAGTCGCACGCCATTGCGCGCGAGCCGAAGGGGCACGCCCACGCGCCGAACCGTTTACCGTCCACGTGTGGCCAGAGCAGCCGACACCCGCAGCGCCGAGAAGAAGCGCAACCCGATCGTCGAGATCGTCACGATCGTCGTCGCGGCACTGCTGATCGCCTTCTTCGTCCAACTGCTGCTCGTCAAGACGTATCGGATCCCGAGCGGCTCGATGGAGCCGACGCTCGACATCGGCCAGCGTGTGCTCGTGAACCGCATCGGTATGCGCTTCGGCGATCCGTCGGTCGGCGACATCGTCGTCTTCCACCCGCCGAAGGGCGCCGACAACCCCGCCGGCCCGGTCTGCGGCGTCCCGACCGAGGGGCTCGGCAGCAGCCGCGCCTGCTCGACGCCGGTGCCCCAGCGCTCGGACCAGACGTTCATCAAGCGCGTCGTCGGTGTCGGCGGCGACCGCATCCAAATACAGGACGGGCACGTCATACGCAACGGCAGACGCGAGGCCGACTCGTTCACGAACCCGTGCGGAGACGGCCAGGGCTGCACCTTCCAGGGCACGATCACCGTGCCGGACGGCAGCTTCTTCATGATGGGCGACAACCGTGGCCAGTCCGACGACAGCCGCTTTTGGGGGCCGGTCCCGAAGAAGTGGGTCATCGGGACGACGATCGCGACGTACTGGCCGCCGAAGCGCATCGGCGTCTTCTAGGTCACGGCAGCGGGAAGCCGGTCGCCGCCCAGATCGCAAACGCGCTGGCCAGCAGCACCTGCACCACCAACGCCACGACGAGCACGCGGACCGACATGGCCGCAAGCATGGCAGGAAGGCGCCCACGAGACCCAGAAAGATGGGTTGCGGCAAGGGCCCATCCGGATACGCTTGCCTCTAGACAATCGCCATCACGGGAGACACGCGCCATGGCGCAAGAGCACCTCGATCGACTCACCGCCGTGGACGCCTCGTTCCTCCACCAGGAGAACGCCGACTCTCACATGCACATCGGCGCTGTCACGATCTTCGAGGGTCCGCCGCCGCCGTTCGTCGAGGTTGCCGAGCACATCCGCTCGCGCTTGCACCACGTCCCCCGCTACCGGCAGAGGCTCGCGTATCCGCCGTTCGAGAGCGGCCGGCCGCTGTGGATCGACGACGCGAGCTTCAACATCGAGTACCACGTGCGCCACAGCGCGCTGCCGGCTCCCGGCACCGAGCAGCAGCTGCACCGGCTCGCCGCGCGGATCGTCTCCCAGCAGCTCGACCGCTCCAAGCCGCTGTGGGAGTGCTGGTTCGTCGAGGGTCTGGAGGACGGCCGCTTCGCGCTGATCTTCAAGACGCACCACGCGCTCGTCGACGGCGTCTCCGGCGTCGATCTGGCGACCGTCCTGTTCGACCTCGCGCCGGTCGCTGAGCCGCAGCCGCAGGAGCCGTGGCAGCCACGGCCCGAGCCGACGAACGCAGAGCTGCTCGCCGCCGGGGTCGCCGGCTTCGCGAAGACGACGCTGAACGTCGTGGAGAGAACGATCGTGGCCGCCACCAACCCGGCCGCCGCGGTCGACGCGTTGCGCGAAGCAGCCGAGGGCATCGGCGAGGTCGTGTGGGCGGGCCTCAACCCTGCCCCCGAAACCCCGCTCAACGTCGAGATCGGGCCGCATCGTCGCTACGCGGTGGTGCGCAACCAACTCGACGACTTCCGCTACGTGAAGGGCATCCTCGGCGGCACCGTCAACGATGTCGTGCTGACGGTCGTCTCGGGCGCACTCGCGCGCTGGCTGCGCTCGCGCGGCGTGCGCACCGAGGGCCTCGAGCTGCGTGCGCTCGTGCCGGTTTCGATCCGCCCGAAGGACCAGCGCCACGCGCTCGGCAACCAGATCGTGTTGATGCGTGGCCCCCTTCCGGTCTACATCCGCGACCCGGTCGCGCGCCTGCGCTTCGTCAAGCAGCAGATGGACGGGCTGAAGGAGTCCAAGCAGGCGGTCGGCGCGAGAGTGCTCGCCGACGTGCAGCAGATGGCGCCGCCGACGATCCTCGCGCAGGCGTCGCGGCTGCAGTTCTCCACGCGCCTCTTCAACTTGATCGTCACGAACGTGCCCGGCCCGCAGTTCCCGATCTACATGCTCGGGCGCCGGATGCTCAACTTCTTCCCGATCGCGTTCCTGCCGAAGAGCCACGGGCTCGCGATCGCGATCATGTCCTACAACGGCGCGATCGACTTCGGGCTGCTGGGCGACTACGACGCGCTGCCCGACATCGAGACGATCGCCGACGGGATCGAGGATGGGCTGGCCCAGCTCAGAACCGCCGCCAGAGCGAAGGAGGCGCGCACAGCTGGCGCGCGTGCCGGCGGCGACGGCGCCTCACCCGCTCGGGCCGACGCCCCGGCAAGACCCGGTGCCCGCCGCAGAAGGCCGGCCAGCAGGCCGGCGAGGTCCGCGCGCACTCCGGCCGCGGCGGCGACGAGGGCGGCCTCCGTCAGCGACGGACCGCAGTTGCTGCCGAGCGGCCCCACTGCGCGGGCAGAGGGACCAGGCGCATCGATGCGCAAGCGCGCCCGCAAGCGGCCGCCTGCGCGCAACGGCGACGCCACCTCCTAGCGTCGGGCGCTCAGCTCAGAAGCCGAGTGCGAACTTCGCGTCCTCGCTCATGCGGTCCGGCGACCACGGCGGCGAGAAGACCATCTTTGGATTGACCTCGGTGACGTCCTCGAGCTCGCTGACGAACTCGATCATCTGCTCGGTCACCTGCGGCCCGATCGGACAGGCAGGCGTCGTGAGCGTGAAGGTGACGTCGACCTTGCTGCCGTCGATCTCGACGTCGTAGACGAGGCCGAGCTCGACGAAATCGAGCCCGAGCTCCGGGTCGATGACGTTCGACAGCGCGTCGTTCACTTCTTCGAGCGTGGGCATGTCGATGAGTCTAGTCGCCGCGTCTGCAAGACCGCTTGCAGGAGGCCCGAGATCGTGAGAGTTGCTTCATGTTCGCTTGCACGTCGCATGGCGCACGGTTAGGTTCGCCGCCATCGTCGAGTACGCCGCCCATCCCCCCACGTTGCGCTGCTGCGGCGACGAGGATCGCACGACGCAAGCGCGCCGCCGCCAGGCGCTGGTGCGCGCGATCAAGGCACGCACCGACGTCGTCGTCGACCTCGCCGAGCTGTCGTGGGCCGACGTCTCGCTGATGCTCGACTTCGTCACGCTCGCCCGGCGCCTGCGCGTGCAAGGCCTCACGCTCGCGCTGCGCAACCCACAGCCGCAGATAGCTGCGCTGCTCGAGCTCGTTGGGCTCGACCGTGTACCCGGCGTGCGCATCGAGCATGCCGAGCCGGCCTTGGCGTAACGGCCGGCCCCGTTCGCGGCGGCCCGGCCCGGGTAGCCTGTGAGCTGATGCTGCCGCTGCTCCTCCTGCTCTTCATCGTCGTCCCGATCGCCGAGCTGTACGTGATCATCCAGGTCGGCCAGGCAATCGGCGCGCTGCCGACGATCGGCCTGCTCGTGCTGGACTCGCTGCTCGGCACGCTCTTGCTGCGCGCGCAGGGACGTTCGGCATGGCGCCGGTTCCGCTTGGCGCTCGCCGCCGGCCGCGCACCGGCACGCGAGACGATCGACGGCGCGCTCGTGATCGTCGGCGGCGCGTTGATGCTCGCCCCAGGTTTCATCACAGATGCGTTCGGCGTGCTGCTGCTGCTTCCGCCCTCGCGGGCGGTGGCGCGACGGGGGCTCATGCGCAATGCCCGCAGCCGCCTGTTCGCCGGCTTCGGCCCGGTCGGCGCGGCGGCCGGTACCGCCGCCGGCGCTGCGTCGCGCGCGCGAACGCGGCAGGATTACGACGTGGACGCAACCGCGCGCGAGATCGACCCGCCCATCCTGCCGCAATGATCGGCCCTAAGCACGAGGCGGCGCGGGCCGACGAGTCCGGCGCCACCGGTTTTGGCGACGCCGTCACGTTCGCGTTCGGCGACGCGGAGCACGGCCTCTACGGAAGCGCGCGACTCGGCTTGGTGCCGGGTGAGCCGGTGCGCGCCAGCGGGCTTGGCCTGCTGTTCCGCGGCGGAGAGCTGGTCGCCGTCGACGCGGCCGGCGGGATCGAGCTTGCCGGCGAGGGCGACTGGAGCGAGCTCGAAGCCGGTGACGTGCGCGCGACGGTCGAGCAGCCGCTGCAAGTCTGGGACGTCGCCTATGACGGCGACGACGGCGGCTTCGAGCTGCACTTCGAGGCGCTCAGCGCGCCGGCAGAGCTCAGCACGGGAGCGGTGACGACAAGCGCGGCGGGGCTGCACGGCTACGAGCAGTTGTGCCGCGTCACGGGCACCGTCCGCTGCGGCGAGCAACGCACACGAGTCGACTGCCTCGGCCAGCGCGGCCACCAGTGGGGCGCCCCGGACTGGGAGCGAATCGCGCTCGCGCGCACCGTCTCGGCCTGGTTCGAGGGCGGCACCGGCGTGGCGCTCACGAGCGTGCGGCCGCATGACGCGGCCGGCCATGCCGACGAAGCGGTCAGTGCTTCCCTGCTTGACAGCGAGGCGGTGACGGCGATCGCCGAGCCACTGCTGTCGACGACGCTTGACAGCGACGGGCGCCAGCGGCACGCAAGCCTCGAGCTGTGGGAGGACGGCGAGGAGCGTCCCTACCCGCACCGCGCCGCCGGCGAGGCGGTCTGTGGAACGACGCTCGACCTCGGGCGCCTGCGACTCGACTGCGCGTTCTTCCGTTGGCGCATGGAGGGTCGCGAGGGCGTCGGCCGCTACGACGTGCTGCGACGCGTATGAGCCGGATCGAGGCGATCGTCTCCGACTTCGGCGGTGTCCTCACGACGCCGCTGCTCGACGCGTTCGTCGGGCTGCAAGAGCGGCACGGGATCCTGCCGGAGGCGTTCGGTGCCGCGCTGATGCGCGCCGCCACCGACAACGGTGGCGTGAACCCGCTGTTCGAGCTCGAGACAGGCAGAGTGACCGAGGCGGAGTTCGTCGCGCAACTCGGCGCTGCGCTGCGCTCCGAGCTGGGCCGCGATGTCGACCTCGCCCGCTTCGGCGAGACGTTCTTCGAGCACCTGAAGCCGAACAAGGAGCTGTTCGCGTTCATGCGGACGCTCCACGGCCGCGGTTACCGCATGGCGATCCTCACGAACAACGTGCGCGAGTGGGAGCCGCTGTGGCGCTCAATGCTCCCGATCGACGAGCTGTTCGAGCTCGTCGTCGACTCGGGCTTCGAGGGCGTGCGGAAGCCCGACGCACGTATCTACGAGGTGACGCTCGACCGGCTCGGCGTCGCGCCGGAGGCGACGCTGTTCCTCGACGACATGGAGATCAACTGCGACGCCGCGCGAGCGCTGGGAATGCGGGCCGTGTGGTTCCGCGCGAACGCGCAGGCGATCGACGAGATCGAGCAGTTGCTCGGTCAGTTCTGGGAGCCGAGACGATCCCAGCAATAGAGCTCGACGCATTCGCGTGCGAGCTCTCGGCAGCGGGCATCGGACAGGAACGGCAGGACGAGCTCGAGCGACTGCTCTTCGGTGACGCCCGCCTCGAACGCCTCCTCCCCACGGAAGCCCGCCGCGATCTTGAGCGCCTCCCGGCGATTCTCGCCGAGTGAGGGGAAGACGTTGACGAGGAACTCCTTGTTCGCGATCGGGTGGCCGACCTCGAGCGAGGCATGCCAGGCGGCGAGCATCGTGAGATCGTCGTGATCGAGGTCCGCGACCGCCTTCGCGTAGTGCGAGACGAGCTCGGCCTCCGGGATCTCGTCGACCCACGCCCGCACGACTTCGCCCAGCAGCTGACGCCGCGCCTCGCGCCCGACGGAGTTTGCGATCACGCGGATCGCGTTCTGAGGCTCGATGAAGCAGAGGGACATCGCGGCTCCCGCGTGTGCGAGGGACTGGATCGCGCAGGACTTTACGACCAGGTGTGGACGGCAACGCGGCGGAGCGCCATCGCGCCACGATCCGGTGCGCGATGAACGACGTAAACGACGTTGCACACGTCCTTGTTGCCGATGAGGGTGGCGCGGTGCCAGATACGATCCGCTTCCTCCGCGCGCTCGGTATCGCCTTGCGCGAACGGCGAGAGGAGCTTCAGCTCACCCAAGAAGCCCTCTCGCTGCGCACGGGGGTTCCGCAGCGACGCATCTGGGAGCTCGAGGCCGGGGCAGGAAATCCGACGGCGCGCACGCTGCTGCGCCTCGTCTCCGGCCTCGACCTGCCCTGCTCCCAGCTGATCGCCCGAGCTGAGCGGCTTGCGGCCGAGGCTCTCGCCGCCGAGAGCCCCTAAGAACAGCTTCCCGGTCCGACGGATCGCGCAGCCGCCGTACGACGTTTGCGTCGTACCAAGACGCCTGCAAGGATGATGAACGCCGGCGTTCCCGGGTGGGGTTCGCCGGCATCTCTCATTCGCAGGAGGCATGGCCTGATGGGCGACAGATCCGACGGCGACGGCGAGGACAGCGAGAAGATCGGCGAGGAAGCCTGGGCGCCTGCGGAGCAGGCGCTGCTCGACGCAGCACTCGAGTTCTACGGCGCAGCGGAGGGCGTGATCGACTACGGCGGACGCAAACGCCCGCAGCTGCGTCAGGGGGATACGGCCGGCTTCGACGCGGTCCGACGAGCGATGGCACTGCTCGAGGAGCGTGTGGCAGCCGCCCATGCGGCCGGCGCGTCACCTGAGCGCATCGCACAGATCGCACGCATCGAGGAGGAGACGATCGTGCTGATCCTGCAGCGCCAAGGCGCCGCGCCCAGCCCGACCGAGGGCTGAGCGCAGCACCAGCGGGGCGTCACGACACGACGACGAAGACGCCGCTCGAGCGGCTCGTGACGAACGGGAAGCGGCCTTGGTGCGGCACGAGTGCGCGGAAGCCGAAGCGGCCCTCGCTGAGACGGAAGCGGTACTGCGTGCTCCAGTTGCCCTTGCGATCGGTCCGCACGGTGCGGAAGGTGCGCCAGCCCCATCCGCGCTGATACCCCTCCAACGTGACGAGCAGGCCGGCTTGGGGGATCGAGCCGCCGCCCACGTGCCCGCTCAGCCGCACGACGCGGGTGCCGGTGACGCGACGGCGGTCTGCGCGGATCGTGAGCGGCGCGAGCACGTCGGCGTGCACGACGTTCGACAGCTCGACGGCGTGGCTGTCGGAGTAGGCGAAGTACGTGAAGCGCACGTCGCGGCTGGGTCCTGTCGGGAGGACGTAGACGAAGCGTCCGTCGGCACCGGTGCGGACGCCCGGCCGCGCGACCCAGGCGCGCCCGGCGATCCGCCACGCGGCTCCGAGGCGTGCCCCTGCGATCCCTGTGCCGGACGCGTCGGTAAGGCGACCGACGATTGTCACGCGCCGCCCGTGGCCTGCACGGACGCGCTTCGCGGTGCTGCCGTCGGCACGCTGGAAGGCCACCTCGACGCGTGCGTGCACCGTCGCGTTGTCGCCGTTGGCGACGTGACCGGGGAGCTGCCCCAGCGGGTTGACGACTCCCTGGATCCCGCCCGGTGCCGGTGGGGTAGTGCCGCCGCCGGCATCTGAGCCTCCGGCGCCAGGAGTCCCTTGGCTGGATGGAGGCGTGGTGTGACCGGCCGCGTCGGCGACGATCGCGCTCGGCGCGCTGCGGGCAGTAGATGCTCCGCTGCCGTTCTCCGCGGTCACGTCGGTCGCCACCCGGTGGTAGGCGTCCGCGGCGGTGAGCGTGTAGGCGGTACCTGTGGCGCCGGCGACGGGGGTGCAGTCGGTGCCGTCAGCCGCGCACCGCAGCCAGCGATGGTCGAAGCCGCTCGGCGCACCGTCCCACTGGCCATGACCGGCATTCAGCTGGGCGCCAACGCTCGCCTGACCCGTGAGCGTCGGTGCACTGGCGTTGATCGGAGCGTTGTGCGTCTGGACGATGCCGTCGAAGACCACGGCCTGGTTGCCGGCGGCGTCCTCGACCGTCACGTGAACGGTGTGCTGGCCGTCTCTGAGCGTGGCCGTATCGAGTTGCACCGAGCCGTCGGCGACGAGCGGGCACGGCTGCGACGTCCCGAACTCGTACGGATCGACGTTCGCCGGCTCCACGTCCGCACACGATCTGTCCGGGTCGGCGACGACGTGTCGCGCGACCTCGTCGCCGTCGACGAGCAGCGCAACGCGATACACCCCTCCCCCGTCGTCCGACGCATGGACCGACATGCTCGCGACCCCGCGCACGGGATCAGTGCCCGCCAACGCCCCACCCGTCTCCATCCCCTCCGGCGCCTCGGTATCCGTCAGCCCGATCGAGGCCCGCGTGATCGTGACCTGAGCGGGAAAGGGTCCGCAGTCCAGGCTGCCGACAACGGCCCAGCAGCTCAGGCGAATACCCAATGAATCCCAGTCGACTCTCTCCAGCTCCAGGGAGGGTTCAAACTCGACCCCGGCCGTGTCGCCGTCGTACGGCGGGAGCTCGAACTCAAGCTGGTTGTTGGCAACGTCTCCGTCGTGCCACACGTCGTACACGTATGGCCGGCCGTATCTTCCAGCAACCACGGGCCAACCCAACTGCAGAGATCTGTGAAGCGACACAGAGCTGATGTGCGTCGCGAACGGCGCGTCAAACGTCCAGCTCACCGAGCGCATGGGCGACACTGGCAACTGGCCGGTACCGAACTGCAGTCTCAGGCTCTGGCCTTCTTCGTCGCAGCCGGTCGCCGTACCCGGCTGTTGACCTTGGACCGACAAGTTTGTGGCGCTAGTCCAGCCGCCGTTGCCGGTGAAGGTGCCGGTTGGGGTTTCGCAGGTGTGGACGGTGTAGGTCCCGGCGAGGGCGATCGAGGGATGGATGGCGAGGATCGTGAGGGGGATGGCTATGGCGATCGCGATGGCCTTGAGGCGGCGGGTGCTTTGGGGGGTGTGCATTGGGTGCGTCCTCCTGATGTAGTGATCGAGCGGCGTGTGTGAGACGTCCGCTCAGGGCCCGACGAACTCCGAAGGGCTGGGTCGTGGCGCTGACGGCTCCGGCGTCGCGGCGGGCGCTGACGCGACGGCAGCGGGGGCCGCCCGAGCGGCTGCGAACTCGGCGCGCGGTGCCGCGGATGGGGTGAACTCAGAAGGCGCACTGGGCTCCGCGGTGAACTCGCTGCGACGTGCGGTCGTGCGGCGGGTGTGGTGGGCGGTCGCCGTGGCGGGGAGGCGCGGGAAGCCGATCGCCGTGAGGCGTCCGATCCCTGTCAGTGGCGCGGCAGAGGCCGCTGTCGTGTCCACTGAGCGGTGGGCCGCGGGGCGGTCGTGGGTCGTCGCCTGCTCGAGCGCAACGCCGCCGCCCGCGATGGCCGCGGTCGAGGCGGCGACGGCCGCCAGCTTCGCCCCGGGGAGCGCCTCGAATGCTCCGTGCACGCGCGCCGTCAGCATCGTCGCGCGCTCGACGACTGCGTGGAGCGCGACCTCGACGTGGCCGGGCAGCGATCCGTTCGGGCCGTGCATCGCTGCATCGACGATCGCGGGCGGGACGAGCATCGCCACCTGCTCCGGCACCGCATGAGCGTCGCGCAGCGTCGCGCGACAGCCAGGGCACGAGCGCAGATGCGGACGCAGCTCGGCCAGCTCCTGCGCAGTCGCCTCACCGTCGGCGAGCGCCGACAGGAGCGGCAGCCAGCGCTCGCATTCGGCGCCCGACTCGATCGCTCCGAGCCGCTCCAGCAGCGCGCGGCGTCCCTCGGTGATGGTCCGGTTGGCTCTCGTATACGACCACCCGGTTCGCGTGCAGATCTCGCGATAAGAGAGGCCCTCGGCGCGCAGCACGAGCGCGGTGACCTCCTGCGGCTTGAGGCGCCTCAACGCCTCGGCGGTGTGCCGCAACCGCTCGTGGCCGACGACGTGCTCGGCCGGATCCGCGACCGCGCGATCCTCCTGGCGGTCGAGGTCGATCGCGAACCGCCCGACGAGCTGCTCGCGCTCGCCGCGCACGGCGAGTGCCTCGTGGCGCAGCACCGTGCGCATCCACGAGAGCGGCTGCGCCGGTGGGTCGACGCGCATGCGTCTGACGAGAATCTCGACGGCACGCTGGTAGGCGTCGTGCGCGTCGTCGGGGCAATGCGAGAAGCGCCGCGCGAAGCGCAGCAACTCTGCGGCGTGTTCCTGCACGAGTTGCAGCGTTGCGTCCTCCGCGCTGTTCTCACGACGTTTTCTGCTGCGCATCCCTCCACCTCCCGTACCGACAATCCGTGCTCGACGAGCGCGTACGCGCCAAGCGCACTAGCTATCGGTGTCCGGAGGAGGGAGACACGAGCGTTTTCGTCCCCGACTACTACCGAAAAGACTGCAATTTGCACAAAACGTCTGCGTTCATCCAACACTTGTCCGGCAGCTTTCCCCGCTATTGCGGGGATTCGCGCCAGCGATGCGCACGATCGCAGGCGCCGCGCGGAACGCGACGCGAAGGAGTCAGGAGGACCGGCGGCGGCCTGTCGGAAGAACGCCGGCTACAGCCCGAGCGCAGCAGCGACGCGTGCGTGCGCGTCAGCGTCGGGCTCGACACTGGCGGCGCCGAGCGCCGCTCGGTCGCGCTCGCCAGAGGAGCCGGGGCGCGGAGGACGATTCCAGTTCCACAACGCGAGGTCGAGGGCAGCCAGCGGCACCTCGCCCGCGACAGCGAAGTCGCTCGCGCGCCGCTCCAGCAACAGCGTGTCTGCGATGCCGAAGACGCGCTTGGCGGCAACCGTCGTCTCGTCGGCGCCGCCGAGCTGCAAGGTGCCGGCGCGCAGGTCGTGCAAGCCAAGCTCGCCGAGCGTCACGAGCAGGTCGAAGCGCGCGTCGCGGTGCAGCCCCGGCAACGCCAGCCGCTCGAACGCGCGCGCGAAACGACGCTCCGGAGCCCAAGCCGACTCGCCCGCGAACGCGACGTCCTGCGACCCCGCCCGCTCAGCCCATCCGCGGTAGGCAACGAGGGTCGCATTGCCGCGCGCGGAATCATGCGCGGTGCGCGGCCCGAGCACTACGTCGTCGAGCTGCGGCAGCTCCCCGCTCGCCCACGACGTGTGGGCCGCGCGCACGCCGGCGAACGGGTCATCGCTGTCAAGCGGGCCGAGGTAGGCGATCAGAAACGCAAGCCACAGAGCCTCTTCGCGATCGTCCAGGCGGGCGACCTCGCCGTAGAGGTCCGGCGGGTCGGCCGCGAGCAGCGCGAGGCGCGCGCATGCGAACGCGATCTCCTCGGCGAGGCGCTCCGCGGCTGCGCTCGCCTTCACGCCCGGCACGAGCTGCGAGCGGAAGCCGTCCTCCTGCTCGCGCGTGATCTGACGCACGCGGACCGCCCCGCTGGAGCGACTACCGCGCGTGGACGACGCGCTGCGCGTGCGCGCCCCTCCGCTCGTCGGCTTGGCCGTGCCGCTGCGGCGCGAGGAGACGATCTCCACCTGGTCGCTCGAACAGATCGGGCAGTTCGCGAGGAAGCGGTTGTGGCGGCAGAACGTCGGCACGGGCTGACGCTCAGTGTAGGCCGGGGCGCGGTGCCGCGCCGACTGCCTCAGCGGCCCGCGCGGCGGCGGAAGAATCCGCGGCGGGGCGTCGATCGAGCGCCGTCACCGGCACCCGACGAGGCGGCAGCATCTGCCTGGGGAAGCGGCCGCGGGACGATCGTGCGGCCGCGCGGCCCGGCAGTCGCTCCGACGGCGGTGGGCGCGTCCCGATCGGCGCGCGGAACGCTGACAGTTCTGCCAGCACGCGTGGCCGCCTCGGCAAAGACCGCCTCCCACTCCCCCACGTTGTTCGTGACGGTCTGCGTGCGCCCCCACGCGGCCGCGTGCTCGGCGAGCTCAGCGCGAGCCTGCCCGTCTGTCACGAGGTCCGTCAGCGCCTCACCCCAGCCGTAGTCCGGGACGAGGCGGCCGCCCTGCTCCGCACCCAACCCCTTGTACGGCCCTATCGGAGACGCGATCCACGGCACGCCGGCGGCCGCGTACTCCTTGACCTTGATGTTCGAGCGCACGCGGTTGAACGACACGTCGGCGATCGGAGCGAGTGCGAGGTCGAACTGCGCGACCGTGTCCGGGAGCTCGGGGAACGGAATCGTCCCGCGGTGCGTGTAGCGCTCGCTCTGCAGCCCGAGGTCGAGGCCGACGCTCACGACCGACACGTGCGGCTGGGCCTCCAGCAGCTGTTCGAGCGTGCGTCTGAGTCGCAGCTCCCTCAGGTCGCCGCGGTGCTCCAGACCCGCGACCCAGCCGATCGTGACGCCCTCGCCAGCCAGCTTGCGCTCGCGCAGGAAGCCCGTTTCGACGTAGTTCTCGACGACGTGCGTGTCGCCGCCGAGTCTGCGCAGGCGACCGGCCAGCTCGCTGCAGGTCGTCGTGACGAGGTCCGCGAGCTTCAGCATCGCCGACAGCTCCTCGGCGACCTGTTCTCTGGCGGCCTTCATTTCCTTGTAGGCAGGGCTGCCCTTCGGCACCCGCGTCATGTCGTCGTCGTTGTCGAACACGACGGCGACGCCGGCCTCCCTCAGCACCGTCGCGAGGCGCCGGGCCGGGGCGCGGTAGAGCCGCCACATGTGCACGACGTCCGCCTGGCGCAGATAGTCGAGCGGTGGCGGCTCGTCGCGCTGGTCCCACACGAGGAACTCGGCGCGATGGCCGCGTTCCTGGAGCGCGCGTATCGGCAGTTCGGCGCGATAGGCGGCACCAGCGGACGGTTCGACGGCGAGGGCGATGACGTGCACCTGGCTACTCTGCCCAAGGCCCGGGGCTTAAGCAAGAATCAAGCGTGGCTCCCGGCCGCGAGGCGGTCCATCCCGCCCAGGAACAGCTCGCTGGCGAAGCGAGCGGTCCGCTCGACGTCAGGAGGGTCCTGCTCGCTGAGGCGGATCCCGAGCTCGAACGCGACCCCGCCCATCGCGGCTGCCAGCGCGTCGAGGTCCAGCGAGGCGGGCAGCTCACCGCGGGCGGCCAGCGCGCGGAGATCCTCCAGCAGCTCGAGGATCCCGCTCTCGAGCGCGGGCGTCTCGAACAGCTCGCGCACCGTGCCCGCGTTGCGGCGCAGCATCTCGAACAGCGGACGATCCTCGACGATGAACGAGAAGTACGTCTGGAAGCCCTCGCGCACGATCGTCTCGGCATCGCGTGCCCGGGCGCGCGCGTCGCGCAGGCGACGTCGCAGCTCGGTCGTGTGCTCGTCGAGCACCGCGCGGAAGACGGACTCCTTGTCCGGGAAGTAGTTGTAGAACGTGCCAGCCGCGAGCCCGGAGCGGCGCACGACGTCGCGGATGCTCGCCGCGCCGTAGCCCATCTCGGTGAAGATCTCCTGGGCCGCGTCGAGGATCGCGCGACGGTTCTGCGCCTTGGTGACCTCGCGCTTGCCCGTCGCGAGTTGGGTCATGCCGGCAGCTGCGACGCGGCCTGGGCGGTGACGGGCAGCCGGAAGCCGTGCTCGCGCACGCGGCGCGCGCCGCCGCGGCGCTCGCGCCCGAGCCCGTAGAGGTAGTTGTCAAAGTCGACCTGCATCGTGTGGCGCTTGGAGGCGATGTAGCGCTTGAACATCTTCGCGCGCTCCCGCTCCATGTCCTCCCGCAGTGCGGCCGGCGCCGGCAGCGCGTACTCGCCCCGCACATACGCGGCGATCCACTGTCCCTGTGCCTCTGAGAGCGGCATGATCGCGCCGAGCGGCTGCAGCAGCCCGACGAAGAAGACGTTGTCGATGTCGGGATGAAACACGCGACGGAACAGCGGCAGGTCGTTGTCGGGCGCGCTGATCAGGTCCGCATCGAAGAACGGGAACGTCACCTTGTAGCCGGTGCACCACACGATCGTGTCGACCTGCTCGACCGAGCCGTCCTCGAAGCGCACTCGGTCGCCCAGCAGCTCGGCGATGTTCGGCTTGTAGCCGACCTCACCGTGGGCGATGCGGTTGAGGAAGTCCGCGGAGATCGTCGGGTGCGCGTCGCCGAGGTCGTGGTCCGGTCTCGGCAGGCCGTAGTCCTCCATCTGACCGACGCCGGCGCGCAGGAAGGCGGTGAAGAGCTGCTTGCGGAAGGCCCACGGCAGTGCGCCGGTGAAGCGGTTGACGCCGATCTGGTCGAGCGGCTTGCCGAACAGGTACTTGGGGATGATGTGCGCGCCGCGGCGGGAGCTGAGCCACGTCTGCTCGGCGACGAAGCTCGACTCGACCGCGATGTCCATCGCGCTGTTGCCGATCCCCACGACGACGACGCGTCTGCCCTTGAAGGGCTCGTTGTCGATGTAGTGGTGCGCGTGCGTCTGCGTCCCGTCGAAGCTGCCGGAGAACGGCGGCTCGGGCCAGCGCGGGTCCCAGTGGTGGCCGTTGGCGACGACGAGCGCGTCGTAGCGGCGCGTCTCCCCCGTGTCGAGCGCGATCGTCCATGTGCCGTCGGCCTCGCGCGCGGCGTGCTCGACGCCGGTCTCGAACTGGATGCTGTCGCGGAAGCCGAAGTGGTCGACGTAGGCGTCGAAGTAGGCAGCGATCTGGCTGTGATGCGGGAAGTCCGGATACGACTTCGGCATCGGGAAGTCGGTGTACTCCATCCGTTCGCGCGACGTATTGATGTGCAGCGAGCGGTAGGCCGACGACATCCCGTTCTTGTTGCCGAAGACCCAGTTGCCGCCGATGCGGTCGGACTTCTCAAAGCAGTCGAACGGGATCCCGCGCTCGTGCAGGGCCTTCGCCGCGGCGATGCCCGAGGATCCCGCGCCGATGACGCAGACGGACGGCAACTGCTGGCTCATGAGCGGGGCCTCCTCAGAAAGTTGACGCAGGCGTCACCTTATCAGGGGCCTCCTCCTCCGCCCGCCGGTGCTCCCGCCCACGGCGCACGACCTCCTTGAAGCTGCGGAAGCGGAAGATCAGTACAAGCGCGGCGAAGCCCATCGCGACCGCAGCAACCGCGAGCGCGATCTGCTGGCCGACTGAGAAAGCCGCGACCTCGGACGACGTCGCCGCACCCGCGAACACGGTCAGCAGCAGCGCCTGCTGCACGCCGGCGCCACCAGGTGTGAACGGCACGAGCATCGCGACCACCTGGACCCCGAGCACGAGCAGCACGTTGCGCACCGAGCCGCCGATGTGGAACGCGTCGAGCAGGAACCAGTACGCGGCGAAGCGCGCGGCCCACGCAGCCGACTGCCAGGTGACCATCTCGCGCATGTAACGGTGACGGTCGGTGAGGATCGTGAAGCCCTGGCGCACGCGCGCCCAGAAGGCCTTGACCTTCGTCGACAGCAGCGCGAAGGCGACGAGCACCCCGATCGCCAGCGCCGTGAGGAAGAACAGTGTGAAGCGCGGGTGCGAGGCGAAGAACGCGAGATCAAACGCCGGCAGCTTTGAGAAGTCCGGCGGTTTCGGAAACACGCCCTGCGTGAAGGCGAACGCCAGCACCAGCAGGTTGACGCCCCAGTCGAACACGAGCCCGGTCCAAATCGCGGCGATGATCGCCGGATAGCTCGACGCCGGGATCGAGATGCGCGTGAGGAAGTACTGCACGAGCGTGCCGCCGCCGAGCGGGAACACCTGGTTGATGCCGACGCCCGCAACGTAGGCGCCCCACACGTCGCGCCAGCGCACGTGCTCGGTTGGATAGGCCGCCTGGACCGCGTTGTAGAGGGCGCGGGAGCGCAGCGTCAGATAAGCGGCGTAGCACAGCAGGGCGAGCAGCAACGGCCACCAGCTGAGCCCGGCGAGGTTGGAGAAGAACGTCCCGACCGAGTCGAAGAACTGACTGATGTCGCTGGCGAGCGAGGCGCGGACCGGGCTCATCGCGGCACAGTTTGACCCTTAACGCGCGGAAGGGCCCGAATCCATCCGGGCCCTCCGCAGCCGGGAATCGTGGGGGAGACGATTCCGGCGGAGCAGGACGACAAGCGCCCTACAACTTGAGGATACCTCGCAAATCCGCAGATCGCGGCGTGGTCGGCACGAGAGCGCACAAGATTCCTTGCGTGAGTTCGTGCACGATGCGGCGTTTTCCTAGGGTAGCGCCTAGATCGGGCCGCCCGGACCACTGAAGAAATCGTCGCCGAGGCGGACGCTGCCGGCCGCCTCGGCCTCGTGCCGGAGGGTGTGGTCTTCGACGCCGCTCCAGGCTCCAATCGCGAGTTGCTCGCGATCGGCGTCCATCGGGCTGCCGCCCAAGTCCTTGTTGACGATCCGCGCGCACTTGCGCCCCTCGGCGATCGCGGTAACGACGAGCGACTGACCGACGCGGGCGTCGCCGCAGGCGTAGACCGCGGGGACGGTCGTGCGGTAGGTCTGGCGCGTGCGCACGTTGCCGCGCGGATCGAGCTCGAGCTCGAGCTGTTCAATCGGGCCTCCGTGCTCGGGGCCGGTGAAGCCGATCGCGATCAGCACGAGATCCGCCTCGACCGTGAACTCGCTGTCCGGGACCGGTTGCAGGTCGCGCGAGGAGGTGCCTGTGACGCGGCGCGCATGCACCTGCGTGACGCGCCCGTCGTGACCGGAGAAGCCGGTGACCTCAGTCCCCCACCAGCGTCTGCCGCCCTCTTCAAGCGCGTACGTCGTGGGGGTGCGCTTGGGCGGCAGCGGCCACGGTGTGCGCGCGTCGCGCCCACTGGAGTCGAGCTGCTGGTAGACGTCGAGGATCTTCGCCTCGACCGCGCCCTCGCGGTTCGCGTTCGAGATGCAGTCCATCCCGGTGTCGCCGCCGCCGATCACGACGACGCGCTTGCCGGCCGCAACGATCTCCGTGCCGGGCTCGGGCGCACGCGTCGGGCGCCCCTCTTGGGCCGCCACGAAGCGGTTGCGCTGGTAGAGGTAGTCCATCGCGTAGTGGACGCCGTCGAGCTCGCGTCCTTCGACCTCGACGTCGCGGTGCACGCGCGAGCCGATCGCGACGACGAGCGCGTCATGGCGCTCGCGCAGCTCAACGGCGCTCACGCTCACACCGACGTCGACGCCGTACTCGAAGCGCACGCCCTCGGCCTCGAGCAGCGCGACGCGACGGTCGATCACCGTCTTCGGCAGCTTCGCGTCCGGCACGCCGAAGCGCATCAGGCCGCCGGGGCCCTCGTCGCGCTCGTAGACGGTGACGGTGTGACCGCTCTTGTTCAGCTCGGCGGCAACCGCGAGGCCCGCCGGGCCCGAGCCGACCACGCCAACCGTCTTGCCGGTGCGACGGTCGGGTGGCTCCGGCACGACCCAGCCCTCGTCGAAGGCACGCTCGGCGATCGCCATCTCGATCTGCTCGATCGCGACGGCGTCGTCGTTGATCGCCAGCACGCACGCTGACTCGCACGGCGCCGGGCAGATACGGCCGGTGAACTCGGGGAAGTTGTTCGTCGCGTGCAGCTGGACGATCGCGTCCTGCCACTTGTCGCGGTAGACGAGATCGTTCCAGTCGGGGATCAAGTTCCCGAGCGGACAGCCCTCGTGGCAGAACGGCACGCCGCAGTCCATACAGCGCGCGCCCTGTCTACGCAGCTCGTCCTCCGACTGGAGCTCGAAGTACTGCTCGTAGTCTCTGACGCGCTGCGTCGGATCGCGCTTGTCGAAGCCGACCCGATGGATCTTGAGGAAGCCGCCCAGTTGTCCCATGGTCTACGCCTCTGCAGGCTCGGCGGTGGCCGTCTGCTCGGCAGCCTGTGCCGCGCGCTCGGCCAGCGCGCGCTTGTAGTCGCGGGGCATCACCTTGACGAAGCGTCCCACGGACGCGTCCCAGTCGTCGAGCATCCGTTCTGCGACCGATGAGCCGGTGCGCTCAGCGTGCTCAGCGATCAGGTCCTTCAGCTCGGCCTCGTCGTGCTCGCTGAGCGGCTCGAGCTCGACGAGCTCGGTGTTGCAGCAGCCGGCGAAGCCGTGGTGCTCGTCGTAGACGTAGGCGATCCCGCCGCTCATGCCCGCGCCGAAGTTGCGTCCGGTCGAGCCGAGCACAACGACGCGGCCGCCGGTCATGTACTCACAGCCGTGGTCGCCGACGCCCTCGACGACGGCGTTCGCGCCCGAGTTGCGCACGGCGAAGCGCTCGCCTGCGAGCCCGCGGAAGAACGCGCGCCCAGCCGTTGCGCCGTAGAGCACGGTGTTGCCGACGATCACGTTCTCCTCGGGGGCGAAGCCGGCGTCCTCGGGCGGACGCACGGTCACCACGCCGCCGGCGAGTCCCTTGCCCGTGTAGTCGTTCGTCTCGCCCGCGAGCGTGAACGTCACGCCCGGCATCAGCCAGGCGCCGAAGCTCTGGCCTGCGGAGCCCGTGAGAGCGACCTCGATCGAGTCCTCGGGCAGGCCCTCGGGGCCGTAGCGGCGGGCGATCTCACTCGACAGCAGGCCGCCGACGGTGCGGTTGACGTTGCGCACGGTCGTCGACAGCTGCACACGCTCGCCGCGCTCGAGCGCCGGCTCCGCCTCGCGGATCAGCTCCCAGTCGAGCGCATCGTCGAGCACCGGCTCTGGCGCACGCGTGCGATGCCGCGGGGCGTCGCCGACGTCGGGCATCGTGAAGACGCTCGTGAGGTCGACACCACGCGCCTTCCAGTGGTCAATCGCCCCGTCCATCTCCAGCAAGTCCGTCCGGCCGATCATCTCGTCGAACGTGCGCACGCCGAGCTTGGCCATCAGCTCGCGCGCCTCCTCGGCGACGAAGAAGAGGTACTTGACGACGTGCTCGGGCGTCCCCTCGAAGCGCTTGCGCAGCTCCGGGTTCTGCGTCGCGATCCCCACCGGGCACGTGTTGAGGTGGCAGACGCGCATCATGATGCAGCCCATCGCGATCAGCGGTGCCGTCGAGAAGCCGATCTCGTCGGCGCCGAGCAGCGCGGCGATGATGACGTCGCGGCCGGTCTTCATCTGACCGTCGGCCTCGACGGTGATGCGCGAACGCAGGTCGTTCAGGAGCAGCGTCTGCTGCGTCTCGGCGACGCCGATCTCCCATGGGATGCCGGCGGCCTGGATCGACGACTGCGGCGACGCGCCCGTGCCGCCGTCATGCCCCGAGATGACGACATGGTCGGCGTTCGCCTTCGCGACGCCGGCGGCGACGGTGCCGACGCCGACCTCAGAGACGAGCTTGACCGACACTTCAGCGCGCGGGTTGCTGCAGCGCAGGTCGTAGATCAGCTGCTTGAGGTCCTCGATCGAGTAGATGTCGTGGTGCGGCGGCGGTGAGATCAGGCCGACGCCCGGCGTCGAGTTGCGCAGCCAAGCGATGTAATCGTCGACCTTGTGGCCGGGCAGCTGGCCGCCCTCGCCGGGCTTCGCGCCCTGGGCCATCTTGATCTGCAGGCGGTCGGCGTTGACGAGGTAGTGCGGCGTCACGCCGAAGCGGCCGGAGGCGATCTGCTTGATTGACGAGCGCCGCTCGTCGTCGAAGCGAGCCGGGTCCTCCCCGCCCTCGCCGGTATTCGACTTCGCGCCGAGGCGGTTCATCGCGATCGCGAGCGCCTCGTGCGACTCGCGCGAGATCGCGCCGAGGCTCATCGCGCCGGTCGAGAAGCGCTTGACGATCGCTTCCGCCGACTCGACCTCCTCCAGCGGGATCGGCTCATCGAGCGTCTTGAGCTTCATCAACCCGCGCAGCGAGGCCTTGCGCGCCGACGCGTCATTGACCGACTTCGCGAACTCCTTGTACGTCTGGAGCCCTTCGCCGTTTTGGGTGCGCACCGACTGCTGCAGCAGTGCGACGGTGTCCGGGTTCCAAATGTGCAGCTCGCCGTCGCGGCGCCACTGCAGCACACCGCCGACCGGCAGCACTTCGCGGCCGGTGCGCGGGTAGGCGCGGAAGTGACGCTCCAGCGCCTCCTTCGCGAGCACGTCGACGCCGATGCCGCCGATGCGTGAGGCGGTGCCGGTGAAGTGCTGGTCGATCAGCTCGGGCGCGAGGCCGACCGCCTCGAAGATCTGCGCGCCGCAGTACGACTGGATCGTCGAGATACCCATCTTCGAGAACGTCTTCAGGAGGCCCTTGCCGATCGCCTTGACGATCCGCTGCTCCGCTGTCTCCCTGTCGAGGTCGACCGGCAGCAGGCCGCGGTCGGCCAGCTCGTCGAGCGACTCGAACATCAGGTACGGGTTGATCGCGGCCGCGCCATAGCCGATCAGCGTTGCCATGTGGTGGATCTCGCGCGGCTCGCCCGTCTCGATCACGAGGCCGGCGCGCAGGCGCGTGCCCTGGCGTACGAGGTGATGGTGGACGGCGGCCACGGCCAGCAGCGACGGGATCGCGACGCGCTCGGGGCCGAGATTGCGGTCCGACAGGATCACGATGTTCGCGCCGCGCTCGATCCACGCGGCCGCCTCGGCGCAGATCGCCTCGAGGCGCCACTCCATCCCCTCCGCGCCGAGCTCGATCGGCCAGGTGAGGTCGATCGTCGCCGCGTGGAAGACGTCGTGCGAGACCTGGCGCAGCTTCTCGAGCTCGTGGTTGCGCAGTATCGGCTGGCGCATGAACAGCTGGTGCGCGTGCGCGGGCGACTCGGTCAGCAGGTTCACCTCGGCGCCGACGGACGTCGCGAGGCTCATCACGACCTTCTCGCGAATCGGGTCGATCGGCGGGTTCGTCACCTGTGCGAACAGCTGCTTGAAGTAGGCGAACAGCGGCGGCTGACGATCCGACAGCACGGCGAGCGCGGCGTCATTGCCCATCGAGGCGGTCGGCTCCTCGCCGTTCGCCGCCATCGGCGCGATCACCAGCCGCAAATCCTCCTGCGAGTAGCCGAACGCAAGCTGCTTGCTGCGCAGCGGCTCGACGCGCGGCGCACGCGGCGCGCGCTCCGGCAGTTCGTCGAGGTTGACGACGCGCTCGTCGTACCACTCGCGGTACGGGCGCTGGCCGGCGACCTGTGCCTTGACCTCCTCGTCCTCGACGATGCGACCCTGCTCGAGGTCGACGAGGAAGATCTTGCCCGGCTGCAGGCGACCCTTGCGCACGATCTCGCTCGGGGCGGCCTTCACGACGCCAGTCTCGGAGGCGAGCACGACATACCCGTCGGCCGTCTGCACCCAGCGGCCGGGGCGCAGGCCGTTGCGGTCGAGCGTGGCGCCGACCTGGCGGCCGTCCGTGAACGCGACGACCGCCGGGCCATCCCACGGCTCCATGACGCACGAGTGGTAGTCGTAGAAGCCGCGCACTGCCGGCGACAGGTCGGTGCGGTCGCGGTAGGCCTCGGGCACCATCATCATCACCGCGTGGGTGACCGGCCGCCCGCCGAGCACGAGCAGCTCCAGCACGTTGTCGAACGTCGCCGAGTCCGAGCCGCCCTGGCGCACGACCGGCATCAGCTTCTGCAGGTCGTCGCCGAACAGCTCTGAGGCGAGCTGCGACTCGCGTGCGCGCATCCAATTGACGTTGCCGCGCAGCGTGTTGATCTCGCCGTTGTGGGCGATCATGCGGTACGGGTGTGCGAGCTCCCAGCTGGGGAATGTGTTCGTCGAGAAGCGCGAGTGGACGAGCGCCAGGCGCGTCGTGAAGCGCTCGTCCTTGAGGTCGGGGTAGTAGCCCGACATCTGCGGCGCCGTCAGCATGCCCTTGTAGACGATCGTGCGCGAGGACAGGCTCGGCATCGCGAGATCCGGGCCGGCCGCCTTCTCGATCAGGCGGCGGATCACGTACAGCTTGCGCTCGAACCCGTCCTGGTCCGTGAGCTCGTCGCTCGCGCCGATCAGCACGTGGCGGATCCGCGGCGCCGATCTGCCCGCGACGACGCCGACGTGCTCGTCGTCGACTGGCACGTCACGCCACCCGATCACGCGCTGGCCCTCGCGCGCGATGACGCCCTCGATCAGGGCGACGAGCTCGTCCTGGCGTGCCGTGTCGTGCGGCAGGAAGCAAACGCCGACGCCATAGCGGCCGGCCGGCGGCAATTCGACGTCCATGACCGCACGCAAGAACGCGTCGGGCAATTGCAGCAGTATCCCCGCGCCGTCGCCCGTCGTCGGGTCGGCGCCGGCGGCCCCGCGATGCTCGAGATTCTCCAGCGCGTACAGCGCCCGATCGACGACGCCGTGGTCGGCCCCCTCGGTCAGCTTGGCGACAAACGCGACACCGCAGGCGTCGTGCTCGTTTTCAGGGTGGTAGAGGCCAGCGGCCTGTGGGGGCTTCATCTCGTGCATGGATTGTGTGTTCCCGATGGGCGGCGCGAACACTGAGAAGAGGCCAAAGGGTACCAGTGGAGAGCCTCTCCGCATTGCGCCACCGGGAGGTGCGGCAGACAAGCCACGGCGTCGCGGAATTCTGCCGGTTTCGGCGCCTGCACGCTCGACTGGGTGCAGTCGGCGCTCAGCCGCGCGTCTTGGCTCTGGCTCTGGATCTCGTGGCTGCGGCAGGCGCCTTCGCGCGCCGCTTTCTGGCCGGTTGAGGAGCCCCGCCCGCCCCGCCGTTGCCGCGGACCGCGGCGACGCTCGCCTCGAGTGCGGCCATCAGGTCCGGGACCGCCGCCGGTGCCGCCGCCGCAGGCTGCACAGCAACCTCCTCCCCGGCCGCCTTGCGCTCGATCAGGTCGAGCACGCGCTCGCGGTATTCGTCGCGGTAAGCGGTCGGGTCGAACGGCGTCGACAGCTGGCCGATCAGCTGCTGCGCCATCGCGACCTCGCGTGCGTTGGCCTCGACGTCGCCGAGCCCCTCGAGCTCGTCGAGCCGCTCCGGCGCGTTGACCTCGTCGCCGAACAGCATCGTGGAGAGCACGAGTACGCCGCCGGCCGGGCGCAGCGCGCACAGCTGCTGGCGCGTGCGCAGCACGAAGCGGCCGATCGCGACCTTGCCCGCCTGCTCCATCGCACTGAGCAGCAACGCGTAGGGCTTGGCCCCGCCGGTCGCGGGAGCGACGTGGTAGGCGCTGTCGTAGTAGACGGGATCGATGTCGGAGAGCTCGACGAAAGACTCGATGTCGATCGTCTTCGTGTGACGCGGATCGAGCGCGTCGAGCTCCTCCTGTCTGATGATCACGTAGCGGTCGGGCGCGACCTCGTAGCCCTTGACGAGGTCGTCGTAGGAGACCTCCTCGCCGTCCGCCGGACAGAAGCGCTTCTGCTGTATCCGCACGCCGTCTCTGGCGTGCAGCTGGTGGAAGCGCACCGTCTTCTGCGACGTGGCGCTGTAGAGCTTGATCGGCACGTTGACCAGCCCGAAGCTGATCGCGCCGCTCCAGATCGCGCGAGGCATGAGCCGTTTCTACTACCCCCGGGCGGCTACGGCAACCCGCGAACGCAGTCTTGCGGCTCAGATGCCGTCGGCGATGGCCCGAGCGTGTCGCCCATCCGCTCGAGCGAGCGCCGCAGCAAGCGCGAAACGTGCATCTGCGAGATGCCGATGCGCTCAGCGATCTCGCGCTGCGTGAGCCCGGCGAAGAAGCGCAGCAACAGGATGCGCCGCTCGCGCTCGCTCAGCATGCGCAACCCGCGGCTCAGCTCGACCCGCTGCTCCGCGGCGGCGAAAGCCGGATCCACGGCGCCGATCCGCGCGACCGGCTCGCCGTCATCGCCGAGCGGCTCGTCGAGCGGGATCGTGCTGTAGGCCTGCGCACCCTGCAGCGCTTCGAGCACCTGCTCGGGCGTCGTGCCGGTCGCCTCCGCGAGGTCTTCGATCGTCGGGGAGCGGCCGAGCTTCGTCGACAGGCGGTCGACTTCGCGGGTGACGCGCGCGCTCAGCTCCTGCAGGCCGCGCGAGACGCGCACCGACCAGGCGCGATCGCGGAAGTGGCGCTTGATCTCGCCAAGGATGGTTGGCACCGCGAACGTCGAGAAGCGCAGCTCGCGGTTGAGGTCGAAGCGATCGACCGCCTTGATGAGGCCCACGCAGCCGACCTGCTCGAGGTCGTCGAGCGGCTCGCCTCGGTTGGCATAGCGACGGGCGAGCGAGCGCACGAGCGGCATCATGCGCTCGATCAGGAGGCGGCGAGCCTGCTCGTCGCCCTCCTCGTGCCAGCGACGCAGCAACTCATGCTCGTCGATGAGGGGATCGACCGGCAGGCGAACGACCGTGGCGGACATGCCGTGCCTCCTTCGTGGACGGAGCCGGCTGCTGGGCGAAGCCGACTGTGCGTCATCCTCTCCGGACAACGGGGGATGACAAGGTGGACAGACACGGTCACTGGTGTCGATGCGTCCGCTGCGGTACAACAAGCAGGTGGACAAGGGTGGGCAGACT
The DNA here is from genome assembly GCA_036009645.1 of Conexibacter sp. Lineage (GTDB taxonomy): Bacteria > Actinomycetota > Thermoleophilia > Solirubrobacterales > Solirubrobacteraceae > Conexibacter. Next base: position 31,694 of record DASYLH010000007.1, read on the forward strand.
GTCAGCGCCACTGACTTCGCCGAGCTGACCGGTGTCTCACGCGAGCGCCTGCGCACATGGGAGCGGCGCTTCGACTTCCCGCAGCCTGCTCGCATCGCCCGCGGTCCGCGCCGCTATGCGCTCGCCGATGCGCCACGCGTCGTCGCAGTGCGGCGCGCAGCCGAGCAGGGCGTTCCGCTGCCGCGGGCGATCGCCGACGCGACCAGTGCGGCGGCGACCCTGCAGGTGTCAGATCCGACGCTGGCGACGATCGCCGCGGTCGCCCCGATCCCGATCGTGCTCATCTCCGGGCCCGAGCCGCTGCGCGTCGTCTACGTCAACGCGCCGTTGCAGGCGCTCGACGGCACCATCGCCCCCGGCGCCCAGCTCGACGCGCTGCCGTGGTTCATGGGCAGCGATCTCGAGCGCACGCTGCGCACGTTGTTCGCGGGCGACACCGCCGCTTTGGAGTGCGCCCATCCGGCCTGGTCGGGTGTCGGCGCGATCGAGCGCTCGATCGCCTACCGCGTGCCGGGCGGGCCCGGCGAGCCGCCGGGCGTCGCGCTTGTCGGGATCGATCGCGATGAGGAGCGCCGCGCGCGTCGGGAGCTCGGGGAGTTGCAGCAGGAGCTGACGCGTGTACGGGTGCGCGAGCAGCGCCGCGAGCGCTGGCTCGCGCTGGCAGCGTCACTCGCCGAGCGCTTCCAGCGCGACGCCGGCGAAGCGCTGCTCGGCACGACCGTCGACACGCTCGTGCGCCGGCTCGGCGCGGTCGACGCCGGAGTCGCGCTGTACGTCGCCGGCCAACTCGCGCTCGGAGCGACGAGCCGGGGGCTGCTCGGACCGCACATGGTCACCGTCACGCGCTACGACGACCTCGCCGCGTTGATGCAGCGCAGCGCACCCGAGTGGCTCGCACCGGCGACTGCGAGCGCGTTTGGCGTGCATGCCGGCCTGCACTGCCTCGCCGTCCCGATCGGCGTCGTCGGCGAGCGCCTCGGCGTCCTGCTGATCGTCTTCGACGAGCTCGCCGCGCTCGACGAGGACATCCGCCACGTGCTGACCGTTGTGGCGGCGGGTCTGGGCTTCGTCGTCCTGCGGGATCGGCTGGTGGCGGGTGCCCGCGGCGGCGAGACGCCTGGCACTTGAGACCCGCTCAGAAGAGGCGGCCCTCGGGGACGTCGAGCGTGCGCTCGAGCGGCCACGAGCAGAGCGAGCCGCGCCCAGGGCAGCCGTCGCAGATGCGCGGGCCCGGGTCGGAGGCGACGGGGAAGGCACGCTGCAGGATCGCGTCGGCGCGGGCAGCCAACTCGGCCGTGAGCGCGGCGACGTCCTGTGGTCGGAAGGTTGCGCTGGCCGGCTGGCCGGGACGCTCCAGGAACACGTGGACCACCTCGACCTCGGTGGCGCCGTCGCGCAGCGCCGCAAGTGCGTAGGCGGCGCGCTGGATCCCGTACTCGTGTGAGACGAGCGCGTCGAGGTCTGCCGTCGCCCCGACGCGGTCGCTCTTGTAGTCGATGACGACCACACGCTCGCCTTCCCGCCCGACCGCGTCGAGCACGCCCACCAGCGGAATCGCCCCCTCCCGCGTCTCCAGGCGGAGCGAGAACGGCTGCTCGCGGCGGAGGTCCGCAAGCAAGGAAAGCCGCGCGCAGAGCTCGCTTCCGAGGAAGCCCGCGACGAGCCCGGCAATCTCCTGCGCGTCCGCATCGGCGAGCAGCGAACCGACCCGCGCAGCCTCGGCCCCGACGACACGTGCATCCGGCAGGTCGGGCTTCGAGAAGTCGAGCCACTCCAGCAGCGAGTGGACGATGCGGCCACGCACCCGCGGGTCGAGCTCGACGGCGGCGCCGCGGCCTGCGGCGCGGTGCAGCGGCTCGTCGGTCGGAGGCAGCCGAAGCACTCGCTCCAGGTAGAAGCGGTAGCCGCACTTGGTGTGTTGCTGGAGGCTGGTGTAGCTCAGCGCCGCCACCGGTGGCGGGAGGGTGGGCACCGAGGGGGACGCTGCGGACGAGGCAGCGGCGTCAACCGACAGCACCGATCGGGCGGGTGGCGCTGAGGACGCACGTGCGCCGGTCGCAAGGCCGGTGTGCGCGCGGGCGGGCGGGTCCGGTTCAGGACCCGCCCGCAGCACGGCTTGACCCGAGGGCAGCGAGGCCAGAACTGCCGGCCGAGCGACGGTCAACGCGACGTCGATCCCGTCGTGCGACGCCACCGTGCGCGGCTCGGCATCAGGCGCGATCCGCCGCGTGATATCCGGCACGAACGCCGGCCCGATCCAGGTCAAAGGCGCGGCGCCCGGTCTCGTCTCCGGCCAGGTCTCGCATCTCGCCGCGCCGCTGAGGACCAGGTGCTCGCGCGCACGGGTCATCGCGACGTAGAAAAGTCGCGCCTCCTCCTCCGCCTCCGCGCGCAGGCGCTCGTCGCCCAGCGCGCGGAAGGCGAGCACCGCGCGCGGTCTGGAACCGTCGAGCGCCTTCAGCCGGATCCCGACGCGGCCGTCGCGCCCGACGCGGACGATGTCGCGACCGGCTGAGGGCGACTCGCGACCGAGGTCGGCGACGCAGACGACCGGGAACTCGAGACCCTTCGCGCGATGGATCGTCATCAGCCGCACCGCGTCGAGCGCCTCACCCTCGACCGGTGCTTCGCTCTCGCGATCCTCGCTGGCACGCGGATCGGTCGCGGCTGCCACGAGCCGCCCGACGAGATCGACGAAACCCCGGAGGTCCCGGCCGTGCTGCGCCTCGTGCTCGCGCGCGAGCCGCATCAACTTGCGCACGTTCGCCATCCGCCGGGCGCCGCCTTCCATCCGCAGCAGCGTCAGGTCATAGCCGGTTCGCGCGAGGACGCGGTCGAGCAGCGTCTCGAGGCTGTAGCGCGCGGCCGTGCGGCGCTCGTGCGGCAGCCAGTCGCGGAGCGTCTCGACGCGCGCACGATCGGCTTCGTCGAGCCGGTCGAGGAGCGTTTCGTCGCCGGTCAGTGTCCACCACGGATCGCGGTGCTCGCCGCCGGCGCGCGTTGCCGCCGCAAGCTGGACGAGACCGCCGCTGGAGAGGCCGACGAGCGGCGAGGCGAGCACCGTCATCAAGGCCGTGCCGTCGCGAGGGTTGGCCAGCACCGACAGGTAGGCGGTCAGGTCGCGCACCTGCTGCTGAGCCCAGTAGCCGCGGCCGCCGATCACGTAGGTCGGGATCCCCAGCTCCACCAGCGCGCGCTCATACGTGGCGAGATCCCCCGTCGCGCGCAGCAGCAGGACGACGTCGCCGGGCGCACGCCCCGCGTCGAGCAGCACGCGCACACGCGCAGCCAGCAGCTTTGCCTCCGCGATCCGCCACAGCGGCGCCGGCGGCACCGTCCCCGGCGGCACGAGCCCGGCCTCGGACCAGTCGGCGGCGCCGTCGGTGACGAGCAGCTCGACGCGTGGCCCGATCGCATCCCCGTCTCCAGGGTCCTGGCGGCCGGCCACGAGCGGGACGAAGCTTGCGTCGAAGCGCGGTGCGAAGGCGAAGTTGAAGGCGTCGAGCAGCTCGCGGTGGCTGCGGAAGTTCGTCGCGAGCGTCGCAGTGGCGCCCCGCTCGGCGAGCACCGCACGCCGGGCACGGAACTGACGGACGTCGGCGTGGCGGAAGCCGTAGATCGACTGCAGCTCGTCGCCGACGGCGAACAGCCGCTCGCCGGCGATCCGCTCAAGCAGCTCGAGCTGCAGCGGGTTCGTGTCCTGGAACTCGTCGACCATTACGTGCTGGAAGCGCTCGGCGTAGCGGACGCGCAACGGCTCGTGTTCGCGCAGCAGACGGTTCGCGCGCAGCTCGAGGTCCTCGAAGTCGAGCGCGGACGCCGCGTGCTTCGCGTCGGCGTAGCGACGCGAGAAGCCGCGCAGCAGCGCGTCGAGCAGCGCATGGACCGGGACCGCGGCGACGTCCGCGCAGGCGTCGGCAAACGCGTCGAGCGCAGTGCGATAGGCAGCGCAGCCCGGACCGGCAAGGGCTGCGCCGTTGCGCGGCAGCGCGAGTGCCGAGACCTCGCCGTGGGCCGGCGGCGGATCGAGCGGACGGTCGAGCAGCGCGGCGCAGGCGGCAATCACCTCCCTGGCGCGGGCGACCGTCTTGCCGTCTCTCGCCACCTCCAGCTCGGCGGCCGCCTGGGCGCGGGCGAGCGCGAGCGCGCTGTGGGCCGGGCCGAGCGGTGCCGGTCGTGCCGGCGGGAGCGCCGGCTCCTCCTCCCCGCGGCTACGCAGCTCGCCGTGGAGGTCCACTATCGCGGCGCGCAGCTCGCTCGGGCGGTAGGCGGCGATCAGCGCGAGCGCCGCTCTCCCGTGCTCGTCGACCAGCGCATCGAGCGCCGCGTCGAAGGCGGGGCCTGCGAGCCGCTCCGCGGCGCGCTCGTCGAGCACCGCGAAGCGCGGGTCGATCCCGGCCGCCAGCGCGTGGGTGCGCAGCAGCCGGGCGCAGAAGCTGTGGATCGTGGATATCCAGGCGCCCTCGGTCGCGCGGGCGCGTTCGTCGTCGCCGAGCTGCTCGAAGCGGGCGCGGACGCGCGTCTTCAGCTCGGCGGCCGCCTTCTCGGTGAACGTGATCGCGAGGATCCGCGCGACGTCGCCGCCCTCTGCCCGAGCGGCGAGCACGAAGCGCTCCGTCATCACGGACGTCTTGCCGCTGCCCGCGTTGGCGGTCAGCAGCAGCCCGCCGGAACGCTCGATCGCGGCTTGCTGCTCGGGTGTGAACGGCACACTCATGCGTCGACCGCCCGGCAGATGCCCGGATAGGCGCAACCGCCCGGCCCGCAGGTCTCGGGCGTCGCGCCGAGCGTGCCGGCGCGCAAGCGCACCGCCAGCTCGCAGGCGCGCGCCGCGGCCGCGTCGAGCTCGGCGGCCAGCTCGTCGCTGGTGCGGCGGTCGGTGTCGACGACGTCACCGGCGTCGACGTCGTCGCGGACGACCCCGCGGGCGCGCAGGTCGTCGCCGCGCAGCGGCTGGTAGACGCCACCGGCCGGCTCGCGTCTCAGCAGCTCGCGCACGACGATCATGTAGAGCGCGACCTGGAGCTGGTCCTCCGCCTGCCACTTCGCGACCGCCCAGGTGGGGCTGCGCCGGCCGCTCTTGTAGTCGCGCACGAGCGCTCGATCGGCGCGATCTAGGTCGACGCGGTCGATCACGCCACGCAGGCGCAGCGAACCGTCGTCCCCGAGCACGAGCGCTGGCAGCGTGTCCTCCCCCATGCCGAAGCGCAGCTCCAGTTCGGCCGGGCTGAACGTGCCGCCGCCGTGCGCTTCGTGGGCCAGCAGCCGCTTCACGTCGCTGGCGATCTCGTGCGCCGCGGCCGCCTGCGCGGCGGCGCCTCGTCCGAGCACGAAACGCGGCGCCTCCTCCGCCACGATCCGCTCGACGACCTCCGCCGCGGCGACCAGTGAGGCGGGCGTCAACGGCCACTCGAGCTCGCCGAGCGCGCGCTCGAGCACGCGGTGGATGCAGCTCCCCCGCACCATCGCCTCCGGGTCGGGCTCGAAGCGCTCGGGCTCAAGCTCCTTCTCGATCAGCCAACGCACGGGACAGCGCGCATACGTCTCCAGCGAGCCGGCCGACAGGACCTCGCGCTGGCGCAGCGCCGCACAGGCCTCCGGGCCGAGCGAGCTGAGCGGTATCGGCGTCTCGCGCGGCGCTGCGAGCGCCTCCGCGCGGGCGCGTTCGGTTTCGGTCGGCGCGGCATCGAGCGGCCAGGTGAGCGCGGACAGCGGCCGGTGGATCTCCGGCAGGTCGGTCAGCAGTGCCTGCACGTCGGCGACGAAGAACGAGCGGATCGCCGGGTTGCCCTCCTCATCGGCGTCGCGGCAGCTCAGCACGAGCCGCCGCAGCGGGCGCGATGCGGCTGCGTAGAACAGATACCGCTCGGCTGCCAACGTGTCCTCGCGAGGCGCGAGGAAGAGGCCGGTCGCGGTCGCCAGCTCGCGGCGCTGGTCGTCGGACAGGAACGGCTCCGCAACCGCCGGCCGCGGGAACTCTCCCTCCTGCAGGCCGCACACGATCACCGTGTCGAAGCGACGCGCGCGGATCGACAGCGGGTCGGCGACGAGCACCGCGCCCGCGCGCGGCGGCTCCCCGAGCGGTACCTCCAGCTCGCCGAGCGTCGCCAGCAGCTCCTCGGCATCGGCGACGCGATGCGGCGCGCTCGCAGCCAGCTCGGCGAGGTCGTCGAGCGCGCGCAGCAAGACGACGAGTGCGCGTGCGTCGACCTCCTCCGCGGGGTCGAGCAGCCGTGCCTTGCCGCGGTGCGGCGCGGTGAACAGGTTGCGTGCCTCGCGCCCGAGCGCGGCGAGCAGCGGCGCGGCCCCGTCGGCGGCAGCGCCGCGCAGACGGTCGAGCTCGCGCAGCGGCCATCTCGGGTTCGCCTCCTCCCATGCAGCACGCGCGCCCGCGACGTCCACGGTCGCCGCGCGCCGCACGGTCAGCTCCAGCCGGTCCGCCAGCTCGAGCCGCTCCAGCCGGCCGGGTGTACGCAGGTAGGCGAGCAGATCGGCCGCAGTCGCCTGGTCGGGCAGCAGCGCAGCGCGGGCGAGCGCGAGCAGGCCGCGCCCGAGCGCGGTGTGGGCAAATGGCTCGCGGCGGTCGAACGCGTGCGGGATCCCGTAGGCGCCGAAGACCTGCTCGACGAGCGAGGCGACGCGCGCGGGCGTGCGGTAGACGACAGCGATCTGCTCCCCGGGCACGCCGTCGCCCAGCAGCCGCAGGACCTCGGCCGCGACCAACTCGACCTCCGCGCGCTCGCCGCCGGCGACGAGCAGCTTGACGGCGTCGCCCGGATCGACGCGGGTGGGGAACGGCTCGAACAAGCCGCGCTCCAGGTGGTGCAGCACGTCACGCGCCGGCGGGTCGTAGTGGTCGGCGAGCGCAGGCAGCTCCTCCACGTCGGTGGCGAACTGGCGCAGCTCCTCGACCGTCGACGCGCGACCGGCGAACGCCGCGCGCCCCGGCTCGAACGTGAGTGAGACGGTGACCTCCGCTCTGGCGACCCGCGCAAGCGTCTCGACCGCATCGCGCTGCAGCGGGGAGAGGTCGTCGAAGCCGTAGAGCAGGACGGGCGTGTCGCCCCAGGCCCCGGGTTTCGCGCGCAGCGCGTCGAGTGCGCGCCAAGCGAACAGGTCGGCATCTACTGCGCCGAGCCGCTCGAGCGCACGCGTGTAGCGGTCGTAGATCGCGGCGCCCTCGTGGAGCGCCGGCGGCGAGCCGGGCCATGCGCGCGCGGCGGCGATGAACCGCTGTGGCGTGACCAGCGCACGCTCAAGCTCGGCGGTGAACGCCCCGGTGGCCGCCAGCAGGCCACGCGAGCGGGCGATCGGCGTAAGCGCCTGGAGTCTCGCGCTGGCAACGGCCTCTGCGACGAGTTGCTCTCGCTGCAGCGAGCCGATCGTACGTGCCGCATAGCCTGCGCGAGCGGCGATCTCGCGCACGAAACGCCCGAAGGTGGCGACCGTGCCACGCCCGCGCATCCCGTCCTGCGTCAGCTCGCCCTCGTAGTACGCGCGGTCGGCCGCGGTCGGCACCACCAGCCATGGATCGCGCCGCGCCTGGGCGCGGAAGGCGTCCAGCACCGCCCCGGCCTTCGCCGAGTTCGCGGGACCGATGACGAGCTTCAGGGGCACGGGTCCGACATGGTGGCGCGCGCGCCCGACGGCGCCGTCAGCCCGCTACGCGACGGCGGATTCGGCGGGGGCGGCGGCCCCGTCGGCAGCGACGGCGGCGCCGTCGGCGGCCGCGTCGGCCTCTGCCTCGGGCGGCTTGGCGCCCTCGCGCGCCCACGGCTCGTCGAACTCGACGCGCCAGCGGCCCTCGTCCGTCTGCTCCAGCGCGAGCCGGGCGCGGAAGGAGCGGCCGGAACGGCCTCTGAAGCCGGTGACCGCTTTCTCGGTGCGGCCGGTCCTGATCAGCTCGCGCACGATCGCCGCCGTCAGCGTCTTGCCGGCCTTCGCCTTCCAGATCACGAAGCCGCAACCGGGATCCTCGCGCGACCAGCACGAGTAGCCCTTGCGGTTCTCGACGATGTCGTGGCCGCAGACGGGGCACGGCCCGAGGTTCGCGCGCGGGATGCGGACGTCTCTGAGCTTCTCGTCGAGCGTGGCGACGGTCGCCTCGGCGAACTTGACGATGTCGCCCATGAAGGCTCTGCGCGAGTCCTCGCCGGTCTCGATCTTCGCGAGCCGATGCTCCCAGTCGCCCGTCAGGGAGGGCGACGTGAGCTGGTGGCCGTCGAGCAGACGCACGACGTTGAGCCCCTTCTCGGTGACGACCAGCGCCCGCGCGTCGCGCTCGATGTAGCCGACCGTCAGCAGACGCTCGATGATCGCCGCGCGGGTCGCCGGGGTGCCGATCCCGGAGTCCTTCATCGCCTCGCGCAGCTCTTCGTCATCGACGAGTCTGCCGGCTGTCTCCATCGCACCCAGCAGCGAGCCCTCGGAGTAGCGCCGCGGCGGTCTCGTCTCCTTCTCCTCCGAGTGCACGTCGCGCGTGTCGACCGCCTCGTCTCTCTCGAGTCTCGGCAGCCGCTGCTCGCGGCCCTCATCCTCGTCGCCCTCTCTAGGCTCGGCGTCGGCCTCCTCGCCGTAGACGCCGCGCCAGCCCGGCACGAGCATCACCTTGCCGCGCGTGCGGAAGACGTGGCCGGCGACCTCGGTCTCCACGCGCGTGTTCTCGAACACAGCCTCGGGGTGAAAGACGGCGAGGAAGCGGCGCGCGACGATGTCGTAGATGCGGCGGTCGTCGTCGCTCATCTTGTCGACCGGGTGAGGCGCGTTCGTCGGGATGATCGCGTGGTGGTCGGTGACCTTCTCGTTGTTGACGACGCGCCCGAGCGGCAGCATGTCGAGCCCGGTCACGAACGCCGCGCCGGCCGCGTACTCGCGGCGGCCGCCGACGATCGAGGCGATCGGCTTGATCTCGGGGATCATGTCGCTCGGCAGATAGCGCGAGCTCGTGCGCGGATACGTCAGCGCCTTGTGCTCCTCGTACAACCGCTGGGCGGCGGCGAGCGTGCGCCGCGCCGAGAAGCCGAAACGCGAGTTGGCGTCGCGCTGCAACGAGGTGAGGTCGTAGAGCAGCGGGGCGCGCTCTCTGCGCGTCGTCTTCTCGAGCTTCGAGACGATGCCCGCGGTGTCGCGCACGGCGGCGACGATCGCCGCCGCCTGCTCGGCGCTCGCGACGCGCGGACCCTTGCCGATCTCCTCGCCGGAGCCGCCGGGGGCGTGGTAGCGGCCCTCGTATCTGCGTGCCCCGGTCGCCTCGAACGACGCGTCGACGATCCAGTAGGGCTCAGGTCTGAAGGCGCGGATCTCCTCCTCGCGACGGGCGAGGATCGCAAGCGTCGGCGTCTGCACGCGGCCGAGCGAGACGGCGCCGTCGAACGAGGAGCGCAGGCGGATCGTCGCCGCGCGCGTCGCGTTCATGCCGACAATCCAGTCCGCCTCGCTGCGCGAGCGGGCGGCGTCCTCGAGCGAGCGCAGCTCCTCCCCCGGGCGCAGCCGCGAGAACGCGTCCTCGATCGCGGCCTTCGTCATCGATGACAGCCACAGGCGCTGCACGGGCAGTCTCGAGCCGGCCTTCTCGTACAAGTAGGCGAAGATCAGCTCGCCCTCACGGCCGGCGTCGCAGGCGTTCACGACGAGCTCGACGTCGTCGCGGCCGAGCGCGCGCTTGACGACGTTCATCTGTCTTCTCGAGCGCTCGTCGCGCACGACGAGCTTGAACTTGTCGGGCACGATCGGCAGGTCGGCCATGCGCCATCTCTTGAACTTGTCGTCGTACTCGTCCGGCTCGGCGAGCTGCACCAGGTGGCCGACGGCCCAGGTGATGACGTGGTCAGGACCCTCCAGCACGCCCTCCCCTCTCTGGAAGGGACCGGGGAGTACACGGGCGAGGTCTCTGCCGACGGATGGCTTCTCGGCGATGACGAGTGTCTTGCTCATTAGCCGGTGGAGGGTAGCGGTCTGTCAACCGGCGCATGCGCCGCTCGACATGGAGCCGCTCGTGCGAGCCGCGGCGAGTGCCTCGCCGACGACCGCGTTTGGCACGCCGTAGCCGCCAGGATCGCCGCTCGTGGTGGCGGCGAAGACGGTCGTCAGCACGCGTCCCTGCGCGTCGACAACCGGCCCGCCCGAGTTGCCGCTGCGGACGTGGCCGCGCAGCGGCGTCACGCCACGCCGCACGGGCCCACGGCCGTACGCGTCCTCGGAGATGACGGTCCGCGTCGCACCGATCCGTCCCGCCTCGACGTCGAAGGGACCGTTCAGCGGATACCCGAGGACCGCACCGGCCGTCCCGGACGCCGGATCGGGCGCAAGCGAGAGCGCCGGCGCCTGGAGGTCTGGCACGCGCAGCACGGCGACGTCGTTGCGCACGTCGAACTGGACGAGCGTCGCGTCGCGGCTGCCGACTGCGTCGCCGGGCGCCTGCACGACCGTGTCGTGCTCGCCGGCGACGACGTGCGCGTTCGTTACGACGAGTCCCGGCTCCGCGACCCAGCCGCTGCCCTCGACGCCAAGACCGCAGGCAGTCCCGAGGATCCGCACGACGCTCGGCGCCGCCTCCCGCACGCCCGGCTCACGCAGCACCGCCCGCGAGGGCGGCGCGACCGCTGCGCCCGGCCCGTTGATGGACGGCAGCGGATCGAAGCGCGCCAGCGCGTTGAGCAGCGGCCCCGACGGTGGCAGCACAGCGTTGAGCTGGCGCAGCACGAATGAGCGCTGCACGTCAGCGCGCAGGTCACGCAACCCCGGCGTCTGCAGTACGACCGCGCCTGCCAGCCATGCCAATCCCAGCGCGATCGCCATGCTCAGAAAGCCGCCCAGCAGCCCGTCCAGCGCGCCGAGGCCGGGAATCCACAGGCCGTTGCGCAGCCGCGCGCCGAGCCGCTCGAGCCCGCTCGCGAACAGCCCGCCGAGCAGCAGCGCACCAGCGAGCGCGAACAGCGGCGCGTACGGCGAGTGCGATCCCTCCGGCAGCAGCAGCGGACCGACACGCGCGCCCACCACAGCACCCGCGACGAGCCCGCCAAGTGACAGCGCACCGACGATGAAGCCACGGCGGAAGCCCGCGAGGCCGAACAGCGCCACCAGCGCGACGATGATCCAGTCGAGCGTCGTCATCCGTCCGAAAGCATGCAGGAGCGAGCGGGCGGTCCTCAGATGAACGACCGGAAGCGCCGCCCCATCAACTACGCTGCAAAGTCGTGGAGGCAGGTGGCCGTAGGGGCACGCATCCGGCGTCGCGTTACTCCCAGTCTGATGTGCAACGGCGACGCCGATTGATTCGTCGCGGGCTGCCGGCATTCGTAGGCCTCGCACTGGTTGCGCTCATCGTCGGGCTGCTCGTCGGCGGCGGTGCCGGCGGCGCCGAGCGCGCGACCGCAAAGCGCTTTGCCACGTTCTGGGCGGACGGCGACTACGGGCGCATGTACCAGCTGCTCGACGACGAGACGAAGGCGCGCACCTCGTTCCAGGACTTCGCGGCTGCCTATCGCGCCGCGGCCGAGACCGCGACGATCCGCTCGCTCGTCGTAGGGAAGGTGGGCGACCGCTCGGGCGACGCGATCCCCGTGCAGCTGACGGTCCGGACGCGCGTGTTCGGCACCGTCCACGGTGTGCTGGAGCTGCCGGTCAGTGGCGAGGGCGACGCACTGCGCGTCGCGTGGCGCGGGAACGCCGTCTTCCCCGGCCTGCGCGTCGGCGAGCAGCTCACGCGCCAGACGACATTGCCCCCGCGCGCCGCGCTGCTGGCCCGCGACGGGAGCCTGCTCGCGTCAGGCGATGACCGCACCTCCGACGACCCCGAGGTCGCGGGCGAGATCGCCGGACGGCTCGAGCTCGCACCACCTGAGGAGGCCGGAACGCTGCGCGCCCTCGGTTACCCGCCCGATGCCATGGTCGGCGTATCGGGGCTGGAGCGCGTGTTCCAGCGAGACCTCGCGGGTCAGCCCGGCGGCACGCTCGCAGTCGGCCACCGCGTCGTCGCCCGCACGCAGCCGAGGGCCGCCACCGCCGTGCGCACGACGATCAACCCCGAGCTCGAGCGGGCGGCGATCGGCGCGCTCGCCGGGCGGTACGGCGGCGTCGCGGCGATGGACCCGCGCACCGGCGAGCTGCTCGCGCTCGCCGGCGTGGCATTCTCGGCACTCCAGCCCCCGGGTTCGACGTTCAAGATCGTCACGCTCACCGGCACGCTGGAGTCGCACCTCGCGAACGCCAAGACGACGTTCCCCGTCGTCGACGCGGCGACGCTGTCCGGGGTGCGGCTGGAGAACGCGAGCGGCGAGTACTGCGGCGGGTCGCTCGTCGACTCGTTCGCGCACTCGTGCAACTCAGTCTTCGCCCCGCTCGGCGCGAGACTCGGCCCGCAGCGGCTGATCGATGTCGCCGAGCGTTACGGCTTCAACCAGGCGCAGTCGATCCCCGGGGCGGAGACCAGCACGATCCCGCCGGCGGACCAGCTCGGCGACGACCTCGACGTCGGCTCGACAGCGATCGGACAGGGCCTCGTGCAGGCGACGACGCTGCAGATGACGGAGATTGCGGCGACGATCGCGATGCAGGGCCGGCGGCCGATCCCGACGCTGCGGGTCGGCGAGCGTCCGCGCTTCGTCCGGGTGACGCGACCGCGCGTGGCACAGGAGGTCGCGCGCATGATGCGCGCCGTGGTCGCCTACGGCACCGGGACGGCGGCGGCGATCGCCGGCGCCGACGTGGCCGGCAAGACCGGCACGGCCGAGCTCGGCAACACCGTCCCGACCGAAGGCCAGGACGACGAGGACGTGCAGAACGCGCCCGAGACGGACGCCTGGTTCGTCGCCTTCGCGCCGTCGAAGCGGCCGCGCATCGCGGTCGGCGCGCTGTTCCCCGAGGCCGGGGCGGGCGGGGACGTCGCCGCCCCCGCCGTGCGCGAGGTGCTCGCCGCCGCGCTGCAGCACGGGTCCGGCGAGTAGCCGGCGCGAGCAACGCGCCGGCCGCGAGTCTCGGTCTAGAGGTCGAGCACGACGCTCGAGGGCTCGCCGCCATCCGGCGGCGTGATCTCGAGCTCGAGCGGGCGGTCCGCGTAGACCGAGGTGTTCAGTCTGAACAGCAGCATCGAGCCCTGGATCGGACCCGAGCCCGCGCCACTCTCCGGATCCGGCTTGACGGGCTGGCCGTCGGCGCTCTCGACCGCAGTCGGCTGATAGGTGAACGGGTTCGTCGCCGGCAGCGCGATCGGCTCGTACTCCACGCCGGTCGTGTCGATGATCCGGAAGTCCGAGGCGCTCGGGTGCAGCTTGTCGGTCGCGTTTTGCACGCGCAGCCAGACGCCGAACCACTCCTCGTCGCCGGCAAGTCTCGGCGTGTCCGCCGGCAGGCCCTGGAGGTACTCGAGGTCCTCGACGTTGCGCGGGTTGAGCTCGCGCGACATCTGCACCTGGTAGATGAGCGGACCGGCCTGGATGTAGGAGCCCTCACCCTCACCGTGGGTGGTCGGGTCCTTCGTACCGCCGCCACAGGCGACAAGGGTCAACGCGGCGAGCAGCGCCATGGCAGTGAGCAGTGGGAGTCGAGAGATTCGATTCGTCATGAGGCGCGGGAAGTCTAGTGATCTAGCGGGCGGCGATCGTCGCTCGTCTGCCGCGCGAGCGATCCTCCTCGAGGATCGCCTGCAGGCGCCGAACGGCGCGTGAGAGCTTGCGCTTCCACCAACCGCGACCAGCGACGAGCTCCATCAGACGATCGCTCAGCTTGGCCGGTTGCGTCTCGTAGCGATACTCGACGCGCGTCATGCCGCCGGGAGCGTCGTGCAACGTCCACTCGCCCATCGCGCGCACGCGGTTGAACTTCCCGCCACGACCACGCTCGAGGATCCGGTAGGGCGGCTCAACCTCAACGAGCGTGTAGTCGCCCCAGCCAAAGCGGCTGAGCGGCAGCTGCTCGCGGAAGCGCGCGCCGGCACCGCGACCGGCGCTCTCCTCGCGCGTCAGATGCCAGTCGGAGAGGTAGTGGTCCTTGAACTCCGGGTGGTTCGCGACGTCGGCCAGATAGGCGAACAGCTCCGCGCGTGGGCGGGCGATGTTGGCGCTGACGACGACGGGGTCCACGGCGGGCCGGAGTGTAGTGAACGACCGCGCCGATCGACTCGCCGGCGGGCCGACGCTCAGGCAGCGCGGCGCTGTGGCGGCACGGGCCGCCGGTCCGTCAGTCGCACGGTCTGACCGTGCTCGCTTCCGTGGACGGACTCGGAGCGCAGCGGCGCCTCACGGCGTTCGCGCCGGCACAGTTCGCACAGCACCCGGCCGCCGTCGTAGACGTGCACCCGCTCGCCGACGAGCGGTGTGCGCTGGCAGCCATCGCAGTGGTCGCGACCGGCGGCAAGGGCCATGACACTACGACGCAGCAGTTGGCGTTCCAGCTCAGGTGCGTGATGAGCGGTCTGCATCGCAGCTATTCGGTTCGCCGGACGACCGGCGGCTCCTCCTTTAGGTGCCAGGTTTGCCCACACCCGGTTCGCACGCATACCGAGACCTCACGTTTCGGCGCCGAAGCTGATTGGGTAGGAATCAGTCCGGGCCGCCCCCGCGGCCAGGCGAGTTTCGCCGCGCCTGGCAAGCTCGTCACATCTGTTACTTGCGCTGTCGCTCCCCTCATCGCGCCAGCGCACGGAGGTTGGGGACATGGAGTCACATACGTCAGGGACCCTCGTCGGCACGGGGACTTTCCGCTGCGTCTCCTGCGAGTACGTCGTGTCGCTCGCAGCTGCCGACACGCTCCCGCCCTGCCCGAGCTGTGGCGGAGAGGCGTTCGTCCGCGCCTCGCTGTTCACCGCTGCGAACGTTCCGGCACCCTCGCTTCCGAACGCCACTGCGGCGGATGAGACGCGTCTGGCGGACATACGCGCCGAGATCGAGGAGCCCGGCCAATATCTCGTCTACGAAGACGGCGAAGCGTCCGTCATCCACGAGTTGACACGCGAGTGGACACGCATCGGACGCAGTCTTGCCGCCGACGTACGCTTTGACGACCCGACGGTCTCCCGCCGCCACGCGCTGGTCGTGCGTCAGCCGGACGGCGTGCGCGTGCTCGACGACCGCAGCCTCAACGGCGTGTTCGTCAACGGCGAGCGGATCGAGTGGCATCCGCTGCGCGACGGCGACGAGTTGGTCGTGGGCCGCCACCGTCTGTCGTTCGTCGACGTCTCCGCCGCCACCGGCTCCAAGCGCGACGAGCTGCTCGCGCCCGAGTCGCTCGTCGGCTGAGCCGCCGGAATCGGCGGGCCGCCCGCGCCGCGGCGCTATCGTCCGCGGCGCGCAATGGCGGTCACGATCGCAGTCCTCTCCCAGAAGGGCGGCACCGGCAAGACGACGATGGTGCGCACGCTCACCGACGTGTTCCGGCGCGTCGGCCTCTCGACGCTCGCGGTCGACCTCGACCCGCAGGGCAACCTGTCCGACTACCTCGACGTCGACCCCGAGGCGAGCCCGACCGTCGGTGACGTACTGAGCGGCCGCGCAAGAGCCGCCGAGGCAGTCCACGACGGGATCATCCCGGCCAACCTCGGGCTGGCCGAGTCGGAGCTGGCGATGAGCGGCAAGATGGGCCGCGAGCTGACGCTGCGGCGTGCGCTGCGCGAGATCGAGGACGGCTTCGATGTCGTGCTGATCGACTGCCCACCAGCGCTCGGCCTGCTGACCGTCAACGCGCTCGTGGCGGCCGACTACGCGCTGCTGAGCGCCGAGGCACAGTACTTCGCGATGCAGGGCGTCGAACAGGCGCTCGAGGTGATCGAGCTGGCGCGCGAGAACCTCAACCCCGACCTCGAGTGGCTCGGCGTCGTGCTCAACATCGCCGACATGCGCACGCGGCACTCGCGCGAGGCGTTCGACTCCCTCAGAGAGCACTTCGGCGAGAAGCTCGTCCAGCACACGATCCGCCAGTCAATCGCGTATGCCGAGTCGGCCGAGCGCGCCCAGTCGATCGTCGACTACCGCCCGGACCTTGGGATCGACTACCTGAACGTGGCGGCCGAGCTGCTCGATCGGCTCGGGCTGGAGGACGCGCGCGGGCGTCTGCAACCCTTGCTGGATGAAGTGGCGGCGTAGCCGAACTCCCCTCCTTGCGCTCGTCGCGACAGCTGCTTCGGCACTCGGCGGCTGTGGCGGTGGCGATGCGGCCGACCCCAAGCCGGCGATCCTCGTTCCGCTTCCGGCCGCAGCTCAGCCCGGCGGCGGGACAGACGGTGCTGGCGGGCGGGTCCTGTCGAATCGGACCCGCCCACCCGCGCGCACACCGCCCTCTCGGGCGGCGCACGTGCGTCCTCACGGCCACCCGCCCGATCAGCCTTCCGTCTCTCCCGGTCGCCTCACGGTGCACGTGACTCGCCCGGTCCGGCTGCGCGCCGCTCCTGGTGGCTCGGTCGTGGGTGGCGTACTTCCGAGAACGGAGTTCAGATCGGCGACGATCCTGCCGGTGGTGGCGCAGCGGGACGGCTGGCTCGCTGTGATCAGTCGCGAGCTGCCCAATGGCCAGATCGGCTGGATCGCGGCGAATGCGGGGCTGGTCGCGTACCGGACGCGCTGGAGCGTCGTCGCGTCGCTCTCGAAGCGCGAAGTCGTGGTGCGCCGCTCCGGCCGTCTGATGCAGCGCTTCCCGGTCGCGATCGGAACCCCGTCGACGCCGACCCCGACCGGCCGCTTCGCCGTCACCGACAAGCTGCTGACCGAGGACCCGAGCTCGCCCTACGGCTGCTGCATCCTCGCGCTCAGCGCGCACCAGCCGCGCACGCCGCAGGGCTGGGGCGGCGGGGATCGCGTCGCGATCCATGCGACGAGCCTGCCGGAGACGATCGGGACGGCAGCGAGCCTCGGCTGCCTGCGGGCTCCGGCCGAGGAAGCGCGTCGCCTCGTGGGGACCGTGCCGCTCGGCACGGTCGTGACGATTCGCGCTTGAGTCGCTCAGACGCCGACGACATCGGCGCCTTGGGACTCGAACGGCACGCGCAGCACGTCCGCCCAGCCCTCAGCGCGGTTGCGCAACTGCTCGGCGACCGCAGCGGTCTGCTCGTAGTGGCTCCACACGAGCACCGTCGGCCCGGCGCCGGAGATCGTGGCGCCGAGCGCGCCGAGCGATCTTGCGTCACGGACGAGCTCGGCCGACCGCGGATAGAGGTGGGCGCGATGCGGCTGGTGCAAGCGGTCATCGAGCCCGCGACCGACGAGCTCCCAGTCGCCGCGTGCGAGGCCGAGCGTCAGCAGCGCGGCGTGCGCGACGTTGTGGACCGCATCCGCCATCGGCACCTCGGCCGGCAGCGCGGCGCGCGCCTCGGCGGTGCGGACCGCCTCGTGCGGGACGACGAGGAGGCCCTCGAGCCCGGTGGGCGGGTCAAAGCGTGTGACTGTCCCATCCGCGCAGATCACGACGCCGCCACGGACGGCGGCGGCGACGTTGTCGGGATGGCCCTCGAGCTCGGTCGCGAGCGCGAGCACGTCGGCGTCGAGCTCGAACAGATGGTCGGCGGCCATCACGCCCGCGACGATCGCCGCCGCGCTCGACCCGAGCCCGCCTGACAGCGGGATCTCGGAGTGGATGCGGAAGGTGAAGTCGTCGGCAGAGTGCAGCCGCTCGAACGCGCGCACGACGAGGTTGCGGCGGTCGCGCGCGATCTGCAGATCGGTCTCGATCGCGAACGTCCCGGTCTCCTCCACCTCCACCTCGAGGTGGAGTGCCAGGGCGGCGGCGAGCACGTCGAAGCCCGGGCCAAGGTTGGCCGACGAGGCGGGGACGCGGACAAGGCGGCGGCGGACCATGGGCGTGGCAGTGCGGCGGGAGGTCGCGGACGGGCGGCTCGCGCAGCGTGCGCAGGCCCGGCCTGACCCTATCCCAGCACGGCCTCCTCGACGGCCGCCAGCTCCGGCTCGCACGGCACGACCGCGCCCGCCTGGTCGAGGGCGGTCCCCGGATCCTTCAGGCCATGGCCGGTCAGGACGCAGGCGATCCGCTCCGCCCCGCCGGCGCCGTGCACCATCAGCCCGGCGACGCTCGCCGCCGAGGCCGGCTCGCAGAAAACGCCCTCGCGCGCCGCGAGGAAGCGGTACGCATCAAGGATCTGCGCGTCGGTGACCGCTCTCACGGCCCCGTGCGAGGAGGTCATCGCGTCCATCGCCTCCTCCCAGCGCGCCGGGTTGCCGATGCGGATCGCGCTCGCGACCGTCTCAGGGTTAGCGACGGGCGCACCTTCCACGAGCGGCGCGGCTCCGGCCGCCTGGAAGCCGAACATGCGCGGCGCAACACCGAGCTCGCGGAAGCCCTTCCAGTAGGCGGTGATGTTGCCGGCGTTGCCGACCGGGATACAGAGCGCATCGAGCGGGCGCTCCTCGCCAAGTGCCTCGGCGATCTCGAACGAGGCCGTCTTCTGCCCCTCCAGCCGGTATCTGTTGACCGAGTTGACGAGCGAGATCGGATGACGATCGGCCAGCTCGCGCACGAGCTTCAGCGCCTCGTCGAAGTTGCCGCGCAGCACGATGACGCGCGCGCCGTGCATCAGCGCCTGCGCCAGCTTGCCGGTCGCGATCTTGCCGTCGGGCACGAGCACAGCGCAGCGGATCCCGGCGCGCGCCGCGTAGGCGGCAGCGGAGGCGGACGTGTTGCCGGTCGAGGCGCAGATGACCGCCTTCGCCCCCTCGCGCACTGCCGCCGACACCGCGCACGTCATGCCGCGGTCCTTGAACGAGCCGGTCGGGTTAAGGCCCTCCAGCTTCAGCCACACCTCTGCGCCGACGCGCTCGGACAGCGCCGGCGCGTGCACGAGCGGCGTCGAGCCCTCGCCGAGCGTGATGACGGGATCGCCGTTCTCGAACGGCAGCCGCTCGCGGTAGCGCTCGATCAGGCCCAAGCCACGGCTCATGCGAACTGCTCCTCGATCACCCGGATCGCACGTGGAGCGGTGCGCAACAACTCCAGGCCCGCGAGCTGGTCGAGCGCCGCGAAGAAGCGCGACTCGAGCACCGGATGCACCACCATCACGAGCCGCGCGTTGTCACCGAGGCCCTTCTGCACGACCGACTTGACGGAGATCCCGTGGTCGCCGAGCACGCCCGTGATGCGCGCGAGCACGCCCGGAGCGTCGGGCACCTCGAGGTGCAGGTAGAAGGCGGAGACGACGTCGGCGACGATCTCCAGCCGCCCACTCGTCGGTGGCGTCGACGCGGGCGGGATCATCGCGCTCACCACGTCGCCGAGCACCGCGCTCGCGGTCTGCGGGCCACCGGCGCCCGGACCAGACATCGTGATCTCGGTGATCGCATCAGATTCGACCGTGACCGCGTTGAAGGGACCATTGACCGACGCCAACGGATGCCCCGGATAGAGGAAGGCAGGGTGCACCCGCACCGACAGGCCGCCGTCGACCCGTTCGGCGGTGCCGATCAGCTTCAGCCCCAGCCCAAGATCTCGTGCGTACTCGAGATCATCGGGCGCGATCTGCTCGATTCCCTCGTAGACGACCTGGTCGAGATGGACCGGCGTGTCGAATGCGAGCCGCGCGAGGATCGCCATCTTCGCCGCCGCGTCCTTGCCGTTCACGTCGTCGCTCGGGTCGGCCTCGGCGTAGCCGAGCCGCTGCGCCTCGGTGAGCACGTCGGCGTACGAGGCGCCGGTGCGCGCCATCTCGGACAGGATGAAGTTCGTCGTGCCGTTGACGATCCCGTGGATCCGCTCAACGTGCGCGGCCGCAAGCGACTCCTGCAGCACGCGGATCACCGGCACGACGCCGGCGACGGCGGCCTCGAAGCGCAGCTGCACGTTCTGCTCGCGCGCGAGCGCCCACAGCTCCTCGCCGTGTTGAGAGAGCAGCTGCTTGTTGGCCGTGACGACGTGCTTGCCGGCGCGCATCGCCCGCATCACGTAGTCGCGCGCGGGTTCGATCCCACCGATCAGCTCGACGATCAGGTCGCTGTCGGCGAGGATCTCCTCGAAGTCGCCTTGCGAGCGTGTCAACACGCCGGAGATCTCCGGCCGCAGGCCGGTGACCGCGGCAACCGCGTCGGCACGCTGCGGCAGCAGCGTCGCGAACGCCGCGCCGACCGTCCCGTGCCCGAGCAGGCCGACGCGAAACGGCTGCTCAGACGTCACGAGCAGCCAGGTCGTCGTAGGTCTCGCGCCGCACGACGACGCGCGCTTCGCCGTCCTTGCAGAAGATCACCGGCGGGCGCGGGATGCCGTTGTAGTTATTCGCCATCGCATGGCCGTATGCGCCGGTCGCGGGCGTCGCCAGGATGTCGCCGGGCTGCGGGTCGTCAAGCGGCACGTCGCGCACGATCACGTCGCCGGACTCGCAGTGCTTGCCGGCGACATGGCAGGACTCGCCGGTTCCCGCCGCCGCCGCGCGATCTGCAAAGAACGCCTCGTAGACGGAGCCGTAGAGCATCGGGCGCAGATTGTCGGACATGCCGCCGTCGACGCCGACCCACGTGGAGACGTTGCGCTTGACGGTCTGCACGGTGTAGAGGGTCACACAAGCGTTGGCGACAAGTGAGCGACCCGGCTCGATCAGCAGCTTCTTGCCGCTGCCGAGCAGCTCGTTGGATGCGCGCACCTGCACGTCGACGTACTCCTCGATCGACGGCGGCTGCTGGTCGGCGGTGTACGCCACGCCGAGCCCGCCGCCGAGGTTGTAGACGGAGAAGTCACCGAGCGTCGCGATCGCCTCGACCGCCGGGCGATACGCATCGAGCGAGAGCAACTGCGAGCCGATGTGCATGTGCAGACCCTGCAGATCGAGCGCGTCGGAGCCGCGCAGCCGCTCGATCGCACGACGCGCGTCGTCCATCCCGAAGCCGAACTTCGAATCCGCCTGCCCGGTGGAGATCGACGCGTGCGTTCTGCCGGCAACGCCGGGCGTAACACGAATCAGCACAGCCTGCCTCACTCCACGATCCGCGGCGATCCGCTCCAGTCGCTCAATGTCGTCGAACGAGTCGAGCACGACGTGGCCGACGCCAGCGTCGAGCCCCTCCTCCAGCTCGCTCAGCGACTTCGCGTTGCCGTGCAGGTAGATACGCGCCGGATCGAAGCCGCCGCGCAGGGCGAGCGCAAGCTCCCCGCCAGAGGCGACGTCGCACGCGATTCCCTCGGCAGCGAAGAGCCGGTACGCGGCGGTGCAGGGAAACGCCTTAGAGGCGAACAGCACGTCGAAGTCGTCGTGGCGAGCGCGCATCGCATTGACGTAAGCGCGGGCGCGAGCGCGCAGGTCGTCCTCCGCGTAGACGTACGCCGGCGTGCCGAACTCGCGCGCGAGCTCGACCGTGTCGCAGCCGCCCACCTCGAGATGACCGCGCGCGTCGATGCGGCTGCCGAGCGGGAGGACGTGCGAGAGCCATCGTTGCTGTTGGGACTCGGTCGCAGCCATGCGGGCGTGATTATGCCGGCTCGCCCGCCCTCGCCGGGCCCAGCGACTGCGACGGCACCAGACGGTTCAGCCGCTTCTCGTTCTGCCAAGGCCGCCGAGCAGTCTGCCGACCGTCGCGCCGGCGCCCGAGACGACCTGACCGGCGGCGCCGGTCGTGCCGTTCACGACCCCGCCCACGACCTGCCCCGTCTGCGTGACAGCCTGGCCGGCAGCCGGACTCACCTGGCCGACGACGCCACCGAGCTGCCCGGTCGCGCCCTGGACGGTGCCGCTGAGCTGCTGGCCGGTCTGCGAGACGACCGTGCCGGCGCCGCTCGTGACTTGCGTGACCGTGCCGCCGAGGCTCGGCGAAGAGCCCGCACCGGAGGCGGGCGGCGTGCTGGGGCTGGCTCCGACCGTGCCAGATCCGCTACCGCCAGCACCCGGTTGAACAGGCGAGGGAGCCGAGCCACCACCAGCTCCGGGCACCGGCACCGGGCTTGCTGCGCTCGCACCCGGACCGGCGGTCGGCACGCGGCCGGTGCCCGCCACGCTCGGTTGCCGACCGCCCGCAGCCGGCGCGAACGCGCTGGCGAGCGGTCCGCCATCGCTCGGGACGCGGCCTGCGCGCAGCACCCTCGAGGTCGGCGTCGTCGGGCCTGCGGCAGGCGCGAGCGTGCGCGCGGCAACCGCGGTCGGAAACACGTCGAGCAGCGACGGGAACGCTTTCCCGGCCGATGGCGCCCGCTCTTCGAGCGTCGCCACGCTCGGCGCGGTCAGCGAGAGCGGCCAGCCCTGCACCGCCACGACCGTCGACAGGACCGCGAACGCACAGCCGATCGCGCCGACCAGCGCGCCCGTCGTGCCGACACCAGCCACGTACCCCTTCGAAGCGCGCATGCGCCACCCCCAGCTGTGATCTCCCCCGCCGCATCCCCCGGCGGCTCAACGATCGCCGCGTCCATGCGGCGAACCAACGCGCGCATCCTTACCGACCAGCCCCCGCATGCCAAGGGCGAATCGCATCAAATGCCGGAAAGTGGGCGCTTGGACGGTCGAAGCTGCGACTAAGCGGTCGCGGGGCGCGAGCGGCCGGAGCGCGCCGGCGGCGCGCTCTCCGCCCGCAGCGATCCGTGTCTGCGCAGCAGCACGAGCAACCAGACGGCGCCGGCGACCATCAGCGTGATGCTCTCTATCTGAGCCGCCGTGAGCACCCCGAGCACGTGCTCGTTGCGCCGCGCAAACTCGACGAGGAAGCGCTCGAGACCGGCTCCGACGAGGTAGATGCCAAACAGCGTCCCCGCGCGGAAGGTGTCGCGCAGCCGCCACAGCACAAGCGCGAACAAACCCATCGCGAGCGTCTCGTACATCGGCGTCGGCTGCACGGTCACGCCGGGCTCCGTCGGGACGGCGCCGTGCGGGTAGCCCATCGCCCACGGCAGGCCGGAGACCTTGCCGTAGTCGCCGTCGCCGGAGACCTGGCAGCCGATCCGTCCGATCGCGTAGCCGAGCGCCAGCGCCGGCGCGGCCATGTCGAGCAGCGCGAGTCTGAGGAAGTCGCGCCAGCGCGCCCACAGCAGCACTGCGACGATCCCGCCGAGCAGCCCGCCGTACCAGATGAGTCCGGCCCCGGAGAAGAGGTTCCCGATGAGGTCGCCCTTGACCTCATCGTAGTTCTGCACCACGTAGTAGAGGCGCGCGCCGATCAGCCCGCCAATCAGCGAGACGAACAGCATCTCGTAGGCCCAGTCGACCGGCTTGCCGATCTCCTTCAGCCGCCGCGCCATCACCGCAGCCCAGCAGAGGAAGTTGAGCGCGAAGAAGATCCCGAACGTCTGCAGGTGCACGCCCAGGACGTCGATTTGCTTCAGCACGTCCGGGAGGCTACCGGGACCCGGCGACCAGTCGATATCGCTCCAGCGACAAGGCACCCGTCCAACGCGAGCGCCTCGCCCAGGGTCGCTCCGTCGACATTAGCCTCATGAGCTTGAAGCTTGACGAAGCAATTTCCGAGCTATACAGTAATTTTTCCCAGCCATTAGCCAGGAGCGCGTGATGAGCATCGAATACGTCCTTTTTCCCGTCCCCAAAGACCGAATTCCGGAAGTCGCCGTGTTTCTCTACGGCTCCGCACAGGCATTGCTTGAAGCCCCAAGAGAGCCCGAGACGCCGATGAGCGATCAGCAGCGCAACGAGTTGCTGACTCGCATCTACGACGAGTCGGAGCCCACCTTTCGCCGGCTCCTCATGCTCGCTGCCGAGCGCGAGGACCCCACGCTGCCAGTCTCCTTCAAGCACGTGACCGCCGACATGGGCTGGCCGACGGCGCGATCTCTCCCAGGGGCATTGGGCGCTTTCGGGCGTCGCACCAAACACCGCTATGGGGGCTACTTCCCGCTGCGTCGCGAGTGGGACGAAGCTGCCTGGTCGTGGTTCATGAGCATGGAAGCCGACGTCGCGCAGTTCTTGCGTGAACTCCACGCCGAGCGTCAGGCGCCGCTGACTTGATCCGAGCGAGCCGGTAGCCATCTGGCACTGGCACGGACAGGCCGGACTTCTACCCTCACCCAATGCATGGTCGAGCTGCTTTCCCTCTACGTAGGCCTTGGCATCCCAGCGATGTTGGGGACGCTGCTCGTGCTGAACAGGGCGCTCGATTTCTACGAGCGCCTGCAGCGCAAGCGCGCCCGAACGGTGCGAGCGCGCAAGCCCTTTGAGTACGGCCGACCTACCGTCAGCCGAGGTAGCTCAACGGGTTCGTGACCGACCCGTTGATGCGCACCTCGAAGTGGAGGTGATCGCCGAAGCAGAGGCCGGTGCAACCGACGAGGCCGATCACCTGGCCTTGCGTGACGGACTGGCCGACGCTCACGTGGATCGCCGACTGGTGCCCGTAGCAGGTGGAGACGCCGCCGCCGTGGTCGATGCAGGTGTAGTTGCCGTAGCCGCTGACCCATCCGGCGATCACGACGTTGCCGTTGCCGGCGGCGCGAATCGGGGTGCCCGAAGGGACGCCGATGTCGATACCTGGGTGGCAGCTCTCCCACGCCCGCTGCTCGCAGAAGGGCGATGTGATCGGGCCGTTAACCGGCCAGATGAAGCGCCCGCTGCCTCTGATCGGCGCGGCCGGGATGCCGCCCTGCGCCGTGCGGATCTGCTCCTCGATCTTCGACTGCTGTGCCTGCAGTGCCTTGATGTCCTCGTCGATCTCGCTCGCGTGCGCACGGACCGAGCCGAGCACGACCTGCTTCTCGTCGCGGACGTGATCGACCGCGTCGCGCTTGCCCTGCACGGTGACGCGCACGCGCGCGACCGCGTTGCGCCGCTCGGTGATCTCCATCGCGATGCGCTGCTGACGCTGCTCGAGCGTGCTGAGGCGTCTGGCCGCCGAGGCCATCTCCGCCTTCGCGTCGCGAACCGCCGTGATGATCGCGCGGTCCTGCTGTCCGATCCGCTGCAGGTAGGCGCCGTTCTCGAGCAGGTCGGCGAAGCCGTTCGCGTCGAGCACGACGCTGACGATGTCCGGCTGATCGGACTTGTAGAGCTCGACGAGCCGGTCGGCGAGCACCGTTCTCGCCCGCGCGAGGCGGGCGCGCAGCTGGATCAGGCGGGCACGGACGCGCCGCAGCTCGTCCTGCGTGCGTGCGAGCTCCGCGCGCTTGGAGTCGAGGTCGGCCTGGATCGTGTTCTCACGCTGCTGGAGCGTCGTGATCGTGCCCTGGAGCGCATCGATTCTCTGCGTCAACCCGGAGATGTCGCCGGTCAGCACCTGTGCGCGGCCGTTGACGTGGTCAAGCTGGCTCTGCTTTTGGTCGATTCTGTCCTGAAGCGAGCTGATGCTCGCCTCCGGACTCGCGTTGGAGACGAGTGGCAGCGCCACCCACAGGGCGAGCGGGGCCAGGACGGCGATCAGCAGGACACTACGAAGTCGCATGCGCGCCGCGCGAGTTTAAGCTCGCGCCTCCCCGAGGGTCAACTTGAGGTCCAGTGTTATGGATCGCTGAGCGGACCGTGGGGCGGCCTGGAGCTGCGAGCGTGCGTCGATCGGTGTCATGGCGCGGTGCCTGCGGGGTTAGCTGTCGGGCTCGCGCGATGCGCTACGCAGCCACCAGGCTGCGATTCGCCCCAAAGGGAACTCGTGTGGGTCCCCCGCTCTCCTGCACGCATGCAGGAGACTCGGCGCGCAGCAGCCTACCACGCACCGCAACGCGTTGCGACGGAAAAACGGCTGCAAGCGCTGGCTTTTGACGCAGGCGCTGTCATACTGCGCGCGAGAACGGCATGGGCGCCCACTCCCAAGACAGCACTGCGGGACCGGCAGGAGGCCGGCTGAGCGCGGACCTCTCCGCGCACGTCGAAGCGATCGTCCACGCGGCCGAGCGCGAGGCGCGCATCGCCGAGCAGGCGATCGCCGAGCATCGCCGCAGCGCCGAGGAGGAGGTCCGCCGCTACCTCGCCGCTGCGCGCCTGCACGTCGACGCCGAAACGGCCGCGCGCACCGCACGAATCGAGACCCTGAGCGCGGCCGCACGCCGCCTCGCCGACGAGCTGACCGACGCCGTCGCCGCGCTCACGCGCGAGCTCCAAGCCGACGACCAGCACGCCGAGGCGCGCCTCCCGCGCGCGCCATGGCCAGCGACCCCCGCGCCGCAGGCCGAGCCCATGGCTGCCGTCCCGCCCCCGCCGGCCGCAGCTCCGCCAGCTCCGCCCACCCCAGCCCACGGGCCGACCTGGAGCCGCATCGAGAGCGAGCCGGCGGCTGCGCCCTCGCCGTCTGCTGCTGACGCCGATCGGGTAGGTGGTGGTGAGGATGCACGTCCGCCGGCCGAAGGTCCGGTGGGGGCGCACCCGGAGCCGACAGGACCCGCCCGCAGCAGCGTCGGACCGGCCGACGCCGAGCCCGCCAGCCCGAACGGCGGCGACGCCTCGAACGGCGCGAGCGAGATCCCCGTCCCCAGCGCCGCACGCCTCGTCGCGATCGAGATGGCAGTCGGCGGCTCCTCGCGCGCGGAAGTCGAGGAGCACCTGCGCGGACGGCTTGGAGTGGCCGAGCCCGAGCCACTGCTGGACGACGTCTTCGGCGCCGCCTCTCACGCCGGCAGCCGGCTGGCGTGGGGCGAACCTTAAGCCCAGACCCCGCTGACCGCCGCATCGCCGACCGCGGTCCTTAGGAAGCGCTCATCTCGTCTGCCATGATGAGTCCTGGAACCTAGATCCCAGGAGGATCCCGCACCATGGCCCGCCCGACGTCGTTCGGTCGCGACACCGGACTCCAGCTCCGGATGACGCTCACGCTGTTCCTGCTCGGCCTCGTCTACGCCGTGCTCGTTGGGGTCGTGTTTGCCTCTGGCTACTCCTGGCTGGTCTTCATCGTCGGCGGCATGTTCCTGATCCAGATCTTCGCCTCCGACAAGCTCGCACTGCACGCGATGGGCGCCAGAGAGGTGACGCCGCAAGAGGCGCCGCAGCTGCACGCGATGATCGAGCGGCTGTGTGTGCAGGCAAATCTGCCGAAGCCGCGCGTCGCGGTCGCGAACACGCCGATGCCGAACGCGTTCGCGATCGGCCGCTCGCCGAAGAAGGCGACCGTCTGCGCGACGACCGGGATCATGGAGCTGCTCTCTCCCTCCGAGCTCGAGGGCGTGATGGCGCACGAGCTGACGCACGTGCAGAACCGCGACGTGATGGTGATGACGATCGCGAGCTTCTTCGCGACGATCGCCGCCTATATCGTCCAGTTCGGCTTCTTCTTCGGCGGCGGTGGGATGGGCTCCAGCGACGACGACAGCCCCTCGATGGCGGTCGTGATCCTCGTCTCCGTCGTCGTCTATGTGATCTCGTTCATGCTGCTGCAGGCGCTCTCGCGCTACCGCGAGTTCGCCGCCGACCGCGGTGCGGCCGTGATCACCGGGCGCCCGAGCGCGCTGTCGGCGGCGCTGATGAAGATCAGCGGATCGATGGAGCGGATCCCGCAGCGTGATCTGCGCGCCTCCGAGGAGCTGGCGGCCTTCTACATCTTCCCCCCGCACGCGAAGCAGTCGCTGATGAACCTCTTCTCGACGCACCCGCCGCTCGAGAAGCGGATCGCGGCGCTGAGTCGGCTCGAGTCGCAGCTGCAGGGCGCCGCGTAGCGCCACGATGGGCCTGTTCGACATCATCGCCGGCAAGCGCAAGCTCGCCAGACCGGCGCCCGATCGCCTGTTCGCGATGAGCACCGCGTACGTGACGTTCCAGACCGAGCTGTCGATCGCCACGCGCGGCGTTGCGGGGATCGTCTTCCAGGCGCTCGAGACGGCCGACTTCGAGCAGATCGCGCAGGACATGATCGAGGTCGTCGAGGGCACGTCGAGCGACAGCGGCACGACCGTCGAGACGCGCGACGACGAGTACGACTACCGCTGGATGATCCTGCGCGACCAGGACTTCGACGACCTCGTCGTCGGCGTCAACGCGGTCAGCGGCGCACTCGAGGCCGGCGGCTACGGCGATCGGATCCTGTGTGCGGTGTTCGCGTTCGAGGACGCCAGAGGCCGCCCGCTCTATTGGATCTACAACTACAAGCGCGGCGCCTTTTATCCGTTCGTCCCGGGCACTGGCGACCACGAGCGCAACCACGAGCGCGAGCTGCGGCTGAAGGCCCAGATCGGCGCCGAGCTGCCGATCGAGGGCGAGCTCGAGCGCTGGTTCCCGCTCTGGGGCATCCCGATCTAGCGACGTTCGGCGCCGGATGCCGGCGCCGCCGGTCAGTCCGGGATCAGGCCGTCGCCGGAGAACTCATGCCGCGCCTCTTCAAAGGAGGTGTCGGGCGGCGGCACGATCACGTCGGAGCCGTGCAGCTCGTCCTCGGGCAGCGGTGCGCCCTCGGCGCGGATGAGCGAGATGATCTGCCCGAACAGGTCGGTGAAGCGTGCCTCGTCGCCCGCCTCGACGGCGGCGACGGCCTCGTTGTCGAGCGCATTGACGCGCGCGACGGCGTCGTCGGCGAGACGGTACTGCCCCTCCGTCGCGATCCGCACGATCATGCGGACTGCCCCTCGCCCGGGGCGGGCGCATCGCCGCTCCCCAGCTCGCCGGCGTTCGTGCCGCCAGCTGCGAGTTCAGCCTTCATCTTCTCCAGCTCGCTGTCGACCTGGGTGCCGCTGCTGAGCTCCTTCAGCTGACGGTCGATGTCGTCCTCGCCGCCGCCGAGCTGCGTGAGGTCCTCGAAGGCACCGGCCTTCTCGAGCTCGTCGACCGCCTGCGCGCGGGCGCGCATGTTCTCGGTCTTGTCGAGCGCGCGCTGCATCGCGAGCCCGACGTCGGCCATCTCCTCGCCGACGCCCGTCGCCGCCTCGCCGATCCGCACCTGTGCCTCGGCGGCGGAGTACTGCGCCTTGATGACCTCCTTCTTGGAACGGAAGGCCTCGATCTTCGACTGCAGCTTCGCCTGGTTGTCGATCATCGATTGCTGCTGGCCCTCGAGCTCGGCGACCTGCGTGTCGAGACCCTGGAGCTCGTTCTGCACGGCACTCTTGCGTTCGAGCGCCGTGCGAGCAAGCTCCTCGTTGCCGGCGGCGAGCGCCTGGCGCGCCTGCGTGTCGAGCTTGACGACCTGCTGCTCGAGCTTCTGCGACTGAAGCTGAAGGCGCTTCTTCGCGGTGACGACGTCCGCGAGCCCCTTCTTCACGTTCTGCAGCAGCTCCATCTGCTTCTGGTAGCTGTACTCCAGCGTCTCCGAGGGGTCCTCGGCGCGGTCGAGCAGCTTCGAAATCTTCGCCTTTACGACGGTGGAGAAACGCCCGGTCAACCCGGCCATCGGATCCTCCTTGGGGCAGCTTCGAGGTGCAGGTCGGTCAAGCCTATCGAGCGGGCTGCCTGCGGCTGCGCGCCGGCCGGCCGGCCGCTCGGGCTAAAAGCCCTCGGGATGCCGCGCGCGGAAACCGCGGCCGGTGCGCGTCTCGGTGCGCCAGCGGGGACCCGACTCGCCGGGGCCGCTCGTGTCGAGCCGCATGCCCGCGATGATCGCCCAGGCGTGGCCGGGGTTTGTGTAGACGGTGATCCACTGGCCTCTGCCGCGCTCGCCCCACTTCATGAAGCTGCCGGAGTCGAGCGGCGAGTCGAGGACTCCGGCGGCGTGGAGTGCGTAGGAGACGGTGCCTGAGCAGTCGTAACCGCGCGAGCGGAAGTTCTGGTGCCCGCCGCCGTAGATGTACGGCTTGTGGCGGAGCGTGTTCGCGGCCCAGATCGCCTGCTGCACGGACAGGGGCGCGTTCGTGGGCGCGTATGCGACGTCGTCTCTGATGACGCCGACGTCACCGGGGACGGTCGGATGGAGCATCGCCGGCACGGAGCCGAACGCCGCGCCGCCGGCCTGATCCTGCGGCGTCACAGGGGCGGGAGCCGCAGGCTCGTCGGTGGACGACTTCGCCGGCGACTTCGTGCTGGGCATGCCGGCGCCGCCAGAAGCCGCCACGGACACCGCGGGAGCACAGGCGAGGACGAACGTCATGAAACCCAGCGCAAACAGGGTTCTTGCGCGCAACAGCTATCTCTTTCGTCGGCCTCCGGGGTTAGCTGACGGGCTGGCGCGGAAAGAGCCGGCGCCTCTCGTGGATGCACCACGGGATTAGCCCCAAACTGCTGGGTCCCCCGGTCCACGGCTTCGGGCCATGGATTCGGCGTTGCGCGGCATCCTAGACGAAGCGGCGGCGGATATGTCAAGTGACCTGCCGGATCGGCCCAAGGACGCCGGACTGTGCGTAGGATTCGCGGCCGATGTTCCGCCGTCTCCCCCATGGCGCCCGTCTGCTCGCGCTGGTCGCGTTGTTGATCGCGCTCGTCGCCGCCGGCTGCGGCGGCAGCGACTCGACGTCCTCGAGCAGCAACGGGCCGGACCCCGCGACCGTCGCCCCGGCCGACGCCGCGGTCTACGGGCAGGCGATCGTGCGGCCCGAAGGCGACATGAAGGCCGGCGTGGTCGCGGCGGCGAGAAAGGTCCTGCTCGTCGACGATCCCGGCGCCGAGCTGAAGAGATTGCTCGACGGCCTGAGCGAGCCGGGGAGAACGACCTACGCGGACGACATCGAGCCGTGGCTCGGTCAGCGCATCGGCAGCTTCCTGCTGATGCCGAGCGACGGGTCGGATGATCCCGACTGGGCCATCGCACTCGCGATCGCAGACCGCGGCGCGTTCGACGACGCCCTCCCGCACCTCCGCGCCGACGACCAGCGAGAGGCCGGCAGCTACCGCGGCGTGCGGTATGACCAGGACACGGACGACTCCACGATCTACTTCGCACCCGTCGGCGACTTCTACGTCGGCGGCTCGCTCGCCGGCCTGAGAGCTGCGATCGACGCATCGAAGGGGTCGAGCCTCGCGGACGACTCGCGCTTCACCGACGCGGTCGCGGACGTTCCGGACGATGCGCTGGCGTTCGTTTACGCCGATCCGAAGGCGATCGTCTCAGCGGCGGGGAGCCTTGAGGACGCGCCGGCCAACGCGCGCAAGGCGCTGGCCAGACTCGCCGAAGGCGACCCCGTGACCGCCAGCCTCACCGCGACGGCCGACGAGATCGCGATCGAAGCATCCGGCGGCGAGCAGGTGACCGAGGCGCTCGACAGCGACTCGGATGCCGAGGTGACCGTCGGCCAACTGCCGGGCGACAGCTGGCTCGCGCTCGCCACCCCACCGCTCGGACCGATCATCAGAAACGCCCTCGCGGGAGCAGGCGTGCACGACGAGGCGGCGGCGCAGGTGCAGCAGAACGTCGGCCTCGATCTCGACAGAGACCTGCTCGAGCCGCTCGGCGGGCTCGGCGTGTTCGTGCGCGGGGAGTCGCTGCTCGACATGGGCGGCGGCGCGCTGCTGCAGATGACGGACGCCGCCGCGGCGCAGCGGCTGCTCACGCGCATCCAGGCGATCGTCGGTGCTGGGCTCGGGGTTCCGGTCAGCCCGCTCGCGATCGCAGGTGCACGCGGCTTCCAGGTGCAGATCCCGCAGTCGCCGCAGCCGATCGTCGTGCTGGCGAAGGGCGACAGACTGGCGGCCGGCTACGCGGCCTCCTCGGCGCAGGATCTGCTCGATCCACAGCAGCGCTTCGACGACAGCACTGACGGCAAAGCTGCGATCGACACGCTCGGCGCCGGCTACACGCCCTCATTCGTGCTGATCGTCCCGCCGCTCGCCGGGCTGCTGAGATCGCTCGATCAGCTTGAGGTCGCCGACCTCTCCTCGGTGCTCCCGTACGTTGACGCGTACCGCTCGCTCGCGATCGGCACGAAGCGTGACGGCGATCGCACGTCTGTGCGGATCGTCGCCGCTCTGCGCTGAGCGGATGCCTCGCCGCCTCGGCCTCGGAGGCATGCTGCTGCTGGCGCTCGTCGCGCTCGCGTCCGGCTGTGGCAGCGAACCGCAAAGGCTCGACAGCCCGCGGATCGGTCGCGCCGGCAGCGAGCCGAATGCGCCGCAACAGCTCGGCTTCCCTGCCTTCGCGACGAAGAACACGACGCGTGTGGGCGGCGCCGATCCGGTCGCCGACGCGGCGGCGGTCGCCCGTGCGGTCTATCCCGGCGGCGCGCCAGGCACGCGGCCACGCGCTGTGGTGCTGGCCGATCAACGCGTCTGGCAGGCCGGCCTGGCCGCGGCCGTGCTGATGAGCAATCCGCTGCGCGCCCCGCTGCTGCTTTCTGACGGAAGCGACCTGCCGGCCGCGAGCGCCGACGCGCTGGAGGCGCTCGCGCCGACGGGCGCCTCAGAGCTGGGCGGCGCCCAGGTGGTGCGCGTCGGCAACGCGCCGGCGCCCGGCGGTTATCGCTCCACCACGATCGCCGGCGAGGACCCCAGCGCGCTCGCAGCGGCGATTGATCGTCTCCAGAGCGCAGCCGTCGGCCATGCGAGCCGCGCAGTCGTGCTGACCTCGGCCGACGAGCCCGCGTTCGCGATGCCGGCCGCCGGCTGGGCGGCGAAGACGGGCAACCCGCTGCTTTTTGTCCACAGAACGACGATCCCCGGCCCGACGTTCGCTGCGCTGCAGGCGCATGGCAGACCCCGTATCTACCTGCTCGCACCGCCGAGCGTCGTGGACGCGAGAGTCGAGGCCGCCCTGAGAGGGATCGGCACGGTGACGCGCATCTCAGCACCCGACCCGGTGCGTTCGGCGATCGCGTTCGCGCGTCTGCGCGACGGGCTGGACGGGTGGGGCGTCGACGATCCCGGCCATGGGCTCGTGTTCGCCAACTCCCACCGCACGCTCGACGCGGCCGCGGCGGCGCCGCTGTCGGCGAGCGGCACCTACGGCCCGCTGCTGCTGATCGACGACCCGGACACGCTGCCGCTGCCGGTCGGCCAGTTCCTGCTCGACATCCAGCCGGGCTACACGCGCGATCCAGCCCGCGGCGTCTACAATCGCGCCTGGCTGATCGGTGACGAGTCTGCGATCTCTCTCCCCGTGCAGTCGCGCATCGACAGTCTGCTCGAGATCGCCCCGATCCAGACCGACACGTCCGCCCCCAGATGAGCCAAGCCGAGCATCCCGACCGCCTGAGCCCCGGCCACGACGTCACCGTCGAGGACGTGCGCCAGCTGATGGGCGCCTCGACTCCCCACTTCGCGCTGCAGCTGCGCGAGCGCATCCGGCGGCTGATCCGCGACCTGCCCGCCGACCATCCGGCGCGCGACGAGGGCGAGCGCGAGATCGCGCGGCTGGACGCGCTCGCACTTGCCGGCGAGGTGCGCGGCGAGCAGGCAGACATGGCGACGCTCGCCAGCGTCGCCGACGGCGCCTGAGCGCCGGCCGAGCGCTGAGCTACGCTCGGCGGGGATGAGCCAGACGGACGCAGCACGCGGCGTGCCGGCCGGGATTCCGGGCAGTGCGCTCCCCGGCCCATTCCCCGTGGGCGCCTATGCCGACAAGCTGCGCGAGCAGCTGCGGGCGTTCGCGCACGTTCAGATCTTCGGCGAGCTGTGGAACCTGCGCTTGAGCAGAGCGTCGGTGTACTTCGAGCTGCGCGACAGTCGCGGCGCGCTGCCGTGCTCGATATGGCGCAGCGACTTCGACAGACTCGGCATCGACCCGGCCGACGGCGCGCAGGTCGTGATCGCCGGCGGCTGCGACTACTACCCGGGCAGCGCGACCTCCTCCCCATCCTTCTCGTTCCGCGCGAGCGTGCTGCGGGTCGCCGGCGAGGGGGACCTGCTCGCGCAGGTCGAGCGGCTGCGGCGGCAGTTCGCGCAGGAGGGGCTGTTGGAGCCGCAGAAGCACCTGCCCCGCCCGCTGCTCCCGCGCACGATCGGCGTCGTGACCGGCGAGGGCGGCAAGGCGCGCGACGACGTGCTCGCCGGCCTGCGCCGCCGCGGCTGGGGCGGTCGCCTGATCTGGGCGTTCGTGCCTGTGCAGGATCGCCACGCGGCACCAGCGATCGCTCAGGCGCTGCGCGATCTGGCCGCCGTCGAGGAGGTCGAGACGATCGTCGTCACGCGCGGCGGCGGCTCGCTGGCGGACCTGTTCGCCTTTTGCGACGAGGCGCTCTGCCGCACAGTCGCGCTGCTGCGCGTGCCGGTGATCGCCTCGGTCGGCCATCACACCGACCGCACCCTGATCGACGACGTCGCCGCCATCTCGTGCTCGACTCCGACGCACGCCGCCGAGGCCGCGGTGCGGCTTGACGTCGGCGAGGCACGCGCGACGCTGCTGCGCGAGGCGCGCCGGCTGGATCAGCACGGCCGCCGCGCTGTCCTCACGCGGGCACGCGCGCTCGCCGCGCTCGCACGGGCACCGGCCGAGCACGTGGCGCGCCACCGCCGTCAGCTGCACCAGCTGCTGCGTGAGCTGCGCGCGAGCGCGCGCCGCGGCCTTGTCCGGGAGCGCAGCCTGAGCGCGACGCGGCTGCTCGTGCTGCAACGCAAGGCGGACGCCGCGACCGTCGACCACGCCCGCCGCCGCGGCGACCTCGACCGGCTGCTGCTGGCACTCGCCGCACATGACCCAGAGCGCACGCTCGCGCGCGGGTATGCGCTGGTGGAGACGTCGGGCACCGCCGATGGTGGCGAGCTGGTCACGTCGGCGGCCCAGGCCCGCACAGCGGGTGCCATCGAGCTGCGCTTCGCCGACGGACGCGT
Source organism: Conexibacter sp. (assembly GCA_036009645.1). Lineage (GTDB taxonomy): Bacteria > Actinomycetota > Thermoleophilia > Solirubrobacterales > Solirubrobacteraceae > Conexibacter. The sequence goes on from DASYLH010000007.1 coordinate 66,147, forward strand.
CCGGGCCAGCGTCGAGGATCACGCGCCATGACAATGAGTGATCCGACCCCCGAGCCCCCCAGCTACGAGGCCGCCAGCGCGCGCATCGAGGAGATTGTGCGCCGGCTCGACTCGGGCGAGGCAGGCCTCCGCGAGACGCTCGAGCTGGTCGCCGAGGGGCGCGGGCTCGTCGAGTGGTGCGCCGGCGAGCTGGACGCGGTCGGCAGAGGACTCGAGGAGCTGAAGCTCGAGGAGCTGGTCGCGCGGCTCGAACGCGGCGGCGCGGAGCCGCCACCTGCCGCGTAGACGTCGCCCGGGCGCGCGCCGCGCAGATCGCTAGGCTGAGCGGCGATGGGGATCTACGACCTGCTCGCCGACCTGCCGCTCGTCGTCGAGTCCTACACGCTCGAGGCGCTCGAGCGGGACGTCTCCAGCGGCTTCCGCCGCCAAACGACGGTCGTCCACTTGCACGGTGCCGGCGAGGAGGGCATCGGCGAGGACGTCGTCTACGACGGCGAGGATCAGGACCACCTGCAGGCCGCCGGCTCCTATCTGGACCTCGCGGGCGAGACGACGCTCGGCGACTTCTGCGAGCGCGCGGACGCGCTCGACCTGTTCCCCGTCGAGCCGATCCGCGGCGAGGTCTCGCGCCTCTACCGGCGCTGGACGTTCCAGTCCGCCGCGCTCGATCTCGCGCTGCGCCAGGCCGGACGGCCGCTGCACGACGTGCTGGGTCGCACACCGCAGCCGGTGACGTTCGTCAACTCGCGACGCCTGCCCGAGGGCGAGGACGGCACGGCCTCGATCGCTGAGCTGGAGCGCCTGCTTGAGACGTACCCGACGCTGCGCTTCAAGCTCGATCCGACGCCCGCGTGGGACGACGACCTGATCGCCGCGCTCGTCGTGACCGGCGCGGTCGACTCGGCCGACTTCAAGGGTCTCTACAGAGGCACGGTCGTCGACAACCCGGCTGACCCGGCGCTCTACCGTCGCGTCGCGGAGGGCTTCCCGGACGCGTGGCTGGAGGACCCGGATCTGAGCGCGCCCGGGATCGACGAGGTGCTCGCCCCGCATCGTGACCGCATCACGTGGGACGCGCCGATCCACGCGATCGCCGACATCGAGGCGCTGCCGTTCGCACCGAAGATGGCCAACATCAAGCCCTCGCGCTTCGGCAGCCTCTCGCGTCTGTGCGCCGGCTACGACTACTGCGCCGAGCACGGCATCGGCGCCTACGGCGGCGGCCAGTTCGAGCTCGGCCCGGGCCGCGGCCAGATCCAATACCTGGCCTCGCTGTTCCACGCCGACACGCCCAACGACGTGGCGCCGGGCGGCTACAACCTGCCCGAGCCGCCGCCCGGCCTGCCGACCAGCCCGATGCCCCCGGCGCCGAGCCCGACGGGATTTCGCTGGGGCGAGTAGGCCTCGCCCCGGTTGCGGCCACCGGTTGCGATCGACCGCGCTATGCGCGGCCTACAGCAACCGGTTGCGATTGTGCCCCCGTCTCCTGG
>DASYLH010000008.1:0-140908 GCA_036009645.1 Conexibacter sp.
GGCGACCGCATCGAGCTCGGCACCTCCGTCCTGACGTTCGAGCTGGAGTAGCGCGATGACGACGCTGGAGCCGGCATCCGTGGCGCTGAAGCTCGCCTTCCTGGCGGTCCTCTACCTGTTCCTGCTGTGGGTCGTGCGCAGCGCGTGGAAGGACCTGCGCAGCACGCGCGACGCGGGTCTCGGCGCGAGCGTCGCCCCGGGCGGCGTCGTGCACGCGGCCGGGCCGTCGGCGACCGACGTCGACGCGACGGGTCTGCACCGCGCCGGCGAGCCGGTCCTCGGCCACGGCGGTGCGGCAGCCGGCGAGCCGCGGCTCGTGGTTGAGCACGCGGCGGGCCATCCGGACGGGATCGCCTACTCGCTCGAGCACGGCGCGACGCTCGGGCGTGGCGACGTCGAGATCCGCCTCGAGGATCCGTTCGCCTCGACGCGCCATGCGCGCATCGAGCGGCAGGGCTCCGTGCTCGTCGTCGAGGACCTCGGCTCGACGAACGGCACCCTCCTGAACGACGAGCCGCTGGCCGGGCCGCAGCCGCTGCACCACGGCGATCGCATCCGCATCGGCGATTCCGAGCTGACCTACCTTCAGGATTAGGACCTCTCCCATGTTGCGCGTCGCAGAGCATTTCGAGAAGTCCGACACCGGCCGCCAGCGCCGGGCGAACGAGGACAGCTTCTTCGTGCGGGCCCCGCTGTTCGTCGTCGCCGACGGGATGGGCGGCGCGCAGGCCGGCGAGGTTGCCTCCCGGCTCGCAGCCGAGACGTTCGCCGGCGGACTGCCTGACGCCGGCACGCCCGAGCAGCGGCTGGAAGTGCGCGTACGCGACGCGAACACGCGCATCCACGAGGTCTCGCAGGAGGACCGCGCGCTCAACGGCATGGGCACGACCCTCACCGCCGCCTACCTCGACGGCGACGAGCTCTCGCTCGCGCACGTCGGCGACAGCCGCGCCTACCTGCTGCGCGACGGCGAGCTGACGCGCCTCACCCGCGACCACACGCTCGTCGACGAGCTCGTGCGCCGGGGTGAGCTGACCGAGCAGGAGGCCGCCGAGCACCCCCAGCGCTCGATCATCACCCGTGCCCTCGGTCCCGAACCCGACATCGACATCGACCTCCACACACACCGCATGCAGGCGGGTGACCTGCTGTTGCTGTGCAGCGACGGCCTCACGGGGATGATCAGCGAGGACGAGGTCCAACAGATCCTCGGCGGCGCAGGAAGCCTCGGCAACGCCGGCCGCACGCTCGTCCAGGCCGCGAACGAAGCAGGCGGCCGCGACAACATCACCGTCGTCCTGTTCCGGCTCGAAGAGATCGGAAAGAGCGCACCGGTCGATGCGACGACGGAAGGCCCGGCGCTCGCGACTGCGGTGGCGGGCGGAGCCAGCGTCGCCGATCGGGCGGGTGGCGATGAGGACGCACGTGCGGCCGCCGGAGGCGGGCGTGCGCGCGCCCGGAGGGACACCGCCGGCGAAGCCGGTGGTCAGGACCCGCCCGCCAGCGCGGCCCGGGCTCCGCGCACGGTCCCGCCACGAGGCAGCAAGGAACGCGCAGAAGCGCCGCTGCCGCGACGAGTGAAGATCCTGGCCGCCACGGCAGCGACCGTCATCGTCCTCGGCGCCCTCGGCATCGCCGGCTGGCTTGCCACCCGCGCCGTCTTCTTCGTCAGCACGAACGACAGCGGCATGGTGACCGTCTACCGTGGCCTCCCGTGGGACCTGCCAGCGGGGATCCACCTGTACGAGAACTACTACGTCTCCGGCGTGCCGGCGAGCGAGATGACCGCCGGCGAGCAAGACCGGCTGCTCGATCACCGCCTGCGCTCGCGCGACGACGTGCGCAGCCTGATCTCCGAGCTGGAGCTCGGCACGCTCGACAGATGAGCGCCCGCAACCGCGAGCTGCTCGGCCTGATTCCCGCCTCGCTGCTCGTCACCGCGGGCTTCGCGGCGGTCTTCATCCAGCAGGGCTCGGAGCAGCTGTCAGACCTCTCGCTGACGTACGGGGCGATCTTCCTGGGGCTGTGCGTCGCCGCGCACGTGTTCCTGCGGATCGCGCTGCCGTACGCGGACCCGTACCTGTTCCCGCTCACGGCGGTGCTCGCGAGCTTCGGCCTCGTCGTGATCTACCGCATCGATGACACGCTCGCGCGCCAGCAGGCGCAGTGGTTCGTCGCCGGCCTGTTGCTGTTCGTCGCGACGATCGTGTTCCTGCGTGACTACCGCAAGCTGGAGCAGTACCGCTACCTGATCGCCGCCGGCTCGCTTGCGCTGCTGGTGCTGCCCCGCCTGCCGGGGATCGGCGCGCAGGTCAACGGCGCCTACCTCGGCGTGCGGGTGCCCGGCGTGTTCGTCTTCCAGCCGACGGAGTTCGCGAAGGTCGGGATCGTCATCTTCCTCGCGTCGTACCTGCGCGACACGCGGCAGCTGCTGGTCGCGGGGGCGCGGCGCGTGGCGGGGGTCACGCTTCCGCCGCTGAAGCACTTCGGCCCGCTGCTGGTGATCTGGGGCGTCGCGATGCTGCTGCTGATCGTGATCCGCGACCTCGGCTCGTCGCTGATGTTCTTCGGCGCGTTCCTGGCGGTGCTGTACGTGGCGACGAGCCGCGTCTCGTTCGTCGTCGTCGGCCTTGCGCTGTTCGGCGTGGGGGCGTGGTTCCTCGGCACGCACGTCCCGCACGTGACCGATCGCGTGGACGTGTGGCTCGACCCATTCAACGCGCACCGCTATCCCGGCGTCGGCTACCAGATCGCCAACTCGCTGTTCGCGCAGGCCGACGGCGGACTGCTGGGACGCGGCTTCGGCGAGGCGTTCCTCGTGCTGCCGGGCGGCAACCCGCTGCTGCCGGCGCCGCAGACCGACCTGATCTACGCGGTGATCGTCAACGAGCTGGGCCTGGTCGGAGCGGTGGCGGTGCTGACGACGTATCTCCTCTTCGTGCAGCGCGGCTTCAAGATCGCGCTGCTCGCGCGCGACTCGTTCTCGACTCTGCTGGCGGTCGGGTTGAGCGCCGTGTTCGCGCTGCAGGTGTTCGTGATCGTCGGCGGCGTCACGAACGTGATCCCGCTGACCGGCGTCACGCTGCCGTTCATCTCCTACGGCGGCTCGTCGCTGCTGGCGAACTTCGTGCTGCTGGCACTGCTGCTGCTCGTCTCCGACCGTGCGCGGAGGCCGGCATGAGCACGCCGATCATGCGCCTGTTCGGCACGATCGTCGTGCTGTTCGCGATCCTCGTCTTCTGGACGTCGAGATGGTCGGTGCTCGACGCGAAAGACCTGCGCGACAACGCGCTCAACAAGCGCCCGTTGCTCGCGCAGCTGCACGTCAAGCGCGGCGCGATCAAGGCCGGTGACGGGTCGGTGCTCGCGCGCAGCGTGCGCCGGCCGGACGGCACGTACGGCCGCACCTACCCGGCCGGCTCGCTGTTCGGCCATCCGGTCGGCTACGCGATCGTCGCGCTGAACCAGCTGGCCGGGATCGAGCGCTACCGCAACGACGAGCTGTCTGGCCAGGGCGACGAGCTCGGCTCGCTCGCCGACCAGTTGCAGGGCAAGCGCCAGCAGGGTGACGCGGTCGTCACGACGCTCGACCCGGCCGCGCAGCAGATCGCGACCGACCAGCTCGACACGACCGGCAGCCCCGGTGCGGTCGTGGCGCTCGACCCGCGCACAGGCGCCGTGCTCGTGATGGCGAGCACGCCCGGCTACGACCCGAACTCGCTGAACAGACCGGGCGTCTTCAGAGCGCTCAACAGCGCTGACTCGGGCGCGCCGCTGCTCGATCGCTCGACGCAGTCGTCGTATGCCCCCGGTTCGACGTTCAAGGTGCTCACCGCGGCGGCCGCGATCGACAGCGGCAAGTACACGCCGGACTCGGTCATCAACGGTGACTCGCCGCAGGTGATCTCGGGCGTGCCGATGGCCAACGACCTGAACGAGAGCTACGGACCGATCACGCTCACCGACGCGATGACGAACTCGGTCAACACCGTCTTCGGCCAGATCGGCGAGTCGCTCGGCAAGCAGACGATGGCCGACTACATGCGCAGATTCGGTTTCTACCGCCGGCCGCCGCTCGACTACCCGGCCGACGAGATGCTCGCGAGCGGGGAGCGGCTCAACGGGAAGCTGCTGCCGGTCACGAGCGACCAGGTCGACGTCGGGCGCATGGCGATCGGGCAGGACAAGCTGGCGGTGACGCCGATGCAGATGGCGATGGTCGTCTCCGCGGTCGCCAACGGCGGCAAGCTGATGGCCCCGCACCTCGCCGACCGCATCGTGGACCCGGACGGGCGCGTCGTGGACCGCGTCGAGCCGCGCGTCGCGAGCACGCCGATCTCCCAGCAGACGGCCGAGCAGGTCAACCAGATGATGCGCACCGTCGTCGAGTCCGGCACCGGCACGGCCGTCGCGCTGCCCGGCATCGAGGTCGCCGGCAAGACCGGCACGGCCGAGATTGGGACGGTCGGCGCGAACCTCACGCAGCCGTCGTTCGTGGCGTTCGCCCCGGCTGACAACCCGCGCATCGCGATCGCGGTCACGGTCGAACGCTCCCAAGGCGGCTTCGGCGGTACCGTTGCCGCCCCGATCGCGCGCGCCGTGCTCGAATCCCTCCTCAACTAGGCGACCGATGTCCGAGATCCCCCCCGACGCGCTCATCGACGGCCGCTACAAGGTGCTCACCCGGCTCGGCTCGGGCGGCATGGCCGATGTCTACTGCGCCGAGGACCAGCAGCTCGGACGCAAGGTCGCGCTGAAGCTGTTGCACCGCCGCTTTGCCGAGGACGCCGAGTTCGTCGAGCGCTTCCGCCGCGAGGCGTCGAGCGCCGCCGGCCTCCAGCACCCGAACGTCGTCAGCGTCTACGACCGCGGCGAGTGGGACGGGACCTACTACATCGCGATGGAGTATCTGCCCGGCCGTTCGCTGAAGGACGTGATCCGGCAGGAGGCGCCGATCGACCCGGTCCGCGCGATCGACATCACGGTGCAGATCCTCAAGGCGGCCCGCTTCGCGCACCGCAAGGGGATCGTCCACCGCGACCTCAAGCCGCACAACGTGATGATGGACGACGAGGACCGCGTGAAGGTGACCGACTTCGGCATCGCGCGTGCGGGCGCCTCGGACATGACGGAGACCGGCTCGATCATGGGCACCGCGCAGTACCTCTCGCCCGAGCAGGCGCAGGGGCACGCGGTCAGCCAGTCGTCCGACCTGTACTCGGTCGGCGTGATCCTGTTCGAGCTGCTGACGGGGCACGTGCCGTTCGATGCCGAGTCGGCGGTGACGATCGCTTTGAAGCACGTGTCCGAGGCGCCGCCGGCGCCGAGCATGTTCGACCCGTCGGTGCCGCCCGCGTTGGAGGCGGTGACGCTGTGGGCGCTGGAGAAGGATCCGGCGGCGCGGCCGGCCGACGCCGACGCGCTCATCCTCGCGCTCGAGGACGCACGCGACGCGGTGATGGCGACCGAAGCGCCCGGCCAGCGCACGGCGATGTTCGCCCCTGCCGCGATCCCGCCCGATCCGTTTGCCGAGGAGGCGCTGACGGCTGCCGCGTTCGGCACCGCGGCCGCTGCTGGCGATGCGGAGGCACCGCCGCCCTACTACCTCGACCAGACCACGCTAACCGACCCCGACGAGCGCCGCCGGCCGCCGTGGTGGGTGTGGCTGCTCGCCGCGCTGGCGATTGCGGCGATCGTGCTCGGCATCGTGCTGTTGACGCGCCCGGGCGACGTGACAGTGCCGCGGGTGGTCGGGCAGGACGTTGCGTCGGCGACGTCCGAGCTGCGCTCGGCCGGACTGAAGGCGAGCGTCGATCGCGTCGCCAGCAGCAGAGCGGTCGACGAGGTGCTCGCCCAAGATCCCAGCGGCGGTGATCAGGCGAAGGACGGCTCGACCGTGACCCTGACGGTGTCGAGCGGGCCCGGGCAGGTGCCGGTCCCCTCGGTCGACGGGCTCGGCGAGCAGAAGGCGTCGGCGACGCTGATCGACGAAGGGCTCGTCGTCGACCGCATCGTGCGGCAGGCCGACGACACGGTGCCGTCCGGGCGCGTGATCCGCACGTCGCCGGCTGCCGGCACCTCGGTCAACCGCGGCTCGAACGTGACACTGGTCGTCTCGTCCGGGCCGAAGCAGGTGGCCGTGCCGGATGTGGTGGGCCTTACGAAGTCGGACGCGCAGCAGACACTGGGCAACCAAGGCTTCCAGTTCACCTCGACCGAGCAGGGATCGGACACCGTCGATCCGGGGACCGTGCTGAGCCAGTCCCCGGCCGCGGGAGCGAAGGCTGCGCCCGGCTCGTCGGTTGCTCTTGTGGTCGCGAGAGCGATCCCGACCGTGATCGTGCCGGACCTGCTCGGGCAGGGGGCGCAGGAGGCGAGCGACACGCTCACCGCCGCGGGACTGGAGCCGCGCACCTCGTTCCGCGACACGACCGACCCGAACGAGGACGGGATCGTCGTCGACCAGAACCCGGCCTCGGGCACGCAGGCGAAGCAGGGCGCGCCGGTGCGGATCTTCGTCGGCCGTCTGACGCAGACGCCGACCACCCCGACCACCCCGACGACGCCTGATGGGACGAGCGGATGACGGCCCGACGTGTCGCCGTCCTCGGCGGCGGGCGCTCCTCCGAGCACGACGTCTCGCTGGCCTCGGCCGCGTCGGTGCGGGCGGGGTTGGAGCGCGCCCGGCATGAGGTCGTCGCAGTCGACGTCTCCCGCTCGGGCGAGTGGTCCTACGACGGCGTGCCGGTGGCGCTCACGCCGGGCGGCGGCCTGCTCGGCGCCGATGTCGTCTTCCCGGTCCTGCACGGCCCGTTCGGCGAGGACGGCACGGTGCAGGGGCTGCTGGAGTGCCTCGACGTGCCGTACGTCGGGTCAGGCGTGCTCTCGTCGGCGGCCTGCATGGACAAGGTCATCGCGAAGGAGCTGCTGGCGCGGGCGGGGCTGCCGCAGGTCGACTATCGGGCGGTGCGGCATGCGGCGTACGTCGCCGCGCCCGCCGAGGCGCTCGCCTCGCTTGCGGAGCTCGGCCTGCCGGTGTTCGTCAAGCCTGCGCGCCTCGGCTCCTCGGTCGGAATCGTGCGGGTGACCTCTGCGGACGAAATGGCCGGCGCCCTGGAGACCGCCTTCGCCCACGACCCGCTCGTGATCGTCGAGGCGGCGGCATCCGGTCTGGAGATCGAGTGCGCCGTGCTCGGCAACGACGACCCGCTCGCCTCGACGCCCGGCGAGATCGTGCTCGTCGGGGCTGCTGCTGCCGACGGCGGCTGGTACGACTACGAGGCGAAGTACACGGCCGGCGGCATGGAGCTGGTCGTCCCGGCGCGGATACCCGACGCCCTCGCCGCACAGGTCCGCTCGCTCGCAGGGGAGGCGTTCATCGCACTCGGTTGCGCGGGGTTGGCCCGCGCCGACTTCTTCGTCGAGGTGAGCAGCAGAGCGGTGTTGGTGAACGAGCTCAACACGATGCCCGGCTTCACCGAGACGTCCGTCTACGGCAAGCTCTTCGCCGCCTCCGGCGTGCCGTACGAGGAGCTGCTCACGCGCTTGGTCGAGCTGGCGCTGGAGCGCTTCGTGCGTGAGCGGGCGTACCAGTTCTAGGTGCTTCGGCGTCGCCGAGGCGGCTCGCGGAGGCGGAGCGCACGCTAGGGTCGCGAGCTGCGGCGCCGCTCGTGCCGCTGAACGCCATGACGCCGCTCGAACAGCTTCTCGGCTACCGCTTCTCCGACGAGCACGTCTGGATCGCTGACGGGCCCGACGCCGCACCGGTCGGCTTGACCGACCACATGCAGGGCGCGATGGGCGAGATGGTGTTCGTGGATCCGCCTGAAGTCGGCAGGTCGGTGCGCAGAGGCGACAGCATCTGCGAGCTCGAGAGCGTGAAGGCCGTGGCCGACACGCCCGCGCCCGTCTCCGGCGTGATCGTGTCGGTCAACGACGTGCTGGCGGACCATCCGGAGCTCTGCAACGACGATCCCTACGGTCGAGGGTGGCTCGTGCGCATCCGCCCCGACGATCCGGCCGACCTGGCGCAGCTCCACACCCTCGTCGGCTATCGGGCGGAGGTGCTGGAAGAGGTTGAGCACGTGCTGTTCCTGGATGAGCAGAACCGCATCCGCTACTTCCCGGCCGTGCGTACCGAGGAGGGCCTCGTCCTTACGGAGTCGCCCGAGGTCCCGTCGTTCATCACCGGAGGGCTCGTCAACGCGCAGCGGGCTCAACGCCTCGAGCTCGCCGACGAGTTCGAGGAGCTGATCAACGACCCGCGCGTCACCGAGCGCGCGCTGCAGGAGTTCTTCGAGCGCAATCCCGACTTTCTGCTCGGTGCGGAGTACGAGGAGTTGCACTCGCAGGTGGTGCTGCGCCGCGCGGACGAGGGCACGCTGCGACCGGATTTCATTCTGCGACCCCTCGCGGGCGTCTCGCGCGAGGCGCAGATCGTGGACCTGAAGCTGCCTCGCGACCGGGTCGTCAAGCACGTCCCGAATCGTGTGCACCTGTACGACAAGATCCACGAAGCCGTTGCGCAGTTGCGGACGTACGCGCGCTACTTCGAGGAGCACGAGAACCGCGAGCACGTGCAGCGGACGCTCGGCTTCACGAGCTACGTGCCTAAGGTGACGCTGATCGTCGGCAAGACGATCGAGCTCGACGCGCACGGCGATGCGGCCCGCGCGCTGGCCCGCGCCCAGCCCGTCGACATCGTGACCTACACCGATGTGCTGCGACGCTATCGCCGGCTTGCTGAGCTGAGCTGAGCCGCTCAGCGATACAGCGACAGCTCGCTGATCTCGACCTTGTCGCCGTCGGTTGGGAGCTTGGTGATCCAGAGGAGGACCCAGTGGGCTCTCTGGCCGGCGGTGTCGAGGTCGACTGTCTGTCTGGACTCGACGGACGGGACAGTGGCGACGAGCTTCCAGCCGGCATCGGGGATCGTGCTCGGGAGCGTGTCGCCGCTGGCGACGTACACGTCCGCGGAGAAGCCGGGCGTCGGCGTGCGCACGCGCAGCTCGCGAAAGACCGCGCCGGGGGTGGCGTCGAGCGCGAGGCCGACGCCGTCCTTTTGCAGCTCGCCGGTCGAGTAGGACTCAGTCGTCCAGACGGTCGCGGGGTTGCCGTCGATCGCGAAGGCGGTCTGGTCAGCGTGCTCGGCGCTGTCGCCGAGCGGGTCGTAGTCCCTCGCCGCGTCGGAGTTGAGCCCGACCTGCGTCGTCGCCCCGCCGCCGCCAGCGGTCCGCTCGGTGCCCGTGCCGCGGTGCGTGCGGTCGCCGAGCAGCACGATCCCGCCGACGAGTGCGACGACGATCAACAGTGCGGCGACCGCCATCCACGCCGGCCGTGAGCGCACGCGCAGCGGCACGCGTCGTCGGGCGCGTCTCGGCAGTGTCTTGAGCACCGTCGTCGCCTCGCCGGTCGCGCTGCCGGACCGCGCCGCCTCCAGCGCGAGCACGTCCTCGAGGTCGGCGATCAGCTCTTCGTCGCTGCGGTAGCGCTCGTGGAGGTCCTTCGCAGTCGCGCGGTCGATCACGGCCGCCAGCGAGGCCGACACTTCGGGCCGCAGCGTCTGCACGTCGGGCAGCTCCTCGCGCACGTGCTTCATCGCGACTGCCACCTGGTTCTCGCCTCTGAAGGGGACGCTGCCGGTCAGCATCTCGTACAGCACGATCCCGAGCGAGTAGAGATCCGACTGCCCGGTGACGTCGTGGCCGAGCGCCTGCTCTGGCGAGACGTAGTCGGTCGTTCCGAGCACCCGTCCGTCGGCGGTGAGGCCGTCGTCGTCGAGCGAGCGGGCGATCCCGAAGTCGGTGACCTTCGCGCTGCCTTCCTCGTCGATCAGGACGTTCTGCGGCTTCACGTCGCGGTGCACGATGTGTCTCGCATGCGCGGCGCCGAGCGCGCGCGCGATCTCGATCGCGTACGCGACGGCCTCTGAGACGTCGAGCTCGCCGTTGCGGCGGATCCGCTCCTTCAGCGTCTCGCCTTCGACGTACTCCAGGACGATGTACGGGCGGCCTTGGTCCTCGCCGTAGTCGATCACGCCGACGAGGTGCGGGTGCGACAGCTGGGCGACCGCGCGCGCCTCGCGTCTGAAGCGCTCGAGCTGATCCGAGTCGGTCGAGATCTCGCGGTTCATCAGCTTGATCGCGACCGGGCGCTCGAGCGTCTCGTCGATCGCGCGGTAGACGGACGACATCCCGCCCGTGCCGATGCGGGCCTCGAGCCGATAGCGGCCGTTCAAGGTGGTGCCGAGCAGCGTGCTCACGTGAAGCGTCTCGTCCTGCCTTCTATGTTCCGCGCGCGGCCGTCATCGATGCGTCCTACTACACCGATCCCGCGTGTCCTTGGTCTTGGGCGATGGAGCCCAGCCTACGCCGGTTGCAGGTCGCGTTCGGCGCCGGGATCTCCACGCGGGAGATCATGGGCGATCGGACGCCCGAGTTCGAGGATTCGCCGGCGCGGGTGGCCGAATGGCTCGACGCGTGCGCGTGCTGCGACTAGCGTGTCGCCGCGCCGGGGCGCAGCCGTGCGAACACCGCGTCGAGCACGCCGCCGCCGCCGTCGGCGAGGGCGTGGAGGCGGATGCGGATGGGCGCCCACCACAGCGCGAGCGCGGTGGCGCTGCCGAGGGCGGCGCCGGCGAGGACGTCGGTCGGGTAGTGGACGCCGATTGCGACGCGGGTCACGGCCAACATGGCTGCGAGGACCATTGCGATCGCGCCCCAGCGGCGGTTGCGCAGCAGGATCGCCGTGGCGATCGCGAAGCTGGCCGTCGCGTGGTCGCTAGGGAAGCCGGCGTCGGCGGCGTGGCGGCCGAACATGTGGATCCCGCTCGGGTCGGCGACGAACGGTCGCGCGCGGTCGACGAGGTGGGACAGCACAGCCCCGATCGCGAGCGCGACTGCGGCGCTGGCCCCGGCCGCCACCGCGATCCGGCGGGCGCCGTGGCGAATCCCGCCGGGCAGCAAGACGAACAGCGCGACGAGTGCGCCGGCAAACAGCAGCTGCGACGCGTTCGAGTACAGGAGGAACGGATCCTCGACGCCGTCGTGGCGGGCGAAGAAGCCGTTGAGCAGGTGCAGGAGACCGTGGTCCATGCCGGCATCCTGGTGAACGGAAGGTGAAGAGCTGGTCAACGGCGCGCGGACTCGGCGTGCCGCCGGTCGCGTGCCTCGCCGCTACTCGCCCGGCGTCACGGGCGGCACCGGCGGGAGCGCGCTGGGATCGACCGACGCGGCAGCCTGGTTCTCGGCCTTGACGGCTTCCCAGATCTCTTCGCGGTAGACCGGCAGCTCCTTCGGCGCGGCGATCCCGATGCGGGCGGTCTGGCCGCTGATCTCCATCACGGTTACGACGATGTCGTCGCCGAGCACGATTCTCTCGCCGGGCCGGCGGGTGATGATCAGCATCGCGTCCTCCTTGGAACGGACCGTCGATTACCGGTCACGGAGGGTGTCACAGGCTCAGGCGGCTTGCTCCGCCGCCGCGGCCAGCTCGGCGAACAGCGGCGCCCGCAGCTCGGCGGCCGGCGCCTGGTTGAGCAGCTGGTAGCCGGCGCCTCCCACGATCGCGATCGGCGCGCGCAGGTTGGCGGTGAAGTCCTCCAGCCGCTCGCTCGCGCGCACGGTCACGTAGATGGCCGTGTCGCTGGCCGCGAGGCCGGCGCGGTCGATCCCCAGCCGCTCCAGCTCGCCCTCGGCGGGCTCGAACACGAAGCCGGCGAAGAAGCGGCGCGGGTCGGCCAGTGGCAGCGCGAGCGCCGGGTCCTCCAGCGAGTGCAGCCACACGAACGCGTCGTCCTCGGCGCGCGCCACGAGCGTGAAGCGGCGGCTGTCGAGGCCGGTGAGGCCGTGCGGGAACGCGATCGCGCTGTCCGGCGCGACCTCGATGCGGCCGAAGCGGGTGCTGTCGATCGTCGTTGACACGGGGCTTCTCCTTGGCGGGGGTGGGTTGGGGCGGGGCTAGTGAAGGAAGTCGAGCAGCGAGGTCTGGACGATGTTCGCCCCCGCCTTCAGCGCTGCGCTGTAGGCGGCCTGCTGCGTCGTGTACTGGGTGATCGTCTGTGCCATGTCGGCGTCCTCGACGTCCGACAGCAGCTTGGTCGAGTTGAGCGCCAGTCCGGACAGGCGTGAGCTGGCGATGTCGAGGCGGTTCGTGCGCGCGCCGACATCGGCGCGGATGCCGTTGAGCACGTCGAGGTTGGCGTCGAGCCGCTGCAGGTCGGTGCCGCGCAGCGCGTTCGCGTCCGCCGTCGTGCCGCCGCGCAGGTGGTCGGAGATGTCGCGCAGCGTGTTCAGCAGCTTGTCGTCTCTGGCGCCCTGCCCGTCGCCGAGCAGCGTGCGGATGTCGGTGTTGATCGGGATCTCGACGCCTGGGCCGATCGCGCGGGTGATCGTGCCGGCGTCGCCCCCGTAGGTGTCGGCGCCGCCGAGCGCATAGGGCGGCGTGTCGGTCGCGGTGCCGGAGAAGACCGAGCGGCCGCCGTACTGGACGTCGGCCTCCTGCTTGACGCTCTCGGCCAGCTGGTCGATCTCGTCCGCCAGCGCGGCGCGCGAGGAGGGGCCGGTGGTGTCGTTGCCGCCGTTGACGAGCAGCTCGCGCACGCGCGCGAGCACGTCGGACATCTGCCCGAGCGCGGTGTCGGAGGTGTTGAGCCAGCCGATGCCGTCGTCGACGTTGCGCTGGAACTGGTCGAGCCCGCCCAGCTCGCCGCGCAGCGAGAGCGCGCGGCTCGTCCCGTAGGGATCGTCGGACGGTCTCGAGATCTGCTTGCCCGACGACAGCTGGTCCTGCAGTCTCGTGAGGCGGGACAGACCGTCGTTGAGGTCGCGCAGCGTGGCGCGGGAGCTCATCAGGGTGGTGACGCGCATCGACATGACTAGAGCCCCACCCGGCCGGTGCGCGTGATCAAGGTCTCCAGCATCTCGTCCATCGTCGTCATCGTGCGAGCGGACGCCTGGTAGCCGCGCTGGAAGCGGATCAGGTTCGTCATCTCCTCGTCGAGCGAGACGCCCGCGACGCTCTGGCGGCGGTCCTCGATCGAGTCGACGAGCGACTGCGAGGTCGACTCCGCCCGCACGGCCGCCTGCGCCTCGGTGCCGATGCGCGCGACGAGCGCCTGGTACATCTGGTCGGTCGTGCCGCCGCGCAGTCTCGCGATCGCCTGGGCGACGTCGTTCTCGCCGGAGGCTCTGCCGCTGCCGGTCTGCACCGTCCCAGTCGTGGCGACGACGGCGATCGTGGCGGCGGTTCTGCCCGCCGGATCGAAGAACGGCGTCGAAGTGTGGAGCGCGTTGACGCTGGCCACGAGGTCGGCGGCGACCGCGTCGAGCTGTGTGCGGTACGTCAGCGCGGGACCGGTCGCGGACGCGAGATCGGCCAGCGCGCCGAGCTTGCCGCCCGGTGTTCTGCTGAGCGTCTGCGGCCACGTGAACCCGGCCGGCGTGCTCGGGTCGACGAGGGTGACGCCGCCGAAGTCGATTCTGAAGCGGCTGTTGCCGGTGTCGGTAACGGACACCTGCGCGAGTTGGCTGAGTCTGTCGATCAGCTGGTCGCGCCGGTCCATCAGGTCGTTCGGCTGCATGCCGCGGAAGACGGCGTCGCCGATCGCTCTGTTGAGCCCCGACAGCTCGCTCGCCATGTTGGCGATGTCGCCGCTGGCGCCGGTGATCGCGTCGTACTCGTCCTGCGCCTGTTGCGCGACGGTCGTGAGCTGGTCGGAGATCGTTCTGAAGGAGGCGGTCAGCGTCTGCGCGTTCGTCACGAGCGCGGAGCGGGCACCGGCGTTCTCGGGCGCGTTCGCGACGTCGCTCCAGGCGTCCCAGAATCTCGACAGCTGCGCGGCGAGGCCGTCGTCGGTCGGCTCGGCGAAGGCGCCCTCGACCTTGTCGAGCGAGGCCGTGCGGGCGCTCGCGTCGCCGAGGCTCATCTGCTGGGCGCGGTACTGGAGGTCGAGGAACTGATCGCGCACGCGGCGGATCGCGGCGATGTCGACGCCGCTGCCGAGCTGCGCGCCGCTGCCGTTGTTGACGCTGTTCGCGGGGATGATGTAGGGCCGCGTCGGCTCCAGCACTGCCTCCTGGCGCGAGTAGCCGCTGGTGTTCGCGTTCGCGATGTTGTGGCCGGTGACGTCGATCGCCTGCTGCTGGGTGAGCAGGCCGCGGAGCGAGGTCTGGAGGCCGAAGAAGGAAGAGGTCATGGCTTGTGGCTCGGCTTCAGGCCTGGAGGTCGAGGGCGCGCAGCGAGCGCGTGTCGGTCGCTGCGATGCCGCCGTGGGCGCCGGGCGCGGATCGCATCCCGCCGGCCGTGTAGGCGCCGGTGTCGCCGGGTCCGGACGGGTCGACGAGCCGCAGCAGGTGGTCGAGGAACGACAGCTCCTGGCGCATCAGCGCCTGGTTGCAAGCGTGCTCGCGGGTGAGCTCGGCGAGCAGGCCCTGCAGCTCGGCGCTGCGCCCGTGTGCAAGCTGCGCGTCTTGCGGCAGCATCAGCGCGGTCAGCTGCGAGAGCGTGACCGCGTGTGGGGCGGTGTTAAGGAGCGCGCCGGCGCGTGCGAGCAGTCGGGCGCGGTCCTCCTCGAGGTGCGCGCGACGCTCGAGCTCGGCCTGGAAGGCGGAGACCTGGCGCACGACGCCGTCGACGTCCTGGGCGCGGATCGCGACGCCCTGCGCGAGCACGGCGTGGAGCAGGCGCTGGGTCGAAGCGAGCTGCGCTTCGAGGTGCGCGAGCACGTCGCCGGCGAGGCGGGGGTCGGTCGTCGCGAGCGGCTGGACGGCGAGGGCGCTCATGCGGTGGGCTCCACTGCCGTGGCGGGCTGGATCGCGTCGGCCATCTGGCGGGCGAGGCCGAGTCCGCCGCCGCCCATCACGCCGTCCGTGAGCGCGTCGGGCAGCAGGCTCGCGTACGGCGAGTCGCCTCCCATTGCGTCTCTCGCAGAGTCGGTGAGCGACTGGCTGAGCTGCTGCACGAGCAGGCGCTCGAAGCCGAGGCCGGCCTCGTACGCGTCCTTGCGCGCGGGCGCGGCCGTGCGGATGTCGGCCGGCAGCAGCGCCTGGTCGATCGGCGGCAGCCCGGCGAGGCTCATCGCTTCACCTGGTTGGCGATCTCGAGCATCTGGTCCTGCATCTGGATCGCCTTGCTGGCGAGCTGGAAGCTGCGCTGCGCGTCGATCATGTCGACCATCGCGTCGCCGACGTCGACGTTGGAGCCCTCAAGCGTGCCTTGGCGCAGGGTGGAGTCGTTGCCGGCGGCCGTCGGGGTGCCGCTCGCGGCGTTGGCCGCGAACAGGTTCCCGCCGAGCGGCTGGAGGCCGTCGGGCGCGGGCACGGTCACGAGCTCGATGCGGCCGAGCGGTCTGCCTGCCCCGGCGCGCACGGTGCCGTCGCCGGCGATCGACAGCTTGTCGGCGCTCGTGCCTCTCGGCACGGTGATCTCCGGCTGCAGGACGTTGCCGTCGCTCGTCGTCAGGCGGCCCTGTGAGTCGAGCCGCAGCGAGCCGTCGCGCGTGAGCGCGAGCGAGCCGTCGGGGCGCTTGACCTGGAAGAAGCCGGGGCCCTGGATCGCGACGTCGAGCGGCTGGTCGGTCGTCTGCAGCGCGCCCTGTTCCTGCGAGCGGCCGATGAAGCCGGCCGCGGCGCCGGCGCCTGCCAGCACGGTCGGGCCGGCAGAGCCGCCCTGCGCGTTGTAGAGCAGGTCGCGGAAGCCGACGCGCACGTGCTTGTAGCCGGTCGTCGAGGCGTTCGCGAGGTCGTTGGCGACGCCGTCGATGCGCTGCTGCTGGGCGGCCATGCCGGCCGCGGCGGAGTAAAGGCCGCTGAGCATCAGGCGCCTCCGTTGGGTGAGGCGACCTGGGTCGCGGTCTTGTGCAGCGACTCGTCGATCGTCTGGATCACTCTCTGCCCGGCTTCGAAGGCGCGGAAGGAGGCGATCATGTCGACCATCGTGCGGGCCGGGTCGACGCCCGAGCCCTCGAGCGCGCCGGTGCGGACGGCTCCGGCGGCACTCCCGCCGGCAGTGCCGCTGTAGAGGTTGTCGCCCTGCTTGGCCGGATCGGCGAGCGCGAAGACGCCGACGTCCTGCGCGTTGACGTGACCTGCTCCGTCGACCTTCACCGGCTGGCCGTTGCGGCCGAGCACGGGGTTGCCGAGCTGGTCGGTGAGCGTGCCGTCGCCGGCGGCGGTGAACTGACCGTTGCGGGTGTAGCGGGTCCCCTGGGCGGTCTGCACACCGAACCAGCCGTCGCCGACGATCGCGAGGTCGAGCGGCTCGCCCGTGTCGCGCACCGGCTGCGGGCTGACGTCAGTGACCATCCGGTCGGCGGCGACGCCGGTCGTGAGACCGCCGACGCCCTGGCCGGTCGCCGTGTTGCTCAGCAGCAGGTCGGCGAACGCTCTCTGCGTGACGCGGTCGGCCTTGTAGCCGGGCGTCGATGCGTTCGCGAGGTCGTTCGCGATTTGGTCCTGCCGCATCTGCTCGGCGACCATTCCGGACGCTGCGATGTAGAGACCGCGCTCCATGCACTCCCGGTGGTCGGCCGGGGGCGGGGGTTCTTGAGCCGCTGCGTGCTGCTGCGCGGTTGGTCAGCTGGCGCGTCGCGCAGCCTGCTGCTCGTGCGTGGCGACGTACTCGCGAACGGCGTCTCTCGCGGCCGCGATGATCGAGTCGTCGCGATGGTGGGCGATGGCGCTCAGGGCCACGAAGTCGTCGTGCGTGAGCGGCACCGACAGGATGACTGAGACCTCGTCGCCTCTCACAGGGCGGGCCTCGTTCACCTCCATGATGTCGCTCTCGTCGACGTCATCGAAGTCTTCGGGTCCGAGATCCTCCATCCGCATAAGGGCATGATGGCTCATCGATGTCTCCTGTCAAACAGCGTGCGATGGTGTCGACCGGCGTCGAAGGCCGTTGCAGGGCGCCACGTGGTCGACTCGTCTGTCGGCGCGAGCGGCACGGTCAGCAGCCGGCCCCCGTCCGTCTCTCCGACCAGCAGCACGCCTCCCGCTTCGCCGCGCGGGTTGCGCAGGACGAGGTTTCGATTCCACTTGACCTGCTCGACCTCGTCGCCCACGACTCCATGCCGCGCCATCTCAGCCTCGTTGTGATCATCGATGATCAGGTCTGCGACGACGTGTCGAGCCACGCGCCGCATCATGCGGCCGCGAATCGCGCAAACCGCCTGTTTGCACGCTTAATTTGCAGTGCTTCTGCAGTGCTGCGCGAAAGTGCGCGAGTGCTTCAGGCGCCGAGCTCGCCGCGCAGCGACGACAGCTCCGCGCGCAGCTCGGCGACCTCGCGCTCGAGCTGCGAGATGCGCGCCTCGGCGGCGGGTGGGAGCGCGGCGGGCGCTGGGAGCGGAGCGGGTGCGGCGACGGCCGAGGAAGCGGCCGGCTGCGGGGCAGAGGCCGCGAAGGCGGGCGTGGGCGCCCGTTGGGCGGCGGGCGGTGCGGCGCGCACGTCTGCGTCCGCGTCGTCCCCCCCAAGCAGCTGCACGTACCGCTCTTCCTTCTGCCCCGGCTGACGCTGCAGCTGCGCGACGTGGCCTCTGCCGATCAGCTGCTGCAGTGTCGCGTCCACCGCGGCGAGCGCGTCGAAGGGGTGCAGGCGCTCGGTGCGCTGCTTCAGCTCGCCGGGCGTCTGTGGGCCACGCAGCATCAGCACGGCCAGCACCGCCAGCTCGTCGGAGGCGAGGCCGAGCGCTTCGTCGAGCAGGTGGCGGTACTTCGCGGCGCGCGATCCGTGACCGCTTGTCAGGCGCGTCCAGCCGCGGCGGTAACTGTGCTGCAGCGCGTCGCGGATGACCGCCTCGTCGTAGTCGACCACCGGGTTGCGGTTCGTCGACTGGTTGCACGCGAGGCGCAGCGCGTTGAGTGACAGCGGGTAGGCGTCCGGCGTGGTGCGCTGCTTCTCGATCAGGCAGCCGAGCACGCGGATCTCGACGGCGTCCGGTTCCACGTCCGGCAGCCTACCGGCGCGCGCGCCGCGCCCGCGGGCCTGGCGCGGTAGCGTTTCGAGCCCGATGGCCCGCCGATTCGCCCTTCTGGCTCTCTTCGCCGCGCTCGTCGTCGGCGGCTGCGCCTACGGCACCGAGGCGAGACTCACGCCGGCGCAGGAGAAAGCCCGCGTCGCGTTCATCGAGGACCACGGCGACTACAGCGACCGCGATCTCGCGCGGGTGTGTCCCGGCCTCTACCCGAGAGACTTCCTCACGAACGAGGACGACTGGCCCGCGGGGAAGGCGAGATCGGGCGACCTGTCGACGAGAGCGATCGACGCGGCGCGCACGAGAGAGGCCTCGGCCGTGAGAGCCGCCGGCTGCGACGTCTACCCGCAGTGACCGCTGGGACGTCTGCGGGGGTGGACTCCGCCACGCTCGACCGCTTCGCCGAGCTGCTCGTCGGCTTCGCGGCGAACGTCCAGCCGGGCCAGATCGTCGCCGTCAGTTCGGAGATCGGCAAGGAGCCGCTCACCCGCGCGATCGCGGCGGCCGCCTACGCTCACGGTGCGACGTACGTCGACGTCGCCTACGCGGACCCGTGGGTTCGCCGCGCGCGCATCGAGCACGGCAGCGACGCTGCGCTCGACACCGTCCCGAGCTGGATCGGCAAGCGGATCCTCGCGCTCGGCGACCAGCGCTGCGCGCGTATCGCCCTCACTGGGCCGACCGCTCCCAGATTGCTGGAGGACCTCGACCCCGCCCGCGTCGGCGCCGACAGAGCGCAGACACTGCGCGAGGCCGGCAAGGTCCTCAACGACCAGACGACCAACTGGACGATCGGTCCCTGCGCGACGCCGGGCTGGGCGGCGCAGGTGCATCCGCAGCTGTCGCCCGACGCGGCACTCGCGAAGCTGTGGGAGCAGATCGTGCATGTCTGCCGGCTCGACGAGGACGACCCGGTGGCCGCGTGGCGCGAGCGGATGGCGACGCTCAGAGGGGTCACCGAGCGCCTCACCGCCGCGCGCTTCGACGCGCTCCACTTCGAGGGGCCGGGCACGGACCTGACCGTCGGCCTGCTGCCGACCTCCAGATGGCTGAGCGCGAGCTTCGCGACGAGAGACGGGATCCCGCACGTGCCCAACCTCCCCTCGGAGGAGGTCTTCACGACGCCCGACCCGACCCGCGTCGACGGCGTCGTGCGAGCGACGAAGCCGCTGCAGCTTGCGGGCGCGACGATCGAGGGGCTGACGGTCCGCTTCGAGGGTGGGCGCGCCGTTGACATCCAGGCCGAGCGAGGGGCCGACGTGCTGCGCGCGATGACCGCGCACGACGACGGCGGGGCGCGCCTCGGCGAGGTCGCGCTGGTCGACGGCAGCGGACGCATCGGCCCGCTTGACACCGTCTTCTACGACACGCTGCTCGACGAGAACGCCGCCAGCCACGTCGCGCTCGGCCAGGCGTTCGCGTTCGCCGTCGGCGACGAGGACGCCGACCGCATCAATACGAGCATGGTCCACATCGACTTCATGATCGGTGGGGACGACGTGGACGTCACGGGGCTCGCTGCAGACGGGTCGCGCACACCGGTGCTGCGCGGCGGCGTCTGGCAGCTCTGACAGCCTTTCGCCGATGCGACCGCTCGCGGTCGATCTCGTGCTCCTGCGTTCCACGGCGCCCGACCTGGCGCTCGTCGTCGGGCGCGTGCTGGCGGCCCGCGTCGTCGAGCGCCACGGCCAGCACGGGGTCATCAACCTCGCTGGCGCCTACCTGACGGCGGAGCTGCCCGACGAGGTGCAGGCCGGCGACAGACTGCGGCTCGTCGTGCAGGAGACGAGCGGGGAGCGCGCGGTGCTGGCGCTCGCACAGGAGCCACCGTCGGGGGCGCAGGTTCCGCCGCCGCTCGCAGAGCCGGCGACGGCTGGGGACCGTGTCGTCGTGCTAGGGAGTGATGGGGAGGGGGGCGCCGACGGAGAGCGCGCCCACGTCGTGACGGTGCGGTTCGAAGGGAGAGCCCTGGGCACGGTGGAGCTGCGGGTGGCGCTCGACGACGAGCTTGTGCATGCGCTCGTCGCGCTCGCGGATGGACCGGCGCTCACACTTGTGCGGGAGCGGATCTCTCTGCTGCGCGCCGCGCTCGCACAGGCCGCCGGCCGGCCGGCCGAGGTCGAGGTCGTCGCTCGTCCGAACCCGTTGGACGTGTATGTCTGATCCGCAGCAGCCCCAGCCGGCGCTTCCGGCGGACGTTCCGCCTGCGCTGCGCGCGGCGGTCGCGGCCGCGCTCGCGTGGCTGAGCGAGCTCGACGAGGCCGCTGCGGTCAGGCGACCTCGCTGAACAGCAGCGCGTCGGCGTCCAGCTCCGTGCGGAGCATTCTCTTCAGCTGACCGTGGATCTGGCAGACGCGGCTCTCGGACACGCCGAGGATGTCGCCGATCTCGCGCAGCGTGAGGTTCTTGACGTAGAGCAGCACGGCGACCTGGCGCTCGCGCTGCGGCAGGCGCTCGAACGCGGCGCGGAAGCGCAGCTTCGCCTGGTCGCGAGCGGTGTGGTGCTCCGGATCTGCGAAGCGATCGTCGCTGACGAGCGTGTCGATCCGCTCGATCGCGGTCTCGTCGTCGCTGAGCACGAGCGTGTTGAGCGAGGTGACGTCGGAGGCGAGGATCTCGTCCTCGCGCTTGCGCAGCTCCTCGACCGTGCAGCTCAGCGCGTGCGCGAGCTCCGGACGCGTCGGCTTGCGGCCCTGCACGCCGATGAAGTGCTCGCGTGCCTGGTTGATGTCGCGCTCCCAGCGGCGCAGTGAGCGCGGGGCCCAGTCCTGGCGGCGCAGCTCGTCGAGTACGGCGCCGTGGATTCGCGTCCACGAGAACTGCTCGAGCGTCGCGCCCTTGGCCGGGTCGTAGCGCTCGATCGAGTTGATCAGCGCCTCGAGCCCGCAGGAGATGAAGTCCTCGACCTCGCAGCGCGCGGGAATCTCGCGCACCTTCTTGTAGACGATGTACTTGACCATCGGCGCGAACGTGAGCACCAGGCGGTCACGGACGCGGCGATCGCCCGTGTCGCGGTACTCCTGCCAGAGTGCGAGCGCCTCGTCGGCCGAGATCCGACCTCCTGTGCGCTTCGTATCGAGCTGCATCTCTCTGCTTCCCTCCGTAAGTGGTCCCCAGGATTGGCCCAGGTATCGGCAGGGGTGCGGAGGCGCCTAGATCGCCGCTATGGGGTAATACACCCAGAACAAACGTCCAGAGATAGGCGCTACTTCCCATAACGTCGCACCCTAGGAGATTGCTCTGGAGTCATCCGGGTACCAGGTGCGGTCCCTTCCAATTCCTGGGGTGAGCAGGAAGAAGCTTGAGGGGCGCCGGACACCTCGCGGCTCGCGAATCGCTTCTCGCTCAGGACTTGCCGGGCGCGGCCGACTACCCCGGTTGTCCGCTCCCCCGTTGGAGGTCCCACTCGCATGGCGCTCCGCCTCACCGGCTCACCCACGAACGCTTCGCCCGCGACTCCGCCCGATCCGTCGGTCGCGGCCGCTGCGTGCCTCGACCGCCACGACCTCGACGGCTACGCCGCGCTGTTCGCCGAGGCGGCCTCGATCGTGGACGTGCACGCCCGTTACGCGGCCCGCACGAAGCTCGTGGAGGCCGCCCTGCGCGCCGGCCAGGCGGCCGATCGCGCTCGCGTCCCGGCGATCTACCTCGCCGCCGCGCGCGCCACAGTTGCCCTGCTGGAGGACGAGCCGCGCGAACCCGTGCTGCTCAACTACGCGGGCGTGCTGCTGTACGAGCTGTGGTCGCTGGACGCTGCGGCCGCGCTGTTCGCCGCCGCCCGCCGGCTCGACCCGGACCTCGCGAACGTCCAGCGCAACCTGGACGAGATCGCACGTCGCCGCAAGGGCGGCGTCTCGCCCGCCTTCCCGCGCGCGATCGCCGTCGCGCTGACCGAGGTTGCCAGACGCGCCCGCCGTGTCGCCGACCGCGCGCGTCCGGCTGAGGGCATGCGCTTGAGCCTCTGCATGATCGTCAAGGACGAGGAGGAGATGCTCCCGCGCTGCCTCGCGGCTGCCGCCCCCGCCGTCGACGAGATCGTGATCGTCGACACCGGCTCGAATGACCGCACGATCGAGATCGCTCGTGAGTTCGGCGCGACCGTGATCGAGCGCGAGTGGACCGGTTCCTTCGCCGATGCCCGCAACGTGTCGTTCGACGCCGCCACCGGCGACTGGCTGATGTTCCTCGACGCTGACGAGGTGCTGGTTAAGGAGGACGTGGAGCGCCTGCGCGAGTTGCGTGGCAAGACGTGGCGCGAGTGCTTCTACCTGACGGAGATCTCCTACACGGGCGAGCTCGGTGACGGCACTGCCGCCACGCACACCGCCCTTCGCGTCTTCCGCGCGCGGCCCGAGTACCGCTTCAGCGGCTCGCTGCACGAGCAGATCGCCGAGACGCTGCCGCTGCACGTGCCGGAGCGGATCGAGGCGACCCCCATCCGCATCGAGCACTTCGGCTACCTCGGCGCGGTGCGCGACGCGAAGGAGAAGTCGCGCCGCAACATCGAGCTGCTGCTCAAGCAGCGCGACGCCGGCACGTCCGACCCGTTCCTGCACTTCAACCTCGGCTCCGAGTACGGCGCCGTCGGCGACGCGCAGGCCGCTTTGGCGGAGTTCGAGCGCGCGTGGGAGCTGATCGTCAACGATCCGCAGGGGCGCACATGGGGCTTCATGCCCGCGCTCGTCTCGCGGCTCGTGCGCGCGCTGCGCATCTGCGGCCGCCACGAGGACTGTCTCGCGCGCGGCGCCGAAGGGCTCGCGCGCTACCCGGGCTTCACCGACATCGTCTTCGAGCAGGCCGCGGCGACGCTGGCGCTCGGCGACACGGACGGCGCGCTGCGGCTCTACCGCGAGTGCCTTGCGATGGGCGACGCGCCGTCGAAGTACACGGCGACGGTCGGGATGGGCACGTTCCTGCCGACGATCGCGATCGCCGAGATTCATCACGCGCGCGGCGAGACCGGCGAGGCCGTGGCGCTGCTGGACGGCTGCCTCGGCGAGTTCCCCGGCTTCTTCGGCCTCGTGTTGCCGTTCGCGGCGGCGCTGCTGGCTGATGGCGTTGCGCCCGACGAGGTTGTGGCGCGCGTCGAGTCGCGCGTGGAGGCCTTGACGCCGACCGTCCGCTTCATGCTCGGCACCGGCCTGTACGAGGCTGGCCGCACCGAGGCCGCCGAGGCGCAGTACCGCCTGCTGCTGGAAGCGCAGCCGGGCAGCGGCTACGCGCGCGTCGCGTTGGCCGAGGCGCTGCTGTCGCAGCGGCGCTGGGAGGAGGCGGCCGCGGAGGCTGCCGTGCTCGGCGACGACGATCCGCATGCTGTGGCCGCGCGCCGCAGCGAGCTGTTCGCGCTGCTCGTGGACGGCGAGCTCGAGACCGCACGCGCGGTGCTCGCACGTGCCGCCGCCGGTGGGATGCTGAGCGGTGAGCTGGCGTTGTTCGCGGCGTGGGCCGACCTCGCCACCGACGGAATCGGGGTTTCGCCCTCCGACGACCGCGAGCGGACGCCTGCGGGCGACGTCACCCCGCTGCCGATGGACGCGGTTCCGGCGCTTGCGACGACGCTCGAGGCGCTCCTGCGCGTGCAGGAGGTTGACGTCTTCGGTGCGCTCGTGGGGCTGCTCGACGGCACACCGCTCCCGCCGCGCGAGCGGCGCGAGTTGCTGGCCGGAATGTACCTGCGGCGCGGCTTCCTCGCATCGGCCGCGGAGGAGTGGCTCGACGTCTGCCAGGCCGATCCGCGCGACGTGCGCGGGCTCGTCGGGCTGGCGCAGGTCGCGGCTGCGCAGGGCATGACCGAAGATGCGATCGAGTTCGCGCGAGAAGCTCGCGCGCTGGACGCGGGGGACCGACGTGCGACGCGACTGCTCGCGCGGCTCGAGCCGCTGGCGGCGTAGGCCCGCTCGGTGGGCGTTGCGCCCACCGCTCAAGTTCCATCGTGACCGGCCGATAGAGCCGGGAGAAGCCATCGATCCCGGTGGGCAGAAGGACACCGTGGATCGACGTCACGAGGAGCTCAGGATGGGCCTCGACGTCGCACGAATCGAATCGAACAGCTTCAGCGCGGCGCCCGAGCGCGCGCCGCGCGCATCCCGCTCGGCCGCCGCCGACCGGATCGACGACACGCTCGCGGTCTCCTCGGGCGACGTCCCGGCGAGCCCGCCGCCCGAGGTGCTCGAGGCGATGGACGCCGCCGGCCGCGTAGCGCGCGAGCTGCACGCGACCGGGCGCGAGCTGCGCTTCGTCCCGCCCGAGGAAGGCGCGGGCGGGCGAGTACGCGTCGAGGTCTGCGACCTCGACGGCAATGTGCTGCGCACGATCCCGCCCAGCGAACTGCTCGACATCGCCACCGGCGCTCCCCTCGACTGATGACTACTCCGCTGCTCAACATCGGCGGGCTTGCGTCCGGCTTGGACACGAACGCGATCGTCGATCAGCTGATGGCGATCGAGCGCCTGCCGCGCACGAGACTCGACACAAAGGCGTCGCTGATCACCGCACAGCAGTCGGTGCTGGCGGACTTCCAGTCGCGCCTGCGCTCGGTCGAGTCGGCCGCGCAGGGGCTGCGCTCAGTCGGGCTGTGGTCACAGGCGCAGACCGCCTCCACCAGCGACGCGACGCGCCTGTCGGCGGCGATCGTGTCCGGCTCCGGCGCAGGCGTCGGCGGCTATCAGGTCGAGGTCTCGCAGATGGCGAACGCGGCCCAGCGGACCTACACCTTCGTCCCGCCGGCGAGTGCCGGCACGGTCACGATCGACGGGCACGACACCGCGGTTGCGGCCAACGCCACGATCGGCGACGTCGTCACAGCGATCAACTCCGATCCGAGAGCGACCGTCTACGCGGCCGCGACCGACAGAGGCACGCTCGTGCTGTCCGCGCGCACGACCGGGGACACGGGCACCGGCTTCATAGCGCTGACCGACTCGACCGGTGCGCTGACCGAGCAGACGGGGAAGGCGAAGCAGGGCCGCGACGCGCAGTTCACGGTCGACGGCGTCGCCGGAACCTCGTCCTCGAACGAGGTCACGAACGCGATCGCCGGCGTGAGACTCTCGCTCAGAGGCGTCACGACCGTCAGCGGGCCGATCACCGTCAGCGTCAGCGCCCCGACGGTCGACGCCGCCGCGGTCAAGGACAAGCTGAGAGCGTTCGTCGACGTCTACAACTCGACGGTCGACGCGATCCGCGCGAGACTCGATGAGAGAAGCGTCAAGGACCCGAGAACGGCCGAGGACCAGCAGGCCGGCATGCTCAATGGCGACACGACGCTGACGTCAATCCTCAGCCAGATGCGTCAGGCGATCTACACGCCGATCAGAGGGCTGCCGGACGGCATGAGCAGCCTTGCCGACCTCGGCGTCTCGACCGGCTCCGCCTCCTCGACGATCTCCAGAGACGCGCTCACCGGCAAGCTCGAGCTCGACGACACAAAGCTCGACGAGGCGCTCGCGAGCAACCCGCAGGGCGTGCGCGACCTGCTCGCCGGCCCGGCCAACGCCGGCGGCTGGGCACGCGGGTTCGAGAGAATTGTCCACGGCTTCGACACGACCGGCGGCACGATCGACGTCCGCATCACCGGCGCCGACGCGGAGCTGAAGCGCCTGCAGCAGAGCATGGCGGACATGGACCAGCGGCTGGCGCTGAAGGAGCAGACCTTCCGCGCTCAGTTCACCGCGATGGAGACCGCGCTCGCACAGAGTCAGGCGCAGGGCAGCTGGTTGTCGGGTCAGCTGGCGTCGCTGAACAACAACTAGCGCGCGTCAGCGCAGCTCGACGCCACGCTGCTCGAGCCAGCTCATGAAGCTGCGCACGAAGCCGGGCAGGCTGCGGAGCAGCAGCTTGACGTTTCTGTGGACCTCGTCGGCCTGCACGTCGGTCGAGGCGTGCTGCAGGTCGTTGCGCAACTCGTACAGCCGGATCAGCACGTCGGCCTGATTCGCGGTGAGGTCCTCAACTCTCGACCGCTCGAACCGATCACCCGGGTAGCGTTGCCCGCAGATCGCCGGTTGAGGTGATCGGGGGCGAGATCCGACGTCCCCGATCCGGGAAGGGCCATGAGCAGCATGAACTTCGCGGCCTCGCCGCAGGCGTATCGAGAGAGCGCGGTGCTGACCGCTCCGCCGGAGCGGCTCGTTGTGATGCTGTACGACGGCGCGCGGCGCTTCCTCTTCCAGGCCGCGACCGCGATGCGCGACGGCGATGTGCCGACCTCGCACGAGCGGCTGCGCCGCGCCGAGCAGATCGTCGAGCACCTGCTCGCGACGCTCGACATGAGCCAGGGCGAGATCGCCGAGAAGCTCGAAGCGATCTACGTCTTCTGCCTGCAACTGCTGGCCGAGGGTCGCATGAGACAGGACCCGGCGTCGCTCGACAAGGTCGGCGAGCTGCTCGGCGAGCTGCGCGAGGCGTGGGCCGAGCTGGCTGCGTCGCCGCAGGTTGCGGCGACTGCCTGAGCCTGTTCGGCGCGAGGCGAGCCTGGACGACGTGACCGAGACGGCCCCGTACGAACGGCTCGCGGAGCTGGCCGAGCGCGAGCTTGCGCTCGTGACCGCGTGGGAGCCCTCGCGCATCGGCGAGCTCGTCGCGATCCAGCAGACGCGCACGACGCTGATCGCTTCGCTGCCCGCTACACCGCCTGCGGCGGCTCGTGGCTGGCTGCTGCGCGCACACGAATGCCAGCAGCGCACGACCGCCGCGCTGACCGTCCTGTGCGACCAGCTCGGACGCGACCTCAGCGGGCTCGATCGCGGCCGTCAGGCCGCACGCGGGTACGGCACCGGCGCGCCTCCGGCGCGGCCGGTGCTCGACGCGACTGGCTGAGCGAGCGCGCTCAAGATCGCGCGGCCCCGGCCGATCCACCTGCGTGTTCCCCAAGGAGGGGATCGCCGGATCAGTTCGCCAGGGAGGCCACGCAGGAAACACCCCTTCACTGCATGAGCCTGTTCGACACCACCCAGCTCTCGCTCGAGGCCGCGATGCGCGGCTCCTCGCTGCGTCAGACGCTGCTCACGGACAACCTCGCGAACGTCAACACGCCTGGCTACCAGCGCAAGGACGTCGACTTCCACGCGGAGCTCGCGAGCGCGATGGAGACGGGCTCCTCGATGGAGAGCGTCGCCTTCAGCCCGAGCACCGACGCGTCGCGCACCGTGCGCGCCGACGGCAGCGCGATCGACGCCGACCAGGAGTCGGCCGAGCTCGCCAAGAACGCACTCGAATACCAGGCGCTGGTGTCGGTCGCTGGCTCGCGCACAACAATCATCCAGACCGCGATGGGCGTCCGCTGATGGGCCTGTTCGACGCGATCGACGTCGCCGGCAGCGGCCTCGCGGCCGAGCGCCTGCGCATGGACGTCACTGCCGGCAACCTCGCCAACGCGCAGACGACGCAGGGCGCGGACGGTCAGCCGTACCGCCGCCGCGAGGTCGTCTTGCAGGAGGCGCAGGCCGGTGGGCAGAGCTTCGGCTCGATGCTCGCGAGCGCGTCCGCCTCGCCAGTCAACGGTGTGCAGGTCGCCGGCATCGTCGAGGACCCGGCCGCGCCGCGCCGCGTCTACGACCCGGGCCACCCGGACGCCGACGCGCAGGGTTACGTCTCGCTGCCGAACGTCAACCCGGTCACCGAGATGGTCGACCTGATCGGCGCGTCGCGCACCTACGAAGCGAACGTGACCGCGATGCAGGCGGCCAAGCAACTGTTCTCGAAGACGCTGGAGCTGCTCAGATGACCCTGCCTCCCGTCGCGGCGCTCGGCGCCGAGTGGCAGATCCCGGGCATCGGAGCGCCGACCGGACCGGCCGCGCCCGACGCGATCGGCGCCGGCGTCGACGGCGTCGCGCCATCTGGTGGGTCCAGCTTCGGCAACGTGCTCACGCAGCAGATCGGGAACCTCACCGACTTGCAGGAGGGCGCTGCCAGCGCCTCGCAGTCGCTCGCGAACGGCACCGCCGCCGACGTCTCGTCCGTCGTGACGGCGGTCGAGAAGGCCCAGCTCGCGATGCAGCTCGCCGGCCAGATCCGCACCAAGGGATCTGAGGCGATCAACGACATCTTCCACACGCAGATCTAAGCCGCGCCGGACCCGATCCCGCCCACCACCCCCGCCACGGAGCACTCCCTCATGCCCCTTCGCGCCCTCATCGCCAACATCACGCCGCGCGGCCGCATCGTCCTCGGTGCCGTCGCGCTCGGCACGATCGTCGTGCTGATCCTGCTGATGAGAATGGCGTCCGCGCCGAGCTACTCGACGCTGATGACGGGCCTCGACCCGGCGCAGACCGGCAAGGTCACCGCCGCGCTCGACACGAAGGGCATCGGCTACGAGCTGCAGAACAACGGCACCGCACTCGCCGTCGAGAAGGGCAGAACGGCCGAGGCGCGGATCGCGCTCGCCGGCGCCGGGCTGAGCGCCACGACTTCGCAGCCGGGCTACGAGCTGCTCGACAGACAGAAGCTCGGCACGTCCAACTTCCAGCAGAGCATCAACTACCAGCGCGCGCTCGAGGGCGAGATCGGCAAGACCATCGAGCAGGTCGACGGCGTCGCGGGCGCGCAGGTCCAGCTTGTGCTGCCTGACAGAGAGGCGCAGCTGTTCTCCGACCAGGCCTCGCCGGCCACGGCCGCCGTGCTGCTGTCCGGTTCGAGCGCGATCGACCCCGGCTCGGTCCGCGGGATCGCGCAGCTGGTCACGAGCAGCGTGCCCGGCCTGCAGACCGACAAGGTCACGATCACCGACGGCAGCGGTCAGCTGCTGTGGCCGACCGGCAGCGGCGATGGTGCCGCCACCGGCGACGGCGGACTGCTCGCGAAGCAGGCGGCCGAGGCGCGCTACGACTCGCAGATGGCTGCCGGTCTGACCGCGATGCTCACGCGCACGCTTGGGCCCGACAAGGCGCAGGTCCAGGTCCACGCCGACCTCGACGCCAACGAGGCCACGCAGGAGCAGCTCACCTACGGCAGAAGAGGCGTGGCGCTCGCCTCCAAGACCGAGAGAGAGTCTTTGAGAGGCGGCGGTGGAGGCAGCGGGGGCTCGGCCGGTACCGGCGCCAACACGCCCGCCTACGCGCAGACCGGCGCCAGCGGCAGATCCGACTACAGACGCGACAGCGCCGACGACACGTTCGGTGTCGACAAGACCGTCACGCACACGAGAATCGCCCCCGGCGCGATCAACGGCCAGCAGGTCTCCGTGCTGCTCGACAGATCCGTGCCGGCCTCCGCGCTGCCGCAGATCAGAGCGGCGGTCGCGAGCGCGGCCGGCATCGACGCGAGACGCGGCGACGTGCTGACGGTCGGCCAGGTCGCGTTCGCGAGACCGCCGGTCGCCGCGGCGCCGTCCCCGGTCGCGACGTACGGCGGCTACCTCAAGTACGTGTTCGTCGGCATCGCGACGATCTTCTTCCTGTTCTTCGTCACCCGCCAGCTCAAGCGCCGCGAGCACGAGACGCTCGCCGGCGAGCCGACGTGGCTGAGCGAGATCCAGGCGCCCCGCACGCTCGCCGAGCTCGAGCGTCTGGAGCACGACGACCACCCGACGCACGTGCGCCCGCTGCGCACGCCCGAGCAGCCCGCGCGGCTGCAGGTGGAGGACCTCGTCGAGCGCGACCCCGACCGCGTGGCGCAGCAGGTGCGTGCGTGGATGGCTGAGGACGACAAGTAGTGAGCGCCGCCGTGACATCGCCCGGAGGCGACCCGCTTGCGGGGGCCGGAGGGCGAAACACCGATCTTGAGGAGCGGGACCGATGAGTGCCATCGACCTCCCGTCGACCGACGTCGAGGACGTCACGCCCGAGCCTGCGCGGCTGCCGCAGCGCACGGTGCCGCGGATGGCCGGCCGCACGAAGGCCGCTGTGCTGCTGATCGCGCTCGGTCCGGAGAAGGCGGCCGAGGTGTTCAAGCACCTGCGCGACGACGAGATCGAGTCGCTCTCTTTGGAGATGGCGAAGTCGGGCCAGATCCAGCCGGACACCTCGGCGTTCGTGTTCGAGGAGCTGGCCGCGGTCGTGCAGGCGTACGACTCGCTCGCGACCGGCGGCGTCGACTACGCCCGCGAAGTGCTGGAGCGCTCGCTCGGCTCCGACCGCGCGGCCGAGATCATCGGGCGCCTGTCGACCGTGATCGAGCGCCGCCCGTTCGAGTTCCTGCGCCGCACGCCGGCCGACCACATCGTCACGTTCCTGCGCTCCGAGTCGCCGCAGACGATCGCCCTGGTCGTCGCCAACCTGCACACGACGCTCGCCGCCCAGGTGCTCTCCTGCCTCCCCGAGGAGCAGCAGGCCGACATCGCGTTGCGGATCGCGCGCATGGGCGAGACGCCGCCCGACGTCGTGAGGGCGATCGAGAACGTCATGCGCCGCAAGCTGGAGACGGTCGTGCAGCAGGAGTACTCGGCCGCCGGCGGGGTCAAGTCGCTGGCCGAAATCCTCAACCACACCGACCGCCCGACCGAGCGCAACGTGCTTGACACGATCGCCGAGGAGGACAGCGAGTTGGGCGAGGAGGTTCGCCGCCTGCTGTTCGTCTTCGAGGACATCGCGAGACTCGACGACCGCTCGATCCAGATGGTGCTGCGCGAGGTCGACCAGAGAGACCTGGCGCTCGCGCTGCGCGGCGTCGAGGAGGAAGTCAAGGAGCGCCTGCTGTCGAACATGTCCGAGCGCGGCGCGCAGATGCTGCGCGAGGAGATGGAGTTCCAGCCGCCGCAGAAGAAGCGCGTCGTCGAGGAGGCGCAGGGCCGCATCGTCGGCGTCGTGCGCCGCCTGGAGGACGCCGGCACGCTTGTGATCGGGCGCGGCTCCGGGGACGCGGTCGTCTGATGTCGGCGGATTCGTCTGAGTACGCGTTCGCGCCGCTCGAGCCGGCGCCGGCCGTGCGGCTGCGCGACCTCGAGTCGCCGCTGGCCGCCGCGCAGGCCGAGGCCGACACGATCCGCGCTGCGGCTCGAGCAGAGGGCCACGCCGACGGGCTGGAGGCTGGGCTCGCCGAGGGCCGCGCGCAGCTCGCCGCCGCGCTGAGCGCGCTGGAGTCGGCGCACGCCGAAGTCATCGCGCTGCGCGCGGCGACCGCCGAGGCAGTCGAGCGCGACGCGGTCGAGCTGGCCGTGCTGCTGGCGGAGAAGATCGTCGCCGGCACGCTCGACACCGATCCCGACCGCGTGCTCGACGTCGTGCGCGGCGCGCTGCGCCGGCTCACCGAGCGCCGGCGCGTGACGGTCCTCGTCCACCCAGACGACCTCGAGCTCGTGCGGGCCGCTTCCGCCGGCTTCGCCGCTGAGCTCGGCGGGATCGAGCACTGCGAGGTGCAGGCCGAGCGCCGGCTCGTGCGCGGCGGCGCCGTCGTGCGCACCGACGAGGGCCAGATCGACGCGTCGATCGAGACGCAGCTCGCGCGTGCGCGGGAGCTCGTCGCGGCGGAGCTGGGCGGATGACCGAGGACCGCGGATCCGACCCGGTGGGAGCGGGTCAAACTCGCGCTCCTCATCTCGCGCGGGCCTCAGCGCTGCTGCGCGGCTCCGATCTGGCGCGCCGCTCCGGCCGCGTGTCCGACCTGATCGGCCTGGTGATCGAGGCGACCGGGCTGCAGGCCGAGGTCGGCGAGGTCTGCCTTGTCAACGGCGACCGCGGCCACGACCCGGTGCCTGCCGAGGTCGTCGGCTTCCGCGGCCAGCGGACGCTCTTGATGCCGCTCGGCGAGATGGAGGGGATCGGCCCCGGTACCACGGCCCGCGCGACCGGCTCCTCCTTCCGTATTCGTGTCGGCGATGACCTGCTCGGACGCGTGATCGACGGGCTCGGCAATCCGCTCGACGGGATGCCGCGCGCCGACGCCGGGCGCCCTCGCTCGACCGCCGCCGCCCCGCCGGATGCGCTGTCGCGCCCGCGGATCGAGGAGCGCGTCGACCTGGGCGTGCGCGCCTTGGACGCCCTGGTGCCCTGTGGTCGCGGCCAGCGGCTCGGCATCTTCGCCGGCTCGGGCGTCGGCAAGTCTTCGCTGCTCGGGATGATCGCCCGCTCCACGACGGCGGACGTGAACGTGATCGCCCTCGTCGGCGAGCGCGGTCGCGAGGTGCGCGAGTTCATCGAGCGCGACCTCGGCGACGCCTTGTCGCGCTCCGTCGTAATCGTCGCGACGTCGGACCAGCCGGCTCTGGTCCGCATCAAGGCCGCGTTCACCGCGACCGCGATCGCCGAGCACTTCCGCGACCAGGGCAACGACGTGATGCTGATGATGGACTCGGTCACGCGCTTCGCGATGGCGCAGCGCGAGGTGGGTCTCGCGATCGGAGAGCCACCCGCGACGCGGGGCTACACGCCGAGCGTGTTCGCTCAGCTCCCGCGCCTGCTGGAGCGCTCCGGCACGAGCGAGCGCGGCTCGATCACCGCCCTCTACACCGTGCTCGTCGACGGCGACGACATGAACGAGCCGATCGCCGACGCAGTCCGGTCGATCCTCGACGGCCACGTCGTGCTGACGCGCGAGCTCGCGCACGCCTCCCACTACCCGGCGATCGACGTGCTGCAGAGCGTCTCCCGCCTCGTCGGCGAGGTCGTCTCGCCCGAGGTGCGCGCCGCCGGCCAGGCGGTCCGGCAGCTGATGGCCGCGTACAGAGAGAAGGAGGACCTGATCGCGATCGGCGCCTACCAGCGCGGGACGGACCCGCTGGTCGACGCCGCCATCGCTCTGCGCCCCGCGCTTGAGCGCTTCTTGCGGCAGGCGGTCGACGATCGCACGACTGCCGCCGACGCCGATCGCGCGCTGCTCGACATCGCCTCAGCGGTGGCGGAGCACGTCGGCGAGACGGTCGATGCCGAGCCGGTGATGTCGGGCGCCGCGACGGGGCCCGGGGGCGAGCCGGCGGCCACCCCCGCCTTCGTCCCGCCGGGCGGTTCGCCCGACGGCCTCGCCACCCCCGTCGCCTCCACCGCGATCCCGCCGCTGAACCTGCGGGTGTAGCGGGATCCCAGCTTTCGTGGGTTGTGGCTCCAAGAGGAGCGGGCTACGCTCTAACGGCGAGCATGGTCATTGCGTTCATGGCCTCCGACTGCCCCCTCGGGAGCTGCCGGTCATAGCGCCCCGGGCGGGCTCGGAGCCGACTCCCGCCCGGGGCCACATGGCGATCCCGGCTGCTACTCCCGCCGACGGTCCAGGACCATCAGCAGGATCGCAAGCGCGAGCATGGTCACAGCTGTTTCCATGGCCACCTCCTTTCCTGTAGGGGAGCCGCCGTTCGGCTCCGTACCGACGGCCAGGAAGGAGGGACATCGCCATCTGCCCGATCCTTCAGATCGGGCTGCAAAGGCACACGCGCGCTTCGCAACGATTTGGCCCGTGCGAAGATGAAGGGATGTCAACCTCCCAGCCCCCACGCAGCGTCAAGTTCTCCGACGACGAGCGGGGCGGGTGGTCCTCCGATCGCCCCCGGCGTGACGGAGCTGCTCAGCGGCCCGTGGACGTCTCGACCCGCTGCCGCACCCTCACTCCCTCTGACCGGCTGCGCTACTCGCCCGGCAGCCTGCTGCTGATCGCCTCCCCGAGCGCGGCCGAGCGTGACCGCTTCGCCGCGCGTGTGCTCGAGGACAGAAACGCCTATCTGTCGCTCGACAAGGTGCGTGCACTGCTGAAGGGCCGCATCCCCGCCGAGCAGGTCGAGGAGCGCGCGCTGGAGCTGCTCGGCACCGCCGTCGGCAGACGCGTCGAGTCGGGCGAGTCCGTCGTGCTTGGTCTCGACGGCCTCGGCGCGGAAGAGCGCGAGCGCTGGGTGCGGATGGCGCACGCTGTGCGCCGCCCGCGCCACATCATCCTGCTCGAGGCCGGCCGCGACGACGCGGACGAGGACGCGCGCACCGCGCTCGACGAGCTGCGTCGCGCGCTCGTCGCGGGCGAGCTCGGCACCGAGGGGATCCAGACGGCGCTTCGTCTGAGTGGTGGGACCGTCGCCGAAGTCAAGAGAATCGTCTTCCGCCCGCCGCCGCGGGACGAGTGAGCAAGCGGGCCACGACGGACGCGCTGCTCGCGTTCGACCGCGAGCACGTCTGGCACCCGTACGCCGCGTTGCCCGCGGCGAGTGCACCGCTGCTGGTCGAGTCAGCCGAGGGGGTCCGGCTGCAACTCGCCGACGGACGCGAGCTGATCGACGGGATGGCGTCGTGGTGGTGCGCGATTCACGGCTACCGCCACCCGCGGCTCGACGCGGCGGTGCAGGACCAGCTCGGCCGCATGGCGCACGTGATGTTCGGCGGGCTCACTCACGCGCCCGCGATCGAGCTGGCGCAGCGGCTCGTCGAGCTGACGCCGGCGGGGCTCGCGCACGTTTTCTTCGCCGACTCCGGCTCGGTCAGCGTCGAGGTGGCGATCAAGATGGCGCTGCAGTACCAGCGCTCTCGCGGGCGGCCTGAGAAGCACCGTCTGCTCGCGCTGCGCGGCGGCTACCACGGCGACACGTTCGGGGCGATGGCCGTCTGCGATCCGGTCGGCGGCATGCATCACCTGTTCGCCGGGACGCTCCCGCAGCAGCTGTTCGCGGCGCGGCCGCCGGGCGGCTTCGACGCTGACGTCGTGGACCCCGCTTGGGCGGACGAGGTCGAGGCGTTGTTCGCGGCGCACGCCGGCGAGCTCGCGGCCGCGATCGCCGAGCCGGTTGTGCAGGGCGCGGGCGGGATGCATATCTACGCGCCCGTGTACGTGCGGCGGCTGCGCGAGCTGTGCGACGAGTACGACGTGCTGCTGATCCTCGACGAGATCGCGACCGGCTTCGGCCGCACGGGCGGGGAGCTGTTCGCTGCTGGGCACGCGGGGATCGCACCCGACGTGATGTGCGTCGGCAAGGCGCTCACCGGCGGGTACATGACGCTCGCGGCCGCGCTCTGCAGCTCGCGCGTCGCCCGTGGGATCTCCGATGGCGAGGCAGGGGTCCTGATGCACGGCCCCACCTTCATGGCCAACCCGCTCGCGTGCGCGGTGGCGCTCGGGTCGATCGAGCTGCTGGAGGAGCGCGGCTGGCGCGCCGACCTCGCGCGTGTGGAGAACGGCCTGCGCGCCGGACTCGCGCCGGCGATGGCGCTGCCGGGCGTGCGCGACGTGCGGGTGCAGGGCGCGATCGGTGTCGTGCAGCTCGAGCGCGCGGTCGACGTTGCCGCTGCGACTGCCGCCGCCGTCGAGCGCGGCGTGTGGCTGCGGCCCTTTCGCGACCTCGTCTACGTCATGCCGCCGTACGTGATGGACGACAGCGACCTGGCGGTCGTCGCCGACGCGGTCTGCGCGGCTGCTGCAGCAGCCCTGCGCTGAATCGCCGCAACGTCACAGATAGCTGCTGTTGAGCCGATCGCCGGGCCGCTTCACGATGTGGGCCTGTCCGTTCCGTCGTCGCTTGCCGGTCGTCTCGCAACCGTTGCGCTTGCCCTGGCGAGCGCGTTCGTCGCGCTGCGCCTCTATCCCACGACTTGCCACAGGCTCGTCATCCCGACCTGCTCGCCGTCGTCTTCTACAGCCGCGCGATGGTCTTCGCCGACCCTCACACAAGGAGACCGATCATGTCGCCCAATGATGCGGAGCGACTCCAGGATGGACCGGGCGATTCGTGAGTCGGATCGTCGGGCCGAGGAGTATCTCCCGATCCTGCGGCGCGCTGGTCTTGCACCGCCGCGTCGAGGGTCGCGCTGGCTGTAGCGGGACCAGTTGAGTCGCCGGGGGCTGGCGACCACGAGTCGAACGTCCGTCTAGCCCCTCCAGTTCGCGGAGACCCGTCCGACTACCCGGTCCGTGACGTCGTTCCGTTTTCCGTTGGAGCGCCTGCGGGCGCTGCGTGAGCGCGGCGAGGATCTCGCCAAGCAGGAGCTCGCCGGCGCGATGCATCGCCAAGCGCACTGCGCCGACCGGCTGCGCGCGATGGGCGAACAGGTCGCGGGCGCCTTTGCTGCGCAGCGCGCAGCTGCCGGCGGCGCCGCCAACGCCGCGGATCTCGCTGCGCATCAGGCCTACCTCGAACGGATGGAGCAGGTGCGCGAGGCGGGTCAGCTCGACCTCGATCGCCACGACGCCGAGGTCGGCGCGCGCCGAGACGCGCTGCGCGAAGCCGCTCGCCAGCGCCAGGCGCTCGAGCGGCTGAAGGAGCGCCGTCGCGTCGACCATGACCGTGCCATCGCACGCGCCGAGGGCGCCGTGCTCGACGAGATCGCCTTGACCCAGCACCGCCGGAGCGCGTCGTGAGCATCAGCGCGCCAGACGTCGCCGCGACGGGCGGGATCGGGCCGCAGGCTGCGGTCGCGCGGATCGCGGAGCTGCAGCAGCTGATCGTGCAGGCCCGGTGTGGGGCGACCTCTTCGAATGGTGGCGCGAGCTTCGCGGATGCGCTTGCAGGCGTGGGGCAGCCGACCGCGAGTGCAGCGGGCGCCTATGGGCCCGCGGGCGCATTGAGCGCGACTGGCTTCGGCTCGAACGTCGCGGCCGCTGGCGCCGGTGCTGGACCAGATGCGAGGCCGTACGACGGCCTCGTGACTGCTGCCGCCCAGCGCAACGGGATCGACCCGGCGTTGCTGCACGGCTTGATCCAGCAGGAGTCCGGCTTTGATCCGTCCGCTGGGAGCAGCGCCGGGGCGCAGGGCCTCTGCCAACTGATGCCCGGTACGGCCGCGTCGCTCGGCGTCAGCAACCCACTTGACCCGGCGCAATCGATCGAGGGCGGCGCGCGCTACCTGCGCCAGCAGCTCGACGCGTTCGGCGGCGACGCGCAGCTCGCACTCGCGGCGTACAACGCCGGTCCGGGTGCGGTCCATAGATACGGCGGCGTGCCGCCGTATGCCGAGACGCAGGCGTACGTCCAGAAGGTCATGGGCTACGCGAATGCCTACCGCAGCTCGCACCCGGCGATGGGCGCGGCTGCTCCTCCGACCCCGACCACGGTGTTCTCATGACACAGATCTCAGGCGCACTGCTTCAGCCGCCGGCGACCTCGTCGGCCGGCAAGGAGCCGCCGGGCGGATCGCCGCCCGACACACCGTTCGCCACGGTGCTCGACGACCACCAGGCCCGGACCGCCGTTGCGGAAGGCCACCAGCAGAAGCGACGGGACGCTGCGCGCGGCCCCGCCGTGGACGGCGACGGACGCGAGCATGCGATCGAACGTGACGGGGACGACGCCGGCGACGAGGGGAAGGCGCCCGCCGATCCCACCTCGACCGAGGCGTCCGCGCTCGCTGCGCTGCTCGGCGGCGTGCCCCTGCCGGCCGGCGTCAAGCTGACCGCTCTCGCGATGGCGACGGGCCCGCAGGGCGGTGTGCCCGCGACCGCGGGCACACCCGCCGCGGGCTCGAGTGGGACGGCTGTGCTGCCGACCATCGCTGACGGCCCTGCGCTGCCGATGCCGACCGGGCCCTCCGTGCCGGCGGCCGCGACCGCGCTGCCGCTGCGCCCGCCCGTCCCGGCGACGACTGTGGGCGCAGACCCAGCGGTCAAGCAACCGATCCCGACCGCGGCCGCCACGTCGACCGCGGCCGCGAGAGCGACTCGCCTCGCGGACGTGCTGCAGGCGGCGACCGCACGCCCGGCGAACACCGGCGCCTCCGCCTCCACACCGACTCCCGACACCGCGGCGACCCCGCCGGCCGCCACGGTCGCCGGTGCCGCCGCGCGCTCGTTCAACCAGGCGTCCGATCAGGGCGCGACCAATGGCTCCGCTTCGCAGCCGGTGCCCATCGTGACGGCGCAACCGGCTGCTACCGCGCCCACACAGAGCGCCACGCCCGTTGCGGCCATGGCACCGACCCACGGCGTTGGCCTGGAGCACGCGGTTGAGACCGTACGCCTCGCACTGCGGGCCGCGGCCGACCGCGGCATCACGCACGCGCGCATCAGCCTCACACCGCGCGAACTTGGCTCGATCGAGGTGCATCTGCGCCAGACGGCCGACGGTCTCGTCGCGCGTGTCGTCGCCGAGCACGCGACCGCTGCGCAGCTGCTGCACAACGCTGGCGGCGAGTTGCGCCGCCAGCTCGAGTCGCAGGGCCTCACGCTGCTGCGACTCGACATCGGCGCCTCCGGCGAGCAGGGCGG
The DNA here is from genome assembly GCA_036009645.1 of Conexibacter sp. GTDB lineage: Bacteria > Actinomycetota > Thermoleophilia > Solirubrobacterales > Solirubrobacteraceae > Conexibacter. Next base: position 38,014 of record DASYLH010000008.1, read on the forward strand.
GCGCCCGGGCGACCGCGCGCTCGCAAACGGCGGCGGCTTCGGCGACGACGCTGGCAGCGGCCGCAACCGCAGTGGCGACGCCGACCCGCTCGCACCGCTCGACGGCACCGCTGAGACCTCCACGACCACCACGCTCACGCTCCCCAACGGCGCGCTCGTCGACGTACTCGCCTGAGCGCCCGCCAGGAGGACCAACCCACCATGCCCATCAACCCACTCGACTCGACTACGGCGCCCGGCACGACCGGCGCCGCGCAGCAGCCCAGACAGCCCGGGATCCTCGGTAAGGACGACTTCCTGAAGCTGTTGATCGGGCAGATGCAGAACCAGGATCCGCTCAGCCCGAGCGACCCGTCGGAGCAGATGGGTCAGATGACGCAGTTCTCGATCCTCGAGCAGCTCTCGAACCTCGCGCAGTCGCAGCAGGCCGCGGCCGCGAACGACTACGACCAGCAGGCGGTCGGCCTGATCGGCAGAACCGTCACTTACACGAGAGCCGACGGGACCGCCGCCAGCGGCGTCGTCTCGACCGTCACCTACACCACCAAGGGCCCGGCGCTCACGATCGGCGACGACAGAGGCATCCCGCCCGTCGCCGTCACCGAGGTCAGATGAGCCAGCCGCTCCCCAACGCTGCGCTGCTGCCGCCGGGGCTCGCTCCGGCGCAGGCGTCCGCACCCGCGGTCGCAGGCGCGACCGACGCCGCCCACGCGCGTGCCCTCACCGGCCCCGCATTCGGCGAGCTGCTGGCTCGCACGCACAGCGTCTCCTTCTCCCGCCACGCGCTCGAACGGCTCCAGCGTCGCGGCATCGAGCTCGGCGAGCAGCAGCTCGACCGGCTCGGCGACGGCGTCGACCGCGCCGCGGGCAAGGGCTCGCGCGCGTCGGTCGTGTTCGTCGACGGCACCGCGTTCGTGGTCGCCGTCCCGAAGCGCACCGTCGTCACGGCGGTGGATCCCGAGCACATGCGCGAGCAGGTGTTCACGAACATCGACAGCGCCGTCATCGCATGACGTCGGCGCGCACTCAGAACGACAGCGGCCGGCCCTCACCGAGGAAGCCGCTCCTCCTCACCCGAAAGGATTGATGCCCCGATGATGCGAGGCATGTTCTCCGCGATCAGCGGACTGAAGGTCAACCAGACGATGCTCGACGTGACCGCGAACGACCTCGCGAACGTCAACACGATCGGCTACAAGTCGGCCCGCACGACGTTCCAGGACTCGCTCGCGCAGCTGCAGCGCGGCGCGGCCGGCGCAAGCCAGTCGAGCGGCGGCTCGAACGCACTGCAGGTCGGCCTCGGCGTGCAGCTCGGCTCGGTCGACAACCTGATGTCCGGCGGTGCGCCGATGACCTCGGGCAACCCGCTCGACGTCTACATCCAGGGCGCCGGCTGGCTGCGCGTCGGCCTCGGTGACGGCAGAACCGTCCCGAGAGACTTCCAGTACACGCGCGCCGGCAACCTGACGATCAACGCGTCCGGTCAGCTGACGACGCAGGACGGCCACTTCCTCGTCGGCCTCGGCGCGACCGCCACGGCGGACGGCGCCGGCGGCTTCACCTACGCCCCCAATGCGACCGACTCCTACATCACGATCCCGCCCGGCTCGACCGACGTGACGATCGGCCAGGACGGCGGCGTCTCCTACATCGACCAGGACGCGAGATCGGCGACGTTCAGCCAGCGCGTCACGGCCGGCTACCTCGCGCTCGCGAAGTTCTCCAACGAGGGCGGCCTGCAGCGCACCGGCGGCTCGCTGTGGCTGCAGTCCGCGAGCACCGGCGCGGCGACGGTCGGCACGCCGAACACGAACGGCTTCGGCCAGACGAACGCCGGCATGCTCGAGATGAGCAACGTCGACCTCGCGACCCAGTTCACGACCATGATCACCGCGCAGCGCGGGTTCCAGGCGAACTCCCGGGTCATCTCGACTGCGGACGAGATGCTCCAGGACCTGGTGAACCTGAAGCGGTGATCTCCGCGGGGCGCGCCTTAGCCGGCGCGCCCACATGAGCTGAGCGGAGGCGGGGCGACGGTTGAGGGACCTGTCGCTCCGCCCTGCTCACTCCCCTTCCAAGCAAGGAGCACGACGTGATCGTCCTGCACCGCCTCGGCCACGACGCCGAGCCATTCCATCTCAATCCAGACATGATCCTGACCGTCGAGGCGACGCCTGACACGGTCGTCACGCTCGCCAGCGGCGCGAAGATTGTCGTCCACGAGCCGCCCGCCCAGGTGGTCGAGGAGATCAGAGGCTGGCGCTCCGAGATCCTCTCGGACGCACTCAACGGCCGGAGGCCGACGCTGCGCGCGATTGAAGGTTCGCCGCCGCCCGCCGATCACCCAGGCTGATGAAGGCCGCAACTGCCATCGGAATCGCCGCGGGCGTGATCGCGCTGCTGTTCGCCTCCATGATGGAGGGGACGCAGCCGATGGCGTTCTTCAACATCCCGGCGCTCATCATCGTGCTCGTCGGCACCGGTGGCGCGACGCTGTCCTCCGTCGGGATGGACGTGATGAAGAAGATCCCGGCGCTCTACAAGCTGGCGTTCGGGCCGCCCGAGCTCGACATGCGCGGACGCGTGGAGCTGATCGTCTCGCTCGCCGAACAGGCGCGCCGCGAGGGCCTGTTGGCGCTCGACGCGCAGCTGTCGGAGATCGACGACGACTTCACCCGCAAGGGCCTGCAGCTCGTCGTCGACGGCACCGACCCGGAGCTCGTGCGCGAGATCCTCGACGCCGAGATCGACGGCATGACGACCCGCCACGCGGCGGGCGCGACGGCGTTCGAGAAGGCCGGCGGCTTCGCGCCGACGATGGGGATCATCGGCACGGTGATGGGGCTCGTCCACGTGCTCCAGAACCTGTCGAACCCGTCAATGCTCGGCCCCGCGATCTCGACGGCGTTCATCGCGACGCTGCTCGGCGTCGGCGCCGCCAACGTCATCTTCCTGCCCGTCGGCGCACGGCTGCGCGCGCTCTCCTCCGCGGAGGCCGAGCTGCGCATCCTCACCGTCGAGGGGATCCTGTCCGTGCAGGCGGGCGACAACCCGCGCGTCGTCGGTGACAAGCTGCGCTCGTTCGTGGCGCCGGCCGAGCGTGGCGACGGCGAGGAAGAGTCTTCGAGCGCCCCGGCTGCCGCTCCCGAGCCCGTGGCGGAGGCGGCATAGCGCCATGTCCTCCGCAGCCCCCGCACGCGGCCGCCGCCGCCGTCACTCCGACGGCGCCGGGCACGAGAACGAGGAGCGCTGGCTGCTGACGTACGCGGACATGATCACGCTGCTGCTGGCGCTGTTCGTCGTGCTGTTCGCGATCAGCTCGGTGAACGTCTCGAAGGTGAAGATGCTGCAGCAGTCGCTGCGCGAGGCGTTCTCCGGCAAGGTCATGAGCGGCGGCGAGGCGATCATGCAGACGGGGAACAGCGTCTCGGTCAGAACGCTCGAGACGCAACCGAGAATCGTCCCCAACACACCCTCGCTCGGCCAGCCGCCAGGCGCCGCCGCGCAGGCCGCGCTCGCCGCGCGCCGCGAGGAGGACGAGCTGCAGCAGCTCAAGCGCCAGCTCGACGCGTTCGCCGCCTCCCACGGCTTCAAGGCGCAGGTCGAGACGGTCGTGACGCAGCGCGGCCTCGTCGTGCGGCTGCTGACCGACAACCTCCTGTTCGACTCCGGCCTCGCGGACCTTAAGGCCCAGGGGCTGCCACTGCTCAGCGAGGTCGGCACGCTGCTCGGCGTCGATCGCGTCCACCCGATCGTCGTCGAGGGACACACCGACGACGTGCCGATCTCCACCGCGAAGTTCGCCTCCAACTGGGAGCTCTCGACGGCCCGTTCCGCCGCGGTCGTGCGCTGGCTGATCGGCCGCAGCGTGCCGGCGAGACGCTTCTCCGCCGCCGGCTATGCCGACCTGCACCCGCTCGCCTCCAACGGCACGGATGCCGGCCGCGCCCGCAACCGCCGCGTCGAGATCGTGCTGCAGCGCATCCATCCGCTCGCCCCACAAGACCAGCTCGAGCCCGCACTCGCGAAAGGCACCACCCCATGAAGAGAAAGAAGATCTTGATTCCGCTGCTCGTGGTGCTCGTCGCCGGTGTGGCCGCGAAGTTCGTGCTGGCGAAGCCGCCGCCCGAGGTCCACCACAAGATCGACGGCGTCGTGTACGTGCTGCCGAAGGAGTTCCTCGTGAACCTCTCCGACGGCCGCTACGCGAAGGTCAACGTCGCGCTCGTGCTCGACCACTCGCAGCCGACGGCGGCCGCCGCCGGCGGCCACGAGGCCGCGGCCGAGCCGCCTGAGGGCTTCGGCACGCTCGAGCAGGAGGCCGCCGTGCGCGACGTCGTGACGGACGTGCTGACCGGCCAGAGCGGCGATGAGCTGATCGACCGCAGAGGCCGCGAGGACGTCAAGGCGGAGATCCTCAGAGAGATCCGCACGCGCACGGACGTGAGAACCGAAGAGGTCCTGCTCCCTGACGTCGCCGTCCAGTAGGAGGCCGTTCGAGATGAGTGAAGACAACATCCAACTGCCCGCCTTCGAGCGCTCCGGCGCCGATCCTGGCGCGGCCTTCGCCGGCCCGGCCGACCTCGGGCGCCTGTCCGACGTGCCGGTCGAGCTGGCGGTCGAGATCGGCCGCACGCGCATGACCGTCGGCGCGACGCTCGAGCTGCGCCCCGGCTCGATCGTCGTGCTCGATCGCGTCGCTGGCGAGCCGGTCGACCTGCTCGTCAACGGCACGCCGATCGCGCGCGGCGAGGTCGTCGTGATCGACGAGGAGTTCGCGCTGCGTGTGACCGAGGTGCTCGGTGAGCGCGCCGCCGCTGGCACCCACGCCGACGCCGACGATCCGGCCGCGGCCGCCTGAGCCATTCCAATGCCGACCGCTACCGACACCGACACCAGCCAACTCGTCGTCTGCGCACTCGGCGACGAGGAGTACGGCCTGCCCGTCGGTCAGGTGCGCGAGATCGTGCGCTACAGCGAGCCGCGCCCGGTTGCGAGCGACGTGCCGTGGATGCGCGGCGTCGTCAGCCTGCGTGGCCGGCTTGTGCCGGTGCATGACCTCGCGGCGCGGCTTGGGTTGGTGTCCGCCGATGCGACCGTCCCGCCGCCGGCAGCGGCAAAGCTCGTGATCGTCGAGACGGCGGACGAGCCGATCGGCGTGCTGGTCGACGACGTTGTCGAGGTGCTGACGATCGACGCGGCACAGCTTGAGCCGGTGCCGTCCGGCAGCGGGCAGATCGCGCGTGTGGGGGAACGGCTCGTGCTGCTGCTCGACGGCGAAGAGCTCGGGTCGTGACGACGTGCCCTCTGCTGCCGCGTCTCGCCGCGTCGTCCTGATCGCCGCCTCGACCGGCGGCCCCCGCGCGCTCGGCGAGCTCGTCCCGCAACTGCCCGCGCCGCTCGGCGCCGGCACCGTGATCGTCCAGCACCTGCCGAGCGGCTTCACCGGACCACTCGCTCGCCGGCTGGACCAGACGGCGCACCTGAACGTGCGCGAGGCGGGCGACGGCGACCTGCTCGATCCGCGCGTCGCGCTGCTCGCGCCCGGCGGCTCGCACCTGCGCCTCACGGCGGCCGGGATGACGACGCTCAGCGACGCGCCCGAGGTCGGCGGCCTGCGCCCGCGCGCCGACCTGACGATCGCCGACGCCGCGCGCGCGTTTGGCGAGCGCACCGTGCTCGTCGTGTTGACGGGCATGGGCAACGACGGCCTGGAGGGCGCCGAGCAGGTCCGCCGCTGCGGCGGCCGGGTGCTCGTGGAGGCGGAGTCGACCTGCACCGTCTACGGCATGCCGCGCGCGGTCGAGGAGGCGCACCTGGCCGACGTCGTGCTGCCACTCGACGAGCTGCCCGCGGCGATCGTCGCGGAGGTGGCCGCATGATCGACCAACGCGAATACCTGCCCGCCTTCCTCGCGGAGGCGCGCGAGCACCTGCAGGAGCTCGGCCTGGCGATCCTGCGGATCGAGGCGGTGCCCGACGATCGCCTCGCGTCCGAGGGGATCTTCCGCATCGCGCACTCGCTCAAGGGCATGAGCGCGACGATGGGCTTCGACGCGATCGTCGCGTTGACGCACGCGATGGAGGACGTCTTCGAACTGCTGCGCCAGCGCGCCGGCGGCCTGCCGCCCGACGCGATCGACGTGCTGTCCGCCTGCCTCGACGCTTTGGAGACGGCGGTCGAGGGGATCGCGGCCGGCCGCGGAGAGCTGCTGGAGCCCGAGCCGTTGGTGGAGCGTCTGCAGCAGCTCGCGCGCGAGCGCACGCCGGCGCAGGAGCTTGCACGCGACGGCGACGTGCTGCTGCCCGACTTTGCGCAGGTGCGCGCCGAGGGCGAGCGCCTGCTCCACGTCGTCGCAGAGCTGGCCGAGGAGTGTCAGATGCCGGCGGTGCGCGCGTTCATGCTGTTCGAAGCGCTGCGCGTCCACGGCGAGCTGGTCGGTGGCGTGCCGGCGCCCGACGCGGTTGAGCGCTTCTCCGGCCGGCGTGTTGAGGCGTGGGTCGCGACCGGCTCGGACGAGGCAGCCTTGGAGGAGAGCGCCCGCGCGGTCGGGGAGCTGGCGGACGTGCGCGTGGTCAAGGCGCCTGCACCGGCTGATGCCGATCCCGTGGACCCCGCTGGCCCCGCCGATGGCGCGCCCAGTGCGGGCGCCATCGCCGAGCGTCAAGCCCCGGTGTCGTCTTGCGAGACCGATCCTGGACGCATCGTCGGCGAAATGGTGCCTGCGTCGGCGTCTGCCCCGGCGCCGCGCGCGGCCGCGACCGTCCGCGTCGACGCCGAGCGGCTCGACGAGCTGCTGCATCTGATGGGCGAGCTGGTCCAGCACCGCACGACGGTCGAGGCGCTCGCGGCCGAGGCCGCGGTACCGGGCCTCCCGCAGGCGGTGCAGCGCCTCGCGCGCACGTCGCAGGCGCTGCAGGAGACGGTCACACGCGTGCGGATGGTGCCGGTCGAGTCGGTCTTCCTGCGCTTCCCGCGCCTCGTGCGTGACCTCGCGCAGCGGCTTGGCAAGCAGGTCGAGCTGCGCCTGGAGGGCGCCGACACCGAGCTCGACCGCACCGTCGTCGACGCGCTCGGTGACCCCCTCATGCACCTCGTCCGCAACGCGCTCGACCACGGGTTCGAGACGCCTGCCGAGCGCACCGCCGCCGGCAAGCCGCCGACCGGCGTGCTCGAGCTGTCGGCACGCCACGCTGGCGGCCATGTCGTCGTGTCGGTACGCGACGACGGTCGCGGGATCGACCCGATTGCGATCGGCCACGAGGCCGTCGCCCGCGGCTTCCTCGACGTGGACGCCGCCGCTGCGCTCGACCCGGCCGCCACCGCCGAGCTGCTGTTCGCGCCTGGCTTCTCGACCGCACCGTCCACGACCGACCTGTCCGGCCGCGGCGTCGGCATGGACGCTGTGCGCGAGAGCGTGCGCGCGCTCGGTGGGGAGATCACCCTTGTCTCGGCGCCCGGCGAGGGCGCGCTTGCGAGCCTGCGCCTGCCGCTCACGCTCGCCTCGATCGCCGCCCTGCTCGTGACCGTCGACGGCCTCCCCTACGCGATTCCGCTCGACCGCGTCGTGCGCACCGTGCGACTCGACGGCCTGTCGCTGCGCACCGTGCGCGGCGCTCCCCTGTTGCCGCTCGGCGGGGAGCTGTTGCCGCTGCTGGACGGGGCCGAGGCGCTCGGCGCTGGCGCCGCCAGCCCGAAGCGTCCTGCCCCAGCCTCGCAGGACGAGCTCTACCCAGGACACGAGAGGACCTATGCGGTGGTCGTCTCCGCCGGCGGCCGTCGCGTCGCGCTCGCCGTCTCCACGCTCGCAGGCCAACGCGAGCTCGTCACCCGCCGCCTTCCTCGTGCAGTCAGCCAGCGCGCAGCCGCCGCCGGTGGCGCCGTCCTGCCGGACGGCGGGATCGCGCTCGTCGTCGACTGCGACAGCCTCGTCACACCTTCTCCCGGCCAACCAGAAGGAGTCCCAGCGTGAACGTCCACTACGACGAGCAACAGCTCGACGCGCTGCGAGAGCTCGCGTCGATCGGCTCCGGCACTGCCGCCACGGCGCTCGCACAGATGCTCGGGCGCCCGGTCGAGCTGGCGGTCCCGCGCGCGCTCGCGCTGCCGCTGGCCGACGCGCTCGACGCCGTCGGCGAGCCCGACGCGATGATCGCGAGCGTCGTGATGCCGGTTGGTGGTGACGCCGAGATTGTCGTGCTGCTGCTGTTCTCCTACCCCGGCGCGGCGAGCCTGTGCGAGCTGCTGGGCGTCGAGCCGCGGAGCGAGCTGGGCGACTCGGCGCTCGGCGAGATCGGCAACATCCTCGGCGCCTCGGCCGTCGGCGCGCTCGCGCAGATGACTGGCCTGGCGCTCGAGCCGCAGCCGCCGCACGTGGTCTACGACATGCTCGGCGCAGTCGTCGCCTCGGTCCTCAGCGCGACCGCCGGCGAGCTCGACCTGGCGCTCGTGCTCGATGCCGAGCTCGACGTCGAGGGTGCCGCCTGCGGTCTCTCGTTCCTGCTGCTGCCGACTGCCGGCGGCGTTGCCGAGCTGCTCGGCCGGCTCGACCTTGACCCCGTCCCGCCCACCCAGAAGTGAGCGGGCAGTGAAGGTCGTGCGCATGGGAGAGCTGGCCGTCTCGGCCACAGCGGACGATGAGCTCGTTTCGATGGGGCTCGGCTCCTGCGTGGGCGTCGCGCTCGTCGATCGCGACGGCGCGATCGCGGGGCTCGCCCACGTGATGCTGCCGACCGCGAACGCCGCCTACAGCGCGCCGGCGAAGTTCGCTGATCGCGCGGTGCCGGCCCTGCTCGCCTCGACCGAGCGCCTCGGCGCACGGCGCGAGCGGATGGTCGCGGTGCTCGCCGGCGGCGCCCAGATGTTCGGCGGAAACGCCAGAACGGCCGGCGTCGCAGGTCTTGACCTGGGCGCTCGCAACGAGGCCGCCGTGCGCACGGCGCTGGCCGAAGCGGGCATTCCCGTGCGTGCCGCCGCAACCGGCGGGGACCGCGGGCGCACCGTGCGCGTGCGCGTCGGCGAGGCCCGCGTGAGCGTCAAGGAAGCGGGCGGCGTCGAGGTTTCGCTGTGGCACCCGTACATCGCTGCCGATGACCTGGTGGAGATCTCATGAGCGAGCTCCTCACCAACGACCAGGTCGCCGCGCTCGTCGAGGCGGCGCAGCATGGCGAGCTGCCGGACGACCACTCCGGCAGCAGCTCGCCCCTGCGCCGTAACCGACGGTTGCGCAGCGTCGACTTCGCGCGCCCGACGAAGTTCACGAGCGAGCATGAGCGTCGCATCGTGCGCGCGTTGGACGCCTTCTGCACCACCGCTGCAACGCGGCTGTCGGCCGAGCTGCGCGTACCGCTCGAGCTCGAGGTGATCGACACGACTCAGCTGCCGTGGTCGAGCGCGCAGTCGGCGCTCCCGCAGGACTCCGTCGGCGCCACGCTGGCGGTCGCGCCGGTCGGCACGCGCATGCTGCTGACGGCCGAGCTGCCGCTGGTGCTGCTGACGATCGAGCACCTGCTCGGCGGCGCGCCCGAGCGCCCGCCGAAGGCGCGCAAGCTGAGCGAGATCGACTGGGCGCTCACGCGCCGGCTGTTCGACATGCTCACGCACCACCTGTCGCTCGTGTGGCAGGACCTCGCCGGCCTGACGCTGGACACGCGCGACGTCGACACGCATATGGAGGGCCTTCAGGTCACGGCCGTCTCCGACCCGACGCTCACGCTCACGTTCGAGGCACGCATCGACCGCCACTCCTCGACGCTCGCGCTGCTCGTGCCGTGGAGCGCGATCGACGCGGTCGCCGACGAGCTCGCCGGCCGCGAGACGCGCGCTGAGGCGACCGATCCGCGCATCGCCGCCGCCGTGCGGCGCGCGGTTGCCGGCGCCGAAGTCGTGCTGCGCGCCGAGGTGGCGCACGTCGACATGGCGATCGACGAGGTGCTCGCCTTGCAACCCGGGGACCTCGTGCGCCTCGGCGCGCCCGCCGAGGCGGGCGTTGGTATCTACGCCGAGGATGTGCCGATCCACCGCGCCCAGCCGGGCCGCAGCGGCACGCGCCGCGCAGTCCAGGTGACGGCACCGGGCGGAGGGGTCGCATGAGCCCCGCCGACGTCGCGAGCACGACCGACGCGCTGATGCGCCTCGGCGCCTCGACGGCGGAGGCGGTCGCCAAGTCGCTCGACGCGATCTGCCCGTCTCCCGTCGAGCGCGGCGACGTGACCGTCGTGCCCGGCGACGAGAGCCCGTTCGACGGCTTTCCGTTCGACGACGGCCCCGCCGTCGCCGTCAGCGTCCACTACGTCGATGGCGTGACGGGCGGCAACGTGCTGCTGATGACGGCGCGTGCCGCGCGTGCGATTGCGGCGGCGATGGGTGGCGACGCGGTTGCCGCGCCGCCTCCGTCCGACGCTGTGCCCGCCGACGCTCCGGCTGCCGACGCCCCCACCGCCGACACCACGCCCCCTGACGCTCCGACCGCCGACACCCCGCCGGTTCCAGACGCCCCCACCGAGCTCGAGCTGTCCGCCGTCGCGGAGGCGGCCAACCAGATGTTCGCCGCTGCCGCCAGCGCGACCGGGGTCGTGTTGAGCCAGGGGGTCGAGATCGCCCCGCCGGACACGCGCCTGCTCGACTCGGCCGTTGCCGCCCGCGAGGCGTTCGATGCGACGCCGCATGCGGTGAGCGCGACGTTCGTTGTCTGCGGCGAGCCGTGCCGGCTCGTGCAGCTCGTCCCCAACGCGTTCGTCGTGCGCATGACGCGCGCGCTCGACGAGCAGGGCACCGAGCAGCTGAGCGGTGACGGCGGTCTGTCTGCGCTGGGCATCGCGCGACGCACGGAGCCCGGCGAGGAGCGCGCTTTGGATGACGCGCTGCGCGACATCCGCGTGCGCGTGTGGGCCGAGCTCGGCCGCACGCGCGTCTCGCTCGGCGCGGCGCCCGAGTTGCCGCCCGGCGCGGTGCTGGAGCTTGACCGCAAGGCCGACGATCCCGTCGACCTGTACGTGAACGGTCTGCGGTTCGCGAGCGGCCGGCTTGTCCTCACCGACGAGGGCGAGTGGGCGCTGCGACTCGAAGAGGTCGCGGGACGAACTGAGCCCGCGCTCGTTGCCGCCGTTCCCGATTCCAACGAGGAGGAGTGATCTGAATGGCACGCGTGCTCGTCGTCGACGACGCAGCGTTCATGCGCAAGGTCCTGACCGACGCACTCGTCGCCGGCGGCCACGAGGTGGTCGGCGAGGCAGGCGACGGCGACGCTGCGCTTGACGCTTACAAGGACTTGCAGCCGGACCTCGTGACGCTCGACATCACGATGCCCGAGAAGGACGGCCTCGCCACGCTGCGCGAGCTGGTCGACATCGACCCCACCGCGCGCGTCGTGATCTGCTCCGCGCTCGGCCAGGAGACGAAGGTGCTCGACGCGATCAAGGCCGGCGCGAAGGACTTCGTCGTCAAGCCGTTCGAGCGGGAGAGGTTGCTCGGGGCCGTCGAGAAGGCCGTTGCCTGAACCGGAGGCTCAGGCGCCGTCCTGCAGCCGCTCGAAGCCCGTCCAGAGGACGTTCATGGCCGTCTCGACGACCCGCTCGCGCCTATATTAGGGTGACGGTGACGGCATTGCTGGTGCCTAGTAGGAAGAGATCCCCTTCTGACGTTCTGATCCCGCCGGTCGACGACGGGCATCCGAATCCGCCACCGCTTCTAAAGGCGACTTCGTGGAACGCGCCGACGACCGAGATGACCGGCCCGCCTCCGCGGACAAGGTTGAGCTCCAGATCTGTCGTCGTTAGGCAATTGAAGCCGAGAGCCCCCACGTTCATCGAGAGTCTGTCGAGTCGTAATATCAATAACGTTATGCCAGGTAGTGGGCCGCTGAATCCACGGTATCTGATGTGCCATGGCAGCGTTGCCGTTAGGACAGTCGTTCCAACGCTGCAACTGCCGGTCGTCGCTCTCGTCACATAGCCGATTAGCAGTTCGGTCACCTTGGCCCAGGTCGTCGCATGGAAGCTGCCTTCCAGCGTGACATGGCAGGTGTCGGTAGGCAGGCCCTCGGCGGATATGGTGAGTTCTGTGAAGGTGAGTCTTATGTTCCGATTGCTCACTTCGAATCGGTGAGCGGCAGCCGTGGTCACGGCCATGCTCATTGCCAATGTGCTCAGGACGATCGTGATGATCGTCCCTCGTGCGCCCCTGTTCATCGTGTCCCCTCCCGCGCGATTGCGACGTCCACGGTCGTGTGTGCGCCGCGACGTCACTCGACGTTGACTCAAGCGCTCGGCGGCGGACGGTGAAGCAGCACGCTGCTGGCTTCGCCGTTCGCGTGACTGAGGCCCGGCCCCTCTGAACCCAGGGTACCCCCAAAAAAGAGGTGCGTCAATCTACGTTTCAGTTCGATGCGAGTCAGTCCAGCGGTGATCCGCCTCCGTCCTGATCCGCCTGCAGTCGCTCGAAGCCGGTCCACAGCACGTTCATCGCCGTCTCGACGATCCGCTCGCGCGGGACGTGCGGGTGCTCGTCCCACCAGATCGCGAGCCCGGCGAGGCCGGCGCGCATCGTCTCGGCGGCCATCTCGAGCCCGTCCGCGTCGCGCGCGATGCGCTGCGCGCCCGGCTGCTGACCGAGGATCGCGCTCAGTGCCGCGCGACCCTGCGCCTGGATCTCGCGGTGCGCCGCGCGCGCCTGCGGCTCCCCCGTCGCCTCGAGGAAGTACATGCGCGAGGCGAAGCGGTTCTGCTCGACGTAGCGCGCCCAGGCGCCGAACGCGCGCTCCATTCGCAGCCGCGTCGGGTCCTCGCCGGCCAGCTCCGCGACCCACATCGCGAGCAGCTCGTCGCGCGTGCGCTCCAGCAGGCGCGTGAAGAGCGCGAGCTTCGAGGTGAAGTGGTCGTAGACGACCGGTGGCGAGACCCCGGAGCGCCGCGCGATCTCGTCGATCGACGCGCCGGCGTAGCCGTGCTCGGCGAACACGCGCGTGGCCGCTTGCTCGATCAGCTCGCGCCGCTCGGCGGCGGGCAGGCGTCTGCGCGGCGGCGTCGCCGTGCGGACCGATGACTTCGACAAACCTAACGCTCCCTAGGTACTGTGCCTAACAGGTACTAGGTTACGCATCGGAAAGGCGGTCGGCATGAGCGTCAGCGCAGATCCCAAGATCGTCCACGACCCGGTCTTCAGACACCGGCTCCGCTTCACCGACACGACCGACGAGCACGGCGACCCGGCGGTGCTGTGCGAGATGTGGGTCGACCCGGGCGGCGGCGTGCCGCCGCATGTGCATCCGCGCATGGAGGAGCGCTTCACGGTCGTGGAGGGGCGGATGGAGTTCCTTGCCGGGCGCAGATGGGTCGGCGCCGATGCCGGCGAGACGGTCGTCGTCCCGGCCGGCACCCGCCACGCGTACCGCAACCGCGGCAGCGTCGTCGCGTACTCGCGCTGCATCGCGACCCCGCCCGACCCCGGCCTCGAGGGCTTCCTCACCGACGCCGCGGCGCTCGGCCGTGCCGGCCGCATCTCCAAGCTCGGCATCCCGAAGGGGATAAAGGGGTGGCTGCAGGGCGCCGTGATGATCGAGGCCTACGGCGAGATGGTCGTGATGGGCTTCCCGCCGCTGCCTCCGCCCGCGATCCAGCGCATCGTCCTCCCCCCGCTCGCCCGCCTTGGAGCGCGGCGTGGGTACAAAGCGGGGCAGTTGGGCTGAGGTCGCGCCCTACAGGTCCAGGTGGAGTCGCAGCGCGCGGTCGAGCGACGACATGAGTGGCGCTGGCAGGCTCCCGATCAACTGGCCCACCCGCTCCGCCGCGACTGTCCGCACCTGCTCGGCCTGCGCCTTCGATTCGCGTCGCAGCCCTCCGTCCCCGGCGGGAAGCAAGACCTGAAACGGATATACGTGCCCGAGGTTCGAGGTGACCGGCACGACCGTCACGACCCCGTAGCCGGTCCTCGCGGTCGTCGTGTTGATGCCGTCGTTGCTGACGATGATCGCGGCTCGCCGCTTGTTCGCCTCGGCGCCACGGGTGGGGGCGAAGTCCACCACACGGATCTCACCCCGCAGCATCAGAGACCGTCACCGGCCGTCACATCCCAGAGATCGGCGTCTTCCCCGGAGGACCATTCGTCCGCGGCTGCGGCGTATGCGTCGCCGAGATCTCTGAGGCGAAGCGCGTGAATCGCCGCTTGAACCACAGCCGAGCGCGACGGAGACGCATGCGCACTCGCGTAGGCGTCGAGGAACTCGACATCTTCGCTGGGCAGGCTCACACTGAGCTTCATACCCACGATGCTACCAGAGGGATGACCACCAGTAGCACCGCCGCGGTTGTGGCTCTGGAACTCGACCACCGCGTTACTCGTGGGCACCATGTCTCTGCCCCCGACGGACATCCGCGCCGAACATCTCCATGTCTCGAAAGCGCGCAACGCGATCGGTGGCCGGCGAACCAACCTCGCGTCGCGGGACGCGATGAGGCATCTCGCATCGCCCGGTGACAATGCTCCGCAGGCCGTCGCGGAAGCCCCGCGCAAACGCCTGATCCTTGAATACGGTGATCATGCGCTCACGGGTCCAAGACCCTCGGCGGGTTGTCTACAGCAGGGAGCTGTGACTTCAGCGCCCGAGCGTGCGCAGCAGCTCGGCCGTTCTCCCCGGCACCTCGCCGAGGCGAGTGCGGACGTCGGCGAGCGCGGCGCGCAGCTCGGGGTCGCCGACCTCGACGGGCAGCATCGAGTCCTGCAGCTCGGAGAGGATGTCGTCGGCGTGCTCGACCGCCTCGAGCGCCTGCTCGACGTAGCCGCTCGCGCCCGCGGAGGGTGCGCCGGCATCGGGCGTCGGCGCGAACGCACTCGCCGCGAGGCCATGTCGTGCCGCGAACTCGCCGTTCGCCCGCTTTGCACGCCCGTACGCCCCCTGCACCGGCCCGAACAGCTCCGACTCCAGCCGATCCGCAGTGTCGTCGTCGACCAGCTCGTACGCCGCACCGAGCGCCGCAAGCGCCACACCGATCGTGTCGGCCGCCTCGGCCGTCGCGCCCAGCAGCTCTCTGCGCCCTTCGTCGCTCGAATACGTCATCGACGGCCGAGCATAGAGACGCGGCGCAAGCGACGCGCCCCGCCGTCGAACCGTCAGCGCCGCGCGTGTCTTCTCGGCGCTCCAGGCACTCTGATCGTGAAGACGCGTCTCGCGACGACCGGTGTCGTGCTCCCCTGCGTGACCGTCGTCGTCACGACCAGTCTCAGTCTGCCGAATCTTCTGAGCCCGCTCCTGCCGGCTCTGTTGAGCGGGAACGTGACCGCCGCTCTGGCGCCGGCTGCGAGAGTGAACGTGCGTCTGCCGACGACGACTGCTCTCGCTCTTCTCGCTCTGCCTCTGCTTCTCGCTCTCGCGGCGTAGACGCCGCCCGTCCCGTAGTACGTGACCGCGGTCGCGACGATTGTGCACGGCCCGGCCTCGGAGCAGCCGACGCTCTGGCCGGTGCCCACCTCGATCGTTCTGCCGCTGCCTCTCAGTACCGGTCTGCCGTCGGGCCCGATCGTCGGTGGGCCGGGCGGCGGGGGCGGGACGGGCGGCAGCGTCGGCGGCGTGGGGGGCGTCGGCCCCGCGCCTCCGGGCTATGCGATCCGCGCACCTGCAGCCACACCAACCCGCTAAAGCCCGCCGCGCCCCTGCCGACTACCCGGGACGACTCATCCCTCGGAGTCGTCTCTCGATGATCAAGGCTTCCCTGCTCACACGGGTGGCTGCGACGGTCGCTGCCGTCGTGCTGCTGCCTGCCACGCCCGCGCTCGCGCAAGCCGCGAGAGGCGAGTCGACGCCCGTCGACCTGACCGGCGCGAGCGATCAGGGCAGCCACATCGGCGGCGGCGGCTCCATCGTCCGCACGATCGTCGGCCTGGCGGTCGTGATCGGCGTCATCTACGGCGTCGCGTGGGTCCTGAGACAGGTCAAGGCCAGCAAGCAGCCGCGCGCCACCGGCAGTGGCCTCGCCACGCTCGCGAGCGTCCCGCTCGGCCCGAACCGCTCCGTCCACCTCGTGCGCGCCGGCCGCGACCTCGTCCTGCTCGGCGTCGCCGAGCACGGCGTCGTCCCGATCCGTACGTACACCGAGGAGGAGGCCTTCACGGCCGGCCTGATCGACGAGGACGGCATGCTGATCCTGCCGGAGGAGGAGACCTCCGGCCGCGACCGCGACCGCGCCCCGCGCAGACTTCCGCGCCTGGCGATGCCGCAGCTCGCGCTGCCGTCCGCCGTGCGCGCCGCCCGCGACGCCGCGCGCCCGGCCGCGAAGCCGGCTGCCCCCCGCCCGAAGCTCGCCCTGGGTGGGCGGGGGCCGAATCCGAGAAACGCGCTCGACCAGCTTCGCTCCTGGACGGTCCGCTCGTGAGAGGCGACGGCGCCAACGCGGTTCAGATCCTGCTGCTGATCGGCGGCCTCACGCTGATCCCCGCGCTGCTGTTCTGCGTGACCGGCTTCACGCGCATCCTGATCGTCCTCGGCTTCATCCGCACCGCGATCGGCACGCCCACCGCGCCGCCGAACCAGGTGCTCGTCGGCATCGCTCTCTTCCTGACGCTGTTCGTGATGGCGCCGACCTTCACCACGATCAAGGACACCGCCTGGGATCCGCTCCAGGCGCACAGAATCGACACGCAGCAGGCGATCAGACGCGCCGAGGAGCCGCTGCGCGAGTTCATGTTCAAGCAGACCCGCGACGGTGACCTCGCGCTCTTCGTGCGCCTCTCCAGAACGAGAGAGCAGCCGAGAACGCACGCCGACATCCCGACGACCGTCCTGATCCCCGCCTTCATCGTGAGCGAGCTGAAGACGGCGTTCCAGATCGGCTTCCTGATCTTCCTGCCGTTCCTCGTGATCGACCTGATCGTCGCGAGCACGTTGATGTCGATGGGCATGATCATGCTGCCGCCCGTCTTCATCTCGCTGCCGTTCAAGATCCTGCTGTTCGTCCTGGTCGACGGCTGGGGCGTGGTCACGGAATCGCTCGTGCGGAGCTTCCACTAGGCATGGATCAGGACACCGTCATCCACCTGTCGCAGCAGGCGATGGAGCTCGCGATGAAGGTCGGCGGCCCGCTGATGCTCGTCGGCCTCGCGATCGGCCTGATCGTGTCCGTCTTCCAGGCGGTCACGCAGATCCAGGAGCAGTCGCTCTCGTTCATCCCGAAGATCATCGGCGTCGCGGTCGTGGTCGTCGTCGCTGGCCCGTGGATGCTCGGCCAGCTGCTCGGCTACACGGAGGAGCTCTACCGCTCGATCCCGGCCCTGGTCGGTGCGGGATGACGCCCGCTCCGCTCGACCAGGTGCTTGCGCAGTTCGGTGGCCTGCAGACGGCCGGCTTCATCCTCGTGCTGGCGCGCGTCACGCCGCTGTTTCTCGTCGCGCCGCTGTTCAGCTCCAGACAGATCCCGCCGCGCGTGCGCACGATCGTCGCCGTCGCGCTGGCCGTCGGCCTCATGCCGATTGCGATGCGCCACCAGCAGATCCCCAACGACGTGCTGACGCTGTTCGGCCTCGTGCTGAAGGAGCTGCTCGTCGGGCTCGCCTTCGCGCTCTCGATCGCGCTGCTGTTCGCGGCCGTCTCCAGCGCCGGCTCGCTGCTCGACATGCTCGTCGGCTTCTCCTTCGGCTCGATCGTCGACCCGCTCACCGGCAACCAGTCGGCCGTCTTGACGCAGCTCTACGGGCTCGTCGCGCTTGCCGTCTTCACCGTGATCGACGGGATCGGCTGGGTCGTCGGAGGGCTCTCGCGCACGTTCGACCTCGTCCCGCTGACCGCCGCGCCCGACATCACCGCGCTCGCAACCGGTGTCGTCTCCACGTTCACGACGATCTTCTCCTCTGCGCTCGAGGTCGCCGCGCCGGTGCTGATCGCCTGCGTCATCACCGACGTCGCCTTCGGGGTTGTGACGCGCGTCGTGCCGCAGCTCAACGTGTTCGCCGTCGGCTTCCCGGTGAAGGTCACCGTCGGCCTGCTCGTCGTTGGCGCCTCGCTGCCATTCGTGTCCGGCTGGATCTCCGACCAGCTCCAGCTGAGCGTCGCCCAGGCGCTCCAGACGATCAAGTTGGCGTAAGACCATGGCCAACGACAAGACCGAGAGAGCAACACCCAAGCGCCGCGAGGAGGCGCGCAAGAGAGGGCAGGTCGCGAAGTCGATGGACCTCAACGGCGCCGTCGTGCTGCTCGCGTCGCTGCTGGCGGTCTCGCTGCTGGCACCGCACACGGTCGGCGCCGCCGAGGACGCGCTGCGCACCGGGATGGCGAACGTCGCGCACCCGCAGGAGATGATGAGCGCCGCCGGCCTCGGCCAGCTGTTCACCTCGACGCTCAAGGACCTCGTGATCGGCATCGCCCCGATCGCCGGCGTCTGCCTGCTCGCGGGCGTGGTCGCGAACGTCGCGCAGACGGGCATCAAGCCCGCCACGCAGGCGCTCAGACCCGACCCGAAGAAGCTCAACCCGCTGACCGGCGCGAGAAACATCTTCGGCAGCAGAATCTTCTTCGAGACCGGCAAGTCGCTCGCGAAGGTCGGCGTCGTCGGCGTGATCGTCGCTATGGCGCTGATCCCGCGGCTGACCGAGCTGAGCGCCACCGTCGGCTCCTCGCCCGCTGCGCTCGCGGCGATGCTCTCCAAGATGGTCTTCGCGATCGCCCAGCGCGCGGCGCTCGCCTACCTCGTGATCGCCGCGATCGACCTCGGCTACCAGCGCTGGAGACACGAGAAGTCGCTGCGGATGAGCAAGGACGAGCTCAGAGAGGAGTTCAAGCAGCACTCGCTGCCGGCCGAGGTGAAGGGCGCGCTGCGCCGCCGCCAGCTGCAGGCCGCCCGCGCCCGCATGATGGCCGCTGTCCCGCAGGCCGACGTCGTCGTCGTCAACCCGACCCACTTTGCCGTCGCGCTCAAGTACGACGGCACCCGTCCGGCGCCCGAATGCGTCGCGAAGGGCCAGGACCTGATCGCCCTGCAGATCCGCAGACTCGCCGAGGAGCACGGCGTCCCCGTGATGGAGGACAGACCGCTCGCCCGCTCGCTGCACGCGGCGATGGAGATCGGCCAGATCGTGCCCGAGGAGCTCTACCAGGCGGTCGCGCAGGTGCTCGCCTACGTCTACCGCGTCGCCCGTAGGAGGACTGCCTGATGAGCGCGATCGCCGCCAAGCCCGCTGGAACCGGCGCGTCCGGTCCCGGAGCCGCACCCCTGCTGCGCAAGCTGATGGGTCACACCGACCTGCTGGCCGCACTCGGCGTCGTCCTGATCGTGACGATGCTCGTGATCCCGCTGCCGGCGGCGCTGCTCGACCTCTTCATCACGCTCAACATCTCGATCGGGCTCGCGATCGTCGTCGCGACGCTCTACCTCAACCGCGCGCTCGACTTCGCCTCGTTCCCGTCGCTGCTGCTGCTGACGACGATGTTCCGCCTGGCGATCAACGTCTCGGTCACGCGGCTGATCCTGACCAAGGGCGACGCGGGCGACGTCGTCGCCGCATTCGGCAGATTCGTCGTCGGCGGAAACGTCGTCGTCGGCCTCGTGATCTTCCTGATCCTGATCGTGATCCAGTTCGTCGTCGTCACGAACGGCGCCGGGCGCGTCGCCGAGGTCGGCGCGCGCTTCACGCTCGACGCGATGCCGGGCAAGCAGATGGCGATCGACGCCGACCTCAACGCCGGCCTGATCACCGACGAGGAGGCCCGCAACCGCCGCGCCGAAATCTCGAAGGAGGCCGACTTCTACGGCGCGATGGACGGCGCCTCGAAGTTCGTCAAGGGCGACGCGATGGCGGCCGTGCTGATCGTCCTCATCAACCTGATCGGCGGGATCGTCGTCGGCGTCATGCAGATGGGCCTGCCGTTCGGCGAGGCGATCCAACACTTCAGCCTGCTGACCGTCGGCGACGGCCTCGCCGCGCAGATCCCCGCCCTGCTGATCTCGGTCGCGACCGGCATCATCGTCACGCGCGCCGCGTCCGACACCGACCTCGGCTCCGACATCGCCAGCCAGATCATCGGCCAGCGCAAGGCGCCGATGGTCGCCGGTGCCGTCATCTGCGCGTTCGCGCTCGTGCCGGGGCTTCCGAAGCTCCCCTTCCTCTTCATCGGCGGCGGCTTCCTCGCTTTGGGTTGGGCGATGCGCGACGGCGGGCCGCTCGCCGTCGAGGACGCGGCGATCGCCGCGGCTGCGCTGGCCGACGCCGAGGGCACCGCCGTCCCGACGCCGCGCGACGCCGCGCTGGAAGCTTTGCCGCTCGACCCGTTGGAGCTGGCGATCGGCTTCGGGCTCGTGCCCTTGGTCGACGCAGGCGCCGGCGGCACGCTGCTCAGCCGCGTCTCCGTGATCCGCCGCCAGATCGCCTCCGACCTCGGCATGGTGATCCCGCCCGTCCGCATCCACGACGAGCTGGGGCTCGACTCGCACGAGTACGTCTTGAAGGTGCGCGGCATGGAGGTCGCGCGCGGCCGGCTGATGGCCGGCCACCAGCTTGCGATGGACCCGGGCGACGCGGTCGGCCAGCTGCCCGGCGGCGTGCCGACGACCGAGCCCGCCTTCGGCCTGCCGGCCACGTGGGTCAACGACGGTCAGCGCGCCGAGGCTGAGGCGCTCGGCTTCACCGTCGTCGACGGCGAGTCCGTGATCGTCACGCATCTGACGGAGACGATCCGCGCGCACGCCGCCGACCTGCTGTCGCGCCAGGACGTCAGACAGCTGCTGGAGCAGCTGAAGGAGTCCAACGCGGCGGTCGTCGAGGAGGTCGTGCCGGACGTCCTCACGCTCGGCGAGATCCAGCGCGTGCTGCAGGCGCTGCTGTCCGAGGGCGTCTCGATCCGCGATCTCGGCGCGATCGTCGAGGCCGTCGGCGACAAGGCGCGCGTGACGCGTGACCCGTCGCTGCTGGCCGAGTACGCACGCCAGGCGCTCGGCCGCACGATCACCGCGCCGCATGTGGATTCGGAGCAGCGGCTGCGCGCGATCGCCCTCGATCCGGCCGTCGAGCAGGAGGTTGCGAGCGCGATTGCGCAGACCTCCGACGGCGAGTACCTCGCAATGGATCCCACGCGCGCGCAGGCTTTGGTCACTGCATTGCGAACTCAAGTGGAGCACGGCGTCGCACGGGGCACCCGACCGGTGCTGCTCTGCTCGGCGCGCGTGCGCCGCCATCTGCGGCGGTTGGTGGAGCAGGCGATCCCGCAGCTCGCGGTCTGCTCCTACAACGAGATCGCACCCGGCATCAGCGTGGAGACGATTGGAGTGGTTGACGGATGAGCACGACGAGCATGGAAGAGACCCTCACGACGGCGCTCGCCGCCGACCCCGCGGCCGACGCCGCGCTCGTCGCCACTCCGTCGGCCTCGCCGTCGCCCGAGACTGCACCGGTCGCCGACATCCCGCCGGCCGCGGCCCACCCCACCGACCCCGACGTCACGACCTTCCGCGGCAGAACGCTGGAGGAGCTGCTCCCTCAGATCCGCGAGCAGCTCGGCCCCGAGGCGATCGTCGTGCGCCAGCGGGACGGCCTGATGGGCGGCATCGGCGGCTTCTTCCAGCAGCGCTTCGTCGAGGTCGACGCCAAGCGCGGCGGCCCGCGCATCGACGTCTACGACGAGCAGCCGCCCCCGGTCCCTGAGTCGTTCGCCGCACTGCTCGCTGACGCCGAGACCGACGGCGAGGCCGACGCGATCGTCACCGCCGCCGCCTTCGCCCCGCCGGTCGGCCACTCCCAGCCGCCCGTGCTCCCCGAGCCGCCTGCCGCCGAGGGAGGACCGCGAATTAGACCCGCTGGGGCCGGGTCAGATCCGCGCTCCTCCGCCGAGCCGACCCCGCTCGCCGCTCAGACGGTGGCGGCGCCACCCGCCGCCGGGCTGCCGCCGGCGACTGAGCCCGCCTCCCTCGCAGCCCAAGCGGTAATGGCGCCCACGCTGATCGCCGAGCTGACCAACGCCGGCATGAGCCACGCGTTCGCCGAGAAGCTCGTCACCGACGCCGATGCCCACGAGCTGCCGTTCGCCCAAGACCTCCGGCAAGCCACCCGCCGAGCCCTCGCCCGCCGCATCCCCACCAGCCTCCCCCACCGCGCTGGCGGCCTCGCCGTCGCCTTCGCCGGCCCCGGCTCGACCGCCTGCGCTGACGCGCTCGCGACCGCCTACAAGCGCGCGGGTCGCGACGCTCGCGCCGTCGCCTCGCTCGACCGCGCCCAAGCCCGCCTCGAGCGCGAAAACCCCGACGAGATCCTCGCGCTCGACCTGCCCCCGATCGCCACCGAGCGCGCGGAGGTCGTCGCGCTCGCTGAGCGCCTCGACCAGCTCACGCTCGACGAGCTCGTCGCCGTGATCCCAGCCGACCTCGACCTGCCGAGCGCCCGTGCGCTGCTCGACCGTCTCGGACCGCTGAGCCCCACGGCGCTCGCCATCGACGCCCACGGCGCTCAGCTCGGCGCCGCGCTCGAGCTTGCCTGCACCACTCGTCTGCCGCTCGCCTACGCCCTGAGCGACGCCGGCATCGCCCCCGCCGACCCCGCCACCCTTGCGGAGCGCGTGCTGCCATGAGCGCGACGGCCAACAAGGCCCCGGCGAAGCCGCCGCTGCCCGAGCTGCGGCAGGACGTCGTGATCACGCTGCCCGACCTGCAGCAGTACCGCGGCCGCGTCTCGAAGGTCACTGACCACGAGCTCGCCGTCGTGCTGATGCTGGTCGACCGCCGCGACCCGCTCACGCTCGGGGATGCCTCGCCAATGGTGATCGAGTATCCGGCCCCGCGTGGGCTCGTGCGGCTGGAGGGCAGAGGGACCGTCGCCACGCACGACCTCGTCCGCTTCCACCACGAGGGGGCCGTCGACATCGTCCAGCGGCGCGACTTCGTGCGCGTGCGCGTCGTGCGCCCGCTCGCAATCGCGCCCGTCGGCGAGGACGGCATGCCGGGCGAGTGGGCCGACGCGCTGACGGTCAACGTCAGCGGCAACGGACTGCTCGCCAGCGGTCCGGACACGATCGCCGTCGGCGACGAGGTCGCGTTCCGCCTGACGCCGAACGAGGGCGAGCAGATCGCCGGCCGCGGTCGCGTTGCGCGCATCGGCGACGACGGCCAGCGTGGCATCGCGATCGAGGAGCTCGACCGCGACGCGCGCCGCCAGCTCGTGCGCTTCGTCTTCGAGCAGGAGCGGATCGCCCGCCAGCGCACCCGCGACGGGGAGCTCTAGGAGGACGCCATGGCGGACAAGGACGACAAGAAGCCCAAGAAGGCCAAGAAGGCGAAGGGCGGCAAGAGCACGGGCGCCGACGTGATGAGCGTCGCCAACCACCCGCGCGCCGGCGCCCAGGTCGCCCGCGCGAAGGCGTGGGGCGGGCTTGGCGGCTTCCTGCTCGTCGGCCTGCTCTCGCTGCGCGCCGGCGTCCCCACGGCCGACGCGCTGCTGCGTGCGCTCCTCGCCGGCGTTGTCGGCTACGTCGCCACTTGGGCCGCCGCGGTGCTCGTCTGGCGCCATCTCGTCGTTGCTGAGCTGCGCGCCGTGCGCAGTCACCGCGCCGCCGAGGCGGCCGCCCGCCGTGCCGCCGCGGCACGGCGCGCAGAAGCCTCCTGAGAGCGCCCCGCGCAGGAAACGCTCAAGTCCTCCGCCCGGATGCCGATGTACCGGGTCGAGAAGGGTGACATGGAGTCGCCCGGGACGACATCAAGGAGATGCACGCATGTCCCTTCGCATCAACACGAACGTCGAGGCGTTCAACGCGCACCGCAACCTGGTGCACACGAGCGGCGCGGTCGCGAGATCGATGGAGCGCCTCAGCTCCGGATTCCGCATCAACCGTGCCGCAGACGACGCCGCCGGCCTCGCCATCAGCGAGAAGCTGCGCGGTCAGATCGGTGGTCTGGACCAGGCCGGCCGCAACGTCCAGGACGGCATCTCGCTCGTCCAGACGGCTGAGGGTTCGCTGACCGAGGTCCACTCGATGCTCCAGCGCGTTCGCGAGCTGGCCGTGCAGTACCAGAACGGCACGCTCTCGACGTCGGACAGAACCGCGATCAACTCCGAGGTCGGTCAGTTGACCCAGGAGATCGAGCGCATCGGCACGACCGCTCAGTTCAACAACATCCACCTGCTGGACTCGGCCCAGAGCATTTCGTTCCAGGTCGGCGCCAACGACGGCGAGGTCATCTCCGTTTCGACGGTGAGCCTCGGGTCGGCGGTCGGCACGATCGACATCACCTCTTCGACGGTCCTCGCGGACGTCGACAGAGCGATCGACGCCGTCTCCCAGCAGCGTGCCGCGTTCGGTGCGGTGCAGAACCGCCTCGAGCACACGTACAACAACCTGGCCACCTACCAGGAGAACCTGACCGCGTCCGAGAGCCGCATCCGTGACGTGGACATGGCTGCTGAGATGGTCAACTTCACCAAGAACCAGATCCTGGTTCAGGCGGGCACCTCGATGCTCGCCCAGGCGCAGCAGGCGCCGCAGCAGGTCCTTTCGCTGCTGCGGTAGTCACCGCTCCGAGGGAATGTGGAATCCGGGCGGGCGTCTCGTGGCGCCCGCCCGTTTCCGCATCCTCCTTTCGTCCAGATAGTCAAGTCGCGCCAGCTATGGCCGATGACCGGGAGTGATGTCGCTCCCTCTTGCCCTCGCCCGCATCGACCAGATCGAGCGAGCGCTGCTGCCGCCGTCGCCCTCGGAGGCGACCGTCGGCGGCGCAGCGGCACCCGCGACCACCTCCCCCGTCGCCGCCGCGTCCTCCTTCGCGACCGCGCTCCAGGGCGCGATGCCCGCCGGCATGGTCCCGACCGTCGGGTCGGCGGGACCGGGCAGCTCCCCCGGCAGCGCGATGACGCTGATCGCCGGCGCCGAGGTCGGCCAGGCCGAGCAGCCGCCCGGCTCGAACGACTCGGCGCGCATCGCCCAGTACCGCACGGCCACCGCCGGCAGCGGCGTCGGCCCGTGGTGCGCCTACTTCGTCTCGTGGGTCTCGCGCCAGGCCGGCATGCCGCTCGGCGACCACGGCGAGGGCTTCGGCTCCGTCGACCAGCTCTACGCATGGGCACAGCGCAACGGCCGTGCGGTCCCGAACGGCCCCGGCGCTGTGCCGCGTCCCGGCGATCTGATCGTCTGGGACGAGCACATTGGGATCGTCGAGCAGGTCCTTCCCGGCGGCAGAATCCAGACGCTGGAAGGCAATTCCTCCGACAAAGTTTCCCGCAATGTGCATGATTTTTCCGATGCACTGGGTTACGTTCGAATGAGTTGACCAATCGACGACGAATGACCGCCTCGGTGCCCTTGCTCGACCACGACTCCCACACCCCGCTTGCCGCCTTCGACGTCGCCGACGTGCGCTCGTCCGCGACCGGTGGACCCCGCTTCACCGCGCCCGTAGACGAGGCGCCGCGGGCGTTGACGAGCGTCGTGATCGTCGATCCCCATCCGCCGGTGCGCGACGGGCTCTCGCTGCTGCTGCCGCCTGAAGGTCTCGCCGTGCTCGGCGGTGCTTCCACCGGGGCCGGCGGCGAAGCGCTCATCGCTCGTCACGAGCCCGACATCGCGCTGGTCTCGGCAGACCTGCCGGACGTGGACGGGATCACGCTCGTGCGGCGGCTCGTGCAGCGCGGGCTGCGCAGCGCCGTCGTGCTGTATGCCCACGACGCCGACTGCGAGGACTCGGCCGCGGCCGTCAACGCCGGCGCGGCGGGACTCGTCGCCAAGCGCCGCTCGATCGCCGACCTGGCCGAGGCACTGCGATTGGTCGCCACGGGCGGACTGTGGTTCGAGGAGCGCGACGACGAGGCGCTTGCACCGGGTCCCAAGCCCACACAGCCGCTCCCGCTCCCGCGCGCGCAGCGGCGCACCTCGACGCTGTCGATCTCCGAGCTGCGCGTGCTCGCGCTCGTCGCCGACGGCGGCTCGACGGAGGCGACGGCGGAAGCGCTCTCGCTCAGCCCGCACACCGTCCGCACCCACATGCGCAACGTGATGCGCAAGCTCGAGGCCTCCAGCCGCGCGCACGCGGTCGCGATTGCGATCCGCGAGTCGGCGATCGAGCTCTGAGCGCTCCCGACCGTACGGTCGGTGACACACCCGATATCGGTATAAGCTCGGGAGGTGGCCCTGAAGACGCCGCCGGCTCTCGTACTTGCGCTCCTGCTCGCACTGGCGCTTGTCCTTGCGGCATGCGGGGGTGGCTCGACCGCAGGTCCTGTCGCAGCGACCACGGATGCGACGACATCGCCGGCGACCACCGCGACCGCGCTGCCGCAGCCGGCGACGCCGCCCGCCACGCAGACCGCGACGCGTAGCGCGCCTGCGCCAGTCCCCACGACCACGCCACAGGCAATCGAGGGGCCCGCGCAGCCGTCCGGCGGCGCGTCCGCGCCCGGCGCCGCCGAGCAGGACTCCAGCTCGGCGAGCTCCCCGGGCTCATCGGCGGCAGCCTCCGACGAACCGACGCCGGCGCCCGCCGCCACCACGCCGACGACAGAGCAGCCCGCCGCGGCTGCCCCCAATCCAGAGCCCGCCGAGTCGCTGCTCGACGAGACCGCCCAGCTGACGCTCGTCAACCGCGTCAGCCCAGCCCACTACTTCCAGCAGGGCACCGTTACCGGCACCTACGACGGGACGATGGAAGTCGAGGCGAGAATCACCTCGAAGGGTGTGATCGTCAGATTCACCGCGACGCTGCCGGGCGGGACGATCTCCGGCAGAGGGATCGCGGTGGCGATTCTCGACAGCGTGACCTGGCCGGGCCTGCGCGGCACGGCAGCGGTCACGGGCGGCACCGGCAGATTCGCTGGCATCCACGGCCGCAGACTGAGAGTGATCGGCCGGGCGAGACCGGACGCGAGCAAGGCCCGCGTCCGGCTCGCCGGACCCGTCAGCTACTGAGGCGGATCAGCCCGGCAGCTCGTCCTTCGGACGCTGCGCCGGCAGCCACCGCGGGTCGAGGATGAACGTGCGGTACGCGAGCGCCGCGGCGAGCGCGCCCACGAGCGGACCGACGATGTAGATCCAGAAGTCGTCGAATCTGCCGGAGGCGACCGCCGGACCGAGCCAGCGGGCGGGGTTGAGGCCGGCGCCGGTCGCCGGGCCGAAGACGATCACAGCGACGCCGAGCGCCAGCCCGATGCCGAGGCCCGCGAGCGCCGCCTCGCCGCGCGGGTTGACCGCGAGGCCCATGATCGCGTACATCAGCAGGAACGTTCCGATCGCCTCGGCGAGCAGCCCGAGCCACACGGAGCCGTTGTTAAGGACCTCGCCGTTGATCGCGGTCGCGCCGTAGTTGACGGCATCGCCGACGTCCTTGAACAGCAGCAGCACGACGAGCGCGCCGAGGATCCCGCCGATGCACTGGCAGATCACGTAGACAACCGCGTTGGGCGTCGAGATCTTCTTGATCGACCACAGCGCGAACGTGACCGCCGGGTTGAAGTGTGCGCCTGACGTTCCACCGAGCGTGTAGATCAGCACGGCCAGGATGAAGGCGTGTGCGAGCGCGAGGCCCGCGAGGTCGAAGCCGCCGGCCGAGGCGACGGAGATGAAGCTGCAGATGAAGAACACGAGCAGGAACGTGCCGACCAGCTCTGCGTAGTACGCGGGCACGCCGCGCGGCTCTGGCTCCTCTATGACGACGAACTCCACACTGCTCATCGGTGCTCCTCCTGGAAGACGGTGACGGAGACGCCGAACGGGTCTCCAGCTGTCGGGGTACGACGGCGAGGGACCTTCTCCTGCGCTTGCCCATTCCGCAACCCGCCAAATCGACCGTTCTCCGGCGCGTCGCTCCCCCGCCGTTTGGAGGGGTCTACGCGCGCGCGATGCCGTGCGTGTCGCCGGCGAGCCCGAGGCCCGGGAGCGAGACGCGGCCGGCCTCGCTGGTGACGGCGCCGATCCGCGTCGTGCCGGGGTGGCGGGCGGAGAGCAGTTCAATCGCGCCGGCGGCGCTCGCCTCCGGCACGATCGCGACGAAGCCGCAGCCCATGTTGAAGACCTTCTGCATCTCGGCCGGCTCGACGGAGCCGCAGCGCGCGATCAGCTCGAACACGGGCGGGACGGGCAGCGGATCTGAGATCTCGTAGCCGACGCCGTTCGCGCCGCCGAGCCGCAGCAGGTTCAGCACGCCGCCGCCGGTGATGTGCGCGAGTCCGTGCACGGGGACCTCTGAGCGCAGCAGCTCGAGCACTGCGCGCACGTACAGCACGGTCGGCTCCAGCAGCACGTCGGCGACGGATGCGCCACCGAGCTCGCCGGGGCGGTCGTCGAACGCGAGGCCGCCGTCTTCCAGCAGCGCGCGCCGCGCGAGCGTGAGGCCGTTCGAATGCACGCCCGAGGCGGGCAGGCCGATCAGCGCGTCGCCGGGCGCGATCGCGTCGCCGGTGACGATCGCGTCGAGCGCGACGGTCCCGAAGCACGCGCCCGTGAGGTCGAAGCCGTTCGGCGATGGGTGGCCCTTGATCAGCTCCGGCAGCTGGGCCAGCTCGCCGCCGGGGATCTCGACGCCCGCCTCCTCCGCACCGCGCTTGAGGCCGAGCGCGATGTCGCGCAGCACGCCCGGATCGGCCTGCTCGACCGCGAGGTAGTCGAGCACCGCGAGCGGCTCGGCGCCGACGCAGATGACGTCGTTGACGTTCATAGCGATGCAGTCGATCCCGACCGTGTCGTAGCGGCCGGTCTGCTCGGCAACGATCACCTTCGAGCCGACGCCGTCGGCGCACAGGGCGATCCCGAGGTTCGGCGCCACCCGCAGCACGTTCGCGTAGTGCCCCGAGCCGAGCACGGACGCCGACGGCCGCCCCGGGTCGATCGTCTTGAGGACCTCGACGAGCGCGCGGACGCCCTCATCCGCCTCCGCGATGTCGACGCCGGCGGCTGCGTAGGAATCACTCACCGGCGGATTGTCGCGGATCCAGCGGTCAGGCGACTGCGAGGGGCGCCGCGGCCGATGCCGGCACCAACGCGTAATCGGTCGGCTCGAACTGCATCCGCCGCCGCAGCTCCAGCGTCGATCCCGGATAGATCGTGCTGTTTCTGCCGTTGCGATCGAGGTAGTAGCTGCGGCAGCCGCCCGCGTTCCAGACGGTCCCGCGCAGCCGCCGCTGGACCTCCTCGTTGAACGCGTCCTGCACGGCTGGGCGCACGTCGGCGCTTGCGATCCCGTCGCGCTCCATCCGCTTGAGCGCGCCGATCGCGAACTCGACCTGCATCTCGATCAGCACGGTCGCTGAGGTGTGGCCGTTGCCGACGTTCGGGCCGAGGATCATGAAGAAGTTCGGGAAGCCGCTCACGACGGTGCCGAGATGGCCGGTCGGGCTGCCGTCCCACGTCTCGTCGAGCGTGCGCCCGTCGCGGCCCGTCACGCGCCCGGCGATCGGCATCTCGGTAATGCCGAAGCCGGTCCCGAGGATCAGCGTGTCGACCGGTCGCTCGACGCCGTCGGCGCCGACCAGCCCGCCCGCGCGCACCTCCGTCACCGCGTGCGGCACCAGCTCGACGTTCGGCTGCGTGAGCGCGCGGTACCACTCGTTCGAGAAGAGGATCCGCTTGCAGCCGAGCGTGTGGTCGGGGGTGAGGGCCGCGCGCAGCGTGGGATCGGTAACCGAGCGCTCCAGGTGGCGCCGCGCGATCCGCTGGAAGCCGCCCATCGCGCGCGGGTTGCGCTCGGCGAAGCCGGCCAGCTCAAACGTGTAGTACATCGCTTCGCGCAGCGCTCGCTGCGTCAGCGGCACGCGCCGGTACAGCGCCTGCTCCGCGGCCGTGACGCGCCGGTCGAGCTTCGGCAGCACCCACTGCGCCGTGCGCTGGAAGACGGTCAGCTGCTCGACCTCAGGCTGGATCTTCGGCACGAACTGGACGGCCGAGGCGCCGGTGCCGATCACCGCGACGCGCTCGCCGTCGAGCGCGTGGTCGTGGTTCCAGCGCGAGGAGTGGAAGATCGTGCCCTCGAACGTGTCGAGGCCGGGCACGTCGGGCAGCACGGGCTCGCTCCAGGGGCCGGTGGCGGAGATGACCGCCCGCGCGGACCAGCTGCCGCGCGTCGTCTCAATCCGCCAGCGCTGCGCGCCGTCGTCCCAGCGCGCGTCCAGCACGTCGGCGCCGGTCACGACGTGCTCGTCGGCACCGTGCTTGCGCGCGATGCGGCGCGCGTACTCGCGGATCTCCGGCTGTCCCGCGTACAGCCGGCCCCAGTCGGGATTCGGCGCGAACGAGAACGAGTAGAGCGCCGACGGCACGTCGCACGCGCAGCCGGGGTAGGTGTTGTCGCGCCACGTGCCGCCGACCTCGTCGGCGCGCTCCAGCACGACGACGTCGCCGATCCCGGCGCGCCGCAGCATGATCGCGGCGCCGACGCCGCTCAGCCCGCCACCGATGATCGCGACGTGTACGTCGTGGACCGTCGCGTTGCCGTTCTCGCCTGCTCGTCCCGGCTCGTCTGCACCGCTCATGAACGCTCCGATGTACGCTGACCGCGATCCAACTTGAATTTCGTTCAAGACCATAGTCAGCTTGCTGGTCTCATGCGACGGGTCGCCTCGCGCGTCGTCAACCCCGGCGGTGCGCCGAGCGCGACGAAGCTGCGCGCCGCGGTCGCGGGGCAGACGATCCTCGTGACCGGCGCCTCGCACGGGATCGGCCGCCACACGGCGATCCGGCTCGCGCGCGCCGGGGCGACCGTGCTGCTCGTCGCGCGCTCGGCCGACGTGCTGGAGGAGCTGGCCGAGCAGCTGCGCGCCGATGGCGCCGCGGCGTTCGCCTACCCGGCCGACCTCAGCGACGCGGAGGAGGCGGTGCCGGCCCTCGCTGCGCAGCTGCTCGCCGAGCACGGCCCACCCGACGTGATCGTTAACAACGCTGGCAAGTCGATCCGCCGCGCGATCGACCGCTCCTACGACCGCTTCCATGACTTCACGCGTACCACCGATCTGAACTACCTTGGGCCCGTGCGGCTGCTGCTCGCCCTCCTGCCCGCGATGCGCGAACGCGGTAGCGGCCACGTCGTCAACGTCTCGACGGTAGGCGTGCTGCTGCCGCCGACGCCGCGCTGGTCGGCCTACCAGGCCTCGAAGGCGGCGTTCGACACGTGGCTGCGGGCCGTCGCCGCTGAGATGCACGCCGACGGCGTCACCACCACGTCGATCTACATGGCGCTCGTTCATACGCGCATGAGCGCGCCGACCGACGACTTCAAGCTCGTCCCCGGCCTCTCGCCGGACGAGGCCGCCGGGCTCGTCTGCCACGCGATCACCGACCGGCCCACCGCGATCACGCCGTGGTGGGTCACGACTGCCGCGCTGATCGATGTTGCCGCGCGCGGCACCAGCGACCGGCTCGTGCGGCTGTACGCGAAGCGCTTCACGTCGCGCGCTGGCGCGTCCGCGGCTGGCGCGTCCGCGGCTGGCGCGTCCCCTGGCGGTCCGTCGAACGGCACGGCGCCTGTCGACGCTGCTCCGGCCAGCGACCCGCGGGGCAGAGCGTGAGCCGCTCTGCCCGCCTCGCCGAGGCCCGCGCCGTCGCTGGAATGGCCGTGCCGGCGCTGCGTGCGCTCGCCGCCGCCGGCGTGCTCAAGCCGCTGCCGCCCGCGCGGGCGCTGCAGGCCCTGTCAGCCGGCCGTGCGCTCGGGCTCGGCGCCGCCGCCGGCTGCGCCATCAGCGCGGCCCGCGACCCGCACTGCCCGGCGGTGATCGACGAGCGCGGCTCGATCACGTACGCGGAGCTGAACGACCGCGCCGAGCGGATCGCCGCCGCGCTGCGCAGCGAGCACGGCGTCGGGCCGGATCGGTCGCTCGCCGTGATGTGCCGTAACCACCGCGGGTTCGTCGAGGCGATGCTGACCGCCTCGCGCCTCGGCGCCGACCTGCTGCTGCTCAACACGGACTTCCCCGGACCGCAGCTCGCGCAGGCGCTCGCCCCGCACGCGCCGGGCGCGATCGTCCACGACGAGGAGTTCGGACCGGCGCTCGACGCCGCCATCGCCAGTCCCGCCCACCCGGAGCGGATCCTCGCGTGGCACGACGAGGACCCGCCGGCCGGCGTCCCGACGCTCGACCGGCTCGCCGCCGCGGGCGCAAGCGCGCCGAAGCCGCCGGCGCCGCCCACGCCCGGCCGCCTCGTGATCCTCAGCTCCGGCACGACCGGCGCGCCCAAGGGGGCGGCGCGCGAGCCCTCGCCGTCGGCGGTGCTCGGCCCGCTCACCACGCTGCTGGAGGAGCTCAGACCCCACGCCGCCGACCCGATCGTGATCGGCCCACCCGTCTTCCACGGCTTCGGCCTCGCGTTCCTCGGCCTCGCGCTGTTCGTCGGCGCGCCGGTCGTGCTGCGCCGCCGCTTCGACCCGCAGTGGGCACTCGAGGCGATCGAACGCCACCGCGCGACGCACCTCGTCGGCGTTCCCGTGATGTTGCAGCGGATCCTCGCGCTGCCCGCCGAGGAGCGCGCCCGCCGCGACACGAGCTCGCTGCGCGCGGCGGCATCCGCGGGCGCGCCGCTCGCGCCCGACGTCGCATCCGCCTTTATGGACGCGTTCGGCGAGATCGTCTTCGACCTCTACGGCTCGACCGAGACCGGCTTCGCCTCGTTGGCCGGTCCGGCGGACTTGCGCGCCGCGCCGGGCACCGTCGGTCGCGCGCCGCGAGGGGTGACGATCGCCGTGCTTGACGAGCAGCGCAGGCCGGTCCTGCCGGGCACGGTCGGGACCGTCTTCATCGGCAGCGGGCTCGTCTTCGACGGCTACACCGGCGGAGGCTCGCGCGAGGTCGCCGACGGGCTGATGAACATCGGCGACGTCGGCCACCTCGATGCCGCGGGCCGCCTGTTCGTCGACGGCCGCGACGACGACATGATCCTGTCGGGCGGCGAGAACGTCTATCCGCAGGAGGTCGAGGACCTGCTGGTCGGCCACCCGCAGCTCGCGGACGCCGCGGTGATCGGCGTCGATGATCCGGACTTCGGTCAGCGGCTGCGCGCTTTCGCAGCGCGCCGGACCGACGACGAGCCGGTCAGCGAGGAGCAGCTGATCGCCTACCTGCGCGAGCGCCTCGCCCGCTACAAGCTCCCGCGCGAGATCGTCTTCCTCGACGCGATCCCGCGCAACCCGACCGGCAAGGTACTCAAGCGGGAGCTGCCGCGGGACTGAGGGGTTCGCCCTCCGGCGCTCGGAAGCGAGCTGCTGAGGCGACGTCCCTACCGCAAGCGGGGACCTGCGGGCGAGGTCACGAGCTAACGCGGCGCCCTCGCGGGCTCCTCGCCGGGCACCCCGTAGTCCGCGAACAGCTCGGCGGGCGACATGTCCAGCGCCTCGATCAGTCGCAGGAGCGTCGTGGCGCGCAGATCCTTCGTCCCGCGCTCGATCGTGCCGACGTGGTTCGGGTGCATGCCGGCACGCTGACCGATCGCCTCCTGTGACAGGTCGCGGTCGCGACGCGCCTTGCGCAGCGCGCGACCCAATGCGACCAAGCGAGGATCGGGATCCGGCATAAGTCCGGGACCCTGCCCATCCGATCACCTGCATACCAGCCACGATCGTGGTGGAAATCCCCACCATTCAGTTGGATTTTGGGATAAGGTCGACGTGGAGACGCTGTACGGCAGGGATCCCTTCAGCCGCTCGCGTCTCTAGCGCTCCTCGTCGCTCATCCCCCATCCCGACGACGAGGAGACCAGAGCGCTCCGGCCGGTCCCCCTCGGTCGGGGCGCTCGCCTTCGTGCGCAGCAGACCCGCGGGTCGGTTCGCTCAGGCTGCGAGCGCCGCTCGTGCACCGCCGCCGCGCAGCTGCGCGGCGAACGTCGCGAGAGCCGGTGGATCCGCCGCGAGCGTGCGCAACGCCCGGCGCGTCAGCAGCTCGCGCGCTGCAGCTACGCCGGCCACGCCGGGCGCCGCCGGATGCGCGGCATCGTCGAGCAGCACCGCGCCGCAGCGTGCGACGAGCCCGTCGAGCCGGTCGGCTGGCGGGTCGTCGAGCAGCACGTCGGGCAGCGCGTCGCTCGGCCGGCCGCTCGCTTCGAGCGCCGCGATCGCCGCCGCCGCAAGCGCCTCGCGCTCGCCCGCCGGTGCAACCAGCACGAGCGTCGCGTCGTCCTCGGCGGAGAAGGTCGCGGCCCACGCGCGCAGTACCGGCTGCCATGTCTCGGGGCGTTCCCACACGGGCGCGTAGAGCACGGCAGTGCCGCGTGCGTCGAGTTGTGGCGGGACGATCGCGCGTGCCCAGCGCGGCGGCGCGCAGCGCGCGAGCTCGACCAGCCGCCGGTCGGCGATCTCGGCTGCCGCAGCCCAACTCATCCGCTCAGCCGCGCGCCGCGCGTGCGCTCCGCGCTCGGCGCGCGCAGTGGGACCCGCGCCGGCGGCGGTGCGCAGGACGGTGGCGAGGACGTCTGGATCGACCTCGAGCGCGCAGGCCGGGCCTGCGGTCGGGCCGGCATAGGTGCGCGCCTCGAACTCGGCGCGGCGCGAGCTGAGCGCCCAGCCGGCGTCGGGCGGGCAGAACTCGCCCGTCGGGCCGGCGGCGGTGTGAATCACCGGCACGCCGCACGCCATCGCCTCGAGCGCCGGCAGGCAGAAGCCCTCGGCGCGATAGGGCAGTGCGACCACGTCGGCGGCGCGATAGAGCGCCGGCAGCTCCGCCGCCGGCAGGTCCTCGGTCAGGTAGGTCACCGGCGCCACGTCGGCGCGCGCCGCGAGCGCGCGCACATCGTCGCCGGACGTCTGGCCCTTGTAAGAGGTCTCGACGCCGAAGTCCTTCACGACCAGCCGCACGTCGTCGTCCGGCCCGAACGCCCGCGCCCACGCGGCGAGCAGCACGTCGATCCCCTTGCGCCAGATCGTGCCGCCGACGAACAAGAACGTGCAGGCCGCGCCGGTTCCGGGCCCATCGATCGCCCGCACCGGCCCATCCGGCGCGTAGCGCTCCAGATCGACCCCGTTCGGCACCACGTCCACGATCCCCGGCGGCATCCCGCCCGCGACGTAGCCGTCCCGCACGAACGCGCTCGGCACCCACACGCGGTCCACCCGCTCGCGCACCGCGTGCACCCACGCCCGCGGCGGCGCACCGACCTCCCACGGGAGGATCGCGATCGTCGGACCCTCGCTCCCGGGCGCGAAGTCAGGCGGCCACGAGTGCGTGATCGTCGGGCAGGCAACCGGCAGCTGCCCACTGCGCGGATCGCGCCGCACCAGCTCGTACCCACGCACCGCAAGCGCTCCACCGAGCCCGTCGTTGACGTGAGCCAGCGAGTGGACGCCGCCATGCTCGCCCCGCAGCACGAGCTGGGATCTGGGAGAGGGGGCGGTGTCGGGGCGCGAGACCATGAGCGATCACCCACGTCATCGGCGCGATCGCGCTCCGGTTGAGCGGTGGGCGAGCTCAGGCGCGCCGCGCGCGCCGGCGCCGCAGCAGCGTGGCCGCGACCACCCCCGCGAGTCCAAGCCGGTACGCCGCATACGGCACCAACGAGCGATCCCGCTCGACCTGCTTGATCAGCCACGTCGACGCCAGCGTCGAGGCGAACGAGGCGCCCGTCCCCAACGTAAATGCCACATGCACGTCGCGCGGCAGTCCGCGCTTCCACAGCCGCACGCCCTTCAGTCCGGTCGCCGCAAGGATCAAAGGCAGCGCTGCGTGGCGCGAGAGCACGTTCGCGTCCTCGCGCGTGAAGCGCCGCCAGCGCGCCGCGGCGAGCGTCGCCCCGTTGCGCGAGACGCCCGGCACCAGCGCGCATGCCTGACCGACCCCAAGCGCAAGCCCGTCGATCGCCGTCGCTGACTCGCGCAGCCGCTCCTGCGGCGCGCCGTCGGCGGCTGCCATCGCGAGCGCGCCGAGCACGAGCCCTGCCGCGGTTGTCGCCGGCGTGCCGAGGTGGCGCTCGATCGGGCGCTCGAACAGGAACGCCAGCGCGCCAGCCGGAGCGAACGACAGGACCAGCAGTCTCAGGCGCCGGCGATCGAGTCCGCGCGCCGTCTCGCCGACCTCCGACCGCAGGCCGATCAGCAAGGCCGCAGCAGTGCCGGCGTGCAGCGCGACCTCGAACGCCTTGCGCAGCTCCGCGTCGAGCTCGCAGTAGCGCCAGCCGGCGAGCCACGGCACGAGCGCGACGTGGCCGGAGGAGGAGATCGGCAGCAGCTCGGCGGGACCGTGCAGCACACCGAGCGCGAGCGCCTCGCGCAGCGGCAGCGACTCGCTTCCCGCGGCGCTCACGCGGGGACGTCAGCCGCCGGCTCGGCGGTGGGATCTACGCGCCCGTCTGACGGCGGCTCGCCGCCTTCCCCTCGCCTTCGCCACCAGCGCACGCCGTAGTACGCGAGCGCGGCGACGATCACGATGGCGAACGCGTAGTCGATGTAGTGCAGGCGGTTCTTCCAGTCCTCCCAGTTCGCTCCCGCCTCTTTGCCGATGAACGTGAGCGCGAAGACCCACGGGACCGAGCCAAGGAACGTGAAGATCGAGAAGCGCAGGAAGTTCATCCGCGCGACGCCGGCCGGCAACGAGATGAACGTGCGGACGATCGGCATCATGCGCGTCCAGAAGACGGTCGCCTCGCCGTGATCGGCGAACCAGCGGTCGGCGGTCGCGAGGTGCTTGGGGGAGATGTGCAGCTTTCTGCCGTGGCGCTCGACCAGCTCGATGCGGCCGAAGTAGCCGACGCCGTACGCGATCCACGAGCCGACGAGGTTCGCGCTCGCGCCGACAAGCGTCGCGGCGAGCAGCGAGTACTCGCCTCTGGCGACGTTGAAGCCGGTGAACAGCATCGTCGCCTCGGACGGGATCGGGATGCAGGCGCTCTCGAGCGTCATCAGCACGAACACACCGGCGAGACCGATCTTGTCGACGACGTCGGTCGCGAAGTTCGCGAGCGACTCGGTGATTGAGGCGAGGACGAGCACCGGAGAAGCCTAACGGCGCCGCTCTCTCGGGGAGCCCGCGTCGAGTCCACGCGTTCAGGTTGGGTTCCGGTGCAGGGAAACCGCGCGCCGCGCCGAACGCCGGATGGGTGCCGTCCCGCCGCCGCATCCTGTCCGCGCTCGCGCCCGCTGCCCTCGCGCTGCTCGTGCTGGCCGGGTGCGGCGGCGACGACGAGCCCACGAGCGCGTCCGTCGCGACGCCGACCGTCACGAAGACGGTGACCGTCCCGGCGACGACGCCGACCACGAGCACGGGCTCCACCACGCCGACCGACCCGAACGCGCCGCTGTCGCTCCAGGCCGCCGAGCAGGTCCTCGACGCGCGCGGCTACGCACCACTCGGCGAGAGAGATTGGCGCCCGGACCAGCAGCTGAAGGTGCTGCTCGGCGTCTCGCGCAGCGCCGACCCGCGCGCCGAGCAGGCGTTCTTCTTCGTCGGCGACGCGTTCATCGGCACCGACACGAAGGATCCGAGCGCCGCGATCGAGCTCGCCGCGCAGAGCGACGACAGCGTCACGCTCAGCTACGGCCTCTACAGACCGGCCGACCAGATCGACGTCCCGACCGGCGGCACCGCCGAGGTCACCTACCGCTGGGACGGTTCGAGCCTCGCGCCGCAGGACCCGATTCCCAGCGCCTCGACCGCGGCGCCGCTGAGCCGGCGTTGAGTGTGCCGCCTCACCGCGCGCGACCGCCGCGATCCTCCGGCCTGCTTAGCCGGCGCTGATGGTCGCGTCCAAGAATCTCGCGGCATCGACCATCTAGGGTTCGCGCTCGTGTCCATCCCCTTGTTCGACACCGTCTCGCCGGTCTCCCCGCTGCGCGCGCAGATCGATGCCGCGATCGCGCGCGTGCTCGACGGGGGCGTCTACATCCTCGGCCCCGAGGTCGAGGCGTTCGAGCGGGACTTCGCGTCGTACCTCGGCGTGCGCCATGTCGTCAGCGTCGCGAACGGCACCGATGCGCTGACGATCGCGCTGCAGGCGCTCGGCGTCGGGCCCGGTGACGAGGTGGTCGTGCCGGCCTTCACGTTCTACGCGAGCGCGGAGGCGATCCCGCCGACCGGCGCGGTTCCCGTCTTCTGCGACGTCGACCCGGAGACGATGTGCGTCACCGCCGCGACGGTGCGCGCCGCGCTGACGCCGCGCACGAGAGCGGTGATCGCGGTCGACCTGTTCGGCAACCCGGCGGCGATCGACGAGATCGCCGCGCTGGGCGTGCCCGTCGTTGAGGACGCGGCGCAGGCGGCTGGGGCATGGCTCGGCCCGCATGCCCCCGGCCAACCCGTCGCCGGCTCGTCGCCGGTCGAGCGCTCGCCGCTCGATCGCGCTGCCGGCTCGCTCGGCACGCTCGCGACGTTCTCGTTCTTCCCGTCGAAGAACCTCGGCTGCTTCGGCGACGGAGGCGCGATCGCGACCGACGACGACGGGCTCGCCGAGGAGGCGCGCGTGCTGCGCTTCCACGGCTCGCGCGACAAGGTCACCTACGAGCGGATCGGCTGGAACTCGCGGCTCGACGAGCTGCAGGCGGCGATCCTGCGCGTGCTGCTGCCGCAGCTCGACGCGTGGTCTGATGGCCGCCGCGCGGCGGCTGGGCACTACGCGGACGCTGGGCTCGGGGAGCTGGTGGCGTTGCCCGTGCCGACGGATGGCTCGACGCCCGCCTGGCACCTGTTCGTCGTGCGCTACGAGCGCGCCGCCGAGCTGGAGGTCGCGCTGAACGCTGCCGGCGTCGGCGCGCGCGGCTATTACCGCACGCCGCTGCACCGGCAGGCGGCGCTCGCGCCGTGGGTGCCGGCCGGCCTCGACCTGCCCGTCACCGACGAGCTGGCGCGCACTCACCTCGCGATCCCGATGAACCCGCTGCTCGACCGCGCCGCCGCCGACGAAGTCGTCGGCGCCGTGCGCGCGGCCCTGACGGCATGAGCGACACTTTCGCCCCGCATAGCGGGGTCAAAGCGTCGCTCATCTCCGGCTGAGCTGAACCCATGCGCGTCTGGATCGACCTCACCAACTCCCCCCACGTGCTCGTCATGCGGCCCGTGATCGACGTCCTGCGCGCCGACGGCCACGAGGTGCACGTGACCGCGCGCGACTTCGCGCAGACGCTCGCGCTGTGCGAGCGCTTCGGGATCGAGTGCACGGCGATCGGCCACCACCGCGGCGGGAAGCTGGCCGCGAAGGGGCTCGGCCTCGTGCAGCGCTCGGGCGCGCTCGCGCGCTGGGCGCGCCGCAACGGCCCGTTCGACCTCGCGCTCGGCCACGGCTCCAACGACGTGACGGTCGCAGCAGCGCTGCTGCGGATCCCCTGCAGCACGACGTTCGACTACGAGTGGGCGACCGTCCAGCACACCGTCAACTGCCGGCTCGCGCAGGCGGTCGTCGTGCCGGAGGCAATCCCGCCGGAGCGGCTCGCGCGCTATGGCGCGAGCGCGCGCAAGCTCCACCAGTACCCCGGGCTGAAGGAGGAGTACTACCTCGCCGACTTCGAGCCCGACCCGGCGGTACTTGAGGAGCTGAGCCTTGACGCGGCGCATCCGATCGTCGTCGTGCGCACCCCGCCGGCCGTCTCGCTCTACCACCGGTTCGAGCACGACACGTTCGGCGCCGTGCTGCAGAAGCTGCGCGACGAGGGTGCACAGGCGGTCGTACTGCCGCGCACGCCCGAGCAGCGCGCAGAGCTGAGCGCTGCCGGCGGCTTCACGATCCCCGAGCGGGC
The DNA here is from genome assembly GCA_036009645.1 of Conexibacter sp. Classification (GTDB taxonomy): domain Bacteria; phylum Actinomycetota; class Thermoleophilia; order Solirubrobacterales; family Solirubrobacteraceae; genus Conexibacter. Next base: position 77,592 of record DASYLH010000008.1, read on the forward strand.
GATCGACGCGCAGTCGCTGATCGCCTACGCCGACCTCGTCATCTCCGCCGGCGGCACGATGAACCGCGAGGCCGTCGCGCTCGGCACGCCCGTGTTCTCTTCCTTCGAGGGCAGACTCGGCGCCGTCGACGAGCAGCTCATCGCTGAGGGCCGCCTCCAGCTCCTGCGCGACCCTGCCGAGGTCGTGGTCGCCAAGCGAGCAACTGCCGGCGAGGCCGGCTCGACGGGTCAGATCGACCGCATCCGCCGCGACCCGCGCGACTTCACACGGCTGCTCGCACTCCCTGCAACCAGGTGACCTTGAGCAGGGCATCCGGTGCCCACACGAAATCGAGGGCGCAGCCTTGGTCGTCAGAGATCTCGACCATCAGCGCCTCGGGATGCATCGCGACGACCGTGCCCTCGGTGCCCGCCGGCCAACCTTGCAGCGGCTCAAGGAAGCACACCACGTCATGCTCCTCGATGACCCGTCTCTTGACAGTCATTTCGCTCGCTTCCCTTGATGTACGCACTCGTCGAGCGTGATCCCGAGCAGTCGGTCGAACAGGACGGCCTTCGGACCTCCGTCTCTGTGCTCCACCGCCAGCGAGTAGCGCCTCAGCTTGTCGCGCACGCCAACCGCCTCCGCACCCCGCGGAAGCAGCTCTCCAACACGCGGCGGCCGTGACACCGCCGGAGCCTGCGGCGGCGATCCGCAACGGCTTTACGCGTCTTCGCGACGAATCCGCCGCGCAGTGGCAGCAAGGCGGCCGGGCGCCGTAGACTCTGCGCAATGCGCCGGTGGTATCGCTCCGGGGCGTTTCCGGTTCACCGCCACTCCCTCGTGCAGTTGCTCGTGGACGGTGGGCTCGTCGCCCTCGCGTACATGCTCGCGTTCGAGCTGCGCTTCGACAACGGCATCCCCCGCCGGTACGACCTGCTGCGCGACGAGACGATCCTGTGGGTCGTCCCGCTCTGCATCGTCGTGTTCGCCGCCTTTGGCCTCTACCAGCGGCTGTGGACCTACGTCGGCCAGCGCGACTACGAGGCGCTCGTGCGCGCGGTCGTCGTCTCGGCGGTCCTCGTCATCGGCGGGATCGCGATCATCCACCCGGTCGAGGTGAGAGCGCATAACGGCGTCCAGCTCACCGTCGGGATGCCGATCGGCGTCGCCGCGATGTGGGTGCTGCTGACGCTCTTCCTCACCGCCGGCGTGCGCTTCCTCTCGCACCTGGTCTTCGAGGGCCGCGCGGGCCGCGGTCCCCGCATGCGGAAGGGCGCGCGCACCGTCCTGATCGTCGGTGGCGGCGACGGCGGCCGCCTCGTCGTGCGCGAGCTGATCCGCAACCCCGACCTCGGCCTCACGCCCGTCGGCTTCGTCGACGACGACCCGCGTAAGCGCGGCATGAAGGACGAGCACCACCTGAGAGTGCTCGGCACCACCTCGGACGCCGACCTGAGACGCGTGCTCGACACGATGACGCCCGACGAGGTGATCATCGCGATCCCCTCCGCCCCGGGCATGCTGCGCGGGCGTATCGTCGCCGCCTGCCGCCCGCGCGGGATCTCCGTGCGCACCCTGCCGACCGTCTTCGAGCTGCTGCAGGACGGCAACGGCGGCGGCGTCAGAGTCATGCGCCAGCTGCGCGAGCTGCAGGTGGAGGACGTGCTCGGCCGCGAGCCGGTCCGCATGGAGCTCGAGCGCGTCGGCGCCTACCTCGCCAACCAGGTCGTGCTCGTCACCGGCGCCGGCGGCTCGATCGGCGGCGAGCTGTGCCGCCAGATCGCGCGCGTCGGCCCGCGCAAGCTCGTGCTCGTCGACCACGCCGAGGACAACCTGTTCGAGATCGCGCGCGAGCTGGAGGACGAGCGCCACGTGCGCACCGCGATTCCGGTCCTGGCCGACTGCAAGGAGGAGGAGCGCATGCGGGAGGTGCTCGCCGAGCACCGTCCGGCGATCGTCTTCCACGCCGCCGCCTACAAGCACGTCGGGATGATGGAGCTGAACCCCGTCGAGGCGGTGCGCAACAACGCGCTCGCCACGCGCCTCGTCGCGCGGATCGCCGGCGAGCTCGGCGTCAAGACGTTCGTGCTCGTCTCGACCGACAAGGCCGTCAGCCCCGCAACTGTGATGGGCGCCTCAAAGGCGCTCGCCGAGTGGGCGATCGAAGCGGCCGCCGAACGCCACCCGGGCACGCGCTTCGCGACCGTGCGCTTCGGCAACGTCCTCGGTTCCTCCGGCTCGGTCGTGCCGATCTTCCGCCGCCAGATCGCCGCCGGCGGCCCCGTCACCGTGACGGACGCGCGCATGCAGCGCTACTTCATGACGATTCCCGAGGCGGTGCAGCTGATCATCCGCTCGGGCTCTTTGTCGGAGCGCTCCGGCGAGGTGTTCGTGCTGGAGATGGGCGAGCCAGTCCTGATCGTCGACCTCGCGAAGGCGATGATCCGCCTGTCCGGCTACGAGCCCGACAAGGACATCGCGATCGAGGTCGTCGGCGCCAAGCCCGGCGAGAAGCTGCACGAGGAGCTGTTCAACCCTTTCGAGCGCCCTCAGCCGACGCCGGCCGAGAAGATCCTGCGCGCCGATCGGCCGCGGCTTGACCCCGACTGGGTCGAGCGCACGTTCGGCGAGATCAACCTGTTCGTGCTCGAGGATGACGCCGCGGCGCTGGCCGCGAAGGTGAGCGAGCTGTCGGCCGTGCGAACCGCTGCTCCGGCGGGCGGCCGCTCGGCTCCGCCGGTCGGTGACCAAACCGCCGGTCCGCCCGTCGGGGTACCCTCGTCGGACGCCTGATGCCTGCGTCGGCTCTCCCCTGGCCGTGATCTTCGCCTTCTCAGTCCAAGACTTCGTCGACAAGATCGGCGCGTACGTCGGCTTTGCCGCGGCGATCGGGCTCGCCCTCTTCGCGATGCTGCTGTTCGCGCAGGCGCGCGAGCTGAAGCGGTTGCGGGAGTGGGGGGCGCACGCGCACGACCGCATCGGCGAGCTGGAGAGACGGCTTGCCGCCGCCCTGGAGCTGGCTCGCCGTGCGAGCACCTCGCAGCGCACGATGGCGCCTGGCGCTGCCGCGGCGCGTCCCGCCGCCGCCCGCCCGGCGGCTCCCGCGAGAGCCGCGCCCGCGGTCGCCCGCACGAGCTCGCCGACGCGCCTGCCGCTGTTGCCGGCCGCTCCCGCCCGTGTGGGCGGCGCTGCACTTGGCTCGGCGACCGTGTTCGTGCCGCTGCCGAAGCAGCCGCCGGGAGCCGCACCCGTCGCGGCTCCGGCCGTCGCTCCGGCGCCCGCGCCCGTCCCGGGTCCCGCCACCGTACCCCCGGCCGCGGTTCCCGCGGTCGCCGCCGCCGCATCCGCGGCGGTCGCATCGCCGGCCGCAACACCTGCCCCGGCGACGGCGGCCGGGCAGGCTCCCGCGCAGCCCGCTGCGCCTGCCCCCGTCCCGGCTGCGCCCGCTCCGGCGCCCCCGGCCGCCACAAACGGTCACAGCGACACGTTCCCGCCTGTCCCACCGGTGCGCCGCGCGACGCCGAGACCCGGGGCGCGCCCAGCGGCCGGTAGACGCGTGCCGCCGCGCGGCCCCGCTCGCCCCGCCGGCGCCCGTCCCGCAGCTGCCGCCCCGCTGCGCGCGCGCAGCGCGCCGAGCGCGAGCCCGCGCGGCAATGGGAGCGTCGAGGCGCCGCACGGCCGTCGTCGCCTGGCGCTGCTGCTCGGCGGCCTCGGCCTCATCGCAGTCGCGGCGATCGCCGTGCTGCTGCTGTCCGGCGGCGGTGACGATCCGCCCTCGACGCCGGCTGCCTCGAACACGACGCCCGTCCACCAGACGACGAGCGCCGCGAGACAGACGACGCCCTCGGCCGCCGCTCCTGCGCACGACAGAGTCACCGTCGCTGTCCTCAACGGCACGACCACGGCCGGGCTGGCCAGCACCGTCGCGTCGGACCTCACGGCTGACGGCTTCGTCCAGGGGCCGGTCACGAACGCCTCGGACCAGGCGCGCTCGGTGACGGTCGTCTCCTACTTCGGCGGTCACGAGGCCGAGGCGCAGGAGGTGGCGAAGACGCTGAACGTGCCGGCCGACGCGGTCCAGCCGATCGACGCCGACACCGAGGCGGCCTGTGCGCAGGGCGCCACGTGCGCGGCGACGGTCGTCGTCACGGTCGGCGCCGACCGCCAGTGACGCCGCGGTTCCTCGACCTCCCGCAGCGCAGCGTGAAGCCGCGCGAGCGGGGCATCACGCACGTCCTCGACAGCGGCCTGTCGGTCGCGGAGGTCGAGTCGCTGGTGGAGGTCGCGGGCGCGGCAGTCGACCTCGTCAAGCTCGGTTGGGGCACCGCCGTCGTGACCGAGAACCTCGACGCCAAGCTCGCCTGCTACCGCGCCCACGGAATCCCCGTCGTGCTCGGCGGCACGCTCACCGAGCTGTCGATTGCGCAGGACAGAGTCGACCAGCTGGTCGCCTGGCTGCGCGAGCTGGAGCTGACACATGTCGAGATCTCCGACGGCACGATCGAGCTCGCGCACGAGCGCAAGCTCGCGCTGATCGAGCGGCTCGCCGGCGAGGGCTTCACCGTCCTGTCGGAGGTCGGCAGCAAGGACGCCGCGTTCATCATGGCGCCTTACGTGTGGGTCGAGCAGATCGAGTCGGAGCTGGCTGCGGGTGCGTGGAAGGTGATCGCCGAGTCGCGCGAGAGCGGCAACGCGGGGATCTACCGCGCCGACGGCGAGGTGCGGATGGGGCTGATCGACGAGATCGTCCACGCGGTCCCGGCCGAGCGGCTGCTGTTCGAGGCGCCCCGCAAGGAGCAGCAGGTGTGGTTCCTGCAGCGCTTCGGCCACGAGGTCAATCTCGGCAACATCGCCCCGCGCGACGTGCTCTCGCTCGAGACGCTGCGGCTCGGGCTGCGCGCGGATACGGTTCCCGCCCACCCGCCCCCGCCGCCCGCCCACCCGCTTCCGCCGGCCGCATGATCCTGCTCGCCCGCCACGGCGAGACCGACGACAACGTCCCGCCGCTGCGCTTCCAGGGCCAGCGCGACACGCCGCTCAACGACAACGGCCGCGCGCAGGCGCGCGAGCTGGCGGAGCGGGTCGCAGCGCTTGACCCGCCCATCGGCTCACTGTGGTCCAGCGACCTGTCGCGGGCGCGCGAGACCGCCGAGATCGTCGGCGAGCGCATCGGCCTGACGCCACGGCTGGACGCCCGCCTGCGCGAGGGCTGGCGCGGCGAGTGGGAGGGCTTCCTGTTCGACGAGATCGCCGCGAGCGATCCCGAGCGCTACGGCGCCTGGCGCAATCCTGACGCCGAGGTCGGCTTCCGGTTCCCTGGCGGGGAGTCGCTCGCGGATCAGCAGGCGCGGGTGCTGGCGGCCGCGGTGGATGCCGCCGCAGCCGGCGAGCTGCCCGCGCTGCTGGTGTGCCACGGCGGCTCGATTCGCACCATGCTGTGCCGCCGCGACCCGCGCGGCCTCGCTGCCTTCCACACGTTCGAGGTGCCGAACGTCGCGCTTGTCCCGGTCGAGGTCGTGGAGCCGTAAGTGACGCGCCTGGCTCGCATCGCGTTCGGCCTGCTCGTGCTCGCGACGCTCGGGGCGTTCGTCGTCACGCAGAAGCTCAAGAGCTCGCCACCGCTCGTCGTGCGGCCGCACATCTTCAGCGTCTTCTCGCCGACGCCGGACGCGCGCGTGCAGAGAGCGCGCATCTCGTTCTGGATTGTCAACGGCGACGACGTCAGCGTCTCGATCGTCGACGCGGACGGGCGGATCGTCAACCGGCTGGCCGACGGCCGCTACCTGCCGAAGCGCAAGCGCATCGTGCTGTTCTGGAACGGCCGCGACGAGAGTGGCGCGGTCGTGCCCGACGGCAGCTATCGCGTGCGCGTCGCGCTGATCCACGAGGGTCGCACGATCGACCTCGCGCAGCCGATCCGCGTCGACACGAAGCCGCCGCGCCCACTCGTGACCGACGTCGCGCCACACGCGGGCGACCGGCCCGCGTTCCTGCCCCAGCACGGTGTCGACGCCGTCACGGTCCACATCAGAGGGACCGAGGGTCGCCGCGCACGCGTGTTGATCTACCGCACCGACGTGACGCCGGCGCGCCGCGTCGGGCAGATCACCGTCCCGGCCGGCAAGCGGACGGTCACGTGGGACGGCACGCTCAGCGGCAAGATGGCGCCGCCCGGGACCTACCTGATGGGCTTGCTGGTCGCCGACCGCTCCGGCAACGCTGGCACTTTCCCGCGGCGGCTGCCAGACGCGCGCGGTGCCGCTGGCGTGCGGCGCGCGGTTCCCGCCGCGCTGCCCGGCCACGCGGGCGTCACAATCCGCCGCCTGGCGGCCGCGCCGCCGCTCGCGCCGGTCGACGCCGGCAGAGTCGCGGTCGTGCTGGTCGACGCGCGCGGCCGTCCCTACGAATGGGCACTGCGCCGCCTCGGCGGTGCCGCCGTCATCGCCCGCGGGCAGAGCAGCAGCGCGCGGCTGCGTGTGCGCCTGCCGCGCGGGCAGTCGGGGCTGTACGAGCTGAGGATCGTGACGCTGCCTCCGGGCGCGGCGCCGTCGAGAACGAGACGTGGCAGACGCGGTCGCGCGAGAGTGGCCCCGACCCCGGCGGCCACGGGGGAGCGCTTCCGCACGACCGTTCCGCTTGTCGTGCGCACGACGAAGCCACGCTCGGTGCTCGTCGTGCTGCCGGCGATCACGTGGCAGGGCCGCAACCCGGTCGACGACGACGGCGACGGGCTGCCGAACACGCTCGACCCTGGTGGTCCCCACGCGAGCGCGCTGCTCACGCGGCCGTTCGCGAACGGCATGCCGGCCGGGATCGCGCAGGGTGAGGCGCCGCTGCTGCGCTTCCTCGACGACAACCTGCTGCGCTACGACCTCACGACCGACGCCGCGCTCGCGACCGGCGAGGGGCCCCCGCTTGGCACCCACGACGGCGTGGTACTCGACGGCGATCCACGTTGGATCACACCGCAGCTGCGCGCCAAGCTGCGCCGCTACGTGCGCGACGGCGGGCACGTGTGGTCGCTCGGGACCGACTCGCTGCGGCGCACGGTCCGGCTCGACGACGGCGTGCTCCGCGCGCCCTCCGCGCCGCAGGCGACCGACGCGCTCGGCGCCCGCCCGCGCCAGCCGCTCGAGCACCCTGCCGATCCCGCGACGCTCACGACGTACGACGAGGGCAGACTTGGCCTGTTCGAGGGCACAAGCGGGTCGTTCGCCGACTATGAGAGCTTCGAGACGCTCGCCGGCGTCGCCCCGTTCGCGAGACTCGACGCCCAGGCGGGCGCCGAGGCCGGCGTCCCCGTCATCGCCGCCTGGACGCTCGGCGACGCAGGCGGCTTCGCGATCCACACCGGCCTGCCCCAGCTCGCCGCGCGCGCTGCTGCGGCCGATCCAGACGCCGACGCGCTCGTGCGGCGGATCTGGACGCTGCTCGGGCGCTGAGCGGCGGTCGATAGTCGGATTCTTGGAAGAATTCGCTGGATGACCGTCCGACTCTTGCTGATCACTGGCGCGGGAGCGAGCCATCGTCTCTCTCTGATCGAGGACGAACCGCTGCCGCTCATGCACGATTGGGCGCTTCGGCTCCGAGCGAAGATCGGCCCGGGATTCTCGTCCATGACTGGGTTGTCAGGTGCGACCGACGGAGTCGAGTTCGAGGAGACCCTTGGTGCGCTCTTTCGCTGGTCCGACTCACTCGTCGACATCGAGCGCTTCCGACTGATGTGCAAGGAGAAGCCTGACCAGAACAACCACTACCCGGACATCTTCAGTCAGGCGGTCGGCAATGCGCGACACAACATGGGGAGCTTTCAAGGGCGTCTGCACGAGAGCCTGTTCGACGAGTTCGGGCCTGAGCGCGTGGATGCGGACAAGGCCGTTTCGGCATACCGCACGCTCTTCGAAGCGTTGGGCTTGTCAGGAGAGGTGCTCCCAGACCAGCTCGTGTGCGCCACCACGAATTACGACCGCTCACTGGAGATGGCTCTCGCGGAACTGACAGGGTCTGTGCGGACCGGCTTCGTCATGCAAGCGTTCCGGTCGAGCGTGCTCGAGCCGCTGGGTCTCGGAGCGTTCCAAACGAACGAGCCGGCCCTGCTCTACCTACACGGAGCAGTCGGCTGGTATCGGCAGCAAGGTTCGATCATCTCGATGCCGGCCGACCAAGGCTTCAATCCCACGCTTGGCACACCAGCGGTCCTCTACCCGAGCCCGGAGAAGGATATCCAGCGAAGCGAGACAGTTCAGCTGTGGGATGAGTTCCGGAAGGCGGTCAGTGAGGCGACGCACATTCTGGTGCTGGGGCACGCGTTGAACGACGCGCACCTCGTGCGCGAGCTGAGGACGGCCCCCGGGCAGCTGGCAGTCACCTTCTACGCTCCCGGACCCATAGCGTCGGGAGAAGCGCTCGATCGTTCCGACCAAGACGCGAAGCGGATCAAGAAGCTGCTGCCGACTGCTGTTCCGATCGGCGTGAGCTTCGCTGCCGATTGTCGCATCCACAGCGATCCCGTCGCACGATGGCGCGCTGCTGCTGCGGCCTGACTGTTAGTTCAACGACGGATCGAGCGGCATCCGCGCGACCAGTGCGAACGTGCCGCCCTTGCGCGTCAGCACCTGCGACCACAGTCCCTCGGGATCGGTCGCGAACAGCTCGTCGGGGCGTGGGGTCTCGATGATCCAGTCCTCCCGCTCCATCTCCTCGTCGAGCTGGCCGGGTCCCCAGCCAGCGTGGCCGGCGAATACGCGCGTGCGCTGCGTCACTGCCGCCGAATCGGCGAGATCGAGCTGGGCGGAGAGGAAGCCGACGTCGTCGCTGATCAACAGCCCGGCGGCGCCTGGGTCGGTGAACGCAGCGAGCACGATCACCGCGGTCGGCTGCACGGGACCGCCAACGTAGATCGGGTCGCGCGCGTCGACCAGCTCCTCCAGCTCCGGCGCGCTGTCGCCGACCGTCACGTCCGCCGGCCGGTTCAGCACGAGCCCCATCGCACCCTCGTCCGTGTGCTCCGCGACGAGCACGACGGTGCGCAGGAAGTTCGGATCCTCGAGCGTCGGCGAGGCCAGCAGCAGCTTTCCCTTCAGCGACTCCACATCCCCATTGTGGCGCACGCATCCAGGCCTTTCGCAGCGCTGTCGTGCGATACAATGGCGGCTATACGCCCCCTGTCGTCTCGTCGGCAGGACGTGAAGGCCGCCAAGCTTGGCGGCCTTTGCATTTTCTCTCACCAGTTCGCCGGTCGCGTGACGACGGAGCCGCTCGCGAGGCGCAGCTTCACGGGCAGCTGGCTGGCGCGAAGATCGACCTGTCGCAACGCGACGTACCGCGCGTTCTGGGGGAGTGGGTTCGGCGTCAGCGCCTGGCTGCGTCGCCTGCTGCTGGGATTGACGATCGTCACCGGTAACCCTAGCTCCCGCCGTACGACCTCGACCGGCATCTTGAGATCCCCGTCGTTGGAGATCACAGCGGCGGCGGCGTACCGGCCGTTGAAGCCGTCGACCAGCAGTCGCGTCGCCAGGTTGACGTCGGAGCCCTTCTCCTCGCTGTCGTGGAACTGCGCCATGACCGGCCAGTGGCGGGACCAGCCAGGTTGGTCGCGCACGAGCGGACGACGCTTGATCTGGGGCAGGTACGCGCCGTAGTGGACGGTGAGCTGCGGACGGGTGCTTAGCGCACGCAGGTAGCGCCGCTGATCGTCCAGCTGCGTCGGGTTCCCCGGCCGCGACCTGACGAGCGCCGTGAAGTAGTCGACCCCGAACAGCTCGTCGCGAGGGAACAGCCGCCTGCCGAGCGCCACGAGATCGAGCCAGCGGACGCCGGACCGGCCCTTCAGCGCCCCGTAGTAGAGGTTGAAGCCGTCGACGTAGATGCAGAGTCGCGGCGGATCGGCGCCCCAGCCGGTGCCCTGCGTGGCGAGCATCTGCTCGGGGGTGGTCGGGTCGCTTGTCGTGTGGCGCATGGGCTCGGTGATCGCGTTGGCCGCTGACCGCAATCTCCCGCCTCGCCGGGTAGCGTCCCCCGCCGTGCACGGCTTGCTCCAGCGCCTGCTGAAGACGACGGCCGCCTACCAGGTCGGCGACGTCGTCTCGAAGGTCTTCGCGGTCGCGCTCCTGCCGGTCTACACACGGCATGTGTCATCGGCGCAATACGGCATCGCCGAGCTGCTGATGACGGGGATCGTGCTGTTCAGCATCGTGATCCGCTTCGGCGTCGGCGAGGCGCTCGTGCGCTACCACTACGTGGACGAGGACCGCGCCCGCCAAGACGCGCTCGCCCGCCGCGCCACCGGCTTCCTGCTCGCCGCCACCACGCTCTGCGCGATCCCGCTGGCGATCTTCGCCGGGCCGCTGTCCGAGCTGGTCCTCGACCAGCGCGACGCCGGCATCTTCCGCATCGCCGTGCTCGGCCTGTGGACCTTCACGAACCTGGAGCTCGCGTACGCGCTGCTGCGCGTCGACGAGCGCGCCCGCGCGTACGCGATCACGACGCTCTCAAATGTCCTGCTGACGATCTCGCTGACCGTCTACCTCGTGGTCGTCGAGAACCAGGAGGCGCGCGGCCTGCTGCTCGGCAACTACGCCGCCTCAACCGTCGTGCTGCTCGCCCTGTGGGCCTCGATGGCCGGCCGCCTGCTGCCCCGCCGCGGCGGCGCCGACCACCCGAGACTCCACCGCCTCGGCCACCTCCTGCGCTTCGGCTTGCCGACCGTCCCCGCCGACGCGTCCGTGTACGCACTCAACCTCGTCGACCGCTACTACCTCTTCCACCGCTACGGCGCCGCGACCGCCGGCGTCTACTCGATCGCCGTCAAGCTCGCCGGCGTCACCGCCTTCATCGCGCGCGCCTTCCAGTACAGCTGGCCGCCGCTCGCCTACTCGATCAAGGACGACGATGAGGCCGCGCGCTTCTACGCGTTCGTCGCGACGTACTACCTGCTCGTGACCGGCTGGGCCGTCGCCGGGCTGCTGCTGCTCGGCCGCTGGTTCACCAAGCTGCTCGCCGCGCCGGCCTTCTTCGAGGCGCACACGGCGCTGCCATGGCTCGCGCTCGGCTGGTCGCTCTATGGCCTGTTCGTGATCTTCGTCGTGATCGCCGGTCGCGCCGAGGTGACGACGCGCAACTTCCCGGCCGCCGCCGTCGGCCTGGCGGTCAATGTGGTGCTGCTGATCGTCCTCACGCCCTCATTGGGGATCGCCGGCGCCGGGCTCGCGCTCGCCGGCGCGTACGTCGCGATGCTGATCGTGATGCGGCTGCTCACGCGGAGACTCTTCCGCGTCGACTTCGAGTGGCAGCGGATCGCGCAGCTCGCGCTTGTGCTTGGCGGCCTCGCCGGCGCCGGCGAGCTGCTGCTGCCCACCGACGGCGCGGCCGGCTTCGTCTCGCGCGCCGTGCTCGCGCTCGCGCTGCCCGTCGCGCTCGGCCTCACCGGCTTCTACCGCCCCGAGGAGCGCGCGCTCATCCGCACGCTGCTCGCGCGCCTGCGCCGCGGTGCTCGCCCGGCGGCAACCTAGAGCCGCCGACCCCCGGTATTCCAGTCCGCGGCTGCTTCGCGCAGCCCCTCGCCGCGCTCGGGGTGCAGCGTCGCGCGCACGTGTTGCCAGTAGCGCGCCGGGTCGTGGCCCGGGAGCACGTTTGCGGCCAGCGCGCGCAGCGCGTAGGTCCACGCCGTCAGCCAGCGCACGAGCAGCGCCGAGAAGCGCGAGTGGTGCTTACGCATGTAGCGGTCGCGGTTGCGCGACAGCTCGACGATCCGCCGCGTCGGGACGTTGCCGGTCGACAACTGCTCGTGGTGGATCGCCTCCGCATGCGGCACGTACAGCACCTCCCAGCCGGCGCCGCGCAGGCGCTTGCAGAAGTCGACCTCGTCGGAGTAGACGAAGAAGGCCGGGTCCATCCAGCCGATCCTCGAGCCCGCCTCCCGCCGCACGAGCAGCGCAGCCGACTGCGCCCAGTCGACCTCGCGCACCGCGCCGCCCTTGCTCTCGACCGTCAGCCACTTGTGCAGGAACAGCGCGCCCGCGAGCGCGGTCGACGGGGTCGGGAAGCGCCAAGCCGACGGCTGCTGCTTGCCGTCCGGGCGCAGCAGCTTCGCGCCCGCGGCGCCCGCGTCCGCCTGCTCGGCGACCGCCGCGTGCAGGGCGGCGGTCGCGCCTGGCAGCAGCTCCGAGTCCTCGTTCAGCAGCAGGCAGTAGCGCCCGCGCGCACGCTGCATCAGCGCGCTGTCGTTCTCCGCCTTGCCGCGCCGCTGCTCTCGGCGGATCAGCTCGGTCGTCACCGGGTGCGCTCTCGCCATCCCGACCGAGCCGTCGCGCGAGGCGTTGTCGAGCACGAGCACCTCGGTCTCGAACGGCAGCGTCGCCTGCTCTCTCGCGATCGCGTCGAGGCAGCGCTCCAGCAGCACGCGCTGCTCGGTGTTGACGATGCAGTAGGAGACTTCGACGCTCATGACGGGTGGGGGATGATGCCGGACATGGCCGACTCACCGCTCAACGTCCAGCTCGTCGACCCGTCCGCCTTCACGCCGCCGTACGACCACGCGCTGGCGGGCGCGCTCGCGCGGGCTGGCGCTGGAGTGGAGCTCATCACCAGCCGGTTCGCCTACGGGGACGTGCCGCACGGCGAGGGCTACGCGGTGCGCGAGGCCTTCTACCGTTGGGCGCCCGGCGGGCCAGGTTCCCGCACACGGCGCGCGGCGAAGCTCGCCCAGCATGTGCCGGACATGCTGCGCTGGGCTGCCTCCCGCGCTGCGCGCCGCGCCGACGTCGTGCACTTCCAATGGCTGACCGTGCAGCCGCTCGACGTCCACCTACCGCCACTCGCGCTGCCGGCCGCGCGTCGCCCTCCGCTGGTGCTGACCGCCCACGACGTGCTCCCGCGCGAGCCGCGGCCGGGTCAGCTCGACGCTCAGCGCCGCCTGTACGAGCGCGTCGACGCCGTTGTCGTCCACTCCGAGCATGGTGCTGCTCGCCTGCGCGGCGAGCTGGGGATCGACCCGGCGCGGGTGCACACGATCCCCCACGGCGCGTTCACGCACCTGACCGAGCTGGCCGATCCCACGCCGCTGCCGCCCGAGCTCGCGGCCGTCGAGAAGCCGGTCGTCCTCTACTTCGGCCTCATGCGCCCCTACAAGGGAATCGACGTGCTGTTGCAGGCATGGCGCGGGATCGAGGACGCCGAGCTGTGGGTCGTGGGTCTGCCGAAGATGGACATCACGCCGCTGCGCGCCGCGGCACCGCCGAACGTCCGCTTCGTGCCGCGCTTCGTCGTCGATCGCGAGATCCCGGCCTTCTTCCGCCGCGCCGACCTCGTCGTGCTGCCCTACCGCGAGATCGACCAGTCGGGCGTCCTCTTCACCGCGCTCGCATTCGGCAAGCCGCTGCTGCTGAGCGCCGTCGGCGGCTTCCCCGAGGTCGCCGCGACCGGCGCCGCCGAGCTCGTCCCGCCCGGCGATCCGGCCGCGCTGCACACAGCGCTGACCGGTCTGCTCGCCGACCCAGCCGCCCGCGAGCGTCTCGCCACCGCCGCTCGCGCGGCAGCCGCCGGTCCCTACGCCTGGGACGCGATCGCCGCGCAGCACCTCGCGCTCTACGAGTCGCTCGTCGACGTGTGATCGCTCGCGCTTGCGTGAGCTGGACTGCTCCTCCACAATGCAGAGCGTGGAGAGGAGATGGCTCCTGGCTCGTCGCGACGCGCTGATCGACCGCGCGCTCGCCTGTGCCGTCCCGGTGGCCGCCCTGCTCGTTCCGATGGCGTTGGAGACGCTTCCCCTGCCGGTTGTCACAGGGTTGGGAGGGGTCGCCGTAGGGGTCTGTCTGACGTCTATAAAAAAACCTCAACTCCGTGTTGAGTAATCAATAAATACTGCTCATATTTGTGCAATTTGCAGGAGTTTTGTGAGAAGCACCGCGCACTGTCCTGATTGCTGAGCGCTCTTTGGGGCAAACGCCTCAGTCCTCCCAGAAGCCCTCGTGGATCAGCTCGCCGTCTCTGTCATGGTGCGGGCCGATCACGACGTAGGACATGCCCTCGGGTCCGGCCTCGAACTGGCGGGTCACGTTCGGAGCGCAGCGGATCGCGTCGAGCGCGCGAATGTCGCACACCTCGTCGTCGAGCTTCACCCGTCCGCCGCCCGAGATCACGACGGCGATCTCCTCGGCCTCGTCGTGTCTGTGGGCGAAGCCCTGCCGTCTGTTGGGGCGCAACACGTGGTAGGCGACTCCGGTGTCCTGGGCCTCCAGCGCCTGACGTGCGAAGTGTGCCTCGCCGATCTCGGCGTAGCCGAATCTGGGAGCCGAGTCGTCGACCGAGGCGAGGTTCTTGATGGTGTAGGTCATGCCGGCGAGCCTACCCCGCTGGCTCGCGGCGACGCGTTGCGTTCGCACGCCGCGGCGGCCGCGCGCCCAGTCCGCCAGAATCCCCCGCCGTGCTCGTCGTCGCGATCGTCTTCTGGGCCTGCGCGGCCCTGATCGTCTACACGCAGCTCGGCTACGGCCTGCTGCTCGCGTTGCTGGCGCGGGTGCGCAACAGGCCCATGCGGCCGGGAACTGAGGAGCCCGACGGGCAGCGCGCAACAGCCGGCGAACTGCCGTCGGTCTCTTTCGTCGTCGCGGCGTACAAGGAGGAGGCGGTGATCGAGGAGAAGGTCGCGAACGTGCGCGCGCTCGACTACCCGGCCGACCGCCTGGAGCTGATCGTCGCCTGCGACGGCTCGCCCGACGCGACCCCCGAGCGCGCCCGCGCCGCTGGCGCCGACGTCGTGCTGGAGCTGCCGCGCGGCGGCAAGATCCGCGCCCAGGACGCGGCCGTCCGCCAGGCGCGCGGCGAGCTCGTCGCCTTCTCAGACGCGAACGCCTTTTGGTCGCCGGATGCGCTGCAGCGCCTGATCGCGCCATTCCAAGCCGATCCGGCGGTCGGCTACGTGTGCGGGCAGGTGTCGTTCCTCAACGACGACGACGGCACGAACCAGGAGGGCCTCTACTGGCGCTACGAGATGGCGCTGCGCTCGCTGGAGTCGCGCCTGAAGTCGGTCACCGGCGGCAACGGCGCGATCTACGCCACGCGCCGCGACTCCTACATCGAGGTCGACCCGATCATGGGCCACGACCTCTCCTTTCCCTTCAACATGGTCAAGCGCGGCTGGCGTGCGCTCTACGCGCCGGATGCCAGAGCCAGCGAGAAGATGGTCCCCTCGATCGAGGGCGAGTTCGCACGCAAGCGTCGGATGATGAGCCACGGCTGGCCGATCGTCCTGAAGGGCGGGCTGCTCTCCCCGAAGGGCTACGGGCCGCTCTACGCGCTGATGATCGTCTCGCACCGCGTGCTGCGCTACGCGATGCCGTTCCTGCACCTGCTCGTGCTGCTGGCGAACCTGCTGCTGCTTACGACCAGCCCGGTCTACGTGGTCACGATGGTGCTGCAGTGCGTGCTCGTCGGCGCAGCCGTGCTCGCGCGCTGGGTGCCCTGGCGCGGCTTCCTGGTCGCGCGCTACTACGTGCTGACGCAGGCGGCGCTGGCGGCCGGGCTGTGGGACTGGAAGCGCCACGGGACCGAGGCCGGCTGGTCGCCGCCGGAGGGGACGCGGTGAGCGACGCCGACCCGCGCGCGGCCGTGACCGCCCACCGCCGTGCGCCCGGCGGTGCGGCCGCCACCCGCGCTCTCGACCTGCTCATCAGCGGGCTTGGCTCGCTCGTCAGCGCGCCGCTCGTCGCGCTTGCCGCGCTCGCGATCCGGTTCGAGTCGCCCGGCCACCCGCTCTACCGCCAGACGCGCGTCGGCAAGGACGGCCGCCCGTTCGACATTTACAAGCTGCGCACGATGGTCAGAGGCGCCGAGTTCACCGGCGCGGGCCTCGCGATCCAGGAAGGCGACGACCGCATCACGCGCGTCGGCGCGCTGCTGCGCCGCACGTCGCTCGACGAGCTGCCGAACCTGTGGAACGTCGTGCGCGGCGAGATGTCGATCGTCGGTCCGCGCCCGACGGTGCAGGTGCAGGTCGACCAGTACACCGAGCGCCAGCTCGGACGCCTGCACGTCAAGCCCGGCATCACCGGCTGGGCCCAGATCAACGGCCGCGCGTCGCTGCCCTGGTCAGAGCGAATCGAGCTCGACCTCTGGTACGTCGAACACCGCACGCTGAAACTCGACCTCAAGATCCTCGCCCGCACGGCAAAAACCCTCCTCAGCGGCGACGGGCTCTACAAAGGCGAGACAGGAGGCTGGGGCAAGTGAGCGACGGCGGACCGGCCGTGCCGGCAGACCCGAGGCGCCGAGCCTTGCCCTGCGAGGCGCTGAAACAGACGCCTCGCAGTCCAAGCTCGCGCCTCGGGCCCGGATCAGAGGGGCGGAGGGCCGTTCTGCTCACCGGCGTCGGCAAGCGCTACGACATCGTCTCCGCGTTCGCGCAGCACACGACGACGATCGCGGCGGACCCGAGCCCGCTCGCGCCGGCGCAGTACGCGGCGCACCACCGCGTCGCCCCGCCGCGCATCGACGACCCCGGCTACGTCCCGTTCCTCGCGGAGATCTGCGCGCAGCACGACGTCGGCGCCGTGATCCCGCTGACGGACCTCGACATCGAGGTGCTCGCGCAGGCGCGCGCCGACGGGTTGCTGCCCTCGCTCGTCCCCGCGCCCGAGATCGCGCGCGCGACCTACGACAAGTACGAGACGCATCACCTGCTGCTGCGCCACGGCCTGCCGAGCCCGCCGACCGTGCTGCCGGGCGAGGAGCCCGAGTCGTATCCCGTGATGATCAAGCCGCGCCGCGGCTCCGGCGCTCGCTCGATCCACCTTGCCCACGACGCCGAGGAGGCCGCGTTCTTCGTCCGGTACGTGCGGGAGCCGACGATGGTGCAGCGGGCGATGGACGGGCCGGAGTTCAGCATGGACTGCCTGTCCGACCTCGACGGGCGCTGCCTTAACGTCATCCCCCGCACGATGCTGGAGTCGCGCGGCGGCGAGTCGATCAAGGGCGCGCCGCTCGCCGACCCCGAGCTGGTGGAGCTGGGTCGACGCGTCGTCGAGGCGCTCGGCGTGCGCGGGCCCTGCACGGTGCAGGCGTTCCGCGACAGAGAGATCGGGCTCGGCATCACCGACGTCAACACGCGCTTTGGCGGCGCCTTCTCCGCGCCGATGTACGCCGCGCTGCCCGGCCGTACCTACCCCGAGCTGATCGTGCGGATGGCGAGCGGCGAGCAGGTCGAGCCGCACGTCGGCGAGTTCACCGCCGGTCGCCACTTCTCGCGCTACTACTGGCAGCTCGAGCTCGACGAGCAGATGCGCCCAACCGGCCGCGACATCGTCGATCCGCCCGGTCCGCCGGCGCCGCGCACGTAGCCGCTCGGCTCAGCGCCGCTTCAGCACGCGCACGACGACCGCGCGCGACGTGCCCGCCGCGTTGAGCGCGTCAGCACGCGTGGTGGCGAAGACGCGGTCGAGGCCGGGGTGGCGCAGGCGCACACTCAGCTCGAAGCGGCCGTCGGCGCTCGTGGCCACGCCGGCGGCGCGCACGTGACGGTAGCCGCCGCCCCGCGGCGATCGCCGCTCGACCAGCACGCGCACACGACCCTTCGGCGGCGACGTGACGCCCGCGACCCGCAGCGTGTCCCCGCGCCGCAAGTGCGCCGAAGCGACGCGCAGCCGCACGCCGGCGCGAACGTCTGCCTGCACGACCTGCGAGGCGATCGTCGCACCACCCACCGCCGCCACTGCGCGCAACGGCCCGTTAACGAGCAGCGTCGGCGCCGCGCCCCAGATCCCGTCGGCCCCCGTGCGGGCCGACGCGACCTCGCGCCAGCTCCCGTCCGCCCCCTGCTGCTCGACGCGCACGTCGACGCCCGCAGGCCGCCGACCGCTCGCCGTCGCGAGCCGGCCGGTCAGCCACCACGGCGTCTGCTCCACCGCGGCGCCCACGGGAGAAAGCGTCAGCAGCTCATGCGTCGGCGGCAGCAGCGCAGCGACGTCGCGCCGGATCCGCGGCAGCAGCGCATACAAGGCGCCCCCCGGGCAGTCGGTGAAGTCGGCGTCGCGGTGGCCGGCGATCCGCTGGAAGCGCACGAGCGCCCCCCGCGGGTGGGCGTTCACGCCGGGGTCTCCGCCGATCGAGCGCTCGACCACGCCGCCCCTCGCCGGCACGCCCGCGAGCGACAGCTTCCACGCGAGCACCCGCTCGAGCGAGCGCAGCGCGACCGCCGGTGGCGGCGAGACCGAGTAGCTGCCGATCATCGCGACGCCGGTCGAGACCGCGTTCCAGCCACCGGCCTGCGCGCCGATCGTTGGCTGCTCGACGCCGCCAGCCCGCCCTTCGAAGACGGTCCCGTAGCGGTCGACCAGCAGGTCGTAGCCGATGTCGTTCCAGCGGTTGCCGTCGCGGTGGAAGAGGCAGATCGCCAAGACGACCGCAGCAGACTGCCGTGGCGAGTAGGCCGACAGCGACTCGGTGTGGTGCACGACCGCGAGGTCGACGCGCCCGTAGCGCGCCGACACGCGCGGACGGCAGCGGTCGTGCGGGTCCCACGCGCTGCGCGGCACCATGGCCGGGCGCCCGTCGGTCGCGCTCGCAGCCGCCGACGGCGCCCCCGTCCGCTCGCGCGCCGCGCCGACTGCCACCGCTCGCACCCGCAGGCCCCGCACCGGGCGCACCCCGCGCAGCTGCACCGCCTTCGCCCGTCCGCTCCACACGGGCTCGCCCGGGACGACGCGTGCCCAGCGGCTCCAGCCCCCGCTCGCCCGCCGGGCGCGCAGCGCCACGCGCGCGCCCGTGCCGCGCCACTCGGCCCCCACCAGCTCGAATCCGCGCGTGGCGGGGAGCGGCGCCGTGCGCCAGTGCGACGTCGCAGCCGCGCCGGGCGGTACGGGCAGCGCGAACGCGTGCGCGACATCGCCGTCGGCCCACGCCGCCGCGGGCAGCAGCGCGCTCGCGGCGAGGGACAGGAGCAGCGGAACGACGCGGGCCACGTCCACGGGAACACCGTAGAGCGCTCCGCGCTGCGGAGCCGGTCCGTCGAGGACCTACGCGCTCGCGGCGCGCGGACGTCTGCGCGGGCGCGCGGCTCTGTCGTTCGCGCGTCTGCGCGACGATCTTCTGCGCGCCGAGGCTGTCGTCCGTGTCTTCCAGCAGCTGTCGACGAACGCCGCGATCTCGCCCGTCAGCCGTTCCGGCTTCGTGCGCAGCTCGAGGATCGAGTCGGCGTTCAGCAGGCGGCCGTTCGGCAGCTCGGCGGCGAGCATGCCGGCGTCGGAAAAGGGGTGGACCGGATCGCGCGGATGGCCGATCACGAGCGACGGCGCGTCGAACGTGCGGCGCTCGTCGCGATGCGGTGCGATCCGGCCGAAGAAGATGCCCTGCAGCGCCGCCGCGCTCGGGCCGGGATCCTGTGCGACCCAGTCGACCATGATCTCGGCGACGAGCGGGAGCGGCCCGCGCGGTACGCGACGGGCGACCCGCTGGACGACCTTCATCACCGGCTCGCCGAACGTCAGCGCGACGAGCAGCGGCGTGAACGCGAGCGCGCTGCCGAGCAGGCCGTTGTCGAGCACCGGCATCTCCAGCAGCATCCCGCGCACGCGCTGCGGCGCGGCGGAGGCGACCTCGAGCGTGACGTTCGCGCCGAGCGACGTGCCGCCGATCACGGCCTGTTCGATCTCCAGGTGGTCGAGCAGCGCGACCACCTCGCGCCCGAACGTGCTCATCGAGTAGCGCCACATGTCGCGCGGGCGGTTCGATCTGCCGTGCCCAAGCGGGTCCATCACGATCACGCGCTCTCCGCGCTCGGCGAGCGCCTCGGCGAGCGGCTCCTGCATCCGTTGCGAGAGCAGCAGGCCGGGCAGCAGCACCATCGCGCGCGGACCATCGCCGTAGACGGTGTAGGCGATCCGCTGTCCCTCGTGATCGAAGAACGACATCGTCTTCCGAGGGTAGCGCGGGCGATCGTCCCCGGCGCCGCGTGGATGCCTGAGCGCCGACGCGCCAAGCTCCATCCGCAACGCCCCACGGGACGCCGCCGCACGGGCGAATCCGTCAAGCTCCCCGTCCCGTCGCACCCTCTCGCAGCGCCCCTCTCCTATGAAGCCAGCCGTACGCGATCGACTCGATCGCACGATCGAGGACATCGGACCCCTGCCGGTGCTCAGCGGCACCGTCGCGCGCGTGCGCAAGCTGTCCGCCGACCCCGACGCGACGACGCCGCAGCTCGTCGCGACGATCGACGATGACGAGGCCTTTAGCACCAACCTGCTGCGCTACGCCAACTCGGCCGCGTACGCCCGCCCGCTGCGCGCCCGCACGATCCACCAGGCGGTCACGATGGTCGGCCGCGACGCGCTCGCGCGCATCGCGACGGAGTCCGCCACCTACAGCCTGCTGGAACAGATGCCCGGCACCGGCGGCCGCTCGCGCGGGGCGATGCACCTGCACGCCGTCAGCGTCGCCTCGTGCGCGGTCGAGGTCGCGCAGCGCACCGGTGCCAGCACGGAGGTCGTCCACCTCGCCGCCCTGCTGCACGACATCGGCAAGCTTGTGATGCCGCTCGCCTTCGGCGCCGACGCGGTCGACGAGATCGCGCGCGAGCAGTCTTCCGGCAGCGCGCGTGTCTCGCTCGAGCGCGAGCGGCTCGGCGTCGACCACGCCTTCGCCGGCGCGCTACTGGCCGACCAGGAGGGCATCCGCGGCGAGCTGTTCGAGACGATCAGCTTCCACCACGGCGGTCTTCCCGGACCGGAGTCCCCGACGCGCGAGATCGCCTGCGTCCAGCTCGGCAACGTCGTCGTCGGGATGCTCGCGGGCGACGAGGCCGACCAGGAGCTCGTGCACGTCGCGCTGGAGCAGCTCGGTGCAACGCCCTCGCTGCTCGACGAGGTGGCCGAGGCAGCGCTGCCGAAGCAGACGCCGTCAGCGACCGGCGCGGCCAATGACGGGCTCGCGGCCCGCATCGCCTCGCTCGAGCGGCTCGCGAGCACCGACGAGCTGACCGGCCTCGCGAACCGGCGCGAGTGGCTCGCGCGCACGCGCACGCGGCTTGCCGGGGACGAGAACGGCGCCGTGCTCGTCTGCGACGTCGACCGCTTCAAGCAGATCAACGACAAGGTCGGCCATCTCACCGCCGACCTCGTGCTGACGGAGATCGCCCGCGTGCTCGGTCGCCACGGCGACGCCGGCCGGCTCGGCGGCGACGAGTTCGCGGTCTGGCTGAGCTGCAACGCGGCTGCTGCCGAGCAAGCCGCCACCGCGATCGTCGAGGAGGTGTGCACGCGCCTGCCGGGCGACGGCGAGCTGCCCGCCGTCTCGGTCTCGATCGGCGTGGCGCTGAGCGGCGAGCACGGCCGCGAGCTGACGAACCTGCTCGAGGCGGCCGACACCGCGCTCTACCAGGCGAAGGAAGCCGGCCGGGCGCGCGCTGCGCTTGCCGCAGGCTGAGCTACGCGGGCTTCGAGCCCGCGACGACGAAGCCGAGGATTGCCGCGTAGAAGCGCCCGCGCGCGTGCGCGGCGTCAATTTGGTCCCACCACCCGATCAGCTCCTCGGCCGTGAACGAGCCGGCTGCGATCGCGGCGTCGAGGTGGCCTGAGAGGACCCAGCCGAAGAAGTCGAACGGGATCTCAACCGCGTGGGGGAGTGTCACCACGTCGATCAGGCCGGCGTCGCGCAGCAGCCGCGGCAGCGTGCGCCCGACGCAGCCGTTCGCGACGCCGTCGCTGTAGCTGCGCACGATCCGCCGCGTCACCTCCTGCTCAGCGCCGTCGATCGCGAGCGTGTCCCAGTCGAGCTCGAACGCCACGAGCCGGCCACCCGGCCGCAGCACGCGCGTCATTGCGCCGACCAGCTCCGGCGGCTCCCCCTGCGCGTGCATCAGCAGCCGCTCGGAGCGGCAGCGGTCGAACGCCGCGTCGGGCAGGTCGAGCGCGACGGCGTCGCCGACGCGGAAGTCGACCGGCAGGTTGCGGCCCTGCGAGCGCCGCGTCGCCTCGGCGATCACGAGCGGGGAGGTGTCGATCCCCAGCACGCGCCCGCCCGGGCTGACGCGCCGCGCAATCGTGCGTACGTCGTCACCCGTCCCGCAGCCGACCTCCAGCACGTGCTGCCCGCGATGCAGGCGCATCTGGTCGAGCATCACCGGCTTGACCGCGCGAATGCCCGGGAGTCGATTGCCGGCGTCGAAGAAGCGCAGCGCGAAGCCGGGATCGGTGACGATCCGCGTGCTCACGCGAGCCACTCCGCGATCAGCCGCCCGATCAGCGGGCCCTGGTCCTCCTGCAGGAAGTGCCCGGCGTCGGGGATCGTGTGCGCGACCTCGGTCCCGAGTGCCTCCGCGAAGCGGTGCCCCGTTCTGAGCGAGATGACCGGGTCGTTGTCAGCCCACAGCACGAGCTTCGGGCGCGGATCGTCGGCGAGCGCGTCGAGCACGCGCTGGCCCTCCGCCGCGCCCGGCGCATCGGGCGTGCGCGGGATCATCAGCGGGAACGCGCGCGCGCCCGCCTTCGACGCTCCATCGGCAAACGGTGCCTCGTAGGCGGCGATCACCTCGTCGCCCGGGTCGCGATGGCAGCCACCGCGTACGAGCATCCCGATCGGCAGGTCCTCCGTCCGCTCGACGAAGTCGCGGAACATCGTCCACGCGTCGCTCATTCTCTGGTGGCCGGTGAAGAGGCCGGTGTCCATCACGACGATGCGGTCGATCCGCTCGCGCTGCTCGACGGCGACGCGCAGGCCGATCGGTCCGCCCCAGTCGTGCACGACGACGGTCGCGCCGCGCAGGTCGAGCCGCTCGACGAGGTCGCTCAGCAGCGCGGTGTGACGGTCGTATGAGTACCAGTCGAGATCGGCCGGCTTGTCGGAGCGGCCGAAGCCCGCGTGGTCCGGCACTACGCAGCGGAAGCCGGCCTCGACGAGCGGCGGGATCGTGTGGCGCCACAGGTAGGACCACGTCGGCTCGCCGTGCACGAGCAGCACCGGGGGCCCGTCGCCCTCGTCGAGATGCGCGAGGCGCAGCCCGTCGACCTCCCGGTAGTGCGACTCGTACGGGAAGTCCGGCAGATCTGCGAAGCGCTCCTCGGGCGCTCGCATCGCCTCCGTCATCTCAAGCCCCTCTCGCTCGATGATCCCGTCCCCGGGACCCTGCGACCAACTGAATCGCAAATCTAGTGGGCCGCGCGGCACCAAGTACAGCCGCGATGTTCGCAATGTGACGGTGTACGGCCTCTCGCCCCGTGGGTCGCGCGGATAACCTGCGTCGTCCCGTCCCCGCGACCAACGAGCGTCCCATGGCCACGACCGAGCCCCAGACCAGCACGCAGGTCGGCGACCGCCTCGCCGTCGACACGATCCGCACCCTCGCAATGGACGGCGTCCAGAAGGCCAACAGCGGCCATCCGGGCACGCCGATGGCGATGGCGCCGGTCGGCTACCTGCTGTTCAGCGAGGTCATGCGCCACAACCCGCGCGACCCGCAGTGGCCCGACCGCGACCGCTTCGTGCTGTCGGCCGGACACGCCTCGATGCTGCTCTACTCGTGCCTGCATCTGTCGGGCTACGACGTCTCCCTTGAAGACCTGCAGCAGTTCCGCCAGTGGGGCTCGAAGACGCCCGGCCACCCCGAGCTGCACGACACGCCCGGCGTCGAGACGACGACCGGCCCGCTCGGCCAGGGCTTCGCGAACGCGGTCGGCATGGCGCTCGCCGAGCGCTACCTGCGCGAGCGCTACGGCAGCGAGGTGCAGGACCACCACATCTACGGGATCTGCTCCGACGGCGACCTGATGGAGGGGATCAGCGCCGAGGCCGCCTCGATCGCCGGCCATCTCGGGCTCGGCCGGCTCGTCTTCCTCTACGACGACAACCACATCTCGATCGACGGCAACACGTCGCTGTCGTTCGACACGGAGGACGTCGAGATGCGCTTCCGCGCGTACGGCTGGCACACCCAGCACGTCGACGACGCGAACGACCTCGACGCGCTGCGCGCCGCGATCGCCGCCGCCAGAGCCGAGGAGGCGAGACCGTCGCTGATCCGCGTGCGCTCGACGATCGCCTGGGGCGCGCCGAACAAGGCGAACACCGCCGGCGCCCACGGCGCCCCCCTCGGTGAGGACGAGATCCGCGCGACGAAGGAGTTCTACGGCTGGGACCCGGACAAGCACTTCTACGTGCCGGACGGGGTCTATGAGCACTTCAGCGCGGTCGAGCGCGGCGCGGCGCAGCAGGCCGAGTGGGCGGAGCGCTTCGCGTCCTGGCGCGGCGTCGATGCCGACCGCGCCGCCGAGTGGGACCTCGCGTGGGCCGGCAAGCCACTCCCGGGCCTCGCTGAAGCGCTGCCGGACTACAGCGGCAAGGACAAGCTCGCCACGCGCGCGGCCGGCGGCGAGACGCTGCAGGCGATCGCGCCGTTCCTGCCGACGATGGTCGGCGGCTCGGGCGACCTCAACGAGTCGGTCAAGACCGGCATCAAGGCGGACGGTCCGTACTCGAAGGCCGAGGCGACCCGCAACATCTACTGGGGCATTCGCGAGCACGCGATGGGCGGCGCCGTCAACGGCCTCGCGCTGCACGGCGGGATCGTGCGTCCCTACGGCGCGACGTTCCTGCAGTTCGCCGACTACATGCGCGGCGCGCTCCGCCTGTCGGCGCTGATGAGACTGCACGTCGCGTGGGTCTACACGCACGACTCGGTCGCGCTCGGCGAGGACGGCCCGACGCACCAGCCGGTCGAGCACCTCGCGGCGCTGCGCGCGATCCCGAACCTGACGGTGATCCGCCCAAGTGACGCGGCCGAGACGGCCGAGGCGTGGCGCTTCATGGTCGAGCAGCTCGACGGCCCCGGCGTCCTCGTGCTCAGCCGGCAGAACCTGCCGGTGCTCGACCGCTCGGTTTACGGACCCGCGAACGGGATTGACAGAGGCGCCTACGTGCTGGCCGAGGACCCGGAGGCGGTCGCGACACTTGTCGGCACCGGCTCCGAGGTCTCGCTCGCGCTGGAGGCGCGCGACCTGCTCGCCGGCGAGGGCGTGAAGGTGCGTGTCGTCGCAATGCCGAGCTGGGAGCTGTTCGCCGCGCAGGACGACGCGTACCGCGCGTCGGTACTGCCGCCTGGCCAGCCGAAGGTCTCCGTCGAGGCCGGCATCGCGATGGGCTGGGCGCAGTTCGTCGACGCCTCCGTCTCGATCGAGCGCTTCGGCGCCTCCGCGCCCGGCGAGACCGTCATGCGCGAGCTCGGCATGACGCCGGAGCACGTGGCCGAGGTCGTACGCGCCGCGATCGCTTGACAGCCTGACTAATGAAGGACCACAATCCGGTCTCCACGGCAACGTCCGGGAGGCGCGATGCAGGAGGCCGTGCTTGGACCGGCACCGCCGACAGTGGCCCAGGGGGCCGACGACCCCGCGTCCGCGGCGGCGCAGCAGCGGCTCGACGAACAGATCGCCTGGTATGACGGTAAGAGCCGCCATAATCAGCGCTGGTTCAAGCGGCTGAAGGTCAGTCAGATCGTGCTCGCAGCGGCGATCCCGGCCGCCGCAGGCGCACACGTCGGCAGCGCCTGGCTCGGCGTCGCGGGGGCGCTGATCGTCGTGCTGGAGGGACTCCAGCAGCTGCAGCAGTACCAGCAGAACTGGACCACGTACCGCGCGACGTGCGAGCGCCTCAAGCACGAGCGCCACCTGTACGCAGCGGTGGCGGGGCCGTACGCCGGCGCCGCGCGCCCGGGCGCGCTGCTCGCCGAGCGAGTCGAGGGGCTCGTCTCGCAGGAGCACGCGGCGTGGGTCTCGCAGCAGCGCGAGGCGACCAAGGCGGCTGCGACATGACGGCGACGGAGACGCCCAGCGTCTTCATCAGCTACCGCCGCGAGGGCACGGCGATGCACGCCGGTCGGCTGTACGACGCGATGGCCGCGCGGTTTGGCGAGCACAACGTCTTCATGGACCTGGAGATGGCGCCCGGGATCGACTTCGTCGAGCGCATTACGACGGCCGTCGGCTCCTGCCGCGCCCTGCTCGTCGTGATCGGGCCCGAGTGGATGGGACCCGGTGGGTCGCGTATCGCCGACTCCGCTGACTTCGTTCGCCTGGAGGTCGCGACGGCATTGCGCGCCGCCGACGTGACCGTCATTCCGGTGCTCGTCGAGGGCGCGCGCATGCCCGCACCCGAGCAGCTGCCGGAGGAGCTGCGGCCGCTCGCGCGGCGCAACGCGATCGAGCTGAGCGACCTGCGCTGGCGCTACGACTGCCAGCGCCTGATGGCGGCGCTCAACGACCTGCTCGGCGAGCAGGCGGTCGTCTCGGCCGGGCCTGACGAGACGCGGGCGCGATCCGCTCCCGTCCGCCATCCCGCGGCCCCCGCGTCGGCGTGGGCGCTCGTGCCGTTGTGGCTGGAGGGCGTCGCGGTGGCGACCGGGTCCGGTCTGCTCGTGCGCCAGCTCGCCGATCCGCTGAAGGCGGCGGACACAGCCGCGGAGACGGACAAGATCGTCTCCGCGATCGTGCTGCGCGGCGTCTGCTGGGCGGCGGTCGGCGCTGCGCTGGCGATCTGGCTGAGCCTGCGGCGAGGGGACCGTGGCCGGCTGCTGCGGCGCACCGCGATGGGCGTCCTGCTCGGTGGGCTCGCCGGTGCGATTGGTGGAGCGCTCTACGGCTTCCTCGCCTTCGCGCCCGACCAGTTCGTCGACCAGGACATGCGCGACCAGATCCAGATCGGCGCGCTCGCGCTCACCGGCGGGCTCCTTGGGATGGCGATCGGGATGCTCTGGATCCCGCCACGCGCCGCCGCCGCCTGCCTGGGCGGCGCGCTCGGTGGTGCGCTCGTCCAGGTCGCGACCAACGCGACCGATCATCCGCCCGATCCCTGGACGTTCGGCCTCAACTGCTTCGTGATCGTCGGCGTCGCGCTGGGAGGGATGCTCGCGCTGGACGTGCGCGACGCGGCCGCGACGCGGCGCACCCGCCTCGCGGCTGAGCCTGTCGCTCCTTGACGCTCAGTGCAGCGTCTCGCCGCGCACGAGCATCGCGACGAATCTGTCGATCCGCCTCGTGCGCGTCTCCGGCCGCTTCGCGTCCTGGACGCGGTAGAGGATCGCGTAGCGGTCGGCGCCTCTGAGCGTCGCGAAGAACGCGGCCGCGGCGGGATTCGCGTCGAGTGCGGCCTGCAGGTCGGGCGGGACGGTCGCGTTGCCCTGGCTCTCGTAGGCGGCCGCCCAGCGCCCGTCGGCTCTCGCCGCCTCGACCTGCGCGAGGCCGGCGGGGCGCATGCGGTCCTCGGCGATCAGCCGCGCGACGTGGTCCGTGTTGATCTTCGACCATCTGCTGCGTGCCTTGCGCGGGGTGAAGCGCTGCAGGAACCAGGTCGCGTCGAGGCCGCGCTTCTGCCCGTCGATCCAGCCGAAGCAGAGCGCGACGTCCAGCGCTTGCGCGTAGGTCACCGTCGCGATCCCGCTGTCCTTCTTGGCGATCTTCAGCCACACGCCCGCAGCGCGCGAGTGCTCGTCCGTCAGCCATGCCTCCCAGGCGGTGGCGGAGGCGAACGGCATGGTCGGCAGCTCGTCGGGCGGCACTGCGGCTGAGTGAAGCACACGACCTCGCCAGCAAACGCAAGAGGGGGCCCGCCCTGGTGGCGGACCCCCTCCCACTACGGCCCGGGCCTGAGGTTCCGGAACCGGCACTCGCGCGTCGAGGGCATGAACGGAGATGCTCGCGGGGACCGAGTCGCTCGATCCGGATCGCTGACGGATCGCCCGACTGGTGTAGGTAGGTCCACGCTGCCCTTCGGCGACCGAGGCATCACAGACGCTAGCTCCCGTTCTTCCGCGACGCGCCGGTTGCCGGTAAAAAGCCGATCGGGCTTGAGGCGGTGCGCGAGCTCGCGCTCGTCCCCGCTATAGCGGGGACGCACAAATTGCCGCGCGAGCCGTTCCCACGGACACCGCCTTGCGCGGTAGGCTGGCGCCGTGAGCTCTGCGGGGGGCCCATCCGGCACGGAATCCGGGCAGCCGGTGTCCGGCGCCCATGCTCGCGCCCGCACGGGGCACGCTGCTGTCGAGGCCCCGCTCGAGCGCACGCAGGAGCTGACCGCGCTCGAGGAGACGATCGCCGCGGCGACTGCCAGCGAGGGCCGCGTGGTGCTGCTCGAGGGCGCCGGCGGGATCGGCAAGACGCTGCTGCTTGGCCATGCGATCCAGCGTGCGCAGGCAAGCGCGATGACGGTGCTGCGAGCACGCGGCGGCGAGCTCGAGCGTCAGTTCCCGTTCGGCGTTGCGTTGCAGCTGTTCGAGCCGTACCTGTCGGCGGCGTCGCCGCGTGAGCGCAGACGCGTGCTCGCCGGCGCGGCTGCGCATGCTGCACCATTGCTGTCGGGTGACGTCACCGGGCGCGAGAGTGGCGCACCGGAGTTCCCACTGCTGCACGGCCTCCACTGGGTCGTCGCGAACATCGCCGAGCGCCAGCCGCTGCTGATCACGGTCGACGACGCGCACAGCGCCGACGACGCCTCGCTGCGTGCGCTGCTGTTCGTTGCGCAGCGGATCGAGGACCTGCCGCTCGCGATCGTGATGACGGCGCGCCCGCGTCCCTCCGCGAGCACCGGCAGCGCCGACGCGCTGAGTGCGCTGGCGACGCATCCGCTCGCGCTGCGCCTGGAGCTGCAGCCGCTCAGCGAGCAGGCGATCACGACGATCGTACGGCGGTCGCTGCCCGACGCGGACGACGCCTTCTGCGCCGCCTGCGCGCGCGTCACGAACGGCAACCCGTTCTTCCTGCGCGAGCTCCTCGGCGAGCTGCGCGGGGCGGGCGTCGAGCCGGCCGCCGGCGTCGGCGCCGAACGCCCGGCGGACATCGAGGCGCTCGGGCCGCTGACGATCGCGCAGGCGGTCGACACGCGCATCCGCCGCCTCTCGCCCGGGGCTCCTGCGCTGGCGCACGCGGTTGCGGTGCTCGGCGACGACGTGCCGCTTGCGCAGGCCGCCGCGCTCGCGCAACTCGACGCCGTCGCCGCCTCCACGGCGGCCGACGAGCTCGCCGGCGCCGACGTGCTGCATCCGGCGCCGGAGCTCGGCTTCGTCCATCCGATCGTGCGGCAGGCGGTCTACCTGGGGATCCCGACCGCCGAACGCGGACAGCTGCACCTCGCCGCCGCGGAGCTGCTGCGAGGTGCCTCCGGCAGCGACGCGGACGAACGCGCTGCGGCGCATCTGCTGCAGACGCTCCCGGTCGGCGCTCCGTGGGTCGTGACCTGCCTGCACGCAGCCGCAAGACGCGCGCTCGCCGGTGGCGCTCCCGACACCGCGGCGAGCTACCTGCTGCGCGCGCTGGACGAGTCGCCGCCGCAGGCGGAGCGCGCCGGCCTGCTCGTCGATCTCGGGCGCGCCGAGGCGCTGGCCGGCTTGCCGAGCGCGGTTGATCGGCTGCGCACCGCGGTCGCGCTGCTGGAGCTTCCGGCTGCACGCGCGAGCGCGCTGGCCCAGCTCGGCCAAGCGCTCTATGCCGCCGGCGACAACGCCGGCGCGGCGAGCGCGTTCGACGAAGGCCTGCGCGTGCTCGACGGCGCGGACACGGTGCTTGAGGAGCAGCTGACGGCTGGGTACCTCGGGGCAGCGCGACTGGACTTCCGCACGCGCGAGACGGCCCAGACGCGCTTCCGAGACCTGCTCGCCGGCTCGACGGAGGCGGCCACGCCGGCGCAGCGCGAGCTGCTCGCCCAACGCGCGCTCGAGCACGCGATGCTCGGCAACGCCCCCGCCGACGAGGTCATCTCACTGGTCCGTCACGCGCATGCAGGCGGCGAGCTGCTGCGAGAGGCCACCGCCGACGGCGTCGCGTGGGCGGGCTCAGTCGCGACGCTGCTGTTCTGCGACGCGCTCAACGAGGTGGAGCAGACGACGAGTGCCGGTCTGGAGGACGCGCGCCGGCGCGGCTCGGTGATCGGCTTCGCCGTGATGTCGACCGTACGCGGTGCCTCGCGCTACCTGCGCGGCGACCTGACGGGCGCGCTCGGCGACCTCGAAGGCGGCTTGGAGCGCGTGCCGCTGATGGTGCTCGTGCGGCCGTTCGCGCACGGCTGGATGGCGCTGGCGCACATCGATCGCGGGGAGTACAAGCAGGCGCACGCGCTCGTCGGCGTGCCTGACGAGGAGGCGGACGTCCACTTCACGTACAACTGGTCGCTGTTCGCGCGCGGCCGGCTCGCACTTGCGGAGGGGAAGCCCGAGCGAGCGCTCGACGACCTGCTCGAGTGCGGTCGCCGGCAGCTCGGGGTTCCCGCACCCAACCCGGGTGTGCTCTCCTGGCGCTCGGAGGCGGCGCTCGCGGCGCATCGCCTCGGTCGGGTGGAGCAGGCGCGCGCGCTGGCCGACGAGGAGCTGGAGCTCTCACGCGTGTTCGGGTCGGCACGGGCGCTCGGCGTCTCGCTGCGCGCAGTCGGCATGGTCACGGAGGACGGCGAACGGCTCGCGCTGCTGGAGGAGGCGGCTGCGGTGCTCGAGCAGTCACCGGCGCAGCTCGAGCTTGCGCGC
Source organism: Conexibacter sp. (assembly GCA_036009645.1). Taxonomy (GTDB): domain Bacteria; phylum Actinomycetota; class Thermoleophilia; order Solirubrobacterales; family Solirubrobacteraceae; genus Conexibacter. Next base: position 108,059 of record DASYLH010000008.1, read on the forward strand.
ACCCTCGTCGACCTCGGCGCCGCCCAGCACGCAGCCGGTCAGCGCACGGTCGCGCGCGAGACACTGCGAAACGGCCTTGACATCGCCCACCACGCGAGTGCCGACGGACTTGCTGCAACGGCGCGCGCGGCACTCGTCGCAGCTGGTGCGCGGCCGCGACGCCCGGCGGTGAGAGGCACCGACGCGCTCACGCCGAGCGAGCGCCGCGTCGCCGAGCTGGCCGAGCGCGGGCTGACGAACCGCGAGATCGCGCAGGCGCTGTTCGTCTCGACGAAGACAGTCGAGTTCCACCTGCGCAACGCGTACTTCAAGCTGCGGATCAGCTCGCGGAACGAGCTGGGCAACGCGCTGCACACCGGGGTAACGGTTGCGTCCGAGCCGGAGGCGACGTCCTCAGAGCCGGGCTTGGCCGCACCTGGCCCGCCGGCCGCGCGTTAGGCGCGGCCGTAGACCGGGATCGCGGCGCCGCTCGTCGCGGCGCCGTCGTCTGAGCAGAGGAAGGCGATCGTCGCCGCCAGCTGTGCGGGCGCGACCCACTTCGCGAAGTCGGCCTTCGGCATCGCCGCGCGGTTCGCGGGCGTGTCGATGACGCTCGGCAGCAGCGCGTTGCAGCGCACGCCCTCGTTGCGATATTCGACCGCGACCGCCTGCGCGAACGCGATCACCCCCGCCTTTGCCGTCACGTAGCCGGCCGCGCCGGGGAACGGCTGCACCGCCGCGCGTGTGCCGACGCACACGATCGAGCCGCCGCCGGCGGCGACGAGCTGCGGCAGCGCCGCCTGCGTGACGAGATAGGTCGGGCGCAGGTTGAGGCGCAGCTGCGCCTCGAACTGCTCGATCGGCTCCTCCCCCACACGCGCGCCCTGCGCGAAGCCGCCGACGAGGTTCACGACCGCGCGCAGTGGTGCCGCTGCGCTCCCCGCCGCCAGCGCGACCGCATCCGCGACCGCCTCCTGCTCGAACAGGTCCGCCTGCACCAGCTCCAGCCTCTCGCGCCGCTCCACACGCTCCAGCTCGCGCTCGGCGACCCACGGCACGACGACGCGCCATCCGTCGTCCAGCAGTCGCGTCACGACCGCGGCGCCGAGGCCGCCGGTCCCGCCCGTCACGAGTGCACTGCGTTCGGTCCGCATGGCGTCCACCCTAGCTCATCAAACCCCGCAAATTGCGGGCGGACCACACGGACGCGGGGGGGCGAAGATCGCCCGCGGACTAAGGTGTCGCGACTGCATGGCGAAGGACACCGAGAAGCTCATCCGTCAGCTCTCGCTCATCAGCTACCTGATGGCCGAGCGGCGCCCCGTCACCGCCCCCGAGATTCGGCGGGACGTCGAGGGCTACAGCGCGATGAACGAGGACGCCTTCGCGCGCCGCTTCTACGCCGACCGCTCTGAGCTCGAGGCGCTCGGGATCCAGCTGTCGGTCGACAAGCCGGTCGAAGGCCTCGCCGAGCAGGAGAACTACTCGCTGCCGCCGGAGAACTTCCACCTGCCGGCGATCGAGTTCACCGACGCCGAGCTGGCCGGCCTGCAGACCGCACTCAGCCTGCTCGACGGCGAATTCGCCTACGCCGAGCCGCTGCGGCTCGCGCTGCAGCAGATCTCGTGGGGGCGCTCGAACCCGCTGCAGGCGCCCGAGCAGCGCTCGATCGCGCTCGGCATCACGGCATCGGCCGGTGGCCATGACCTCTCGCAGCGGCTCGCGAAGATCGAGACGGCGATCTTCCGCCGCAAGACGATCGTCTTCGACTACTACACGATGCAGCGCGACGAGCTCGGCGCGCGCAAGGTCGACCCCTATCAGCTGCTGTTCCAGGGCGGCCAGTTCTACCTCGTCGGTCGCGCGCACGAGCGCGAGGACATCCGCGTCTTCCGCCTCTCGCGCATCCGCGGCAAGGTCGCCTACGCGTCGAAGGCCGAGCACGACTTCCAGCGCCCCGAGGAGTTCGACCCGCGCTCCTACGCGAACCGCATCCAGTGGCAGTTCGGTGAGCCGCTGGGCACCGCCGAGGTGCGCATCGGCGACAAGATCGGCTGGCAGATCGAGCGCCACTTCGGCCGCCACGGCGAGATGCGCCCAGCCGACGACGGCAGCGGGGATCGCATCTTCGCGACCGAGTACGCCGACGCCCGGCAGCTCGTCGCATGGGTGCTCGGCCTTGGCGAGCAGGCGCGCCTGGTCAGTCCGCCCGAGCTGGTCGAGGAGCTGGACAAGCGCGTCGGTCTGCTCGCCGATCGTCACCGCGGCGAGCTCGAGCTGGCGGCCCCGGTCGCCCCCGGCACCGAGACGGTCGTCGAGGCCGAGTCGAACGGGAACGGCCGTCGCGAGAGCGCCGCGATCCGGCCGGAGCGCTTCGCACGGCTTGTCACGCTCGCGTCGATCCTGATCCAGAACGGGCGCGCCGGCTGCCGCATCGCGTCCGCCGAGGTGCAGGAGCGGCTGCAGATCTCCGAGCAGGAGCTGGAGGAGGACATCGGCGTGCTGAACGTCGTCAACTTCGGCGCCGGCTCCTACGTCCTCTACGCGGAGGTGCAGGAGGACGGGATGATCGAGGTCGACCCCGAGGCCTACGGCGACTCGTTCGCGCGCCCCGCGCGGCTGCTGCCGGTCGAGGCGAAGGCGCTTGTCGCCGCGATCGACCTGATCGGCGAGCACATCCCGGAGGGCTCGCTCGCGTCCGTGCGCGACAAGGTCGTCGGCGCGCTCGGCGAGGACCCGATCCGCGAGGGCCTGCAGGTCGCGACGTCGGGCGGCGACGACTCGCAGGTGGCGGGCATCGTCTCGCGTGCGATCGCCGGCCAGCGGCTGCTCGCGATCGACTACTTCAAAGAGAACGAGGGCGAGTTCTCCAAGCGCACCGTCGAGCCGTACGCGCTGATCAACGGGCGCGAGGGCTGGTACGTCGCCACCTACGACCCTGCGAAGGAAGCAGTGCGCCACTTCCGGCTCGACCGCATCAAGGCGGCGACGGTCACGGACGAGCACTTCGAGCCGCGCTCCGAGGTCAACCCCGCCGCCGACGTCGACGGCTGGCCGCGCACCGGCGAGGTGCCCGCCTCGCGCCGTGCGCGCCTGTGGATCTCGCCCGAGCGCGCGCGCTGGGCGCGCGAGGAGCGCACCGTCATCGAGGAGCTCGAGGACGGCGCGCTGATCGTCGAGCTGAGCTTCGCCGGCGTCGCCTGGCTCGTGCGCGAGGTCCTGAAGGAGGCCGGCGACGCCGCAGTGCTGGAGCCCGAGGACGCGCGCGCCGCCGTGCGCGAGGCCGCCGCGCACCTTGCAGCGGCGTGACGTCGTGACCGGCGCGCCGCGTCGTGTCGCTGGCTACCGTCGCGCCTCATGAGCCGCCGCGACCAGATCCGCCTGACGGGCGCCGAGCTGGCGGCCTTCCTCGACGAGCAGCGCACCGTGATCGTCGCGACGAACGGGAGCGACGGTTGGCCGCACCTGATGCCGCTCTGGTACACGGTCCGCGCCGGCGAGCTGTGGGCGTGGACGTACGCGAGATCGCAGAAGGTCCGCAACTTGGAGCGCGACCCGCGTGTGACGTGGCAAGTCGAGAGCGGCACGTCGTACGAGCAGCTGCGCGGCGTGATGGTCAAGGCGAACGTCGTGCTGCACCGTGACGTCGAGACGGTCGAGGCGTTCGGCGTCGAGCTGTTCGAGCGCTACACCGGGACCGCCCCGCTTCCCGACGCCGTCGCCGGGATGCTGCGCGGGCAGGCGCTAAAGCGCGTGGCGCTGCAGTTCGTTGCAGCTGAGCCGCCCGTGACGTGGGATCACGGCAAGCTCGGCGGGACGTACTAGGGGTCAGCGCGGGCGCAGCGAGCCGGCGCGCCAGCGCACGAGCGCCCATCCGCCAAGCATCGCCACGCCGATCCCGGGGAACAGCAGCCACAGGCCGCTGAGGCCGTCGCCCGGCGTCCCGCGCTCGACGACGAAGGCGTGCTGGTCGCGCAGCCGGCCGCGGTTCCTCCAGCCGCCGAAGGGGACGTGCCGGCAGGCGACGGCGGTCGTGCCGGCGCCCGTGGCGAAGGTGCCGATCGTCTCGTCGTGGTCGGTCGCGACCGACGTGCCCTGGCGGCTGCCGCGCACACGCGCGGCCGTGTCTTCGGGGCGGGTCGCCGTGCACTCAGTTCCGGCGACGAGCGACTCGCGCACGTTGCTCGCGCCGCCCTCGTGCAGCCACAGGGTGAAGCGCTCGCCTGCGCGGGCTTCGAACGCGACGGGCGGTGTCGCCGGTCCGTCGAGTGCGGCGACCGTGCCGCGCGCGACGACGCGGGCGTCGTCCACGCCGGCGTCCGAAATGAGCCGCACGAGGCCGATGACGGAGGCTGCCGTGCCGATGACGAGCAACACGATCGCGAGCAGCCCGAGCAGCGGGCTGCGGCGCCGGCGCAGCCGCGAGGCCGGCGTGTCGATCGCCCAGCCGGCGTGCTCGACGTCGTCGCTCACCGTCTACGGCTGTGGCGGCCAGCAGTAGCGCGGCGGGACGAATCCGTCCTCGACGCCCATGTCGCCCGTGAAGAAGTCCACAACGTCGCTGACGCGGTCGGCGGTGCGCTCCAGCCGGCCCGTCGGCTTTGGGACGGGCAGGCGCAGATCGAGGCCACGGCGCAGGTTCGCCTTCAGCTCCGTCTCCGCGTAGGCGTCAAAGCGCGCGCGGCCGTCGGCGTAGGCGGGCCGGTCGCGGTAGGCGACGACGACGTGGTGCCCGCCGGCCATCCGCTGGCGCGGCTCGCCGTCGGCGCACGGCAGGTCGGGGCCGCCCCCGGTGCGCCGCACGCCCGCGCGCATGCTCGTGCGCCCCATCAGGTCGAACGGACGTCCGTGCGTGACCTGCGCTGCGTAGGCGTCGGCCGGTGAGACGCCGGCGATCTCCAGGTAGGCGCGCAGCAGCTCCTGCGGCGTGAGCGGCAGGTAGGGGAACGGGGACGGGAGCGGCGGGCGGTGCTGGCGCACCGGGTGGATCGCCTTCGCGATGCAGTCCCACTGCAGCACGTCAACCACGACGCCTTCGGGCGGCGCGGCGCCGATGCGCAGCGGCGCGCCGGCCACGTCGAGCGGCGGCGAGTCGGCGGCTGCGAGCACATGCACACCTCGTACGCTCGCCAGGATCCGCATAGAGCTGTCGTCGCCGCTGCCGTCGCGCTTCTCGATCGCGACCGCGCGCGCGATCCCGAGCGTCCGCTCGGGGCCGACTCCGGCGCTCGCGAGCAGGTGCAGCGCGAGGTCCTCGTCGAGCGGTGCCGGCTCGCCGACCCGTCGTGCGACGAGCACGTCGTCCGCCGCCAGGGTGGCGACGACCGGTGGGGCGGCGGGCGGCAGCTCCTGCTCGGCTGCGTGGACGATGTCCCACTCGACCACGCCGCGCCCCTCGCCGCCCATCTGCCCGGGGCTGATCAGGTCGGGCACGCGGTAGACGCCGTAGATGAGGTCGGGCCGGCCGGCGAGCCCGTCGGCCGCGAGGCGGTCCGCGACCTCCTCCACCTGCGTCTTGCCGCGCGTCGCGACGCGCGCGATGCGGACCGGACAGCGGTCGGGGGCAAGGTACGGCGCGCGCACCGCGTCGCGCTCGGCGCGCTCGGCGCGCATCTGCTGCTCCCACGCGGCCGGGTCTTCGATCGTCTCGCGCCGTTTGTCGAGCTTGGTGATGCCGGCGACGTACTCGCCCGCGGGCCCGTGGAGGACGCGCCCGATCAGTCGCGGGTCGCCCAGCTCCTCGACGGTTCTGCCCGCGTTGATGGCCTCGGTGCGCGCCACCCAGGCGTCGTAGCGCTCGCGCTCCGCGGGCGTGAGCTTCGAGAGGTCGTCCGTGTTCAGACGCTCGACTGCCTGCTCGAGCTTCGAGAACGCTCCTTCGAGCGCGCGCCGCGTGAATCCCATGCGCGCGTACGCTAGCTGCGCAGCGGCGGGGCGCCAAGCCGCCCCGCCCGGCTCCCACTGTCAGGCAGCGGCCGCGGTACGCCGCCACACCTCGCCGGTTCGCTCGTACTCCACGCCCCGCGCCAGCGCGTCCGCGAACTCGGTGCCGCGCTCGCGCTCGACCAGCCACAGCGCCAGGTCCATCCCGGCGGTGACGCCCTGGGCGGTGAGGATGTCGCCGTCGTCGACCACGCGCGTGTCGATCACCTCGGCGCCGGTCTTGCGCAGACGGTCCAGCGCGAGCCGGTTCGTCGTCGCCGGGCGACCCTCGAGCAGGCCGGCGGCGGCGAGCAGCAGCGCACCGGTGCAGACGGATGCCATTGCGACGCCGTCGGCGTGGCGCCGTGCGAGCGCGGCCGGAATCGCCTCGCGCTCGATCTCCGCGAGCACGCCCGTCGGGCTGCCGTCGAGCAGTCCCCCGCCGGGGACGATCACGAGGTCGGGCCGGTCGGCGAGCTGCCGGTCGGGGATCAGCGTCGTGCCGAGCGCCGTCACCACGCGCTCGGCGCCGTCGAGCGTGACGAGCGAGACCTCGAATGGCGCGCCGGCGCGGCCGGCGTGGCGCAGCAGCTCGTTCGGGCCGAGCGCGTCGAGGTCGTCGAAGCCGTCAAAGATGAGGATGTCGACCTGCATGTGGTGCCTCCTGGCGGTTGCGGACGGGCGGGCGTCACCGATGCTCCCGCGCTGCTCGTCCACTTGCCAGTGGCAGGAATGACAATGTGCGTATGATTTCAGCCATGCGTCACCGCATCGCGGTCCTCGCGCTCGAAGACGTCGTGCTGTTCGACCTGGCGGTCCCGTTCCAGCTGCTCGGCCGCGACTACGAGCTGACGCTGTGCGCAACGGCGCCAGGGCCGGTCCAGACCACCAGCGGCTTCCCCCTCGTTGCCTCGCGGGGGCTGGACCTGCTCGCGGAGTCGGACACGGTGATCGTGCCCGGCTTCGATCCGAAGGAGTGGCCGCCGCCGCACCAGGCGCTCGACGCGCTCCAAGCGGCTCACGCCCGCGGTGCCCGCATCGCCTCAATCTGCACCGGTGCCTTCGCGCTCGGCGCCGCGGGCCTCCTCGACAACCGCCACGTGACTACGCACTGGCGCTACGCCGTCCAGCTCGCCGAGCTGTGCCCGCAAGCGCACGTCGACCCCGATGTGCTCTACGTCGACGAGGGCGACCTGCTCACCTCCGCCGGCGTTGCCGCCGGCATCGACCTGTGCCTGCACCTGCTGCGCCGCGACCACGGCGTCGAGGCGGCGAACAAAGCCGCGCGCCAGACCGTCGTCGCTCCGCACCGCGCCGGCGGCCAGGCGCAGTTCATCGAGCGCGCCGTGCCGCCCAGCGACGACGGCAGCCTGGAGGCGACGCGCGCGCATGCCCTCCAACGCCTCGACGAGCCGCTCACCGTCGCGCAGCTCGCGCGCCATGCGCACACCAGCGAGCGCACCTTCAACCGCCGCTTCCGCGCCGAGACCGGGACCACGCCGCTCAGATGGCTGCACGCCCAGCGCGTCGATCACGCGCGCCGTCTGCTGGAGGCGAGCGATCTGCCGGTCGAGCAGGTCGCGCAGCGCTGCGGCTTCGGCTCCGCGGCGATCCTGCGTCAGCACTTCCGCCGCGCCACCTCGACCACCCCGACGGCGTACCGGCGCACCTTCGCGGGGAGCGACGGACACGTCGCGTCGCCGCGACCGTTACGCTGAGCCCATGGAGCAGCTCCGGGGGCTCATCTTGTCGGGGGGCAAGGGCACGCGCCTGCGCCCGATCACGCACACGAGCGCGAAGCAGCTCGTGCCGGTGGCGAACAAGCCGGTCCTCTTCTACGGCATCGAGGCGATGGCCGCGGCCGGGATCAAGGAGATCGGCATCATCATCGCGCCCGAAACGGGCGACGAGATCAAGCAGATGGCGGGCGACGGCTCTCAGTTCGGCGTCGAGATCACCTACATCCTGCAGGACGAACCGCTCGGCCTTGCACATGCGGTCCTCACCGCCGAGCCGTTCCTGCGCGACGCGCCCTTCGTCATGTACCTGGGCGACAACCTGCTGCAGGGCGGGATAGCCGAACTGGTCGACGCCTTCCGCACCAACGAGCCCGAAGCGCTGATCCTGCTCACGCCGGTGCCCGACCCGGAGAACTACGGCGTCGCCGAGCTGAACGGCAGCAACACCGTCAAGCGCCTCGTCGAGAAGCCGAAGGAGCCGGCGACCGACCTCGCGCTCGTCGGCGTCTACATGTTCACGCCGCAGATCCACGACGCCGCTCGGGCGATCGAACCATCCGCTCGCGGCGAGCTGGAGATCACCGACGCGATCCAGCACCTGGTCGACGAGGGTCGCCGCGTCGAACCGCATATCGTCACCGGCTGGTGGAAGGACACCGGCAGACTCGAGGACATGCTCGAGGCGAACCGGCTGATCCTCGAGAACGTCGAGCAGCGGATCGACGGCGAGCTCGTCGAGTCGCAGGTCGAGGGACGCGTGATCGTCGAAGCCGGAGCACGCCTGATCCGCTCGACCGTGCGTGGGCCGGCGATCATCGGCTCCGGCGCGACGCTGACCGACTGCTACGTGGGGCCGTACACGGCGATCGCCGAAGGCTGCTCAATCGAGCGCGCCGAGATCGAGCACTCGATCCTGCTCGCTGGTTCCTCCGTCTGCGGGCTTGATGGCCGCATCGAGTCCTCGCTGCTGGGCCGCAACGTCGCGATCCGCCGCGACGACCGCCAGCCGCGCGCCTACCGCTTCATGGTCGGCGATAACAGCGAAATCGGCATTCTGTAGGGATGCGGATCCTCGTAACGGGGGCCGGGGGAATGCTCGGCCAGGACGTCGTTGCCGCCGCCGAGGCGAACGGCGACGACGTGCTCGCGCTCGCTCGCGCCGACCTCGACATCACGGACGAGCGCGCAGTCGCCGCCGCGATGTCGGACGAGCACGTCGACGCCGTCATCAACTGCGCCGCCTGGACCGACGTCGACGGCGCCGAGTCCGACCCGGACGGCGCCGATGAGATCAACGCGGTCGGTGCCGACCACGTCGCGAACGCGGCGGCCCACGTCGGCGCGCGGCTCGTGCACGTCTCGACCGACTACGTCTTCGAAGGCGCTCGCTCGCCGGACGAGGGCGCCTACATCGAGTCCGACATGCCCGCACCGCACACCGTCTACGGCGCGTCGAAGCTCGCCGGCGAGGCAGCCGTCGTCGAGGCCGGCGGCTCGCACGCGATCGTCCGCTCTTCCTGGCTGTTCGGCGTTGGCGGACGCAACTTCGTCGCGACGATGCTCGCACTCGGCGAGGAGCGCGACGAGGTGACCGTCGTCGACGACCAGATCGGCTGCCCCACCGCGACGGCGCACCTCGCGCCCGCGCTGCTCGCGCTCGCGCACGACGACGACGCACAGGGGATCTTCCACGTGGCCGGCGCCGGCCAGTGCTCGTGGCACGACCTCGCGGTCGAGACGTTCCGGCAGGCCGGGATCTCGTGCCGCGTGCTCCCTTGCACGACCGCCGACATGCCGCGCCCGGCGCCGCGACCCGCCTTCAGCGCGCTCGCGAGCGAGCGCGACGACGCACCCCTGCTGCCGCCATGGCAGGAGGGGCTCACCACCTATCTCGCCCAACGGGGGGTCCACGCATGAAGCTGCTCGTCTGCGGCGGAGCGGGCTTCATCGGCTCGAACTTCGTCCGCCTGCGCGTCCGTGACCACGGCGACGAGGTCGTCGTGCTCGACAAGCTCACGTACGCCGGGCGCAAGGAGAACCTGCACGACACGCTCGACCAGGTGCGCTTCGTGCACGGGGCGATCGAGGATCCCGACGCCGTCGCCGACGCGATCGAGGGCGTCGACGCGGTCGTCAACTTTGCGGCCGAGACGCACGTCGACCGCTCGATCGCCGACCCCGACGCGTTCCTGCGCACGAACGCGATCGGCACCTACGTGCTGCTGGAGGCGGCACGCACAGCCGGCGTGCGCTTCCTGCAGGTCTCGACCGACGAGGTCTACGGCTCGATCGACGAGGGCTCGTTCACGGAGGAGTCTCCGCTGCAGCCCTCTTCGCCGTACTCCGCGACGAAGACGGGTGCCGACCTGCTCGTCCTCTCCTACTTCCACACGTTCGGGCTGGAGACGCTGATCTGCCGCGGCTCGAACAACTACGGGCCGTACCAGTACCCCGAGAAGCTGATCCCGCTGATGGTGCTCAACGCGCTGCATGGCGACAAGCTGCCCGTCTACGGCGACGGCATGCAGGTGCGCAACTGGCTCTACGTCGAGGACTTCGGCCGCGGGATCGGACACGCGCTGGAGCACGGCCCGGCTGGCGAGGTCTACAACGTCGGCGGCCCCGACGAGTGCCCGAACCTCGAGGTCGTGAATCGCATCGTGGAGCTGACCGGCAACGACGATTCGCTGATCGAGTACGTCATCGATCGCCCCGGCCACGACCGCCGCTACTCGCTCGCTTCCGAGAAGCTGAGAGCCCTGGGCTGGCAGGCGCAGGTGCACTTCGCCGAGGGGCTCGACCAGACGGTCGCCTGGTACCGCGATAACACGTGGTGGTGGGAGCCGATCCGCTCCGGCGACTACCGCGAGTACTACGAGCGCCAGTACGGGCGCGCGCTCGGATAGCAAACAGGCACGTCCGCGCGCACGAGGAACGTGCGCGGAAGCTGTGCACTTACGGACCTCGCAGGTGACGACGGGGTCATCTGCGGGCAAGACTCGGCTATGCGCGTTCGCCGTAGCGCCCCCAGAAGACCCGACCAGCGATGGCGCGAGGTGTGCGTCGACGGCGTGCTGCACGTCGCCTTCGCGGCAGCGGAACGGGCCGAGGCGGCCGCCGACCGCTGCGTGCCGAGCGGCTTGCGGCCACATCCTGGGCGCCGCCGCAAGCATCGCCGCGGCGCACGCTGGCGTTAGCGGGGTCGCGCCATCGGCGCGCCCCGGGCGGCCGCGGCTTCGCGCCGATCGACCTTTGCGTCCACTCCGAGTGCGCCAGACGGCGGATTCACTGTGACGGGGTTACACTCAGGATCGATCGCGTAATGGCCAGCCAGGATCGCACCCCCACCCGGCCGACGGTCCCGCGCGGCCGTCACGCCCCGCCGCTCGAGGTACGCCTCGCGCAGCAGCGCGAGCGCTTGTTCGAGGCGGCCGCCTCCGTCTTCGCGACGACCGGCTACGCCGACGCGAGCGCCGAATCGATCAGCCGCGCCGCCGGCATGTCGAAGGCGACGTTCTACGAGCACTTCGCCAACAAGGAGGAGTGCATCCTCGCGCTGTTCGACGCCGCCAATCAGCTGTTGCTGACGCGCATCCTCGGCGCCGTCGCCGAGGCGGGCGAGGACCCGGTCGCGCGGATGCGCGAGGGGATGCGGGAGTTCCTCGTCGTGATCGACGAGTACCCGTACCAGGCGCAGACGCTGCTCGTCGAGATCATCGGCGCCGGCCCCGCCGCGATGCGCCGCCGCGACGAGATCGTCGCGAGCTTCGCACAGGTGCTCTTTCGCGAGAACGAGACGCACGCGCAGGAGGGCGTCATGCCGCGCTTCAAGAGCCCGGTCGACGCGTTCGCGATCGTCGGCGCGATCGCCGAACTGGTCTCGCGGCAGCTGCGCCTCAGAGAGCCGGAACACTCGGCCGACCTGCAGCCGGTGATCGAGCGCTTCGCGTTCGGCCTGCTCGGGATCGAGCCGCCGCCGCTCGCGCCTGCTGCGTAGGCGTACGCTCCGGCGCGTGTCCGCCGGCCCCTCTCGCTCCCGCGACGCGGAGCCCACCATCGCCGGCTCACCGAGCGCCCCGGTCGGTCTCGCCGCGCTCGATGCCGAGGTCGTCGCCTGCCGCCGCTGCCCGCGGCTCGTCGACTGGCGCGAGCGGGTCGCGGTCGAGAAGCGCGCCGCCTACGCGGACGAGACGTACTGGGGCCGGCCGATCACCGGCTTCGGCGATCCGACCGCGCGGATTCTCGTGCTGGGGTTGGCGCCCGCTGCGCACGGCGGCAACCGCACCGGTCGCGTCTTCACCGGCGATCGCTCGGGGGACTGGCTGTTCGCCTCGATGTGGCGCTGCGGGCTCGCGAATCAGCCTGAGTCGCGCTCGCGCGACGATGGCCTGGAGCTGCGCGGCGCCTACGTCACCGCGGCGGTCCGCTGCGCGCCACCGGCGAACAAGCCGCTGCCGGCCGAGCGCGACAACTGCTTCCCGTACCTGGTCCGCGAGCTGGAGCTGCTGAGCGAGGTGCGTGTCGTGGTGTGCCTTGGCGGCTTTGCCTGGGACGCTGCCTTGCGCGCGCTGGCCGCGCTCGGCGAGCCGGTCCCGAAGCCCAAGCCCCGCTTCGGCCACAGCGTCGAGTTGCCGCCGGCCCCGACCGCCCAGCTGACGCTGCTCGGCTGCTACCACCCGAGCCAGCAGAACACGTTCACCGGCCGACTGACGGAGCCGATGATCGACGCGGTGTTTACGCGGGCCCGCGAGCTGGCAGGGCTCGGTGCCCCCGCGCCCTGACCCCGCGGATCCTGCCGCGATGCTGCGCGCCGCTCTGCCGCTCGTGCTCGCCGCCGCGTTCGACGGCGAGGGCAACCTCGTGCTGGCGCACAAGAGCGCGCACCTGACGTTCGCGCCGACTCGCTGAAGGCGCTCTCCTACGACGTCGAGCGCAACCCGCGCGTCCCGCTGTCAGCCGACGAGCGGGTTGCGCGTCTTGAGCATGGGGAAGCGGCTGAAGTCGCGATCGGCTGTCCACAGCTCGCGTACGCCGTGCTCGACGCAGATGGCTGCGATGCGCGCGTCGTGGATCGCGGCGCCCCGAACTCGTCCTGCGCGCGCGATGTCGCCGAGTAGGTCGATGTGACGCGATCCCTCGCCGATCAGTCGAACGCGCGGAGCGCTCTGCCACGTCATCACCTGCCCGAGCGCGACGTCGAGCGGCGTGGGGTTGGCATAGATGCGCGGGTCGGTGACGTTGCGGATGAACTCGTGGACGCACGGATAGGGGATCGCCCACAACGCGCGGCCGGTTGCGAGCTCCTCGAGCTGGGCACGCGCGGTCGAATACGCCTCGTTGTCCCGTCGGTGCGCGTAGATGAGGAGGTTCGAGTCGAGAGCGATCACGAACCGGCGCCTCGGGTGAGGTGCTTCATCGACATCCAGTCGTTGATATCGATGCCCGGCATGCCACCACCGCTGCCGTAGCTGCAGTCTCTGAGTCTGAACCCAGTCGTCTCCTCGGCCCGCTTGTCGATCACGTGCCGAAGGCCCTCTTCGACCAGTGCCCTGAGGGTGGTGCCCTCTCGTGCGGCGATCAGCTTGGCCTCTCTCAACATGGCCTCAGCAATATCTACGGTCGTCTTCACCCGTACAACCATACTCTGCAACGATTCAACCTCAAGACTGCGGGGATTCCGCCACTTCGGCGCTAGGCTCGGGTGAGCCGATGGCGCCGTCCTCCACCGCTTCCTCGCCGCTCGACGCGTTCGCTCCGCGCACGCGTGAGTGGTTCATGCGCGCGTTCGACGCGCCGACGGAGGCGCAGGCGCAGGCGTGGCCGGCGATCGCGACCGGCGAGCACGTGCTGATCTCGGCGCCGACCGGGTCGGGCAAGACGCTGGCGGCGTTCCTGTGGGCGTTGGATCGACTGGCCGCCGACAAGAACGGGCTTTCGCCCTCCGGCGACCGGAACCGGCCGCCTGCGGGCGACGTCACCACTCGCCGCACGCGCCTCGTCTACGTCTCCCCGTTGAAAGCCCTCTCGTACGACATCGAGCGCAACCTGCGTGCGCCGCTCCAAGGCATCGGCGCCGACCTGCGCGTCGCGATCCGCACGGGCGACACGTCGCAGAGAGAGCGTGCGCAGATGCTGCGGGAGCCGCCCGACGTGCTCATCACGACACCCGAGTCGCTCTACCTGATGCTGACGAGCAGAGCGCGGGAGATCCTGCGCGGGGCGGAGTGGGCGATCGTCGACGAGATCCACGCCGTCGCCGGCACGAAGCGCGGTGCGCATCTCGCACTGACGCTGGAGCGGCTCGACGCGCTCGCGCAGGAGCAGAACGGCGGGCGCGAGGTGCAGCGGATCGGCCTGTCGGCGACGCAGAACCCGCTGGAGGAGGTCGGGCGCTTCATGGTCGGCCCGCGGCGCAGATGCCGCATCGTCGACACGGGCGTGCGCAAGCCGCTCGACCTGAAGATCCACGTGCCGGTCGAGTCGATGGTCGAGCCGGATGCCACTCCCGCGCCGGACCTCGACCCGCTCAACGGCGGCACCGAGGCGACGCGCCGCTCGATCTGGCCGGCGATCTATCCCGAGCTGCTGAAGCTGATCCAGCAGCACCGCTCGACGATCCTGTTCGTCAACAACCGCCGCTCCGCCGAGCGGATCGCGCTGCGGCTGAACGAGCTCGCGAACGAGCCGCGGGACGAGGCGGCGGCTGCGGACGAGGGCGACGGCGCGGCCGGCGAGTCCGGCCCGCCGGTCGAGATCGCCCGTGCCCACCACGGCTCGCTCGCGCGTGAGGAGCGGCTTGTCGTCGAGGAGCTGCTGAAGGCGGGCGAGATCCCATGCATCGTCGCGACCTCCAGCTTGGAGCTGGGGATCGACATGGGTGCGGTCGACCTCGTGCTCCAGGTCGAGTCGCCGAAGTCGGTCGCCGCCGGCCTCCAGCGCATCGGCCGCGCCGGCCACAACGTCGGCGACACGAGCAAGGGCCGCATCTTCCCGAAGTTCCGCGCCGACCTGTTGGAGTGCGCGGTCGTCGCGAGACGCATGCGCGACGGCGCGATCGAGCCGACCGTCGTCCCGCGCAACCCGCTCGACGTGCTCGCCCAGCAGATCGTCGCGATCGCGGCGGCGACCACAGACGATGAGCCGATCAACGTCGACGACCTCCACGCGCTCGTCACGCGCACCTACACCTACGCCGAGCTGTCGCGGACCCAGCTCGAGAACGTGCTCGACATGCTCGATGGTCGCTACCCGTCATCCGAGTTCGCCGAGCTGCGCCCGCGCATCGTGTGGGACCGCGTCGCCGGCACGATCCGCCCGCGCAGAGGCGCCCGAGCGCTCGCCGTCACGAACGCCGGCACGATCCCCGACCGCGGCCTCTTCATGGTCACGCTGCCCGACGGCCGCCGCGTCGGCGAGCTCGACGAGGAGATGGTCTACGAGGCGCGCCCCGGCCAGACGTTCCTGTTGGGCGCCTCAAGCTGGCGGATCGAGGAGATCGGCCGCGACCGCGTCGTAGTCACGCCTGCGCCGGGCGCGCCGGGCGCGATCCCGTTCTGGAAGGGCGACTCCGTCGGCCGCCCGAAGGAGCTCGGCGAGGCGATCGGCAGATTCTCGCGCTGGGCCGTCGACCAATCGGCCGAGACGCTCGCCGCCGACTACGACCTCGACGATCTCGCCGCGCGCAACCTGCTCGACTTTCTGCGCGAGCAGCAGCAGGCGACGCGCGTGATCCCGTCCGACAAGACGATCGTGATCGAGCGCTTCCGCGACGAGATCGGCGACTGGCGGCTGTGCGTCCTCAGCCCGTACGGCGGGCGCATCCACGCTGCCTGGGGCCTCGCGCTGTCCGCTCGCATCCGCGACCAGCTCGGCCTCGAGGCAGACGCGATCTGGTCCGACGACGGGATCATCGTCCACCTGCCCGATGCCGACGAGGCGCCCGGCGCGGACATCGCGCTGATCGAGCCGGACGAGCTGGAGGACATGGTCGTCGCGGAGCTGAGCGGCAGCGCACTGTTCGGAGCGCGCTTCCGCGAGAACGCCGGCCGCTCGTTGCTGATCCCTCGTGCGTATCCGGGCAAACGAACCCCGCTGTGGCAGCAGCGGCTGAAGTCCCAGACGCTGCTGGAGGTCGCCAAGCGCTACGGCGAGTTCCCGATCATCTTGGAGACCTACCGCGAGTGCCTGCGCGACGTGCTCGACCTGCCGGGCCTGCGCGACCTCCTCACCCAGCTGCACCGCCGCGAGATCTCCGTCGTCGAGGTCGAGACGCCGACCGCCTCGCCGTTCGCCTCCTCGCTGCTGTTCGACTACGTCGCGACGTACATGTACGAGGGCGACACGCCGAACGCCGAGCGCCGCGCGGCCGCCCTCTCGCTCGACCGCGACCTGCTGCGGGAGCTGCTCGGCCAGGAGGAGCTGCGCGACCTGATCGACGCCGACGCGCTGGAGCAGGTGGAGGACGACCTCCAGCACCGCTCCGACCGCACGCGCGCGGCCACGCGCGACGAGCTGCACGACGTGCTGCGGCGGGTGGGGGATCTGACGAGCGCGGAGGCCGCGCAGCGCGTACACGCCGGGATCGACGTCGACGTGCTGCTGGCCGAGCTGGAGCGCGAGCGTCGAGCCCTCCTGCTGCGGATCGGCGGCGAGCTGCGCTGGGTCGACGCGGCGGACGCGGGCCTCTATCGCGATGCCCTGGGCGTGGTGCCTCCGGGCGGCCTTCCGGAGGCCTTCCTCGCCGACGTGCCGGACGCGCTCGTCAAGCTGATCCGCCGCTACGCGCAGACGCACGGCCCGTTCCAGACGAGCGAGCCGCGCGAGCGCTTCGGGCTGGACCCCGCGCCCGCGTTGACCGAGCTGGAGCGCGCCGGCGAGCTCGTGCGCGGCGAGCTGCGGCCGGGCGGCAGCGGGCGCGAGTGGTGCGACGCCGACGTTCTGCGCCGCCTGCGCCGCGCCTCGCTCGCGGTCCTGCGCAAGGAGATCGAGCCGGCTGACCAGCGCGCGCTCGCGGCCTTCCTGCCGAGCTGGCAGGGCGTCGACAAGCATCCGGCCGGGGGCGCGGGCGTGGACCGCCTGCGCGAGCAGCTCGTCCCGCTCCAGGGCCTCGCGCTGACGCCCGAGACGTGGGAGCGCGAGGTGCTGCCGCGCCGCGTCGGCGCGTACAGCGCCACCTGGATGGACGCGCTGTGCGCGAGCGGCGAGCTGGTATGGGTCGGCGCCGGCGCGCTCGGGCGCACGAACGGTCGCGTGGCCCTGTACTTCCGCGAGGACGCCGGCCTGATCGGGCCGCCGCCCCTGAGAGGTGACGTGCCGAGCGAGCCGTCGCACGAGGCGGTGCGCGAGCGGCTCGCGGCCGGGTCGTGCTTCTTCACCGACCTGCTGATCGACGTCGACCTCCCACCCGAGGAGCTGCAGGAGGCGTTGTGGGACCTCGCGTGGGCCGGCGCGGTGACGAACGACGCGTTCGCGCCGCTGCGCGCGCCGCGCCTGACGCTCGCGCGCGCCCAGCGAGCGGCGTCTCGCACCGCCGGCCGCGCCGGCCGTCGCTTCTCTTCCCGCCGCGGTGGCGCCCAGGCGCAGGTGCAGGGCCGCTGGTCGCTGACCGAGCGGCTTTTCGAGGTCCCCGCCCAGCCGGTCGATCCGAGCGCGCGCCGTCGCGTGCTCGCCGAGCTGCTGCTGGAGCGCTACGGCATCCTGACCCGCGAGCTGGTGCTCGCCGAGGGCGTCCCCGGCGGCTTCTCCGCGATCTATCCTGAGCTGTCGCAGCTGGAGACGCTCGGCGTCGCCCGTCGCGGCTACTTCGTCGAGGGGCTCGGCGGCGCGCAGTTCGCGCTGCCCGGCGCGGTCGAGCGGCTGCGCGCGCAAAAGGCGCCCGAGGAGGCGCCGCCGCTCGTGCTCGCCGCGACCGACCCGGCGCAGCCGTACGGTGCGGCGCTGCCATGGCCTAAGCGCGACGGCGAGTCCGCTGGTGCGGGCCGCCGCCCGTCCCGCACCCCCGGCGCGCTCGTCGTGCTCGCCGGCTCCGAGCCGGTCCTCTACCTCGAGCGCGGCGGCAGAGCGCTGCAGTCGCTCGTCGCCCCCGACGACGCGCGCATCCCCGCCGCACTCGAAGCCCTCGCCGACCACGCTCGTGCCGGCCGCATCAGACGCATCGCATTGGAGAAGGTCGACGGCGAGTCCGTCATGGGCACGCCGTGGGAGGCCGCGCTCGCCGAGGTCGGCTTCCGCGCGGGTCCGCGCCGGCTCACCCTCAGCGCCTGACGTGCAGCCGGAGCACTGCATCTTTTCGACTCCATGGGAGTCGCAGATGTGCAGTGCTCCGGCGGAGCGGCGAGATAGGATCGCCGGGCGATGGAGGACGGCGTCAGCTTCACGCAGATCGACCTCGACTCGGGCGAGCGCTTCCAGGCGCTGCGCCGCGAGCTCGGCGTCTCGACGTTCGGGCTCAACCTGCTGCTGCTGCAGCCCGGCCAGCGCGGCCGCATCCACCGCCACGAGCATCAGGAGGAGGTCTACCTCGTGCTCGACGGCGAGCTCTCGCTGTACGTTGAGGGCGAGGAGCACGTGCTGCGTCAAGGCGCGCTCGCGCGGGTCGCGCCGAACGTCCGGCGCCAGCTCGTCAACCGCCGTCCGCAGCGCGTCGTGCTGCTGGCGCTGGGCGGTGCGACCGACCACACGGGTCGCGACGGCGTCGCCTACGTCGACTGGGACGACAGCACGGGCGCGTCACCGCAGGAGATGCCCCTGCCGGCCGACGTGCCGGTCCAGCCCGCCGCCTGACCGCACCCCGCGCGGGAAGGTCACACACTGCATCCTGGGGCGCCCTACCCTTGAGCCATGCCCGAGGGCGACACGATCCTGCGAGCGGCGAACCGCATCCGGCCGGTGCTGGAAGGCACGGTGCCAGACGAGATCCTGGCGCCACAGCCGCGCCACGCGCGCGACCGCTGGCCCGAGCGCCTGCGCGGCCGCGCGGTGACGAAGGTCGACACGCACGGCAAGCACCTCTTCCTGCGCTTCGAAGGCGACCTCGTGCTGCACTCGCATCTGCGCATGACCGGCGCGTGGGCCGTCTACCGCCACGGCGCACGCTGGCGCCGCGCGCCGCGCCGCGCCTGGCTGGTGCTGCGCGCCCGCGGCCATGAGGTGGTCGAGTTCGACGGACCCGTGCTGGAGCTGATGACCGAGGGCCGCACGCGCTTCGACCAGCGGCTCGCCGCGCTCGGCCCCGACGTGCTCGCCGGGCCGGCCTTCGACGCTGTCGGCTTCCTCAAGCGCCTGCGCGCCGACGACCCCACCCGCGGGATCGGCGACGCGCTGCTCGACCAGCGGATCGTCGCCGGGCTCGGCAACATCTGGAAGGCGGAGGGCTGCTGGGGAGCGTCGATCGATCCGTGGCGCCGCGTGCGCGACGTCTCCGATAAAGCGGCGCTCGCGGTGATCGCGGACGCGCGCCCGCGTATGCTCGCGGCAGCGGAGTCGCCAAGCCGGCACGGCACCGACCGCCACGTCTACGACCGAGCCGGCCGCCCCTGCCCGCGCTGCGGTACGCGCATCGAGGCGCGCGGCCAGGGCGACGACAACCGCACGACCTTCTGGTGCCCCGGATGCCAACGCTGAGACCACGGGCGGCAGCGCTGCGCCGCGTCGGCCACAAGGGGGCCGACCTGATCGAGCCCGGCAACACACGCGAGAGCTTCGACGCGGCGCTCTCGCACGGCGTCGACATGATCGAGTTCGACGTGCTGCCGGCGCTTGGAGCCGACGGCCGGCCCGACACCGCTGGCGGCGAGCTGCTGCTGGCGCACGACTACGGCGACGCGCAATCCCGCACAGCGCTCACGCTCGCCGAGGGTCTCGCGCACCTCGCCTCGCCCGCGTTCGCGCCGCTCGAATTCGACGTCGATCTGAAGATCCCCGGCTACGAGGAGCGCGTCGTCACAGCGCTGCGTGAGCACGGCCTCGTCGAGCGCTCGCTCGTCTCCTCCACCTATCCACAGAGCCTTGCGCGCATTCGCGCGCTCGAGCCGGCACTGCGGCTCGGCTGGTCGGTCCCGCGCGCGCGGAGGGACTACACGCAGTCGAAGCTCTACCTCGCGCCGGCGCTCGCGGCGATCCTCATCGCGCGACGGATACTGCCCGGCCGCGCCGCCGCCGAGCTGCGCGCCGGCAGATGCGACGCGCTGATGGTGCACTGGCGACTCGTCACGCAGCGGCTCGTGGACGCCGTGCACAGCGCGCGCGGCGAGCTGTACGTCTGGACCGTCGACGAGGCGCCCCGCATCCGCGCGCTCGAAGCGCTCGGCGTCACCGGGATCATCACGAACGATCCGCGGCTGTTCGGCGCCCGCGCCGTGGCATAGGCGCGCGCCCGCGGATCCGCGTGTGATGGATCGCGCGCAGCGACGTAGTAGGGATGTGAACGCCACGATGACCGCGACGTCGCCGACCGCGCTCGAAGGCAGCTGGGAGCGCTTCGAGGCGCTCTACCGCTCCAGCCGCGACGACGTCTACGCCTATGTCGCGACGCTGCTGCGCGACGCCGCAACCGCCGAAGACGTGACCGCACTTGCGTTCGAGCGCGCCTACCGCCGTCGCCGCTCGTTCGACCGCGCGCGCGGTGACGAGCGCGCGTGGCTGTTCGGGATCGCGCGCAACGCCGCGCTTGACGAGCTGCGTCGCCGCAAGCGCCACGCGACGCTCGCCGTCGATCCCGAGGACGCCGCTGCCGCCGACGCCTTCGCCTCCGACGACCACGCCGACGGCACGGTGCGCCGCACCGTCGTCCGCGCCGCGCTCGATGCACTCGCCCCGCGCGAGCGCGAGCTGGTGGCACTGAAGTTCCATGCCGGCCTGACGAACGCCGAGATCGCCCGCGTCCTCGGCATCAGCGAGTCGAACGCCGGCACGCTCCTGCACCGCACGATCGCGAAGCTGAGGAAGGCCTGTCATGACGCCGCCTGAGGACCGCTGGGACGACCCGACGCCGGAGGAGATCGCCGAGCTGGGCGCGCTGCTCGTCGCCGAGCGCCCGCAGCCGTCGCCGACGTTCGCCGCCGAGCTCGACGCGTGCGTCGCGGCCAGATTCGCCACGCCGCGACGCGGCGGCGCAGATCCGCGCGCCCGTGCCGCAAAGCGGCCGCGTCGGTGGCAGGCACTGCTCCACCGTCCTTTCCTGCCCGCCGCCGCGACTGCGCTCGCCGTCGGCCTCGTCGCGCTCGTCGTAGCGCTGGGCTCTGGAGGCGACACGCAGCGGCTCCCCACTGGCGTCCCCGCGCTGTCCGGCGACGCTGCGAAGGGGACGAGCGGCGCCGTGCAGGAGCAGGCGGCGCCGGAGCGCGCAGCCGCGGACGAGGCTGCGCCCGCGCCGCAGGCCGGATCGCTCACAGACGCCGCCGCGGGACGCGACGCCGCCCGCAAGATCGAGCGCACCGCCAGCATCGAGCTCGGCACCGACGCCGACCGCGTCGACGACGTCGCGCAGAGCGTGCTCGGCGTGGTCGCGCGCTACGACGCGATCGTCGATCAGTCGAGTGTCCAGAGCGGCGCAGCCGGCGGTCAGGCGCAGTTCGAGCTGCGGATCCCCGCTGCGCGCCTGCAGCCGGCGCTCGCCGCGCTCTCGCACCTGCCTGATGCGCACGTCCTTGCACGCACCGACGACACGGTCGACGTCAACCAGGCGTACGTGTCCGTTCGCCGCCGGCTCGCGAACGCGCGGGCCGAGCGTGCCGGCGTCGTGCGCGCGCTCGCCAACGCGGACGCGGAGGACGAGACGCTGCGGCTGCGTGCCCGCCTCGACGCGCTTGAGCACACGATCGCGCAGGCCGAGCGGGCGCAGCGCGCGCTCGACCGCCGCGTCGACTACAGCCGTGTGAGCGTCGCGGTCCACAGCGACGCCGGCGGCGGGGCGATTCCCGGCGCCGCGACGGACGATGGCTCCTTCACGCTCGGCGACGCAGCTCGCGACGCTCTGCGCGTGCTGGAGGTCGCGGCCGGCGTGGTCGTGATCGCCGCTGCCGCATTGCTTCCTGCCGCACTGCTGGCGGCGCTCGCCTGGCCGCTTGCCGTCGTCGCTCGACGCCGTCGCCGCGAGCATACGCTCGACACCGCCTGAGACCCGCCTGAGCAGGGGGTTCACGGACCTGGCTCGCTCGCCAGGACACCGCGGTCTGATACATACGACGTGTGGCCGCGACGAGCATGGAGGACACGATCTCGCTGCTCGCGCGCGTTCCGACGTTCGAGGCGCTCGGGCCGGAGGAGCTTGCGCACGTCGCCGAGGTCGCCGTGCCGCGCGGGTACGAGCCGGGGCAGGTCGTCTTCCGCGAGGGCGACCAGAGCGACACCTGCTACGTCGTGCGCACCGGACACGCGCGCGCGATCCGCGAGCACGCCGACGGCCGCACGATCACGCTCGCGAACTTCGGTCCGGGCGACATCTTCGGTGAGCTGGCGATGTTCGAGGACGAGAACCGCTCGGCGACGATCGAGACGCTCGACGCGGTCGAGGCGGTCGCGATCCTCGGCGCCGACATGCGCCGCCTGATGCGCGAGCACCCCGGGATCGCGGTCGGCGTCGTCGTCTCGCTCGGCCGCCGCCTGCGCGCGGCCAACGCGCGGATCGCGAGCCAGTCGTTCCAGACGGTCCAGAGCCGCGTCGCGACGGTCCTGACGCAGCTCGTCGCAGAGGCCCAGGAGGAGGGCGCCGGCGAACGCGAGGTGCTCGTCGTCGCGACGCAGGCCGACGTCGCGAAGCTGGCCGGCTCCTCGCGCGAATCGGCGAGCCGTTTCCTGGCGGTACTCGAGCGTGCCGGCGTGATCGAGCAGGGTCGCGGGAAGCTGACGGTCCACGATCCGTCTGCGCTCGAGCGCTATGTCTTCTAGAAGAGGCGCCAAGCCGCGCAAGCAAGTGCGCGGCGGCCGCCGCGGCGACGAGCAGGAGCGCTCTGCCGGCGGCGTCGTCGTTAGAGGCGACGAGGCGATCGTGATCGTGCCGACGCGGCGCGGCGCGCAGGGCCAGAAGGTGCTCGCGCTGCCGAAGGGCCACGTCGACCCGGGCGAGACGCCCGACCAGACGGCGCTGCGCGAGGTGCGCGAGGAGACGGGCGTCGAGGCCGAGATGGTCGAGAAGCTCGGCGACGTGCGCTACTTCTACCAGCGCAGCGGCAAGCGCATTTTCAAGCGCGTGACGTTCTACCTCTTCTCCTACCGCGCCGGCTCGCTCGAGGACCACGATGATGAGGTCGAGGAGGCCCGCTGGATGCCGCTGGCAGAGGCGATCGAGGCGCTCAGCTACGACGGCGAGCGCGAAATGGCGGAGCGGGCGTTGTCGGCCATCGTGCCGGACCGGTAGGCTCCGCCCCGTCGTGCGCGTCCTGAACTTCTACTCGGCGGTCTTCGCGGACCAGCTCCGCAAGGGCCGCAAGACCGCCACGATCCGCCTTGGCGACAAGTCGCACAAGTACCGCAAGAACGACTGCGTGCTCGTGACGATCGGCTACCAGTACTCGCCGCGCGAACGGATCTTCCAGGCCGTCATCGACTCGGTCGAAGTGAAGAGCATGCGCGAGCTGAGCCCGCGCGACATCGAGCACGACAACCCCGAGTTCCGCCGCGTCGAGGACCTGATGAGCTTCCTGCAGCAGATCTACGACCGTCCGGTCGATCTCGACGACGTCGTCACGGTCGTGCGCTTCTCGCAGATCGTCGAGCCGAGCAATCCGATCCGCGATCGGATGCACGGCATCGGCGGCGCGCAGAACTGAGAGTTCTCCAACCTTCGTTGGCACTCCCTTCCCGAGAGTGCCAACGGTTGGCTATAGTGCAAATCAGTTGGCACTCGCATGGGGTGAGTGCCAAAACCAGTGACCCCAACCGTCTCAGCGGAGGTTGCAACAGATGAAGCTTAAGCCCCTCGGCGATCGTGTGATCGTGCGGGCTATCGAGGAGGAGGAGACCACTGCAAGCGGTCTCGTGCTCCCCGACACGGCCAAGGAGAAGCCCCAGAAGGGCAAGGTCATCGCGGTAGGCGATGGCAAGTGGGATGAGGACGGCGACAAGCGCGTCCCGCTCGACGTCAGCAAGGGCGACGAGGTCCTCTACAGCAAGTACGGCGGCACCGAGATCAAGGTCGACGGCGAGGACCTGCTGGTCCTGCGCGAGTCCGACGTGCTCGCCATCGTCACGTCCTAGCGGACCCAGGGAGAACGAACTTACATGGCACACAAGGAGCTCAAGTACGACTCGGAGGCGCGTAAGGCCCTCGAGGCCGGCGTCGACGCTGTCGCCAACGCCGTCAAGGTGACGCTCGGTCCGAAGGGCCGCTACGTCGTCCTCGACAAGAAGTTCGGCGCCCCGACGATCACGAACGACGGCGTCACGATCGCTCGTGAGATCGAGGTCGAGGACGTCTTCCAGAACCAGGGCGCGCAGCTCGTCCGCGAGGTCGCCACGGCGACCAACGACGTCGCCGGCGACGGCACGACGACCGCGACGGTGCTCGCTCAGGCGATCGTCCGCACGGGTCTCAAGAACGTTGCCGCGGGTGCGAACCCGCTCGCGCTCAAGCGCGGCATCGAGAAGGCGGTCGAGCAGGTCGTCGCCTCGATCGGCAGACAGTCGAAGGAGATCTCCGGCAAGGACCAGATCTCGCGCGTCGCGACGATCTCGGCCGGCGACGAGGAGATCGGCGACGTCATCGCCGACGCGATCGACAAGGTCGGCAAGGATGGTGTCGTGAACGTCGAGGAGGGCCAGACGTTCGGCATGGACCTCGAGTTCACCGAGGGCATGCAGTTCGACAAGGGCTACATCTCGCCCTACATGGTCACCGACCAGGACCGCATGGAGGCCGTGCTCGAGGATCCCTACATCCTCATCGCGAACCAGAAGATCGGTTCCGTGCGCGACGTGCTGCCGGTCCTCGAGGCCGTCATCCAGTCGGGCAAGCCGCTGCTGATCATCGCCGAGGACGTCGAGGGCGAGGCCCTCGCGACGCTCGTCGTGAACAAGCTGCGCGGCACCTTCACCGGCGTTGCCGTCAAGGCGCCGGGCTTCGGCGATCGCCGCAAGCGCATGCTCGAGGACATCGCGATCCTGACGGGTGGCGAGGTCATCACCGAGGAGATGGGCCTCAAGCTCGAGAACACGCAGATCTCGCAGCTCGGTCGCGCTCGTCGTGTCGTCGTCGCGAAGGACAACACGACGATCATCGACGGCTCCGGCGAGGGTGACGCGATCAAGGGCCGCATCAAGCAGATCAAGGCCGAGGTCGAGAACACCGACTCGGACTTCGATCGCGAGAAGCTCCAGGAGCGCCTCGCCAAGCTCTCCGGCGGCGTCGCCGTCGTGAAGGTCGGCGCGGCCACCGAGACGGAGATGAAGGAGAAGAAGCACCGCGTCGAGGACGCGCTCCAGGCCACCCGCGCCGCCCTCGAGGAGGGCATCGTGCCCGGCGGCGGCGTTGCGCTGCTGCAGGCCGCTGACGCGATCAGACTCGACGAGTTCGAGGACGAGGACGAGAAGACGGGCGCGAAGATCATCCTGCGCTCGCTCGAGGAGCCCCTCCGTCAGATCTCGCACAACGCGGGGCTTGAGGGCTCGGTCGTCGTCAACGACGTCCGCAAGGCCAAGAAGGGTCAGGGCCTCAACGCCGCCACGGGCGAGATCGTCGATCTCGTCGCGGCCGGCGTGATCGACCCGGCGATGGTGACGCGCTCCGCGCTCCAGAACGCCGCTTCGATCGCCAAGAACATCCTCACGACCGAGGCGATCGTCGCCGAGGTGCCGGAGAAGGATGGCGGCGGTGGCGGTGGCATGCCCGACATGGGCGGCATGGGCGGCATGATGTAAGGAGCCTTCGGGCTCCGCGTGTGGCGGGACGCTCCGGGTTTCAGGAGCGTTCCGTCCGCCGCATCGGGGAGGCTTTGATCTCCCCCTGATGTACCCCCGCTGAGGCTCGGTTCCCCCACCGGGCCTCAGCCCTTTTAAGGGGCCGGGTAGCGCGGTGGTCGGCGCTCCGCTCGCGGCGCGGCCGAACCTCAGACCGCCTCGCGCGCCCGAGCCGCGGGTCCAACGTACTTCGCGCTCGGACGGATCAACCGCCCCTCGCGCTTCTGCTCCATGATGTGCGCGCTCCACCCGGCCGTGCGCGCGCAGGTGAACAGTGGCGTGAACAGTTCCGGTGGGACCTCGGCGTAGTCGAGCACGACGGCGGACCAGAACTCGACGTTCGTCGCCAGCACGCGGTCGGGCTTGCGCGCCTGCAGCTCGGCCAATGCCGCCTGCTCCAGCGCTTCCGCGACCTCGACGCGTGGCGACCCCAGCTCGCGCGCGGTGCGGCGCAGCACGCGGGCCCGCGGGTCCTCGGCGCGGTAGACGCGGTGGCCAAAGCCCATCAGCCGCTCGCCGCGATCGAGTGCGTCCTTCACCCACTGCTCCGCGTTGCCCGAGCGCTCCACCCCGTCGAGCATCTTCAGCACGCGCGAGGGCGCGCCGCCGTGCAGCGGCCCGGACAGCGCGCCGACCGCCGCGCTCAGCGCCGCGGCCACGTCCGCGCCCGTCGAGGCGACGACGCGCGCCGTGAACGTCGAGGCGTTCATGCCGTGCTCGGCCGCGCTGATCCAGTAGGCGTCGATCGCCTTCGCGTGGTCTGGGTTCGCCTCGCCGCGCCAGCGGACCAGGAAGCGCTCGGGGATCGAGTCGCCCTTGTCGATGTCGTGTTGTGAGACGGGCGGCTGTCCTCCACCGCGTGCCGACTGGGCGACGAACGACAGCGCCATCACCGACGCCCGCGCGAGCTGGTCGCGCGCGGTCGCGTCGTCGATGTCGATGAGCTGCTTGAAGCCCCACTCGGGCGCGAGCATCGCCAGCGCGCTCTGCACGTCGACGCGTGGATCGCCGGAGCGGACGGTGAGCGGGTACGGCTCGGCCGGTGGCAGGCCGGGCGAGTACGTGCCGTCGACGAGCAGGCCCCAGACCTGCTCGAACGGGACCTTGCCGACCAGCTCCTCGATGTCGACGCCGCGATAGCGCAGCGCGCCGCCGGCACGGTCGGGCTCGGCGATCTCCGTGGCGAAGGCGACGACGCCCTCGAGGCCGGACTGCACGTCGGTATCGGTCGCGCTCATGTGCGTGCTCCAGTGGTGACGTCGCCCGGAGGGCGAAGGCGTTGTAGACGGGCCACCTCTCAGATTGGCAGGATCCGCTCGCACGAGCGCCTCCGGTCTCGCGCACCCCCGCCAGTCCGTAGGATTGGCCAGGCAGCCAGGATTAGCCCCCGACAAGGAGCCACGACCGTGCACGACCTCCTCTTCCGCCCCGCGAGCGAGCTCGCCGCACTCGTACGCTCCGGCGAGATCACGGCCCGCGAGCTGGTCTCCGCCTCGCTGGAGCGGATTGAGGCGCTCGACGGTCAGATCAACGCCTTCACGCACGTTGATCCCGAGGGGGCGCTCGCGACCGCCGACGCGATTACGCCCGGCGACGAGCGCCCGTTCGCCGGCGTCCCGATTGCGATCAAGGACAACCAGCCCGTCGAGAGCATGCCGCTGACGTTCGGCACGGACCTGTTCGGCGACTTCGTCGCGCCCTTCGACGCCGCCTTCGTCGGGCGCCTGCGCGCCGCCGGCTTCGTGATCGTCGGCAAGACGGCGCTGCCGGAGTACGGGATCCTGCCCTCGACCGAGTCGCGCCGCAACGGTCCCACGCGCAACCCGTGGGACCTCTCGCGCACGCCCGGCGGCTCGTCCGGCGGCGCGGGTGCTGCGGTCGCGGCGGGCATGGTCCCGCTCGCGCACGGCAACGACGGTGGCGGCTCGATACGCATTCCCGCCGCCTGCTGCGGGCTCGTCGGCCTCAAGCCGGCGCGCGGGCGCATCTCGCTTGCCCCGGCGCTCGGCGACTCGTTCCTCGTGACCGACGGCGTGCTGACGCGCACTGTCGCCGAGTCCGCGCAGCTGCTCGACCTGCTTGCCGGCTACGAGCTGGGCGATGCGACGTGGGCGCCGCTGCCGGCCGAGCCCTTTGCCGCCGCCGCTGCGCGCGAGCCAGCTCGCCTGCGCGTCGGCTTCACGCTGACCCCACCGCTCGGTGAGGGCGGCGTCGATCCGATCGCCGAGCGCGGCGTGCGCGACGCAGTTGCGCTGCTGCAGGAGCTCGGCCACGAGGTCGAGGAGCTGCCGACTGCGCCGTGGGCGATCCCCGGTGTGATGGAGCTGTTCTCGGCGTCCTTCGGGCCGGCCGTCGCATCGACGATCGTCTTCGCCGCGACCATCGCCGGGCGCGAGCCGACCGCCGCCGACATGGAGAAGCTGAGCTGGTACCTGTGGGAGCGCGCGAGCCAGCTCGGCTCGGCGCACTTCCTCGCGGCGCAGGCGCAGCTGCAGGCGCTCGCGCGCGGCTTCATCGTCGCGATGAGCGAGTACGACGTCGTGCTCACGCCATCGCTGGCGCTGCGCCCGCGGCCGATCGGCGAGTTGAACGGGGACAACGACAACCCGGCCGAGACGTTCGCGCGCTCCGGCGAGTTCACGCCCTTCGCCGCGATTGCGAATGTCACCGGCCAGCCGGCGATCTCGCTCCCGTTCGCGCATGGCGAGGACGGTCTGCCTGTCGGGGTGCACTTCTTCGGCCGTCCCGCCGACGAGGCCACACTGCTCGCGCTCGGCGCACAGCTCGAAGCGGCGCGGCCGTGGGCGGATCGCAGGCCAGAGCTGGTGGCTGCCGCCGGGTGACGTCGCCTGCAGGTCGCCGCTTGCGGTGACCGGAGGGCGAAAATCGCGTCTCGCCCTACAATCCGCCATCGACCCACCGCACCTGCACCCAAGAAGGAACGACTCCACCATGGCCTACGTGATCGCAGAGCCCTGCATCGGGACCAAGGACAACTCGTGCGTCGAGGTCTGCCCGGTCGACTGCATCCACCCGACGCCCGACGAGCCCGACTACGACAGCGTCGAGATGCTCTACATCGACCCGGAGGAGTGCATCGACTGCGACGCGTGCGTCGAGGCCTGCCCGGTCGACGCCTGCTTCGCCGAGGATCAGCTCCCTGAGGAGTGGGCGAAGTACGCGGACATCAACTTGAAGTACTACGCCGGCAAGGGCTGAGCGGCCGGGGCGGCCCTAATGGGTCAGCTCCCGGGTCGACGCCTCGCGCTCCACGAGCACCGCGCAGAAGACCTCAACGACCTCGGGATCGAACTGTCTGCCGGCGCAGCGGCGCAGCTCCTCGCGCGCTGCGCATGACTCCGTTGGCTCCTTGTAAGGGCGCTCAGCCACCATCGCGTCGTAGGCGTCGCAGACGGCGATGATCCGCGAGGCGAGCGGGATCGCCTTCCCCGCGAGCTTGTCGGGATAGCCTCTGCCGTCGAAGCGCTCGTGACTCCAGCGGACGAGCTTGGCGGCGCGCGACAGCGCGGGCGCCGCGGACAGGATGCGCTCGCCGATGAGCGTGTGGCGGCGCATGAACGCCCACTCCTCGTCGTTGAGCGGACCGGGCTTGTTGAGGATCTCGTCGGGGATCGCCGCCTTGCCGACGTCATGCAGCGACGCTGCCTGCAGCAGCGGCGAGCGGTCGGCATCTGGCATGCAGAGCCGCTCCGCGACCGCATTGCAGAGCCCGGTCACCTCGTCGAGGTGGACGCCGAGGGAGGGGCTTCGCTCGGAGAGGATCCGCAGCAGCACGTCGGCGCTCTGGCGGCCGGCCGAGCTACGGCTGTCTGAGTTCTTGCGGGCGTACATCCGTCGGTCGGCCTCGCGCAGCGCCTCAGTGGCCGTGGTCGCTTCGATGGGCAGCAGCACCGAGCCGTAAGACGCCGTGACGGTGAAGCCTTCCCCTTGCTCGGCGAGCGCCTCGGAGGCGAGCAGCGGCAGCGGATGCGGGTCCTCGGCCGTGCTAAGAACGCAGAACTCGTCGCCGCCGACGCGATACGCCGTGGCGGCGCCGTCGAGCACGGTCTCCAGGCGTCTCGCCAGGCGCATCAGCAACGCGTCGCCCGCCGGATGGCCGAACGTGTCGTTGTAGGTCTTGAAGCCGTCAAGGTCGAACAGCGCCAGCAGCAGCGGCCGGTCGTCCGTGGCCTCGGCGATCCCGCGTTCGAGCTCGGCGAGAAGACTGCGGCGGTTGCCGAGTCCCGTGAGCGGATCGTGCAGCGCCTGGTAGGTGAGCTCCTCGGCCGCGCGCTTGCGCTCCGTGATGTCCTGCACCTGGGCGATTGCGTAACCGGGCGCGCCCGACTCGGCGCGGATGAGCGAGACGCTCGCGGCGACCCAGACCGTGCGGCCGTCCGCGTGGATGTAGCGCATGTCGAGCTGCGTGTGCTCCTCCTCGCCGCGCGCGAGTCCCCGGATGGCGTCGACGCCTGCCGTCGCATCCTCGGGGTGAACGACGTTCCGGAAGGCGTTGGCGCGCAGGTCCTCCAATGTGCGGCCGGTGATCTCGCACATCGCGCGATTCACCTGGAGGACCTCGTTCGGCGTCTCGTGGTCGAACGAGAAGAGGACCATGCCGATCGGAGCGCCCTCGAAGGCGCCCTTGAAGCGCTCCTCGCTCTCACGGGCGCGGCGGTAGGAGGCCTCGGCATCGGCTCGGACGGTCTCGTTGAGCCGCCAGGCGATGACGCTCGCGATGCCCGCGGCGGCGACGAAGCCACCGTGAATCGCCGCCCATTTCCACGGGTGCGCCACCGCGTCGTGATGGTCGTACACGGCGCCCGGCTCCAGCGCGCCGGCGATGCCGTGATGGAGCACGACATAGGCGAACGCGACGAGGAAGGGGATCCAGTCCTCGTAGAGCGCGAGCACGACGATCGTGACGAAGAACAGGAAGTGCGCCTCGGTCGCGCCGTGCCATACGTGCACGAGCAGGGCGCACGCGGTCATCAGGCCGAGCGACACGAGCACGGAGGCGACTCGCCGGCGGTGCTCGAGCCACAGCGCCGCGATGCCGATCGGGACCAGCGTCCCCGTGTGCGCGAGGCCGTGGAGCACGCCGTACCCCTGAACGGCACTGAAGATCGTCAGGCCCAGCGCCTCGGCGAACAGCAGTCCGACCATCGCGTGGTGGCGCTGACGCCATGCCGCATAGGGCAGCGTGTGGCCCTGGGGGAGCAGCGCTCGCAACGACGAGAGCAGGCGCATGCCCCGCTAATCGGCGTGTGCGGATTGGAACTTGAGCGTATGCGCGCCACGAGGACGCGCTGTGACCTACGCCATCGGCAGCGACATGCCGACCGGCTTGACCTCCGGCGGTGCGGCCGGAACGGCCGACTGCATGACCGGCAGCTCGACCGGGGTCATTGCGATCACGCCGCGGGCGGTTTGGCGGATCGCCTGGGCCGCCGGATCGTCCGGATCGGAGAAGACGAGCGGGGTGCCGGCGTCGGCCTGCTCGCGCAGCGCCATCGTCAGCGGCACCTTGCCGAGCAGCGGGACGTCGAGCTCGTCGGCCAGCAGCTGGCCGCCGCCCTCGCCGAAGATCGCGAAGCGCTCGCCGCCGGGCGTGACGAAGCCGGCCATGTTCTCGACGATGCCGGCGATCTCCAGTCTGACCTTGTGCGCCATCTCGGCCGAGCGGCGGGCGACTCTCTGCGCGACCGGCTGCGGTGTTGTCACGATCAAAAATCTCGCCTGCGGCAGCAGCTGCGCGAGCGTCATCGAGACGTCGCCGGTGCCGGGCGGGAGGTCGACGAGCAGGTAGTCGAGCTCGCCCCAGTCGACGTCCTCGAGGAACTGCGTCAGCGCCTTGTGCAGCATCGGGCCGCGCCAGACGACGGCAGCGTCCTCCTCCATGAAGAAGCCGATTGACATCACCTTGATGCCGTCGTGCGCCTCCGGCGGGACGATCTTGCGCTCCCCGTTGACCTTCGGGCGCGTGGCGCCCAGGCCGAACATGCGCGGCTGCGAGTAGCCCCACACGTCCGCGTCGAGCACGCCGACGCGCTTGCCCTCGGCCGTCAGCGCGGCCGCGAGGTTCGCGGTCATCGACGACTTGCCGACGCCGCCCTTGCCGGACCCGACGCAGATCACGTTGGCGACCTGCGCGAGCGCGCCGGTCGGCAGGCCGCCGCCGCGGCCGAGCTTTCTCTGCAGCCCGGCCTTCTCGGTGTCGGACAGCACGTCGAAGTCTACGTTGACGCCCGTCACGCCCTCGAGCGCGCGCACGGCGTTCGCGACGCCGGTCTGGAAGTGACTGCGGATCGGGCAGCCGGGCGTCGTCAGGGAGACGGTGACGTCGACGACACCGTTGGGGTGCACGTCGATCGAGCGGACCATCTCGAGCTCGACGATGTCGCGGCGCAGCTCGGGGTCGATGACGGCGCGCAGCGCCTCGCGGATCTGGTCTTGGGTCGGCATGCGTCTCATTGTGGCACGCGCTCCGCGAC
The DNA here is from genome assembly GCA_036009645.1 of Conexibacter sp. Taxonomy (GTDB): domain Bacteria; phylum Actinomycetota; class Thermoleophilia; order Solirubrobacterales; family Solirubrobacteraceae; genus Conexibacter. The sequence continues at coordinate 140,085 of DASYLH010000008.1, forward strand.
GATCCGGCGCGGAGCGTGTTTCCATAGGAGAGGGTGCTTAAGAGGGCTTGGCGAAACCGTTGACGAAACGGTTGCGCCGCTGGGACGGCCGGGTCTAGCGTCGCCGCCTTCATATAGGTGCCCCCGGCAGCGCTGACACGCTCCGGGGGCTGGCACAGGAGGGATTAGCTCCCATGCAAGGCAAGAGTATGGCGGCGCAGGTCGCGCCGAACCTGCACGCGCTTGGCGCCGCTGTCCGCGAGACGCGAGCGCGACGCAAGATGTCCCAGGAGGTGTTGGGCTTCGCCGCCAGCCTCCACCGGAACTACGTGGGCGCGATCGAGCGCGGCGAGATCAACCCGACGCTCCGGACGCTGATGCAGCTCGCGCACGGGCTGGAGGTGCCGCTCTCAGAGCTGGTGGTGCTCTACGAGCGGAACGTCGGGCAGCAGCTTCCCTGAGTATCGATACCCACTCCGGCAGAGCATCGCTGTCGATCCGTCCGCCCGAACCCCGACACTTCGCTGTTACGCAGTAGGGGCGCCCAAGCCGGCCAGCTTGCGCGCCCCTTTTATCCAGACCCGAGGCGTCTGGAGCGATGTTCGGTACGGGAGCGCGCATCGTTGCAGGGGTCTCGGACGGCAAGGGAATGAGGTACGCCAACCATGGCCCAGCACCGAACCATCGTCTACATCGACGGCTTCAACCTCTACTACGGCTGCTTGAAGGACTCGCCATACCGGTGGCTTGACCCGTGCGCGCTCGCCAGGAACGCCCTGTGGGACGACATGGACATCGTCGGCGTGAAGTACTTCACCGCGAGAGTCCGGGGCCGCGAGAACAAC
>DASYLH010000009.1:0-7143 GCA_036009645.1 Conexibacter sp.
GCGGGCGGCGGCGTAGGCCATGCACGGCTACGATGCGCCGGTGACCGCGCCGGTCGTCGTCATCCTCGCCGCTGGGCAGGGAACGCGCATGCGCTCCGCGACGCCCAAAGTGCTGCACCCGCTCTGCGGGCGTCCCGTGATCGCTTGGCCGATCGTCGCTGCGCGCGCCGCCGGAGCACAGAAGGTCGTGGTCGTTGGCGGGCCCGATCGCGCGCTGGAGCCGGTGATTCCGGCCGATGACTCGACGGTCGTGCTCGCCGTTCAGCGGGAGGCGCGCGGCACCGCCGATGCTGTCAGCTCGGCGCAGGAGCACATCGATCGCGACGCTCCCGTGATCGTCGTCTGCGGCGACGTGCCGCTGATGACCGGCGAGGCGCTGCGCGAGCTGGCGCAGACGCACGCGCAGCACCACGCGAGCGCGACGATGCTCACGATGATCCTCGACGACCCGACCGGCTACGGGCGCGTGGTGCGCGGCCCGGACGGCGCCGTCGAGCGCGTCGTGGAGACGAAGAAGCCGGGCGACGCCACGCCCGGCGAGCTGGAGATCCGCGAGGTCAACGGCGGCGTATACGCGTTCGCCGGCGGGGACCTGCTCGACGCGCTCCAGCAGGTCAGATCCGACAACGCCCAGGGCGAGCTGTACCTGCCCGACGTCCTCCCGATCCTGCGCGCGCACGACAAGGTCGTCGCCGCGCACACCGTCGACGATCCCGCGCTCGCGCTCGGCATCAACGATCGCGGCGACCTCGCCGCCGTCCGTGCGATCGCCCAGCAGCGCATCCACGCGCGCCACCTCGCCGCTGGCGTGACGATCGTCGACCCCGGCTCGACCGTGATCGACGCCGACGTGGAGATCGCCAACGACACGACGATCCAGCCCTTCACCAGCCTGCTCGGCGCCACGACGATCGGCTCCGGCTGCACCGTCGGCCCGCTCACGACCCTCATAGACGTGACGCTCGGCGACGACGTCCACATCCCGCACTCCTACGCGACTGAGTGCGAGGTGCGCGACGGCGCCAGCGTCGGCCCGTTCGCCTACCTGCGCCCGAAGGCGCTGCTGCGCGAGGGCAGCAAGGTCGGCACGTTCGTCGAGGTAAAGAACTCCGACATCGGGGAGGGCGCGAAGGTCCCGCACCTCTCGTACGTCGGCGATGCGGACGTAGGCGCCGGCACGAACCTCGGCGCGAGCACGATCACCGCCAACTACGACGGGCGCAACAAGCACCGCACGACGATCGGCGAAGGCGTCCACGGTGGCGTCCACACGTCCTTCGTCGCGCCCGTCACGGTCGGCGACGATGCCTGGATCGGCGCCGGCTCGGTCATCACCGAGGAGGTCCCGCCCGGCGCACTCGGGATCGCGCGGGCCCGCCAGAGCAACGTCGAGGGATACGACGAGCGGACGAAGGACTCGAGCGAGACATGAGCCCCGTCTCGTCCCCGCCGCGGCGTACACTCGCTCCCGAGATGAGCGCCGCCGAGCCGCAGGAGCAGCCGAGCACCCAGCTCGACATCGGCTACGACAAGCGGCTGATGCTGTTCAGCGGTCGCGCGCACGAGCAGCTCGCCGCGGACATCGCCGGCAAGCTCGACATCGGCCTCGGTGGGGTGACGCTTAAGACGTTCTCCAACGGGGAGGTCTACTGCCGCTTCGAGGAGTCAATCCGCGGCGCCGACGTCTTCATCGTCCAGCCGATCTGCGGCAATCCGCGCACCGGTCTCACGGCCAACGACGCGCTGATGGAGCTGCTCGAGATGGTCGACGCAGCCGTCGGCGGCTCCGCGCACCGCGTGATCGCGGTCTGCCCGTGGTACGGCTACTCGCGCCAGGACAAGAAGTCCGCGCCGCGCGAGCCGATCTCCGCCCGCCTCGTCGCGCGCATGCTGGAGACCGCGGGGATCGACCGGATCCTCACGATGGACCTCCACTCCGGCCAGATCCAGGGCTTCTTCCAGAAGCCGTGCGACCACATGACCGCGATGTGGATGCTGACCAAGTACTTCGCCGACCAGGGCCTCGAGGACCTCGTCGTCGTCTCGCCGGACGCCGGTCGCGTGAAGCTGAACAAGAAGTTCGCCGCCACGATCGGCGCCGAGCTGGCGATCCTCAACAAGGAGCGCCCGGCCCAGCAGGTCGCGGAGATCGGCTACGTGATCGGTGACGTGAAGGGCAAGACCGCCGTGCTGGTGGACGACATCATCGACACGGCCGGCACGCTGAAGGCAGCCGCGCAGACGGTCCGCGACGCGGGCGCCACGCGCGTGCTCGCCGCCGCCACGCACGCCGTCTTCTCCGGCAACGCATGGGAGAACCTCGCGGCTGCCGCCTTCGACGAGATCGTCGTCACCGACACGATCCCGCTGCGCGACGGCGCGCCCGACAACATCACCGTGCTGCCGTGCGCGGAGCTGCTGACCAGCTCGATCCGCCAGATCTTCACCGACGGCTCGGTGAGCGAGGTCTTCCGCGGCGAGAACCAGCTCTTCTGAGCTGACGCCCGCGATGGCGCACGCCGCCGACCGCGCCGCCCGCCTGATGGACCTGCTCGGCCTCTCCGAGGAGGAGCTCTGCACCGTGCTGGCCGCCGACCCGCTCGAACTGCTGTCCGGCCAGCTCGACCACCGCCCCGAGCTCGGCATCCTGCTCGACCTGCTCGCCGAGGCCGAGGAGCGCGCCGGTGCGCCGGTGCTGCGCCGCTGGGTCCGCGCCACCGGACCGTCCGGCGGCCGACCGCTCGACGCGCTCCTGCAGCGCGACTTCCCGGCGTTCGAGGACCGCCTCGCCGAGCTCGCGGAGCGCGGTTTCGTGCTGCGCGGCGGGGGCGCAAGCTAACCGCGCGCGACCGGCCGGCGTGCGCGGCGTCCGCACCACGAGCACGGTCGCCCATCCCAACGCGACGAGCAGCCCGACGACGCTGAGCGCCGCGCCCAGCCGCAGGCCGGGAACGCGATAGCTCCAGACGATCTCGTGGCTGCCCGCTGGGACGACGACCCCGCGCACCACGAGGTCGGTCTGCAGGGCGCGCGCCGGACGCCCGTCGATTGTGACGGTCCACCCGGGCGCCCACTGGTCGCTCAGCACGACGAGGCCGGGACGCGCCAGCGTCGCGCGCAGCGTCACACACGCGTTGCGCTCCGCGACGACGCGCACGCTGCCATCGCCGGAGATGAAAGGCGCGCGCGTGTCCACCGAGCAGGACGGGCCACAGGTAGGCGAGGACCAGCAGCGCGAACAGGGCCGCGGCGGTGCGGTGCTCGTGGGCGGCGAGGGCGCGAGCCGCAGGGCCCTGGCGAAGCGCGTGCAGCCACGCTCCCCCCTTGCGTCGCGGATGCGGCCGCCGCCCGTCTCCCGCTCCGGGGAGCGGCTGGCCATCCCACTAGTACCAGACTCTGGTTTGTTGCCGACCGCCTGGTCGGCGGCGGCCTACGCCTTGTCCGGGTCCCGCTCGCCTGGCCAGACGCCGAACAGGTGCTTGAACGTTCTCGCGCCCGCACGGTCGACGGCGGCGCGCGTCGCGGAGAACGTCGCGCCCTGGATCGCGGCGGCGGCGAGGACTCTCGGCCAGCTGGCGCGCTCGGTCTTCGCCTCCGGCGGCTCCTGGTCGTCGATCGCGCCCCACAGGACGGTGAAGAGCCGCCGTGCGAGCAGGCCGCCGACGAGGCCGGCGACGATTCCGAACGGCTTGTAGAGCAGCTTCATCGCGGCAAGCCTACCCGCAGGAGCGGTTCCGCTCGCATTGCGACCACCAGGTCGGGCACACTGTGTCCAAGGACAGGTTCGATCGAACAGGTGGCGGGATGACTGACGCAGCCCATTCCCCCGACGACGGCGCAGCCGAGGAGCTGCTGCGCCGAGCCCTGCTCGACGCGTCCGATGCGGCCGCCGTCTCGCTCGCCGTCCGCGGCCTGCCGGTCAGCGAGGCCGTCACGGTCGTGTTCCACGGTCGCCGCGACCTCGGCACGATCCAGACCTACATCGCCCGCGGGCACCGCGGCGCCGGCGAGACGATCGCCGCGCGCGAGCTGCTGCGCGTCCCCTGCGACCTCGACCTCGGTGAGGCGGAGGACCGCGAGGAGGCCGCCCGCCTTTATCTCGAGCAGGCGACCGCCCTGCGCGACGCGCTCGTGGGCGCCGACACCGTGCTCGAGGTCTGGCGGGAGCCGCTCGAACAGCTGGCCGACGGCGACGTGACGGTCGAGCGCTCGCTCGAGCTGCGCACGGCGCTGCCGGCGCACCGCCTGCTGCCCGTCGCGCTCGTCGCGCCGGAGCGCCGGCTGGTCGTCGCGCCCGTGTGTGGTGCGCGGACTCTGGCGGAGGGCAGGCCGCCGTTGGGGATCGCCTGCGCCCAGCAGGACCTCGCGCGCATCTATCCGCTGCCCGACGACCCGGAGCGCTGCCTGGCCGAGTTCGCCGAGCTGGCTGCCGAGCATGCGCGCGAGCTGGCGCAGCGGCTCGAGCGTCAGGACCTGTCGGTCGAACGCTTCCTTGAGCTGAGTGGCGAGGATCCGTCTGGGTCACCGCCGTCTGGGCCGCCGTTGCTCTAACCGTGTCGGCGGTGCTGAGGCCGCGAGCCTTGCGCCGATCGGCCCTGAAGCAGAGACCGCTGGGCGCAAGCTCGCGCCTCGGCCCGATCGGCGATGATGCCGGCGCGATGGGGCGCCCGGCACGGATCCTTCTGGTTGTGCTTGGTCTGCTGGTCTTTGTCGCGATCAGTTTGGGCCTTGCGCGTGTGCTGAGTGCGAACGGCGCGGAGCAGGATGCGATCCTCTCGTTGCTGCGGGCGCAGGCGCGCGGTGACGCTCCCGCGATGATCGGACAGATCGAGGGCTGCGCACAGCGGCCTTCGTGCGTCGCTGACGCGCGCGCGTCAGCGGCCCGTCTGGAGGCGTCCGGCAAGGTCGTGTTGGTGCGGCTCGACGCCTCCACGAGCTTCTCGTTCGGCGGCCACGATGGCGTTGCCCGCGTTGTCTGGAAGACCCCGTCGCGCACGACGATCGTGCAGTGCGTCGACGTTCATCGCGGCGGGGACGTGCTCAGCGGCCTGACGGTCGATCTGCGTGCGCTGAGCCGCCCGATCGGCCATCAGGCTGCCTGTCCGTCAGCTTCCTGACGCACGGCCTGTCTCGCGTCTGTCGTACCCTGCCGGGCGGATGCGTCGTCGCCGCTTGTCGTTCCTCCCCCCGGTCGCACTTGCCTGCGTGCTTGCGCTCGCGGCCCCCGCGCTCGCCCCCGCCGCGAAGGCCGTCCCCGGCGGCACCTCCGCGCCCTACACGGTCGACACGCCGAGCGCGAGACCGCACGCGATCGAGGGCCAGGACGGGCGCTACCTGCTTGACGGCTCCTGGCTGAAAAGACTCGATCCGACGGATGTCGGCCTTGCGCAGCGGTTCTACGCGCAGTCGAGCATCGCTGGCTGGACCACGACGACCGTCCCCAACGCCTGGAACGCCGGCGACGACAGCCCGGCGAGCTTCCTCGGCTCCGTCGCCTGGTATCGGAAGGACTTCCGCTTGCCCTCGCGCGACAGAGCGCTCGCCTGGATCGCTCGCTTCGAGTCCGCGAACTACCGCGCGAGCGTGTGGCTCAACGGCCGCAAGCTCGGCGATCACGTGAGCGGCTATGTGCCGTTCGAGCTCGACCTGCCGAACGTCGCGCGTAGAGGAGTCAACCGCCTGGTCGTGCGCGTCGACAACCGCCGGCCGGCGACCGACCCGATCGGCGCACCCGGGGAGACCCCGTGGCCGCCCGGCGGCTGGTGGAACTACGGCGGTCTGCTGCGCGAGGTCTCGCTGCGCGCCGTCGACCGTGTCGACATCGAGAACGTGCAGCTGCAGCCCAGACTGCCCTGCCCGCGCTGCGCCGCCACGATCACGGCGAGTGCGAGCGTGCGCAACCTCTCGCGCGCGACCCAGCTCGTGCAGCTGCGCGGCCGCTTCGGCAGAGCGCCGATCGACTTCGGGGCGCTCGCAATCCCCGCCCGCGCCAGCGTGACGTTCACCCGTCAACTCGTCGTGAGACGCCCGCAGCTGTGGTCACCTGCGAAGCCCAGTCTCTACGGCGTCCGGCTCACCGCGACGGCGGCACAGGGGAGAGCGAGAGCGACGCCAGCGGCCGGCTACTCGCTGCACAACGGCATCCGCGCGCTGGCTGTGAAGAACGGCCAGCTCGTCCTCAACGGCAACACCGTCGTCCACTTCCGCGGCGTCGCCCTGCACGAGGACACGCTGACGAACGGCCCCGTGATGGACCACGCGACGCGCCAGCGGATCATCGCGCTGATGAAGGAGTCGCACTCGACGCTCCTGCGCGCGCATTACCCGCTCGACCCCGACTTCCAGGACCTCGCCGACCAGGCGGGCATCCTGCTGTGGTCGGAGATCCCGGCGACCTACCAGCTCCCGGAAGCCGACCTCGGTCGTGCGCAGTTCCGCAGCGTCGCGCTCGACCAGCTGAGAGCGAACATCCTCGCGAACCGCAACCACCCGTCGGTCGCGGCCTGGTCGGTCGGCAACGAGATGGCGAGTGTCGCCGGAGGCAACCAGGCGTCCTACCTCAGAGCCGCCGCCGCGCTCGCGAAGCAGCTCGACCCGACACGCCCCGTCGCACTCGCATTCGCGGGCCATCCGGAGACGCCCTGTCAGGCCGCCTACGGCCCGATTGAGCTGCTCGGGATGAATGACTACTTTGGCTGGTACACGGGCTTCGGCGGCAACATCGCCGACCGCGACCAGCTGTCGAGCTTCCTCGACGACCTGCGCCGCTGCTATCCGAAGAAGGCGATCGCCGTCACGGAGTACGGCGCGGAGGCAAACCGCGACGGGCCGCTGGAGGAGAAGGGCACGTACGAGTTCCAGGACGACTTCGTGCGCTTCCACCTCGGCGTGTTCGCGTCGAAGCCCTGGCTCACGGGCAGCGTCTACTGGGCGCTGCAGGAGTTCCGCGTGCGCCCGTTCTGGGGCGGCGGGAACCCCTGGGGCACACCGCCGCTGCACCAGAAGGGCCTCGTGCGGCTCGACTGGACCAAGAAGCCAGCCTTCGGCGCGCTCGCGGACGGGCAGGCGACGGTGCGGCAGTACGTGCCCCTGCGCGGCGGCTCGTAGCTACCGGCCGCGGACCGGCGTGCGCGTCGGTGTCGG
>DASYLH010000010.1:0-51094 GCA_036009645.1 Conexibacter sp.
CGGCGTCGTCACCGCGGTCTTCGTCTTCTGGGTCGGGACCGAGATCCTCACCATCCTCGCCCTCGTCCTCGGCTCCGGCGGCGACTCGATCGCCCACCTCAGCTTCGTCAACGTCGGCAGCCTCTGCTCGACCGCGGTCTCGACCGCGATGGTCGTCTTTGCGCTCGCCTGCCTAGCCCGCGGCGACCGCCTCGCCGCCTACACCTGGCTCGCCCGGGCGCTGCTGGTCTCGATCTTCGTCACCCGCGTCTTCTCCTTCGTCGAGTCGCAGTTCGGTGCCGTGATCGGGGTCGGCTTCGACGTCCTGCTGCTGATCTCGGTCCAGCTGATGGCCGGGCAGGAGCGCCGGCGGGCGATGCCGGAGCCCGGCGAGCGCCTGTCCGAGCCGCCCCGATAGCATCGGCGCCATGACGACCTGCGTAGTCACCGGCGGCGCCGGATTCCTCGGCTCCCACCTCTGTGAGCACCTGCTCGGCAAGGGCCACAGGGTGATCTGCATCGACAACCTCGAGACCGGTTCGCTGGAGAACATCGAGCAGATCCGCGACGAGCGCTTCGAGTTCCGCAACATCGACATCACCGAGCGGGTCGAGATCCCCGAGCCGGTCGACTTCGTCTACCACCTCGCCTCGCCGGCGAGCCCGATCGACTACCTGCGGCTGCCGCTGCACACGCTCAAAGTCGGCTCGCAGGGGACCCACCACATGCTCGGCGTCGCCAAGTTCAAGCGCGCCCGCTTCCTCATCGCCTCGACCAGCGAGGTCTACGGCGATCCCGAGGTGCACCCGCAGCGCGAGGACTACTGGGGCCACGTCAACCCGATCGGCCCGCGCGGCGTCTACGACGAGGCGAAGCGCTACGCCGAGGCGCTGACGATGGCCTACCACCGCCAGCAGGGTGTCGACACGGCGATCATCCGCATCTTCAACACGTATGGGCCGCGCATGCGCCCGCACGACGGTCGCGCGATCCCGACGTTCCTGCGCCAGGCCTTGCAGGACCGGCCGATCACCGTCTTCGGCGACGGCTCGCAGACGCGCTCGTTCTGCTTCGTGTCGGACCTGATCCGCGGGATGATCGCGCTCGCCGAGTCGGGGTATCACCAGCCCGTGAACGTCGGCAATCCGCACGAGTTCACGCTGCTCGAACTGGCCGAGGCGGTCATCGCGGCGACGGGCTCCCGCTCGGAGATCGTCTACGAGGCGCTGCCGACCGACGATCCGCAGGTGCGCCAGCCGGACATTGCGCTTGCGCGCGAAGTCTTGAGCTGGGAGCCGGAGGTCGATCTGCGCGAAGGTCTGCGCAGGACGATCGACGAGGCGGGCGTGGAAGCGCTCGTCGGCTTGCCCAGGTAGTCAAAGCGCAACTTACGCAGCGCGCTTGTCGTTGAAGCGCTGGAGGCGAACTCACCCGGTGGCGAACGGCGCACTCGATCTCGATCAACTGCAGGAGACCGCACCCGCGGTGCTCCCCGATCGCGACGTGCGCCGAAAGCGGCCTCCCGCGCTGTCGTTTCTGCTGCGGCTGGCGACGCTGCGCAAGGCACTGCGGGTGCTGTCGCTGCTGGCGCTCGACTTCGCGGGCGTGTGGGCCGCGCTGTTTACGGCGCTGCTGCTGAAGGCGGTCCTCAAGGGCGGCTTCGACCTCGGCGAGGCTGCCCATTTCGCCTCTGGTCAGACGAGTGGCTTCCTCGCGTTCGCCTATTTGCTGACGATCCTGCTGTTCGCGCGCTCGGACCTGTACGCCGAGCGCTCGCGCCGCCCCGGGCTGACGCGCATCGTCGCGTCGCTGTTCCAGGTAATGATCGTCGCGCTCGTGTTCTCCGTCGCGAGCGGCCACACGTTCTCCAGCTACTACATCTTCTACGGCTCGTTCGCGCTCGCGATCGTCACGATCTCATCGCTGCGCTGGGTCCACACGCTTGTGACGGGCTGGCTGCTCGCGAGCGCCGGCTACACGCGCCGCACGCTGCTCGTCGGCAGCGGCCGCCACCTCGATGCGGTCGCGCATGCGCTCGCGGACTCGCCACACGGCGGGATCGAGCCGGTCGGCTACATCTCGCTGACGCCGCGTCCTGACAACGGCCTGCGCTCGCTCGGGGAGCTCGCGAACCTGGTGGAGATCCTCGCCGAGCACCGCGTGCAGGACGTGATCATCGCCGACCCCGACTTCCCGCAGGCGCAGGCGGTCGAGCTGGTCGACGCGTGCCACCGGCGCGGCGTCGAAGTGCACGTCGCGCCCTCGACGATGGGGATTCTGACCCAGCGCGCCGAATTCGTGCCTGGCCAGTCGCTGCCGTTGTTCACGCTCAAGTCGCCGGTGTTCGAGGGCGTCGACTTCGCGATCAAGCGCACATTCGACGTGATCGGCGCGACGCTGCTGCTGGTGCTGCTCTCGCCGGTGTTGATCGCGGTCGCGCTCGCGGTGACGCTGACCTCGCGCGGCCCCGTCCTCTACCGCTCGGCCCGTCCGGGAATGGGCGGTGCACCGTTCGACTGCCTGAAGTTCCGCACGATGCGCGATGACGCGGCGCAGACGCAGGAGGAGCTCGAGTCGCTCAATGAGATGAGCGGCGCGCTGTTCAAGATCAGAGACGACCCGCGCATGACCCCGGTCGGCCGCTTCCTGCGGCGCTTCTCGCTCGACGAGCTGCCGCAGCTGGCGAACGTCGTACGGGGCGACATGTCGCTCGTCGGGCCACGCCCACTGCCGCTGCGCGACTTCGAAAAGCTCGAGGAGTGGCACAAGAAGCGCTATCTCGTGCTGCCGGGGATCACCGGCCTGTGGCAGGTCTCGGGCCGCGCGGAGCTCGATTTTGACGACCTCGTGCGGCTCGACTTCCTCTACCTCGAGCGCTGGTCGGTCGCGCTCGATCTCGTGATCCTGCTGAAGACCGTGCCGGCGGTGCTGATGCGGCGCGGGGCCTTCTGAGCAGGGCTTTAGCGCGCGCTCGTCACTCGCTTCTGCGCGACGGCCTGCTGCGCCTGCGCGTAGGCGGTCTGCGCCTCTGGCCCTCTCGGATCGAGATAGACCGCTGCTCCGAGCAGTCTCAGCGCGCGGCGTGCGTGACCTCCGTTGAGCTCGAACTGGCCCAGACGCAGCCAGGTCTCCGGGTTCGCCGGCTGCAGGCGCACGACGCGCTGCAGGGTGGCCCTCGCGGCGGCTGGCTGATCGTTGGCGCGCTGGACGGCGGCGAGCATCAGCAGGGGGTCAATCGACAGCGGATTGATGTCGACGGCATCCTGTGCGTCTGCCAGCGCATCCTGTGGGTGCCCGGCGAGCAGCGCCGTGAGCGCGGCGTCGCTCGCGTCGATCGAGCGCTGCGGCTGCCAGATCGTCCAAGCGCCCACGAGGCCCACGACGACCACGAGCACGGCGGCCGCAACGCGGGTGCGCGCGGCGCTCCATGCTGCCCGGCTGCGTGGGAACGCTGCGGGCGGCGCAGGTGTCGGGTCGAGCGGTCCGCGACCTGCAACCCAGGCGGCGCACAGCAGGCCTGTGATCGCTGTTCCGGGCACGAACCAGGTCCAGTCGACGGCCGAGTGGACGCCGAACGCGATCGCCGTTGTGGCGAGCGTCATCAGCCCGATCCGCTCGGACGTCACCGGCTGACGCGCGCGGACCTCCGGCCGGACGCGGGTGTCGCGCGTGCGCACGAGCGCCATCAGCCACGCGCCCCAGCGCCGCTGCGGCCGGACGCCGGTGGCCCGGGCGGCAGCGCCGAGCCAGGCGAGCAGCAGCGCGACGTTGATCCCCATCCCGATCAAGCCGAGGTCTGCAAGCGTCTGCGGCACGTAGCCGTGCGCGTGGCGCACGCGCAGGCGATCGGGCTGGATCGGCTTGCGCGCCGTCGCGTAGCCGTCGGCGCCGACGCCCAGCCACGGCGCCTTGCGCCAGATCTTGAAGCCGTTGTCCCAGTAGCGGGCGCGCACGCCGCCGACCGAGGCGAGGCGGCCTGGGTCGTTCGCCGGCTGCTGCGCGTTCGGATCGGTCAACTGGTGCCAGCCGTGCGAGATCGAGCCGGTCAGACCGCGGTCGGAGGCGGCGAGCGTGCCGATCCCCGCCAGCGGCACGAGCGCGAGCGCGACCAGCACGCCGGTGCCGAGTGCGCGGCGGCCCTGCGGCGAAAGGGCGGAGCGCGACATCGCGAAGCTCAGCGCGAGGCCGGCGAGCAGCAGCACGACGAGCAGCACGACGAGCAGCAAACCGAGCGAGTGGCCGGCGTCGACGCGCACGTCGAGCGGTGCGCCGTCTTTTGCCAGCCCGTCGTTGGCGAACGCCCAGGCGCACACGACTGCCGTGCCGGCGCTGGCGGCTGCGAGCACGGCCAGTCCGCGCAGTCGCAGCGGCACGATCGCGAACCAGCAGGCCAGGGCGACAGCCGTTGCCAGCAGCGGTCCACGCCCGTAGGACAGCAGCAGCGCGACGAGCAGCAGGCCCAATGCGGGGACGGCGAGCGCCGACAGGGCGGCGTGGCCCTCACGGCGGGCGCCGAGCCACAGGCAACCGGGGATCCCCAGCGCCGCCATCAGTCCCACCGCGTTCCAGTAGTCGAACGGCGCGCGCAGACGCGCGTAGAGGTCGAGTGAGCTGACCGAGGGGAAGACCTTCACGAACAGCGAGTAGCCGCACAGCACGACCGAGGCGAGCACGACGGCGCCGAGCACGCCGCCCCAGCGTGCCGGCATCACGTGCGCCAGCGCGAGCCCGCCGGCGAACACGGCGAGGTAGGCGAACGTGAGGTTCGCCGCTTCCCAGGAGTCCGACGGCTGCACCGACCAAGCGATCGACAGCGCCGTCCAGACGGCGAGCGCGGCGAACAGCAGCAGCGTGACGCCCCCCCACAGGCGCTGGTGGGGTGGGCGCATGAGGATCGCGACGGCGACGGCGGCGGCACCGAGCAGCGTGAGGATCAGCTCGACCGTCGTCGCGCGCGACAGCATCGAGCCGCTGCGCGCGCCTAATGAGACCGCGACGAGCAGTGCGGCAAGCAGGAGCGTGACGAGCGCGTCGGAATGGGTGGAGAGGGGGCGGCGCGTGCGCGAGACGATGCCCGCGCGCCCGGACGCCGTTGCGCCCTCGGTTGAACTAGGCGCTGCGATGACCGACGACACGGCGTCCGATCGTCAGGGCGGCGGCCGTGAGCGCCGCGACGCCGACCAGCACGAGCAGGACAAGCAGCGGGGTGGGCAGACGATGCGAGTCCTGCCCGATCTCCGGCAGCGTGCCCGGCGTGACCTCGGCACCGGCCACGTCCACCGCCTGATCCGCGCCGGCGGGGGGCGCGGCGTCCGGCACCGGCGTGCCGGCGCCCGTGTCGCCGGTGGGTGACCCGGCCCCGCCATCGCTCGATCCGCTGCCGCTCGTGCCGCCTCCGCCGCCCGTGTTGCCACCGCCGGTGTTGCCGCCGCTGCCGTCGCCACCGCCGGCGCTCGTGAGCAGCGCCTGTCTGATTGCCTCGGAGCAGCCGGTGTACTCGCGCACGTCGCCCCGGAGGTTGTGCAGCGCGTGGTTCAGCTGCTTCTGTGGGTAGCTGCCGCGCAGCGCTCCCGTCGGCGAGTTCTGACAGTCGGCGATGATGCGGTCGTCGGCGGCGTTCGCCCACGCCGCGGATGCCGGGAGCGCAAGCAGCAGCACGCAGGCGATGAGCGTTGTGAGGATCGTGGGGGAGCGCATCGTCGGGGTGCGGAGCGCGCGAACGCTACCAAGGGGCGTGGATCGGGCCGGGCCGCCTGCCTGCCTCAACGGGTCGTCGGTCTCGAAGTTGCTGTCGCCGCGCTGGCGGCGGGAGCCCGGGACCGGGATGGCCCCCGCCGACCAGGCCAGCGCGGCTACAGACGCCCCCCGGCCCGAGGCGCGCTGGACCGGGGGAACGCCTTGTCGGCTCAGCTACCCCGGCTCTGGAGCGGGGAAACGGTTGGCGAGTACGCGCTCGTAAGCGGCGACGGTCTGGCGGCCGCAGCGCTCCCACGTGAAGGCGTCCTCGACGGTGCTCCTTGCATGCCGGCCGAGCGCTGCGCGAGCTTCGTCGTCGCCGAGCAGACGGTCGATCTCGGCGGCGAGCGCCTGCGGGTTGCGCGGGGGAACCTGGACGAGTCCGGGCCCGGCGGCGGTGATCTCGTTCGGTCCGTCCTCGCGTTCGCAGCCGATCGCGGGGACGCTGGCGGCCATTGCCTCGACGTAGGCGACGCCGAATGCCTCGTCGATGCTGGGCAGGACGAAGAGGTCGGCGGCGGCGGCTTGGCTGCGGGCCTCCGCCGGCGGCAGCTGGCCGGTGAAGTCGACGCGGTCGCGGACGCCGCGTTGGGTGGCGAGCGCCTCGAGCGTCGCGCGCTCGGGTCCGTCGCCCACGATGACGTAGCGGAGCCCGGGGTGGGTCGGAGCGAGAATGGCGAGTGCCTCGATCACGTCGGTGTGGCGCTTGCGGGCGATGAGGTGACCGACGGTGACGAGGGTCGGCGGGTGCTCGGTGCGGTGCGCGATCTCGGCGGGCAGATCGGTGCCGAGGTGCACGACGGTCGTTGCGTGCGCCCCGAGCGCCCGGCAGCGCCGCTCGGTCCCGGCGCTGTTGGCAAGCACGACCTGGGCGTGGGCAAAGGTGCGCCGCACGACGCGTTCGGCGTAGGCGCTGCGCTGCGCGGTTGCGAGCACGTCGCCGCCGTGGACGGAGACGACGAGCGGGATGCGATCCCCGCCCACCCGCGCCCGCCGCACTGCGTCCCCCGCCGGCACGGCGTAGTGCGCGTGCACGAGGTCGAACGGGAACGTCGCGTGCAACCGGCGCAGCGCTCGGCCCAGCAGGGGGGTGGCCCAGGCGCCCCACGTCGCGTAGCTCCACGGGCGCGGCGGCGAGAGGTAGGGAACGTACGTAATCTCGATTCCGTCGAGCGTTGCGCGCCTCGGCTGCCGCAGCGCGGTGCGCGCGGCTGCAAGGTCGCCCTGCTTCAGCGCCGCGAGCGGCGGCAGCGGACGATTGAGCACGAGCACTCGCACGTCGGCCCCCGCGTCGCGGGCCGCCAGCGCCTGGCGGTGCGCCCAGACGCCGAGCACAGGGTCTGACGCGCGCGGGTAGTACTCGGCGACGATCGCGACGCGCATGGGTCGTTCACCAACGGGCATGGGTCGCGAGCGTGCGCTGTGCCTCGGCGGCGGTGACGTACGGCCGCTGCGCGAGGAAGGCCTGCGCTTCGGCCATCGCGTCCGTGCGGCGGTAGGAGTCGGCGATCGGGCGCATGACGTGGCGGATCGGGGTTGCGTCGACGACGCCGATCTTCCAGTCGTGCTGGCGTGCGAGCGCGGCCCAGTGCGAGTCGAGCCCCCAGCCGGCCTGCAACTGCGGGTAGGGCAGCAGCGTCTCGAACGTGTCACGGTGGAACGCGCACACGGGGCCGATCTCGACGAAGCCGGTCTCGCGCACGACGCTGCCGGCTCTGCGTCGCGTCACGCGCCACGCGGCGTGCGAGCGGCGGCGGTGCGCCGGCTGCGCGAGCCTGAGCTCGAAGCGCTCGGCGAGGAACAGGAAGTCGTCGAGGAAGCCACGCGGCAGCGCGACGTCGTCGTCGAGCACGAGCAGCCAGTCGCGGTCGGCGAGCGGATGCGCGTCGAGCAGCGCGTTGAGGTTCTCGAATTTGCCGCGATCGCCGACGCCGCTCGTTGCAACCTCGACGTCGTGGCGGGAGCGGGCGAGCTCGGCGCGTGCGGCGGCCATCAGGTTCGGCCGGTCCTCGCGCTCGATCCCGATCGCGAGCACCCTCCGACCTGGCGGCGTGTGCCGCGCCGTGCGGTGCAGGCGGACCGGCTCGCCCGTCATCCAGCGGCGCGCGTCGAGCAGTGCGTCCTCGATGCGGGTGCGCACGCCGAGCCGGATCCCTCCGACGATCCCGCTCTCGCCAGAGGCCCAGTCGGTGGGGCCGGCGTGAGCGTCAGCTGCCGGCGGGTCGGACCGTGGTGTGTCGCTCATCGCTCCAGCGCCTCCCGCGTGCGCCCGAGCGCGTGGGCGGTGAGGGTGACGCCGTTGAGGCAGGCGCGGGCGAGCGTGTGCGCGGCGCAGGCGGCGACGAGCCGCAGCTCCGCGGCGAGCGAGGGGGCGACGCCCTTGCGCACGTCCTGTCTGCGTGCGGCCCGGCCGCGGTGGTACTGGGCGCGGGCGAGAGCCCGCAGCGTGGCGTCTTCGCCGACACGGCGATGCTCCAGGCCGGCGGCGGCGACGTAGCGGACTTGACCGCCGGTCGAGCGGTAGCGCTCCTGCCACTCCTCCTCGTCCCCGGCGCCGACCGGGATCGACTCGTCGAAGCCGCCGACGGTCTCGAGCGCCGCTCTACGGATTGCGAGGTTCGCGCTCCAGCCGACCGCGATGTCGACGTCGGCGGCGCCGTGGTCGAGCGTCGTGATCGGCGGTTTGTCGCGTCCACACGAGCGTGGGCCTTCGCCACCGTCGATGTCGGCGCGGATCGGCCCGGCGAAGACGTCGCGCTCGGGCGTCGCGGCGGCTGCCGCAAGCAGGGACGGCAGCCACGTGCGTGGCGCCTCGACGTCGTCGTCCACAAAGATCACGAGGTCTCCAGCGGCTGCCTGCCAGCCGGTGTTGCGGGCGGCGTTGGGGCCGCGTGGCTCGGCGTGCGCGATCACGTGCGCCCCGCGTCGCTGCGCGACGACGACGCTCTCAGGGTCGTAGCCGTCCACGACGACGATCACCTCCGCGCCGGTGTCCGCCGCCTGCGGCCCGAACGAGCGCAGTGCGACGTCGAGGTAGCCGGCGCGGTCGCGCGTGGGGACGACGATCGTGGCGGGCGGGGCGGCGGCGCTCATCGCGCGGGCGGGCGGGGCGCCCTCAAGCCGGGGTGGCGGAGGGCTCGGCCGGCGGGGCGTCGAAGCCTTGCTCGCGCAGCCACTCGACGGTCTTCGCGATCCCCTCGCGCACGCCGATCTGCGCCTCCCAGCCGAGCAGCGTTCTCGCCTTCTCGACCGACGGCCAGCGGCGCACGACGTCGACTTCGAACGTCGGCAGGTGCTCCAGCGCGAAGGCGGCGGGGTCCTCGCCGCACTCCTCCCAGATGATGCGCGCCGTCTCGGCGACGGTCAGCTCCTCGGAGGCGGAGATGTTGAAGTCCTCGTTGAGGCCGGCCGGCGAGGACATCGCGACGACGATTCCGTCGGCGATGTCGTCGATGTGCGTGAGCGTGCGCGTCTGCGTGCCGTCGCCGAAGATCTGCAGCGGCTTCTGGCCGGAGAGGACCTTCTTGATGACGTCGGGGACCATGTGCGCGATGCCCGGCTCGGGGTCCGGCATCTCGCCCGGGCCGTACGCGTTGAAGGGACGGCAGATCGTGTAGGGCAGGCCGTGCTCGTCGTGCGCGGCGCGGCAGTAGACCTCGCCGGTGAGCTTCGAGTAGCCGTAGGCGGACTGCGGCGTCGGGCAGTCCGGGAGGTGCGCCTCGGTCGTCGGGAACTCGAGCGCGCGCTCGAACACCATCGAGGACGAGACGTACGTGAAGCGCTCGACGCCGAGGTCGAGCCCGGCGCGGAAGATCCCGTTGTAGAGGCCGTTGTTCATCTCCGTCAGCGTGTGCGGCAGCTTGTGGAAGTTGCCGATGCCGCCGACGATCGCGGCGAGGTGGATGACGAGCGGGCAGCCGTCCATCGCGGCCTTCGAGACCTCGACGTCGCGCAGGTCGCCGGTGTGGATCTCGCAGCTCTCGCGCATCCACTGCGGCGCCTCGCGCTGGTCGGCGACGCGCACGTCGTAGCGCGGGTCGCCGAGCAGACGGCGCACGACCGCGGCGCCGATCGTGCCGGCGCCGCCCGTGACGAGGACGCGCGTCAAGATCTCCGCACCTCGATCTGCAGCGGGATCAGCTCGTCCGCGAACGCGAACACCTGGCCGGAGCCGAGGTGGTTCCACGGGTCGACGACGAGCGCATCGGGGGCAGCCAGCGCGCCGATCGCGGCGCGCGTGGTGGCCGGATCGAACGTCGCGTGGTTCGCCGCCACGACGACGACCTGCGCTTCGTGGAGCGCGACCTCGAGCGGCTGCGTCGGCGAGGCGACGAGCGGGTCGTGCACGGCGACGTCGGCCAGCTCGCGTTCCAGCAGGCGGACCAGCTTGTGCGCGAGCGAGTCGCGCTCGTCGTCGGTGTCGCCCTTGAAGGCGAGCCCGAGCACGGCGACCTTGCGGCCGTTGAGCGTCGCGTCGGGCGAGCGGCGCTTCATCCCCTGCACGAGGAAGTGCGGCACTGACTCGTTCACGCGCGAGACGGCCAGCAACATGCCGGGCGCGTTCGAGCGCTCCTCGGAGAAGGTGAAGTCCTTGCGCAGGCAGGTGCCGGCGGTGAAGCCCGGCTGCGCGATCCCGCCGCGCGGGTAGTCGCGGTTGATCAGGTCGATCACCTCGAACACGTTCGCGCCGTACTGCTCGCAGTCCATCATCAAGAGGTTCGGAAGGGCGAACTGCGTGTAGCGGACGATGTTCGCCCAGATCTTCGCCAGCTCGGCCTGCACCGGCGTCGTCTGCACGATCGGCGCGTCGAAGGCGCTGAAGACTTGTGCGACGTGCTCGCCGGAGGCCTCCCCGCCGACGGCGCCGACGATGCACGGCAGCGTGTCGATCTCCTGCAGGAACTTGCCGGTCGCGATCCGCTCGGGCACGTGCGCGACGTGCACGTCGACGCCGGCGCGCAGGCCGCGCTGGCGCTCCAGGTAGCCGGCGACGAACTCGGTCGTGCCGGGCGCGATCGTCGAGCGCAGCACGATCGTGTGGCCCGGGCGCAGGTGGGGGAGCAGGTCGTCCAGCGCGGAGCGGATGTCACGCATGTCGATCTCGATGTGGCTGAAGGAGGGCGTGCCGAGCGTGAGCACGATCGCGTCCGCCTGCGCGGCATCGGCGACGCGCTCGGAGGTCGACAGGCGGCCCGTCTTGTGGACGCGCGCGATCAGCTCATCCGTGCCCGTCTCCTGGAACGGCATGCGACCGGCGGCGACCGCCTCCAGCCGTTCCGGGTCGTTGTCGATCCCGAGCACCGTGAGGCCACGGTCGGCGAACGAGAGTGCGAGCGGGAGGCCGACGCGGCCGAGGCCGACGATCGCGACGTCGGGGGAGGGGGTGGCGCTGTTCATCGCCCGGCGGAGGGTATCGGCTGCGCGTGCGGCATCCGGGGACGGCTCCGCGGTCTGGGCATTGCGCAGGGGTCGCGGAGGCCGGCCGCCTTCTTGCCTTCCTGCCTGCAGATTGGTGCAGAGCGAGCGCGAAAAGCAGCAGGCGCCGGCCCAGCGTCCTGTGCGTGCCGATCATGGATCGCGAGCGCTTCTGGGATCTCGGCGACGGCGTTCGTGCGTTCTACCAGCGGAGGAGCACGCACCCGGTCGAGTACGTGATCACGCTGCGAGTCCTGCGCGACGGGCGCTGGCACACGATTCATCTGTTCGACAACGCGCATGGTGTTGATGAGCATCACGAGCACAGCTACGTTGATTCGTGCAAGCAGCCGCCGCTCGTCCGTAACTGCGATACGAACACGGCAATGGCAGCTGCACTGGAGACGCTCTTCACCACGTGGCCACAGATCCTCGACACCTGGGAGCACACGCGATGACGGCCACCGAGCAGGCGGGCAAGTTCTTCATGCGGCTCTGCCTGAGCGAAGACGGTCTGGGATATCCGGATCGAGTCGGCGTCGTCGCTACGGACATCGGCGACGTCGCGAAGCACGTGTGGAACAGCATCGACGAAGGCATGCCGATCGTGGTGGTCGACGCACGCGGCAGTGAGACGCTCGTTACGCCCCCTTCGCGTGTCGAGCAGCTGCTCGACCGCATCCGGCGTCGCCCATGCGTGGGCGTGCAGGTCCGCGAGCGCGATGGCCGCGTGATCCATCGCCGACGCTGCGAGCGCGGGACACTCGCACGCGACCTGTTGTCCTGAGGGATCGCTTGCACCTGCTCAGGAGCGCGTGGCGGCCGAACGGCCGCGGCGATGGCTCGCCCACTGGCGCGCGAAGCCGGCGACGAAGCGCGGGTTGTGGCGCGCGTAGCGGCGCCACAGGCGGCGGGGCTCCTGCATCAGACGGAACAGCCACTCGAGCCCGCGGCGCTGCATCCAAGCGGGCGCCTGCGGGATGAGGCCGGCGTGGAAGTCGAACGCGGCGCCGACGCCGACGAGCACCGGGGCGTCGAGGCGGTCGCGCATCGCGGCCATCCACTTCTCCTGCTTCGGGACGCCGATCCCGACCCACACGACATCTGGTCTGGCGGCGTTGATGCGGGCGGCGATTTCGTCGAGCTCGGCCTCGGCGAGCGTGCGGAACGGCGGAGAGTAGCCGCCGGCAAGTTGCAGCTCCGGGTGGTGGTGGAGCAGGTTGGCGACGAGCTGCGCGAGCGCCTTGTCGTCGCGGCCGCCGTAGAGGTAGTGGCGCTGCCCGCTCTGTGCGGCGCGGGCGCAGGCGCGCTCCATCAGCTCGGGGCCGTAGACGCGCGCGTCGATGTCGTGGCCGAGCTTGCGCAGTGCCCACGCGAGCGGCTGCCCGTCCGGCACCGTGAATGCCGCGCCGTCGACCGCCTCGCGCAGCGCGTCGTCGTCGCGCGATTCCATCACCGTGTGGACCGCGGCGACGCACAGGTACTCGCGCGCCCCGAGCGCGACGGCGGCGTCGATCCAGTCGAGCGTGCGGTCGTAGTCAGTGACCGCGAGTGGGACGCCGAGGACCGGGGCCTGCTCGACGAGCGGCAGCGCCGCGTCGGTGGGGGCGGTGGCGAGCGGTGTGATGGCTTCGAAGGAGGAGGTCGACATAGGAGCGGACTTCAGCGGATGTCCGAGGAAACCCTTTCCCCGGTGTCAACGTCCAAACCACCGAGAGGTTGCGCGATCATGACGGGTTCCTGCGCCGGAAGCGACGGCGCGCCCAACCCTTCGGGCTGCAGCGCCTCGCGCTCGAGCGGATGGGTCGCCTCCGCTGCGGCCTGCTCGAGCGGCTGCCGGATCCGCTGCTTGAGCGTCAGCGCCGGCGCCTCGACAAAATGCCACGACGCGACCGCGAGCGCGAGCACGATCGGGGTCGCGATCGCGAACATCGCCCAGCCGCTCGTTGGCGCGAGCCACTGGGAGATCGCCTGCTGGACGGGGAAGGCGAAGATGTACAGCCCGTACGAGTAGTCGCCGAGGCGCGCCGGCAGCCGGACGAGGTGCGTCGAGCGGTAGGCGAGGAGCAGTACGACGTACGGGAGCACCCATGCGGCCATGGCCGCGGAGATGCTCTCGCCCACCGTCAGCGTCACGGCGGTCCAGGCGACCGCGAGGGCGATGGCGATGCTCCAGCGCAACGGCACCCACCGCGCGAGCGCGAAGAGGCTGGCCCCGATCGCGAACGCCGCGAACAGCCGCACGTACTCCTGGAACGCGCCCGCATGCGCCTGCGCGACCAGCGCCGGGGGCATCTGGACGTTGACCAGCATCGCGACGAGGTGGTCGGCGCCCGGGATCGCGACGCGGATCGAGTTGACCGTGAGGAGCGCGACGAAGATCCCGACCAGCGGCATCAGCAGGCGCCGGCGCCCGAACAGGCCCAGCAGGCCGAGCACGAGCACGAGGCAGTACGCCTTCAGCTCCAGCGGGAGGGTCCACAGCGATCCGTTGACCGCGAGCGGGTAGTGCGTGGTGGCGAACACCCCGGGCAGCGTGTAGGCGGACTGGAACGTGGCGTTGCTGAGCACGAACGCCTTCGTGCCGGGGTCCTCGAGGTACGCGTCGAGCGGCACGGTGGTCACCAGCGGGCCGAGCACGAGCGCCGTCAGCAGCAGCGAGACGATCAACGCCGGCATCAGGCGGAGGGCTCGCTTCACCGCGAACGAGAGCGGCTTGGGGTCGTACGCCCAGCTGCTGGCGATCAGGAATCCGCTGATCGAGAAGAACATGACGACCCCGATCTCGCCCCAGTCCTCGTGCATGAACGACGGGAGCGGCTCGCGCGAGCCGGTGAGCGCGAACGAGTGCGCGAACATGACGAGCCCCGCGGCGACGAGACGCAGCAGGTCGAAGTTGTTGGCGGCACGGCCCTGCCTGATCGCATGGTCGAGCCGCAGCTCGGGGCGCCCCCGCCACCGAGCGCGCGCGTTCTTTCTGGACGCACTGGCCGCGGACAAGCGGCGGAGGATATCCGCCGCCGTCGTCTGCATTCCATAGGCTCCCGCCCATGTCATCCCCCAAGCGCGCACTCATCACCGGCATCACCGGCCAGGACGGCTCCTATCTCGCGGAGCTGCTGCTCGACGAGGGCTACGAAGTGCACGGGATGGTGCGGCGGGCGTCGACCGAGAAGTTCGACCGGATCGAGCACCTGCGCGACCGCATCACCCTCCACCCGGGCGACCTGCTCGACCAGCGCTCGCTTGTCGACACCATGCGGGCCGCGCGGCCCGACGAGGTCTACAACCTCGCGGCGAGGTCGTTCGTCGCGCTGTCGTGGGTCCAGCCGACGCTGACGGCCGACTTCACCGGCGTCAGTGTCACGCGCATGCTCGAGGCGCTGCGCGAGGCGTGCCCGGAGGCCCGCTTCTATCAGGCCTCCAGCTCCGAGATGTTCGGCAAGGTACGCGAGGTCCCGCAGAGAGAGGACACGCCGCTCTACCCGCGCTCGCCCTACGGCGTCGCGAAGGTCTACGGCCACTTCATCACGATCAACTACCGCGAGTCCTACGATCTGCACGCGACGAGCGGGATCCTCTTCAACCACGAGTCGCCGCGCCGCGGGCTGGAGTTCGTGACGCGCAAGATCACCTGGCACGCCGCCGCGATCAAGCACGGGCTGCGCGACAGACTCGCGCTCGGCAACCTCGACGCCAAGCGCGACTGGGGCTTCGCGAAGGACTACGTCAGAGCGATGTGGCTGATGCTCCAGCAGGACACGGCGGAGGACTTCGTGATCGCCACTGGCGAGACGCACACCGTGCGCGAGTGCGTGCAGGTCGCGTTCGACGAGGCCGGCTTCTCTGACTGGGAGAGATACGTCGAGATCGATCCGCAGTTCCTGCGTCCCGCCGAGGTCGACCTGCTGATCGGTGACCCGACCAAGGCGAAGGAGCAGCTCGGCTGGGTCCCCGAGACGAGCTTCGAGGAGCTGATCCGGCTGATGACGCGCGCGGACCTGGAGCTGCTGGCGCCGTAGCTGTGCAGGGGCGCGCGTCGCTCAGGCGCGCGCCACGCCGAGGCGCGCGAGGTCGGCGTCGACCATCTCGCCGACGAGCTGCTCGAACGACGTGGCGGGCTCCCAGCCGAGCACTGCTTGCGCCTTCGACGCGTCGCCGACGGGCATGCATTCCTCGGGCGGGCGCACGAAGCGCGGGTCGACCACGATGCGGTCCCGCGTGCCGCCGCCCTCGACCGGAACGTGCCGCTCGACGCCGGCCGCGGTGAACGCCGCGTCGACGAGCTGTCCGACGGTCCGACCCTCGCCCGAGGCGAGCACGTAGTCGTCCGGGGTGTCGTGGCGGAGCGCGAGCACCATGCCGGCAACGACGTCGCGCGCGTGCGTCCAGTCGCGAACCGCGACGAGGTCGCCGATGGTGAGCGTGTCCGCCTGCCCGGCGGCGATCGCCGCCACGCCGGCCGTCACCTTGCGCGGGAGGAAGCGCTCCGGCCGTCGTGGCGACTCGTGGTTGAAGGTGATCGCCGAGACGAGGAAGTGACCGTCACGGGCGCGCAGTACGCCGACGAGCTGATGCGCTGCGAGCTTCGCGACGCCGTAGGGAGTGCGCGGGCGGGTAGGGGCGTCCTCCGACTGCGGTGAGACGCCGGCGTCGCCGAAGATCTCGCTGGAGCTGGCGACCAAGACGCGCACGTCATGTGCAAGCGCGCCGGCCCCCGCGAGCACCGCCGCGGTGCCGCCGGCGATCGCGGTCATGACCTCGGTCGCGTCCTTCCACGAGTCCGGCACGAACGTCGGCGCGGCGAGGTGGTAGATCTCGTCCGGCTGCGCGGTCGCGATCGCACGGCGGATGCTGTCGGGCTCGAGCAGGTCGGCGGCGAGCAGCTCGACGCGGCCGTCGAGGTGGTCGAGGCCCGCATCGTGCAGCGCTCGGTCGGGGGTTCGCACCGCGCCGATCACCACATCGCCGCCGGCGAGCAGCTGCTCGGCGAGGTAGCTGCCGTCCTGGCCGGTCAGGCCGGTGATCAGCACGCGGTGGGGCACGCGCGGCAGGCTACGCGAAGCGGCCGCCGGCAGCGCGCGACCGCCAATGTGGCTGCGTCACTACCATCGCGCCCCGTGCACGTCGGCATCGATCTGCTGTTCCTCGTACCGGGCGAGACTGGCGGCCGCGAGACCTACGCACGCGAGCTGCTGACGGCGCTGCGGCGCGTGCGGCCCGACCTGCGCCTGACCGCGTTCCTGAATCGCGAGACGGCGGCTGCGGGGAGCGGCTTCTGGAGCGAGCAGGTGAATTGCGCAGTCGTCCTGCCGCACGTGTCGGCGCGCTCGCGCGCGCGCTGGGCCGCCGGCGAGCTCGTGTCGGTCTCGCGCGCCGCAGCGCACGCGAGCGTCGACGTGCTGCACGGCGCCGGCAACTTCGGGTCGCTGCACGGGCCGTTCGCGCGCGTGCTCACGCTGCACGACCTGCTGTGGCGCGAGCTGCCGGAGCTGATGGCTCCGCCGCTGCGCTGGGCGACCGAGGCGCTCGTCGTGCCGGCGGCGCGACGAGCGACGCGGGTCGTCACCGGCTCGGAGGCCTCGCGCCAGGCGATCGTCGCGCAGCTTGGCGTCCCGGCCGAGCGGGTCGTCACGACGCCGTACGGTCTCGGCTCGCTGCCGGAGCCCGGCGACGCGGCACGGGGTCGCGCCGGCCTCGACCTCGACCGGCGCCCGCTCGCGCTCGCCGTCGCGACCGACCTCCCGCACAAGAACCTCGCGCTGCTGCTCGACGCGCTGGCCGGGATGCCGGCCCCCGAACGGCCCATGCTCGCCTTCGTCGGGCACGGGACCGACTGCGGCGCCCTTCGCGCGCGGGCGCGCGAGCTGGGGCTCGAGCACGACGTTCGGCTGCTCGGCGGCATCTCGTCCGCCCGGCTCGAGGACCTCTATGCGGCGGCGGCGCTGCTCGTGACACCCACGCGGTACGAGGGCTTCGGCCTGCCGGTACTGGAGGCGATGGCGCGCGGCGTGCCGGTCGCCTGCTCGGACATCCCGGTGCTGCGCGAGGTGGCAGGAGACGAAGCCGCCGTCTGGCTCGACCCCGGCGACGCCGGCACGATCGCCGCCGCGATGCGGGCGCTGCTGGCGGGCGGCGCAGACGTCGAGCGCCGCCGTGCGGCGGGCCGTGAGCGCGCGGCGCGGTTCACCTGGGACGCGACCGCGCAGGCCACGGCCGAGGTGTACGAGGCGGCGGCCGCGGCGGTCGGTGGGGCCGCCGGTCGCGCTAGCGTGCCGCACTCGTGACGGCCTCGTGGTGGATCGTGGTGCTCTCCTGGAACGGCCGGGAGGACACGCTTGCCTGTCTCGCGTCGCTGCGCGCGCTGGGGAGCGCGGACGTCGCCGTCGCGTGCGTCGACAACGGGTCGATGGACGGCTCGGTCGCCGCCGTGCGCGAGGCGTTCCCCGAGGTCACGCTGATCGAGAACGGCCGCAACCTCGGCTTCGCCGGCGGCAACAACGTCGGTATCGCGCACGCGCTCGCGCACGGCGCCGAGTGGGTGGCGCTCGTCAACAACGACGCGACGCTCGCGCCCGAAGCGATCGAGCGGCTGCGCGCGGCGGCGGTGCGACACCCGGACGCCGGCGTGCTCGCTGGCAAGGTGCTGTTCGCCGACGGCGGCGCCTCGGAGCGCGTCTGGTTCGCGGGCCAGCGCGTGTCGCTGACGCTCGGCTACTCGGGCCGCCCACGCGGGCACGGTCGTCCCGATGGGCCCGCCTATCGCGAGGAGCGCGAGACGGGGCGCGCCGTCGGCGCCTTCATGGCCGTCTCCCGTGCGGCGCTCGACGCGGTCGGGATGCTCGACGACGAGCTGTTCCTCTACGTCGAGGACGTCGACTGGTGCGTGCGCATCCGTCGTGCCGGCTTCGCCGTCTGGTTCGTTCCCGACGCCGTCGCGCGCCATCGCGTCTCGGCGGCCAGCGGCGGCGAGGGCGCCTCGCCGACCGCGCTCTACTACGGCGTCCGCAACACCGTCGTCGTGTGCGAGCGGCACCGGCCGCTGCCGCGCGGCCTCGCCGGCCTGCGGCGCACGTCGATCCTCGCCACGTTCGCGCTTCACGCGCTGCGCTCGCCGCATCGCCGCGTCCTGTTGCGTGCGGTGTGCGTGGGCTACCGCGACGCGCGGGCGGGGCTGCTGGGGGAGCGGCGTGCGCCTCAGCCGCCGTCGCGCGACGGCGCCGCGAGCAGACGCTCGTAGGCCGTGCGGTAGCGCGCCGCCGCCGCGTCGGCGGTGAAGCGCGCGAGGCGTTCGCGGTCGGGAGGGACGCGCTTCGCGGGTGCCGGGCCGGACAGCGGGCCGTCCGCAAGCGCTCTCGCGAGCCCGATCCAGTCGCCGGCGCCGACGAGCGTGCCGCCGTCTCCGAGCACCTCCGGGATCGCGCCCGTCGCGCACGCCACCACCGGCGTCCCGGCGGCCATCGCTTCGACCAGGACCATCCCGAACTGCTCCTCCCACGCACGCACCGGCAGGCTCGCCAGCACGAGGCAGGATGCGCGCGCGAAGCGCGCCGGCATGTCGGCGTACGGCACGGTCGGCACGAACGTGACGGCGTCGGCGACGCCGAGGTCGGCCACGTAGCGCTTGAGCTTCGCCTCCTCGGGGCCGGAGCCGACAACCTCCAGCTCGACATCCGTGCGGGCCGGGCCGAACAGCCCGAATCGGAGGGCGGCGAAGGCGCGCAGCACGTCTTGATGGCCCTTCTCCCATACGAGCCGCCCCGCTGAGAGGAGGCGGTGCACGCTGGTCTCCGCGCTCACCTCGGCAGCAGCAGCAGCGAAGTGGTCCACTTCGACCCCGGGCGGGCAGACCTCGATGCGCTCTGCCGGCACGCCCTCCAGCAGCAGACCGGCGCGTGCCCGCTCGGTGGTCGCGAGGAAGACGTCGGCGGCGGCGAGCGTGTCGCGGCGGTAGGCGCGCTCGCGCGGCCAGCGGTACGTCTCGCGCCACGCGATCGTCTCCCACACGGTCAGGGCGAGCTTGAAGCCGAGCCTCGGCTTCAACCGCGCCGCCTGTGCGGCGTACCAGGTGCCGATCTCCGCGGCGTGCACGACGTCGGCGCCGGCGAGGTGCCGTTCGAGCCTGAGGTAGCGCTCTCCGGTCGCGTAGGCGATCGCTCCGGCGACGCGACCGTTGGGCAGCCCGTCCCGAGGCGTCCGCACCGGAACGGCGCGGACCGCGAGTCCCGACACCTGGTGGACGTTCGAGCCGGTCACGAGCGCCGAGACGTCGTAGGCGTCCGTCAGCGCGCCCCACGGCGCCAGGTCCCACACGTTGGCGTGATGGCCGCGCAGCAGGACGACGCGCGGCTTGCCTGACGTCAGGACGCTCATCGGGTTGCCAGAACCGCCCACTGGAGCGCGATGAACTCGCGCGCCCGACCCAGCGTGAGCCGGTCCACGATGCGGTTGCGTCCGAGGATCGAGGGGCTGACGTCCTCGATCTGCCACCCACCGTCGGCGAGCAGGGCGACAATGTCGCGACGCGTGAACCAGCGCAGGTGAGTGCGGTCGCGGTGTCCCCAGTCCGTGTACCCGAACGTCCCGCGCACGACCAGATCGCGCATGAGCGAGAAGTGGCGCGCATTCGGCACGGAGACGTGCACGGATCCCCCCGGCACGACCAGCGGCGCGAGCGCGGACAGCAGCGCCGCCGGATCGACCAGGTGCTCGAGCACGTCGTAGAGCACGAGCGTGTCGAACGGCCCCGTCAACGCGCCGTCGCGCACGAGCGACTCGGCGTCGCCGACGAGCACCTTGTCGAAGTGCTCCTCGGCCGCGGCGGCTGCTGTCGGGTTCAGCTCCACTCCCACGAGGGAGGTGGCGCCCGCCGCGCGCAGGGAGCGGCCGACCTCGCCGGCGCCGCACCCGACGTCGAGCACGTGGCCGACCGGCCGGGGCAGGCGGGCGACCAGCTCCGCGCGGTCGTTCGCGTAGTAGCCCTTGTCCTCGGTCACGAGAAAGGCGTGGCTCGGATCGACCATCTTCGGCAGCCTACGACTCGCGGCGCCGGAAGGCGTGCAGGAGCTCGGCCGGGACGCCCCCGAGCGCGAACAGCACGGCGACGTACGTCGCCAGTCCGATGACGGCTTCGATCGCGGACGGGACCGGGAGCAGGAAGGCGAGGGTTCCTGCCGCGGCTGCGAGCACGATCTTCCAGAGGAAGCCGAACTGCGGCAGCAGCGCACGATCGGACTGCGCCAGGATCACGACGTAGAGGGCGGCCAGCACGGCCTCGCCGAGCACCGTGGCGATCGCGGCCCCCTCCGCGCCGAGCGAGGGCTCGAGCGCGAACGTCCCGGCGGCAACGACCGCGACGCCGATCGTGTTCGCGATCAGCAGCTCGCGGAAGCGGTCGCGCGAGAGCAGCGCGAACGACCAGGTCGCCACCAGGAAGCACGTGACCAGCGCCAATCCGAGCAGCCGCAGGACGGGCACCGCCGCGTCGAAGTCGGGGCCGGCGATCACCGCCACCGCGAACGGTGCGCCCAACGCGATGGCGAGCGCGAGCGCCGTGCCCGCAATCGCCGACACCTCGAACATGCGCTGGAGCGCGACGCGCATCCGTTGCGTGTCCTCACGCGCATGGACGAGGATCGGGAAGCCGGTCGCCACCGCGAGCCAGGGGAGGCTCGTCAGCACCTCGACCATGCGGAACGCCGTCGAGTAGATCCCCGTCTCGAACGGCGTCGCGACATAGGACATGATCACGACCGCGAGACGGAAGTACACGAGGCCCATCGCGGCGGCGAGCCCGTACGGCAGCACCTCGTGCGCGACCCGGCGCCAGACCTGCACGTCGAACGCCGGGAGCAGCGTCGTCAGCTCCCCGCGAACGAACCACAGCGTGACGATCAGCACTGCGAGGCCCGACGCCACCGTCGCCCAGTAGAACGGCTGAAGGCCGGTCCCGATCACCACGAAGGCGACGATGAACAGCGTCAGGACGAGCTGCTTGAGCAGGTCGATGATCGAGAGCGTGCCGAAGCGCAGCTGCGCCTGGAGCGGAATCGTGTAGGTGGCCTGGACGAGCAGGAACAGCGTGCCGACGCCGACGATCGCCGTGCCGATCACGATGATCTGGTCCGCTCCCGTGACCCAGGTGAACGCAATCGCGGCCAGCACCCCGAGCACGGTGAGCACCAGGCGCAGGCCGGTGAGGCTGCGCATGTAGCGCTCGCGCTCGGCGCCCTCGAGCGCGACGTAGTGACGCACCCCCAGGTACATGAGGCCGCCCTCGGTGAAGCCCGCGATGATGAACACGATCGAGCTGACCGTGACGTAGCGGCCGTAGTCGTCTGGGCCGAGATGCCGCACCATCAGCGGCACAGCGATGAGGCTCAGCGCGAGCTGGGCGCCGTAGCTGCCGACGCGCAGCGCGCTGCCGCGGATCGCCTTCCCGCCTGCGGCCCCGGCCGCGAGCGCGCTGCCGGAGGGCTCAGCCTCCACTGAGCTCGGCCGCCTCCTCGAGGAGGACGGGAACCTCCCCCGCGACGGGATAGACCCGCCCGCATCCGCCGCACTCCGCACGTGCGTCGGACAGCGCGAGCGCGTCGCCGCACAGCGGGCACCGCAACAACGCGCGCAGGTCGGCCGGGAGCGGCTGCAGCGCCCCCCGTGCATGCGCCTCGTGCAGCGCCCGCAGGCTCCGCTCGACGTCGATCGCCGCCGTGCGCTCGGCCGTGCTCTCGCCGTCGACACGCACGCTCAACGTGCCGCGCCATTCGAGCGAGTGATGCCACTCGGAGCGCGTCGACGCCCACCACGCCCGGAAGAGCGCGCTCTCGGCGAAGCTGCGATGGAAGAGGTCGCCGAACGGCGCTCTGCGTCCGGCTCGCGGCTCGAACACCAGCGTCTGGCCGTCGAGGTCGATGAGCCAGGGATGGAAGTCCCAGCCGAACGTCAGCTCCGACTCGCGCGACGGGACCTGCACGAAGCCGGCGGCGGCGACGCGCGCGAACTCGTCGGCGAAGCGGACCGGGTCGGTCGCGTGCTCCAGCACGTGCGAGGCGACGAGATAGGCGAAGGCGCCGTCGGCGAACGGCAGCGCTGCCGCGTCGGCGACGACGAGCGGCTTCGAGAGGTCGAGCTGCTCGGTGCCCGGACGCTCGAAGTCGTCCGCCACGTACTTGTCGACGACGAGGTTCGCGCGGGCGTGCGGGGCTTGTCCGCCGCCGACGTCCAGCACGAGGCCGTGGGCCGGAGGGCTCGGCTCGTGTGCGCGCTGGGCATCGCGCGCGCCCATCAGCTCGCGGCCCATGCCGGCGACCGATCGAACCGCGCTGCGGACAGCGCTCGGCATCTCAGGCACCGGTCGCTCCCATCAGCTGCCGCGTCGCACGCCAGTACGCGCGCTGGAGCGCTGCCGCCGGGGCGAGCGGGCCGCTCATGGTCGGGAGGTAGGGGCTGTCAAGGTCGGCGGTGAGGCCGGCGGCGAACGCCGCGGTGCTCGTACGGCGCAGCCGCTGGACGCGGGTGCGTCGGCGCAGCAGTCCGGGCAGCGCGACGACGACGTCGGCATGCGCCCGCAGCTTCTCGCGCAGCCATCCGCCGCGTGCGGCGATCAGGAGCAGCGCGATCTCGGCTGCCAACAGCGCGGGCGCCAGCGCGAGCAGGAGTCCCGTCGGATAGTCGGCGAGCAGTGTCCGCCAGCGGTTGCGTTCGAGCAGGCGCCACTTCCGCGGTCCCTTGTCGAACTCGTAGTCGTGCGCCACGACCGCGTCGCGCGCGATGCCGACGCCGTACCCCGCGAGCCGCAGCCGCAGGGACAGGTCGAGGTCCTCCGAGTACATGAAGTACGCCGGGTCGAAGCCGTCGACCTGCTCCCACGCGGCCCGTCGCACCGTCAGCGCGGCGCCCGAGGCGAAGCCGACCTCGCGGTCGGCTCCGGCGACGACCGGCCGACCGCACTCTCCGGCCCAGCCGAAGCCGAGGAAGTGCACGATCCCTCCGCTCGTGTTGACGTGCTCGCCGTCGGCCAGCGTGACCAGCGCCTGCCACGCGCCCCAGCCGGGATGATCATCGGCTGCGGCGCGGAGGGCCGCGAGACAGCCCGCGTCGGGCTTCGCGTCCGGGTTGAGGAACAGCAGCAGCGGAGCCTTCGTGGCCATTGCGCCAGCATTGCAGCCTCCCGCGAAGCCGAGGTTGGCGCCGGTCTCCAGCACCTCGGCGCGAGCGGCGGCCTGTCGTGCGACCGCCGGCGTGTCGTCCGTCGACGCGTTGTCGACGATCAGCAGCTCGTCGCCGTCGAGCAGCTGGGGGACGAGGGCTGCGAGCGTTGCGGGCAGGTGGGCGGCGCTCTGATGCGTGACGATCACGACGGCGAGCGCAGGTGCGGGCGCGGACAACCTAACGCGCGCGTGTCAGCTCGCGCTGGGTGGGGGACTCGTCACCGATCGCGTCTTCGGTCGTCCCGCGCTCCTGCGCGTCGAGGCGCTGCTGCAGCATCCCCAGCCGCTGTGCGAGCACCTTGTTCTGGTCCGCCAGGCGCGAGATCACGAGCGAGAAGTTGAGCAGCAGGACCAGGATGAAGCCGAACGCGATCACGAACAGCGCCGACGGCGCGTAATAGATGCCTATCGTGTGCGCGATCTGGTTGAGCAGGCCCTTCCATATCGCCAGCAGGAGCAGGACCGACGACGCGCCGAGCCACACGAGCGCGTAGCGCTCCATCAGCCGGCGACGTCGCACGAGCTCGAACACGAGCACGAACAGCCCGCCGGTGACGAGGATTGCGACGAGCTGGATCCGCAGGGCCATCAGAGCGAGTGCTGGGCGGCGACGGGGGCAGGGTCTCCGGCCGCGACGCTCGGGCGCGAGCGGAACAGGCCGACGAAGATCGCGAGCAGGACCTTGACCATGTAGTAGATGGAGCGCGTGCTGTTGATCGACGAGACGCCGCTGGCGCGCGAGCGCATCGCGACCGGCAGCTCTGCCGACTTGAGCTGATGCGCGTGCATCATCAGGATCGCCTCGACCTCTGGGTAGTCGTGCGGGTAGTCGGCCGCGAACAGCTCGATGCCGCGGCGTCTGGTCATGCGGAAGCCCGACGTCGGGTCCGTGACGGGCTGGCCCGTGATGCCCGAGATGACGCGCGCGAAGATGCGGATGCCGATGCGACGCGACGCCGAGCTGCGGTACCCGTCTCCCTCGTCGACGAGGAAGCGGGACCCGGTCACCATGTCGAGCTCGGGGTTCTCGGTCAGGTGGCTGAGCAGGTCGGCGACGTGCCGGGGGTCGTGCTGTCCGTCGCCGTCGACTTGGACCGCCACCTCGTAGCCGTTCTCCGCCGCGTACACGTATCCCGACTGCATCGCGCCGCCGATGCCGAGGTTGAAAGGATGGCGGATGACGATCGCTCCGGCGCGGCGGGCCTCCTCGGCGGTGCCGTCGGTCGAGCCGTCGTCGACGACGAGCAGGTCGAAGTCGGGGGCGTGGGCGCGCAGCTCGTGGATCACGCGCGCGATCGAGCCGCACTCGTTGTACGCGGGCATGATCGCCAGCCGCGAGCGCGCGGAGAAAGTCGCTGAGTGGGATCCCTGCAGATTCATCACGGGCCTCTGGGGGGTCGAAACGTCCGTGATCCCTCAGTGTTGCGGTCAGGAGTCTAGTCGTGACGTGGACGGTTCGGCCTGCCCGTGTCTGCGCCGACCGGGTCTGGATCGCGCAGGGCGATCCGCAGCGCGGCGACGACACCGGCCGGGACGCCGAGCAGGAGCAGCGGGATCAGGAGCCACAGCAGCCACGGTCCGACGGCGCTCAGCGCGGCGGTGCGGTCGACGAGCTGCGAGACGCGATTCAGCAGCGAGCGGTCGCCGGCCTCGCGCAGCGTGAGCGAGAACGCCTGCCCCTGCCGCGCGCCGTCGATCACGATCGTCGAGCGTGTCAGCGCGCGCGGGTCGGCGGTGCCGGCGAGCGCGACTCTGTGGGCCCCGGTGTTGCGGACGCAGACCGTGCCGATCGCGCCGTGCGGCGGCGGTGTGAATGGGATGTCGAGCGGGCCGGCCTGCCCGGGCGCCACGATCGCCGTCGCGGTCGCGCGGTCGCCTGCCCCGGACGTCTCGAGCGCCAGGCGCGTGCCGGCGTTGCCGCCGGCGGTCGATGCGATCGTCACTTGCGCGATCCGCGCGGCCGCGTCAAGCGTCACCTGTTCGAGGCAGGCGCGGGCCCCCGGGGCCAGCACGATCGGCTGGACGGACGCGAGGTCGGCACGGACCGGCGTGCTGCTCACGACGTCGCCGCGCTGCGTCAGCCGCGGCAGGAACTGCGTGGCGGCTCCGAGCAGGAGGACGACGACGAACACAGCCGTGACGAGCGCGGTCCGGTGATGGTCGAAGCGCTCACGCATAGAAGCGGATCACGGTCAGGCCGAGGCCGGCGAGTTGCAGGAGCACGCCGCAGGCGAGCACGACGGCGGCGAACAGCGGGCCGATCCGTCGCGGCAGCGAAGTGGCCACGAACGTTACGGCGAGCGCGAACAGCGCGATCATCGGCAGCAGGTAGCGCCCGACGATGACGGGATCCGGCGCCCCGAGCAGCGCCAGGTACGAGACGACGTGGAGGAACACGATCCCGGTGAGGCCAAGGCCCGCCAGCGCGAGCGCGATGTACCAGCGCGCCCGCAGCTCGCGCCAGCGCACGACCACGGCCGTGTACAGCGCCACGAGCCCCAGCACCGAGGCGATCTGCAGCAGCGCGTAGATCCGCCCCGGCAGGCGCACGTCGAGCGAGCCGAACGTACCGAAGAACGTCTCGACGAACAGCTGCCGGAAGCCGTAGGGCGGCCCGAGGTGCTGCTCCAGCACAGGCAGCGGCGGGAGGTAGAACTGCCATACGTACGAGAGGAACTCGCGCAAGTTGATGCTGTGCTGCTGAAAGGCGGCGACCTGGCCGCCGTAGAGCGCGCCGCCGCCATTCCCGCTCGTGTAGAGCCGGAAGGCGATCAGCGCCGCGGCGAGCACTGCAAGGCCGCCCGCCAGCCAGCGCACGGCGACGCGCCACGCCGGGCGGTCGCGCCACCAGCTGAGCGCCAGCACCAGCGCGAGCGGCGGCAGCAGCGCGATCCCGCGGCCGTGCGTGAGCAGCGACAGCGCCGCGAGCGCGAACAGTCCGAGCACGCGCGCGGTCGTCGGCCCGCGGTTGAGCGTGACGATCGACAGCGTGATGAACGCGGTCCACACCGCCACCAGCAGGATGTCCGGATTGACGATCGCCCCGATGAAGGACAGCTGCGGCTGGAGGGCGACGACGCCGGCGGCGAGGACGCGCGCCCACGTTTGCCGCGTCAGCTCACTGGCCGCGATCCAGACGAGCCCGACGGTGAGCATCAACAGCAGCACGCTGGCGAGCCGCGTGACGAGCTGGCGGCCAAACAGCGACGTGTCCGGGCTCAGCCGGTAGAAGACGCCCTCGTAGGCGTAATAGGCGGGCGGGTTCTTCGCCGCCGGGTCGGCCCCCTCGCCGTCGCTGCGCCCGTTCTGCGGGAGCATGCGCTCGAAGCGCTCCCAGCGCTGCTGATCGAGCGTGCTCCACATCGGCCGCGCCGTGGGGTTGGCGAGCGTCGCGCGCAGCCCCAGCGCGCTGAGCGCCTCGCCCTGCTCGGTCGAGTAGCTTCCGGCGCCGGAGAAGACCGTCGACGACGGCGCCGAGCCGGTCTCGGCGAGATGCTGGACGTAGGCGAAGTGATCCGACTCGTCGGGACCCTGGAACGGCGGCATCACGACCGCCCATGCCAGCCCGAGGACGGCGGTGACGGCGAGCAGCAGCGCCAGCGGAGCGGGGGTCCGGTGGACGCGGCCGGCGAGCGCCCGTGAGCGGTGCGCGATCGCGCGCGGGACGCGGCGTGCGCCCCCCAATTGGTTCACGGCGTTCATGCGAGTGCGTGAGGGTATCGAGTGCTCCCGCTAGCGCAGCAGGCGCTTGGAGAGCGGACGCACCGGGCGCAGCAGCGCCCGGCCGATCCGATGTCTGCGGGCGCGAAGCAGCAGCCCGAAGCCGGGAATGCGCCGCAGCACGCCTGCGACGCGGGCGGCGCGCCGCAGCTCGATGTGCTCCCACGCGAGCCCGCGGTTGTACTCCAACTGCGCCCGCGCGTCGGCCATCAGCAGCCGCGTGCCGCCGATCGCGGGCGCTGGCGCTCGGCTGATCGCGCCAAGAGCTGCTGCCATAAACGTCCCGGCCTGCTCCCAGGACGGCCAGCTGCGGGCGGTCTCGAGCGCGTTCGTACGCAGGAAGTGCAGCAGCCGCCGGTCGCGCGCGAGCAGATCGAGCGCGCGGCCGGTGCCGTGCTCGTCGTCCCAGTCGACGACGAGGCCGTTCCAGCCGTGCTCGACGTACTCCTCGTGGCCCGTCACCGGCGTGGTGACGCACGTCGCGCCCATGTGGAAGCCCTCGAGCGGCGGTCCGTACATGCCCTCCACGCGAGACAGCTTCAGGACGACATCGCTCTCGGCGTACAGCTGTGCCATCTCCTGCTGGCTGAGCGGGCCGACGATCGCGTCCGGTGTGGCGTCGTGGATCGCCTCCGGCGCGCCCGTGACGAGCGTCAGGTGTCGCGCCTCTCTCATGTTGGCGACCGACCGCAGCGCCGCCGATACGCCCTTGAACCACACGTCCGGGTTGCCTTCGACGACGATCCGCAGCGGCCCGTCGGTGCGCACGTCGAGCCGCTCCGGCGATGCATAGAGCTGCTTGTCGATCCCGTTGCGCACGAACAGGCACGGCGCCTCGGGGTGCAGCTCGGCGAGGGTGTCGCGGATCCAGCGCGCCTCCGTCACGAACGCGATCGGCAGCCCCTGCGTGAGCGCGGCGCTGCTGCGCTCCGGCACGCCGGACGGGTAGAAGCGGTCCTCCAGGCTCTGGATGAACGCGGCGTAGCGATCGGCGGGCAGCTCGAACAGCGAGTAGGTCGTCTCCCACCACGTCGCGATCGCGACGTCGAAGCGCTGGGCCCGCGCCTGCGCGAGGCCCTCGACGTGCAGGTGCGCGAGGCCGTCGAATTCCCACGGCTCCTGCTCCTGCTCGTGTGTGAGCACGAGCGTGACGTCGTGGCCGTGACGCTCTACCAGCTCGCGTGCGTGCCGGACGACCACGCCGACGCCTCCGGACAGCTGGAGGTCGTGGAGCAGGAAGGCGATTCTCACGGCGCGTCGTCCGAGGCGCCTGCCGGCGTCTCGCCCGCCTGCGGCAGTCCGAGCCGCTCCTCCAGCTCGTGGATGTAGGTGCGGAACTCCGCGACGCGTGCGATCTCCTGCTCGAGCCGGTCGCGCGTCTCCTGCATAAACCGCAGGTCGCTCTCGCGCTGGCGCTCCCAGCGGCGCTGCTCGGCGAGGTCGGCCTGCACGACGCGCGGCGCCGTCGCGAGCTGCTCGGCGC
This sequence comes from Conexibacter sp., assembly GCA_036009645.1. Classification (GTDB taxonomy): domain Bacteria; phylum Actinomycetota; class Thermoleophilia; order Solirubrobacterales; family Solirubrobacteraceae; genus Conexibacter. The sequence continues at coordinate 28,543 of DASYLH010000010.1, forward strand.
CCGGGCCGAACGCGAGCAGGAAATGCGACGCGACGCCGTCGTCGATGCGGACCGAGGCCACCTCCTCGGTCGTCTCGCCGGTGCGCGCGAGCGCCGAGCCCTGCAGCGCGACCTGATGCGCGACGACGTGGCCGGTCGGCAGCAGGCTGCGCAGCTCGTCGACCGCTCCCTCACCCCAGGTCGTGACGTGATGCGGGTTCTCGATCGCCCAGAAGGCGTCGTTCGGCACGCTTGCGACCACGCTCGTGTCGTGCTGCTCGGCAAGCTCGACGAGCAGTTCCACGAGCGGGACGAAGGTCGTGAGGTGCTCGATCGTCTCGAAGCAGGTGACGCAGCGGCGCCCGTCCGCGGCGGCCGCGGTCAGCTCGTCGCGCACGCGGGCGAGATCCGCAGGGCTCGTCAGGTCGGCGGTCAGCGGAATGACCGCGTGCGCCGCGACCGTGGCGTGCGCCTGTTCGACGGCCACCGCATCGAGGTCGACCAGCAGCGCCGTGCCGGCGTAGGGGACCCCGAGCCCGGCCGCCGCGCCGAGGCCGGTTCCGCAGCCGAGATCGCACCATGCGGCGCTGGCGTGCACGAGCGGAGCGGCCGCGGCGTAGCGCAGCTCATGCTCGACGCGGATCGCGGGAGCGGTCTCTCGGGTGATGCGCTCTTGCCAGTCGGGCATGCAAAGGAAGGGGGACGACGCCGGGCCCGTAATCTACCCCGCTCCACGGCCGGCGCTCCTCGCGGCCGGTGCGCTCCATACGATCCGAGCCCGATGAGCCTCACCTTCTCCCGGGGGCGCATGCCCTATCCGACCCCGCCGCCGGGCGCGCCGCTGCGTCTCGCGTTCGTCGGGCAGGCGACGTTCTTCGAGGCCTGCGCGCTGACGCGCGATGCGCCGGGGCTGGAGACCCGCTTCGTCGAGTTCCGCCAGGACGGCGATCCCGCGCCCATGCTCGCGAGCCTGCGCGCCTGGGCGCCGCACGTCGTGCTCGTGTTCCGGCCGGAGATCGTGCCGCATGGCCTGTTCGTCGGGCTGCCGGCCGCGACGCTCGGCTTCCTCACGGAGCCGCTGCCACGCGGGACGGGGGCGTCGCATCCCGACCTGACGTCGCGGCTCAAGATGCTCGAGCGCGTCGATGCCGGCAACTTCGACCGCATCGTCGCGTTCGACCCGAACGTCGTCGAGGCCGCCGAGCGCGTGCTGCCGGTGTGGCGGTCGCTGCCGCTTCCGGTCGACGACCGCTTCTTCGCCGAGCCGTCGCCGATCGCCGGCAGACCGCGCGTGATGTTCGTCGGGCGCTCGACGGCGCACCGCGAGCAGCTCCTCACGCCCGCCAAGCACGCCTTCGACCTGCTGCACGTAGCCTTCGGCGTGGACGCCGAGCGGCTCGACGCGCTCATGCGCGAGCACGACGTCGGCATCAACCTCCACAACGAGCCCTACCCCTCGTTCGAGAACCGCGTCTCGCTCCATCTTGCCGCGGGGCATCTCGTCGTCAGCGAGCCGCTCGACCCCACGCATGGGCTCGAGGCGGGGATCGACTACCTCGAGATCGGAAGCCCGGCGATGCTGCACGACGCGATCGCGCTGTTGCAGCGCTTCCCCAACATCCACCAGCGGGTGCGGGTGCGTGGGCGAATGAAGGCCGAGGGATTCCGCGCCTCGCGCGTCTACCCGCGCCTGCTGCACGACCTGCTGCTGGACCTGCGTGCGTTCGGGACGCAGCGGTCCTGAGCCGGACAGGCGCTAGAGGTCCTCCGCGATCCGCGGCGCCTCACGGTCGAAGTACCGATAGCCCCACACGGTCAACACGAGGAGGATCCCCGCTGGCAGCAGCAGGAACTCCCAACTGCCGGCGACCGTCGCCGGGCTCGGGTGGCTCGGGTCGATCACCGCGTGGCGGAACTGCTGGAGCACGACCGCGAGCGGGTTGAGCAGCATGATCTTGCGCAGCGTCTCGTCGGGGATGACGTCGAGCGTGTAGAAGATCGGCGTGCCGTAGAACAGCATCTGCAGCACGACCTCCCACACGGGCTTGACGTCGCGGTAGCGCACGTAGAGCGCCGACAGCAGCGTCGACAGGCTCGCCGCGAACAGCGCGAGCACCGCGACCAGGAACGGGATCTCGAGCCACCCCCAGCGCACCGAGCCGCCCGAGATCATCAGGAAGATGAGCACGACGACGAGGTTGAGCGCGAGGTTCATCAGTCCCGTGAGCACGACCGACAACGGCACGACGAGGCGCGGGAACTGCACCTTGCGCACGAGGTTCTCGCGGTCGACGAGGCTCGTGACCGCTGCGCCGGTGCTCTCCGACAGGAACACGAACATGACGATTCCCGACAGCAACGCAACCGGGTAGAACTCGGCGTTGCTCTGGAACTTGAGCACGTGCGTGAAGACGACGTACAGCACGCCGAACAGCAGCAGCGGGCGCATGAGCTGCCACAGGTAGCCGAGCGCAGAGCCGAAGAAGCGCAGCTTGAACTCGGTGAGGGCGAGTGTGCGCGTGAGATTGAGGAAGCGATGCGCGTCGACACCGATGGCAGCCGGTCCCTTGATCGGGGTGCCGAGCGCGCGCGGGGGAGCCTCGGGGGCTTCGACGCTCATCGCAGCGCCTCCGGCTGCGTCGCGGTCGCCTGCGAGCGCTCGAGTGCGATCTCGTACGGCAGCTGCACGATCGCGTCCGTCGCCTGCGTGCCGGCGACGACGATCGAGCAGAAGCGCTCGCGGCGGTCGAGCCACGACGCGCCGCTCCCGCGCAGCGCGACGGCTGGCGTCGCCTCGTAGCGGCCGGGCGAGAAGACGTTCGTGAAGCGCACGCGGTAGACGACCTCGTCGCCCGCCTCGAAACGCCCCGAGCGCGGGTTGTCCCACAGCGTCGAGGCGGCGAGCACGTGATCGTGATTGCCGTTCTCCAGCGTGACGCCGAACAGCGGGTCGACGACCTCGGCCGTGAAGCGCACCCGTGCGGCGAACCCACAAGGTCGCCCGGTCTCGAGCGAGCTGGCGACGGCGCCCTGTTCGTCCTCGAACCACGCCTCGAGGATCTCCGCGCGGCCGTCGCCTGCGCGGGCCTCGGCGCCCTGTTCGGTCGCGGCGCCATCGTCGCGGCGGCCGAAGTTCACCTCGAGGTACTCCATACCGACCCGATGCGAGTCCCCCTCGCGGATCTTGACGCCCTTCTCCAGCAGCACGGCGCGGTCGCAGAAACGCTCGACTGCGCCCATGTCGTGCGTCACGAGGATCATCGTGCGGCCCTCGTCGCGCAGCCGGTAGAACTCGTCGAAGCACTTCTGCTGGAAGGCGGCGTCGCCCACGGCGAGCACCTCATCGACCAGCAGGATGTCGGCATCGACGTGGATCATCACCGCGAACGCCAGCCGCACGAGCATGCCGGACGAGTAGTTCTTGATCTTCAGGTGCTCGAACTCGCGCAGCTCCGCGAAGTCGATCACGCTGTCGAAGCGCCGCTTCGCCTCGCGCGGGGAGAGCCCCAACATCGTGCCGTTGATCAGCACATTGTCCCGTGCCGGCAGGTCGGGGTTGAAGCCGACGCCCAGCTCGATAAACGCCGACAGCCGCCCGTCGACGTAGATCGCTCCGCTGTCCGTCCGGTAGATCCCGGCCATGCACTTCAACAACGTGCTTTTGCCCGAGCCGTTGCGCCCGACCACGCCGAGGAACTCGCCGTGCGCGACGTCGAAGGAGACGTCGTCGAGCGCGACGAACTCGTCGAAGCCGCTGTGGCGGAAGGGATGGAGGGCGCGCTCCTTGAGCGTGTGGACTCGCTCGGTGGGTACGCGGAACGACTTCGAAACGCCGTCCACTACGACGGCAGGCGCTCTCGGGGACGTCGTCATTGCGCTGAACGGTATCGGGCGATGGCGCGTCAGCCGCGCAACGGTGCATGCTGCCGCGTGCGGACAGGCAGGAAGCGGCCCGGGTCGTCCGCGAGCGCCTTGGCTGCCGCCTCGTGCTCGCCGATCGTCCCGATGTCGAACCAGGCACCGTCGAAGCGGTGCGCGCGCACGTCCTCGCCCGCCGCCAGTAGGACGTCCACAAGCGTCGGGATGTCGACGCGGCCCGGGGGGAGGTGCTCCAGCGCGCGAGGGGCGAGCGCATAGATGCCGAGGCTCACGAGGTGCGTGAGCGTTGGCTTCTCGATGTACGCCGTCACGCGGTCGCCCGAAAGCTCGAGCACACCCGAGGAGATCTCCGTGTCCTGCGCCTGCGCGGCGATCGTGATGGCGGCGCCGCTGGCGCGATGCTCGTCCATCAGCGCGGCGAACGACAGCGACGTGAGCACGTCGCCGTTAAGGGACAGGAACGGCTCGTCAAGCGACGCGATCTCGCTCAGCGCGCCCGCCGTGCCGAGCGGCTCCGACTCGGTGTGGAACGCGAGCTGCGTGTCGCCGATCGCCGGCGGCGTCTCCGCCAGGTAGGCGCGGATCAGCTCGCCCAGATAGCCGATGCAGACGTCGATCCGCGTCGCGCCGGCCGCGGCGAGCTGCTCCAACAGGATCGCCAGGACGGGTCGCTCGCCGACCGGCAGCAGCGGCTTCGGCAGCACGGTCGTATACGGCAACATGCGCGTCCCGCGTCCGCCCGCCATCACGATCGCTCGCATCGCGTCGCCTCTCAGCGTCCGAGCGCGATGCGGGCGACCGTCGCGCTCACGTCGGTTGCCAGGTACTCGGCCGGGGGCGTCCAGTCGCCGCTGCCCGCCAGCGCCGCGGCCGTCGCCCGGGCGATCGCCTCGGGCTCGACGCCGCTCAGCACGTTGCTGCCGCACTCGAGCGTCTCCGGCCGCTCGGTCGTGTCGCGCAGCGTCACCGCCGGGACGCCGAAGATGCACGCCTCCTCCTGAACCGTGCCGCTGTCGGTGAGGACGCAGCGGGCGGCGCGCTCGAGCGCCACGAACTCGAAGAAGCCGAACGTGCTGCCGCCGAGCAGGCGCCCGTCGTCGAACGGCACGCCGAACGCCTCGAGGCGGCTGCGCGTGCGCGGGTGCACGCTCGCGACGACGGGCAGGTCGTGTGCCTCGGCGACGCCGAGCACGCCGGTCACGAGCGCGCGCAGCCGCGGCTCGACGTCGACGGTCTCCTGGCGGTGCGCCGTCAGCAGCAGGAAGCCGCCCGGCTCCACGCCAAGCCGCGCGAGCACGCCCTCGGCCGCCGCCGCGACCGGCTCGGCGTAGTGCTGGAGCACCTCGTTGATGGGGTTGCCGGTCACGAGGATCCGCTGCGGGTCGATGCCCTCGCGCAGCAGGTTGCGCCGGCTCCCCTCGGTGTAGGGCAGCAGCAGGTCGCTCGCGTGGTCGATGATGCGGCGATTGACCTCCTCGGGCACGCGGTCGTCGAAGCAGCGGTTGCCGGCCTCCATGTGCAGTACCTGGATCCCGAGTCGCTTGGCGACGATCGCGGCGAGGCCGCTGTCGGTGTCGCCGAGGACGAGCAGGCGGTCCGGCCGCTCCTCGCGCAGGAGCGCCTCGATCCGCTCGACGATCGCGGCGACGCGCGCGCCGAACGTCGCGCCTCTGATGCCGAGGTGGTGGTCGGGCGCGCGCACGCCGAGCTCCTCGAAGAAGACGTCGCTGAGGCCGGCGTCGTAGTTCTGGCCGGTGTGGACGAGCACGTGCTCGGCGCCCGCATCGAGCCGCTCGATCACCCGGCTGAGGCGGATGATCTCGGGGCGCGTGCCGAGGATCGTCAGGATCTTCATGCGTGGAACACCGGCTCGTGCTCGAGCATCAATCCGTGACGGTCGAGCAGCTCGCGCACGCCGTCGAGGTCGAGCAGCGTGTCCCCCGAGCTGTACTCCGACCCGGCGAACGGCTCGTCGCCGTCGTGCGGGCCGCCGTCGAGCTCCGGCAGGATCGGCCCGACCGCGAGGTAGTCGCCGCGTCGCACGGTGCGCGCGGCCTCCTCCTCGGAGACGAGGATCTCGTGCGTCTTCTCGCCGGGTCGCACGCCCGTCACGACGACCGGCACGTCCCGCTCGCCGATCAGCGCGGCGGCGACGTCGGTCATGCGCGCCGCCGGCGCGTAGGGGACGTAGGTCTCGCCGGGACGGCCCTCTCTCAGCGCGGTGAGCACCGTGTCGACCGCATCGTCGAGGCTGAGCAGGAAGCGCGTCATCTGCTCGGTCGTGATCGTGACGGGGCCGCCGTGCGCGATCTGCTCGTGGAACAGCGGGATCACCGACCCGCGCGAGGCGAGCACGTTGCCGTAGCGCGCCGTCAGGAAGCGGGTCCCGTCGCATTCGAGGTTGGCGCGCGCGAGGATGCGCTCCTGCAGCGCCTTCGTCATCCCCATCACGTTGACCGGCTTGCAGGCCTTGTCGGTCGTGACGCCGACGACGGTTTCGACCGGGAAGCGCAGGTCGCGGATCGTGCGCACGAGGTTCTCGGCGCCGATCACGTTCGTCTTGACGGCCTCGAACGGGTGGTACTCGCACGCCGGGACCTGCTTCAGCGCGGCCGCGTGGAAGACGACGTCGGCGTCGCGCAGCACGCCGGCCACGGCCCCTGAGTCGCACACGTCGCCAATGCGAAAGCGCAGCACGTCGGGCTCGAAGACGACCTCGTCGGTCGCCGTCTCGCGATGGCGGAAGGCGAGCCGCATCGCGTGCTGCTTCGCCTCGTCGCGGGAGAACACGGTCACGGCGGCGGGCTGGCCGAGCTCGCCGTCGAGCAGGCGCTCGACGAGCGTGCGGCCAAGGGAGCCGGTGCCGCCCGTGACGACGATTCGCTTGCCGGTCAGCATTGAGGACCTCTCAGCTTGTCGTAGGGGGTGGGATCGGCCGCCAGCTCGGCGAGCATCGCGGCCCAAGACGGAGGGGACCAGCCGGTGGCGGCCCGGAAGCGGGAGCTGTCGAGGCTGCGGTCGATCGCGAGCGCGTCGTCCGGCTCGATCTCGATCTCGACGCCCAACGCGTCGCGCAGCTCGCGCAGCAGCGTCAGCTTGTCGATCGGCTCGGCGCTCACGTGCCACAGCCCGTCGAGGTCTGGCTGACGCTCGATCAGCTCGCCGATCAGGCGCGCGAGGGCGGCGGTCGTCAGCCCGCTGAAGACGGCGCGCGAGAAGCCGCGCACGCGGCCGCCGCGCTGCGAGAGGAACCACTCGAACAGCCCGGACGCCCCCTGCAGCTCGCGGCCGACGATCGAGGTCCGCAGTGTCAGCGCACCCGGACCGGAGACCTCGCCGAGCAGCTTCGAGCGGCCGTACAGGTCGGTCGCATCAGGCACGTCGTCCTCGACGTAGCCGCCGCGCATGCCGGCGAAGACGCAGTCGGTCGAGACGTGCACCAGCCGCGCGCCGCGCGCCGCGCACGCCTCCTGCAGCTCGTGCGGGAAGAGCGAGTTGACGCGGATCGCGGGCACCGCCTGTCTTGCCGCGTCGGCCTGCTTGATGATCCCGATGGCGTTGACGGCGACCTCCGCGCCGCTCGCGTCGAGTGCCCGCTCGACGCTCGCGAGGTCGTCGGCGTGCACGCGCGTCACCGTCCGTGCCGGGTCGAGCAGCGCGGCGGCGGCTGCCGGCGCCGCGTCGCCGCGGACCGTCGCCCACGTCTCGAAGCGCTCGCCGAGCACCTGCACGAGCTTGTGCCCGAGCATCCCCGAGCCGCCGAGCACGAGCACGCGCGTCACGGGCGGCTCCGCAGGCGGTGGACGGCGGCGCCGAGGTGCGGGCGCAGCGCTGGCGGCGTGAGCGCGCGGCCCATCCGCATGAGCGCCGGACGTCCGGGCCGCATGCCGGCAACGACCTCCAGCTCGGCGATGCGCACCTCGCGGTCCCGGGCGGTCTGCTCAAGCGTGTCGACCGTCCGCTGCTGTTCGAGGATCAGCTCGCGCAGCGTGCGTCGCTCGCGGTCGGCGGCGCGGAAGGCGTGTCGCAGGTTCGCGATCTCGTCGCGCTCGTGCAGCGCTGCGAGCCGCGAGTAGCGCGCTGCGAGCCGGTCCTCGATCGCGAAGCGGGGATCGGTCTCGCGGTGGACGGCGCCGCGGCGCAGCACGATCGCGCCGAGGGTGTGAGCGGACGAGTACGCCTCGTCCTTGACCTCCAGCAGCTCCGCCGGCACGTCGTCCGCGGCGTACAGGTCGTCGAGCACGCGCAGCAGCTCGTGGACGTAGCCGATGTCGAGCCCGCCGGTCGAGATCGAGCCGTCGTGCGCGCGCCACGCGCCGAGCGCCTCAGGCACGCGGTGGAAGCGCGCGTCGCGGGCGCGGATCCACCACTCAAAGTCGGGGCAGAAGCGGTAGCGCTCGTCCCAGTCGCCGATCCGCTCGAAGCAGCGGCGCCGCATCAGCGCGCCGACCCCCGGCATGCAGAGCACCCAGCGCAGCGCGTCGCGCAGGTTGTGCTCGAGGCACTCGATCGTGTCGATAACGCGGTCGGCGTCGTCAACGACGTGGAACCAGGGGTAGATGACGTCGGCGTCCGGGTCCGCCTCGGCGGCCGCGACAAGCCGGCCGATCGCTCCGGGCAGCAGGTAGTCGTCGGAGCTCAGATAGCCGAGCAGCTCGCCCTTCGCTCGTGCCAAGCCGCGGTTGATCGTGGCCGCCTGACCGACGTTGTCGTGACGCGACCAGTTGAAGCGCCCGGGATCCGTGCGCTCCGCGATGCGGGCCAGCACTGCAGGCGTCTCGTCCGTGGAGCCGTCGTCGAGCGCGATCACCTCGAGCGCGTCGTAGTCCTGGTCCAGCAGGCTGTCGAGCGCGGTCTCGACAAAGCCGGCGCGGTTGTATGTCGGCACGACGACCGATACGAGCGGCCGGCTCATGCGATCTGCTCCGGCTCGCCGTCGTATTCGGCGTCGGCGACCGCCTCAGCCCCGAGCGGCCCGCCCGTCAGGCGCGAGATGATCGCGTCGCGGCGCAGGATCTCCGCTTCGTAGCGACGCAGCAGCGCGTCGCGCACCTCGACGTCGGAGCCCATCGTGCGGACGGCCGCTCGCAGGTCGAACAGCTCCTCCTCGACGTACTGGCCCGGCGCGTCCTCGTCGCGCTCGGGCGACTCGGGCCACGGCGCGCGCTCGTCGGCGAGCGCGTCGCGAGCGCGCTCGAGCGCCCACTGCAGGTCGGCGATCACGGCCGTCGCCTCTGCGCCGGCCTCGCCTGCGCCGCCGACCAGGTCGATCAGATCCGCCGGCTGTGGATCGGGGCCGGCGTCGAGGTAGAGCTGCCGCAGCAGCTCCCGCCGCACGGTCGAGGCGCCGAGCGCGTCGGGCGTGGCCGCCGGGTCGGACGCGGCCGCCAGCAGCGCGGCGGTGCGCGTCCCGCGGTGCGCGCCATGCCGCTCCGCGTCGAGCGGAATCTCGGCCGCGACTTCGCTTGAGCGCACGAGCCCGCCGGCGCGCGCGAGCCGGCTCCACACGACGACCTCGCCGTGCGGTCTGAGCAGCAGCTCGAGCGCTGTTGCGTCGAGCGCGTCTGCGCGCACGAGAACCGCGGCGGGCTCGACGCGCGCTCGCAGCAGCAGCTCGACCGGATCGAGCGGGAGCGGCGGAGGCGGGACGGTGAGGACGGCTCTGCCGTCGACGTCGACGAGGACGTGGGCCGCGACGGCGAGCGCGGCGGTCGGGTGCGCCGCCAGTGGGCGCAGGCGCGCTGCCAGCGTGCCCGTGCTCCAGCGGTCGCCGGCGCGTGCGAAGGCGATCGTCTCGGCCATCCCAAGCAGCTCCGCCGCCTTGCCCTCCGCCAGCGTCACGACGGGCACGTCGGCGCCCGCCTCCGCCCGCACGCTCGCACGCGTCGCGTCCGCGTCGCCAGGTCCGGGCAGCAGCGCGACTGCGATCGGGGCGGTGCTCACGCGGCCTCCACCATGGCGTCGACGGCGATCCGCTCGTAGGCGTCGACCATGCGCGCGCGCGTGCGGCGGCGGTCGAGATGCTCGCGGGCCAAGCGCTCGTTGAGCGCTGCGCCGTCGTCGACGAGCGTGTCGTCGACGAGCGCCCGCCGCAGCGCCGCTGCCACCTCGTCCACGTCGGACGGCCGCACGAACAGCGCGCCGCGTCCCGGCGGGGTCAGCTCGGCGCCGCACGAGGAGCGCGACTGCACGGGGAAGGCGCCCATCGCGACTGCCTCGAGGAACGACGTGCTCAGCGCGTCGGTGCGATTGAGGCCGATCGACACGCGGGCGCGCCCGTGCATCGCGAGCACGTCTTCATGCGCGGACTCGTTCGCGGCCGGCCCGGAGAGGCGCGTGCAGCGCATGCCGACTGTCTCCGCGATCGCCGCGGACTGTTCTGTGAACGCGTCGTTCGCTTGATAGACGCACAGCTCCCAGCCGTCCAGCAGATCGCGGCAGCGCTCGATCGCGGCCAGCGCGACCTCGGCGCAGCCGATCGCGCCGGCGACGCCTTTCAGGGCGATCGCCCGACGCGCCGACGTGGGCCCGGGGGCGCGCAGCGCGGCCGCCTGGTCGACGTCGATCCCGCCCGCGACCGGCCACACGCCCATCACGCGCCCGCGGAAGCCGAACGCGCGCGCCAGCGCGACGTCACGGTGACACTCGGCGCCATACCAGTCGCACGCGCCGAGCACGCTGCGGATGAACGGCGCACGCGTCCGCACGCGCCCCCACCAGTACACGTCACTGCCCCAGTTCGTGACGACCCATGGCGCGCCCAGTCCACCGTTCCGGCGCCGCCGTGCGCCCGCGACGAGCGCGCCGGCATGCTGCAGCTCGTGGCTGTGGACGACGTCGGGGCGCACATCATCAAGCACGGCGAGCAGGTGCTCGACGCGGCCGTCGAAGCCGCGGTCGGCGTCCGCCGGTGGGGCGGCGACGCGCACGCCCGAGCCGGGCGGCGGATCGCACGGCACGGCCGGGTGGAGCGTGACCGGCGGCAGCTCCGGGTGCGGATGGGGTTCGAGCTGAGAGTCGAAGAGATGGACGTCCCATCCCGTGTCAACGAGCAGTTGAAGGCAGCGTGCCACGTGCACGCTGGCGGCGAATCCGACGACGACGAGGCGCATCCCGCGGCGGCACAATAGTGGTCGGGCCGGCAGGCACGGACGTTCCTTGAGTATTAACTAAACTGCGCGCCCATGGACCTCTCCGCGATCGACCCGGCGGCAACCACACGCTGGGTGGGCGTTTCCGTGGCCGTCACGGGGGCGGGCGGCTTCGTCGGCAGCCATCTCGTCGAGACACTCGTGCGGGCTGGAGCCGATGTTCGCGCGCTGACCAGCTACCGCGCTCAACCGCAGGATCTCGGGGCGCTGCACTGGGTCTCCTCGGAGGTGCGCGACGTCATCGACGTGCAACGCGGCGACGTTCGCGACTCCGAGGCGATGGAGCGGCTCGTCGCCGGACGCGAGGTCGTCTTCCATCTCGCGGCGCTCGTCGCGATCCCGTATTCGTACGCGAATCCGCGCCACGTGTTCGACGTCAACGTGACCGGGACGTTGAACGTCGCGCTCGCCGCCCGCGACGCCGGCGTCCGACGCCTCGTCCACACCTCGACGTCGGAGGTCTACGGGACCGCGCAGCAGGTCCCGATCACGGAGGAGCACCCGATCAGCGCGCAATCGCCGTACGCCGCGAGCAAGGCGGCGGCCGACCAGCTCGTCATGAGCTTCCACCGCTCCTACGAGCTGCCAGCGACGATTGTGCGGCCGTTCAACACCTACGGGCCGCGGCAGTCGATGCGCGCCGTGCTGCCGACGATCGCCGTGCAGGCGCTCGCGGGCGGTCCGGTGCGGCTTGGATCGCTCGACCCGCGGCGCGACATGACCTACGTCGCCGACACGGTCGCCGGCTTCCTTGCGGCCGCCGTCGCGCCGACGGCGGAGGGCGAGACGCTGCAGCTCGGCACCGGCGTCGACCACTCCGTCGCGGACATGGTGGCGGCGGTCGGGCGCGCGGTCGGGCGGGAGCTTGAGGTCGAGCAGGATCCGGCGCGTACGCGCCCAGTGGCGAGCGAGGTCATGCGCCTGATCTCGAGCCCGGCGCGGATGACGGAGGCCACCGGATGGACGCCGCGCTACGACCTTGACGCGGGCGTCTCCGAGCTCGTCGCGTGGGTGCGCGAGCACCTCGACGCGTTCCGCGCCGACGAGTACGCGATCTAGGCATGGGCGCGAACCCAGTCGACAACCACGGTGAGCGCTTGGTGCCGGGCGAGTCCTACGACCGTGCGAACGCGATCTGCCACAAGAGCAGCTACAAGCTTTTCAAGGCGATCATCGAAGCTGACGTCCGCAAGCTTGGGAACGGCGGCGGCCTGCGGATCCTTGACCTCGGGTGCGGCGTCGGCCACGGCACGCTGATGCTGGCCGACGGTGACGGTGACGGTTGCGAGATCGTCGGCGTCGACGCCAGCGCCGACGCGATCGACTACGCCAGCAAGAACTACGGGGCGGCGAACGTCACCTACGTCGCTGCGGCCGCGCATGACTACCTGCGCGATGCCGGCGCCTTCGACTACGTCGTCTCCCGTCACGCGCTCGAGCACATCCCGGACGGCCTGCGGCTGGCACTCTGCTTCGAGCGCCGCCGCCGGCTGATCGTCAACGTGCCGTACATGGAGCCGCCGCACAACGGTGCGGGTGAGCTCACGAATCCCTTCCACGAGCTCAACGACATCTCCGAAGCCGACTTCGCCGACTACCCGCACGCGGAGTTCTTCTTCGAGGACCTCCAGGGCGTCACCACCGCTACGCCCGAGGCGGCGAACTCGATTGTCTGCGTCTCCAGCGCACCGGACCTCGATCCGGCCGCGGCCGAGCTGTCGCTCCCGTTCCCGGCGTGGAAGCCCAACAAGCTCGAGCAGATCGCGCTCGACTCGTTCCCGGAGCGGGTGGTGATGCAGGCCACGATCGAGCAGCAGGCCGAGCAGCTCGCGCAGTGGCAGACGGCCTTCGACGAGCACGCAAGTGCCTACCGGGCCGACATCGAGAACCAGCGGGCGGACGTCCAGAACCTGCAGGCGGCCTTCGAGGAGCGCGCAGCGCTCGACGAGGCGCGGCTCACTGAGCTGCGGACCGCCTACGACCAGCTCGCGGGCGAGTACCGAGCGCTGCGGCACGCCCGCGCGGTCGAGATGGCGCTACGCCTGCGCGGGCTGCTGCAACGCTTGCAGCGCCGCCGCCCGTCGGGCGCCTGATCGCGGCCGGAGCCGCGCCCACCGCTCCCGTCCGTCATCCTTCCCACCAGTGCGCGCCCGCCTCCCCGAAGTCACCCCCCGGCGCTTCCTCACGATCGCCTATGTCGCGCTCGCCGCGCTGACGGTGATCGTGCTGACCGGCGCGGCCGTGCGGCTGACCGACTCCGGCCTCGGCTGCCCGGATTGGCCGCGTTGCTACGGCAAGGTCGTCCCGCCATTGTCGTTCCACTCCGTGATCGAGTTCGGCAACCGCGTCTTCTCGGCGAGCATCGGATTCGTCGTGATCGGCGCCTGGATCGCCTCGTTCCTGCGCACGCCGCGCCGTCGCGATCTGATCGTGCTCTCGACGCTCCTCCCGCTTGGCGTCGTCGCGCAGGCGGTACTGGGCGGCTTCACCGTCAAGCACGAGCTGGCGCCCGGCTTCGTGATGGCGCACTTCGGCCTGTCGATGCTGATCCTGATCGCAGCGGTGGCGCTGGTCTTTCGCGCGCGTTACGAGCCGGGAGAGCGGACGCCGAGTCGCGACTTCGTGACTGTCTGGCTGGTGCGTTTCCTGGCTCTGCTGGGTGCCGTCGTCGTGTTCGTCGGCACCGCGGCCACCGCTTCCGGCCCGCACGCCGGCGGCACCGACGGCGAGCTGATCCACCGCCTCGACTTCAAGGGCCCCGGCCATACGCTCGTGTGGGTGATCCACCGCCACGCGACGCTCGCCGCCACGCTCGGCATCGGCGTGATCCTCGCCTGGTTCCTCGCCAAGCGCCGCGAGGAGAGCCGCGAGCTGGCGGACGCGTTGATGGTCGCGGGGATCTTGATGGCCGCACAGGGGCTGATCGGCACCGTCCAGTACGAGCTGGCGCTGCCCGCCGACATCGTGTGGGTGCACGTCACGATGGCGACGTTCACCTGGATCGCGCTGCTGTGGTGCGTCGGCGTCGCGGGGCGGCTGGCGCCGCGTGGCAGCGCGCCGCCGCCGCGCGACGAGCTGCCGGCCGATCAGGCGCCGCAGCCCGTCGAGGCGCTCGCGCCTCGCTGAGCCGACGCGCGCGCCGTCGCGACTGGCCCGTGCGTTCTGAGCATGCGGCTGCCGCGCCGTCCGGCCCCCTAAGCTGGTCCGATGCCGTCCCCCGTCGGCCGGAATCCCCTGCTGGCATCGCTGATCGCGCTCACCTGCGCGCTGCTCGGGCTGCTCGCCCAGAGTGCCGCGCCGTCGGGCCCGGTCGCGCACATCGCATCCGGCGACAAGCCGGCCGCCACCCGCCCCACCGTCCTCATCGCCCTGCTCCCGGTCGACCTCGAGCAGCCGCCCCCGGGCATCCTGCGGCCGAGTGTCGCGGATCTGATCGATGGCCATCCGGAGCTCGCGCTCGGGATGCTGAGCGCGACGCAGTCCGGCTACAGCCCGCAGCAGGCGCTGCTTGACATCACGGCCGGCACCCGCACGTCGCGCGGCACCTACAACCCGAAGGCTCCGCCGGACATGAGCCTGCTGCCGATCCCGCCCGCCGCGCCGGACGGCACCGCCTCTGGTCAGATCGTCAACTGGCTGGCGGCCGTCGCCCGTGCCGAGAGCGCGCCTGCCGACATCGTCCCCGGCCTGCTCGCCAGCTCGATCCCCGGCGGCGCGGGCTATGCCGGCATCCGCGGGCAGACGAACCTGGAGGCGGTCGTTGCCGCCACGCGCGCCGGCGTTGTCGACGCCGTCTCGCTCGGCCCAGGCGACACCGTCGCCGGGCGCGCGAACGCGCTGCTCGCCCGCAAGCGCCTCGTCGTCGCACTGCTGCCGCCCGGCTACGCCGGCGACCGCCAGCTCGACGAGCTGATCGCCGCCCGCAGACACGGCGAGCTGCTGATCGCGATGGAGGGCCCGCCGCCGTTCAGCGGGCCGCAGCTGCTGTGGACAGGCATCGCCGGCCTCGGTCCGGCCGACGCCGGCTTCACCTCGGCCACCACGCACATCGACGGCATCGCGGCCGCGATCGACGTGCTGCCGACGATCCTCGGCCACCTTGGCGAACCGGTCCCGGACGAGGTGCGCGGGCAGCCAATCCGCATCGCCGGCCCGCGCGACGCCGACGCACTGCGCCAGCTCGACGACCGCCTCTCCGTGATCGCCTCCCGCCGCATTCCCGCGCTGGAGACCTTCCTGCTGACGTGGCTCGGCGTCATCCTGCTCGCGGGGACGCTGCGCGACCGCGTCGGCGTGCGGTTCGCCATGCGCACCGGCGGGCTCGCGGTGATGTGGCTGCCGTCGCTGCTGCTGCTGAGCGCCGCGCTCGCGCCGAGTGAGCAGGCCGAGCTGTTCCTGATCGCCGGCGGCTCGTTCGTGCTCGCGCTCCTGACCGACCGGCTGCTGCCATGGCCGCGTGGTCCGGCCGCGCCGACGATCGTCGCGCTGCTCGCCTACGCGATCGACCTCGCGAACCATTCGCATCTCATCATCCGTTCGCTGCTGGGGCCGAGCCCCCGCTCCGGCTCGCGCTTCTACGGGCTCGGCAACGAGCTGGAGATCGCGCTGACGATCGTGCTGCTCGTCGGCCTCGCGGCGGTGCTGCGCAACCGCGGGCGCACGCGCGGCAACGCGACCGCGTTCGCGCTCGGCGGCGTCGCGCTGGCGGCCGTCGTCGGCTCCGGCCGGCTCGGCGCCGACGTCGGTGGCATCTTCACGATCGCCGGCGGCGCCGCCGTCGCGACGCTGCTGCTGCTGCCCGGCGGCCTCACGAAGCGCGCGATCGGGCTCGCGATCCTCACCCCGATCGTCGGCCTCGCCGCGCTCGCCGCGCTCGACCTCGCGACCAGCGGCGACGGCCATTTCACGCGCACGGTCCTGCACGGCAACGCGTCCGATCAGCTCAACACGTTCCAGCGCCGCTACGAGCTCGCGTGGTCGATCGTCTCGCACGGCTACGCCCCCCTGCTGACGATCCTCTGCGGCCTCGCCGTCGCCTACGCGCTGGTCCACCGCGACCGCGTCTACGCGACGATCCACGGCGACGCCGTCTGGCGCGCCGCGCTCGGCGGCGGGCTCGCCGCCTCGATCGCCGGCTCGCTCTTCAACGACTCCGGCCCGATGCTCCTCTTCATCGGCATCGTCTCGCTCGCGTTCGTGACCGCATACCTGCGCAGTCCGCCGGAGGGTGCCGTGTGGGAAGCCCGAGCCGCGAAGGGGTCGGCGCAGCTCGCGGACGCCGATCGAGCGGGTGGCGATGAGGATGCACGTCCGCCGGCCGAAAGGCTGGTGGGCGCGAACCCGGAGTCGACAGGACCCGCTCGCAGCCCGGCCGGGGCCCCGTGACGAGCATCATCCCGCTCGCCGTCCTCGGGATCACCGTCTCGAGCAGCCTCGGCTACCTGCTGCCCGCGCTCGTCGGCCTCGAGTCGATGGGGATTCCGTCCCCCGGCGAGACCGCGCTCGTGCTGGCCTGTGTGATGGCGAGCCAGGGCAAGCTGCAGATCGAGCTGGTGATCGCGATCGCTGCCGTCGCTGCGATCGTCGGCGACAACATCGGCTACTGGATAGGCCGCAAGGCGGGCCGCCGCGTGCTGACGTCCCCCCGAGGCCCGTTCCACCGCCGCCGCATCGCACTGATCGCCTATGGCGACAAATTCTTCACCAAGCACGGCTCCAGAGCGGTGTTCCTCGGACGTTGGATGGCGCTCGTGCGCGTGACGGCGGCGTGGATGGCCGGCATGAACCACATGCCGTTCCGCACCTTCTTCTTCTGGAACGCGCTCGGCGGGATCACCTGGGCGGTGTCGGTCGGCCTCGTCGCCTACTACGCCGGCGAGGCCGCCGTGCACGTCATCCAGGAGGTCGGCATCGGCGCGGCCGTCGTCCTCGGCCTCGCGGTCGTCGGCGTGATCGTGTGGGTGCAGCTGCGCGAGCGCCGCGAGCTGCGCGAGCAGGAGCGCACGCTGGAGCAATGAGCCAGGGGAGCGCGGCGATCAGCCGATCGCGCGGGCGCGCACCGGTGCCTCGCCGCCGCTCAGGGGCGACGCCGACTCCTCCAGCCCGACCCGCGCGAACGTCGCGCGTGCCCAGACCGCCGCGCCGAGCGCGACGAGGCCGCCGAGCGCCAGCGCGGCACGCGGGCCGGCCGTGCCGGCGATCCAGCCCATCAGCGGCCCGCCGATCGGCGTTGAGCCCATGAAGACGATCGAGTAGAGCGCCATCACCCGTCCGCGCATGTGCGGGGCAACCGCGAGCTGCAGGAACGAGTTGACGCTCGCCGCGAAGATCACCGATGCCGCGCCGACGGGCACCAGCGCGACCGCCGCGAGCGCGACGCTCGGTGCCGCCGCGGCGGCGATCACGAGCGCGCCGAAGGCGGCTGCGGCGCCTGCGAGCAGCGCCGGGCGCACGCGCGAGCGAGCCCCGTTTGCGACCGCTCCGGCGATCGCGCCGAGTCCCATCGCGGTCGTCAGCGCCGCATAGGCGCCCGCGCCGCCGCCGTAGCCGAACGTGGCAAGCAGCGGCAGCAGCGTCTGGAAGTTGAACGTGAAGGTCCCGACGATCGCCATCAGCGTGAGCGGGATCAGCAGCTCCGGCGTCGCGCGCACATAGCGCAGCCCGTTGCGCACCTGGCCCGGCTTGCGGACGGTGGGCTTCACCGGCCGCAGCGCCGCCGTGTCCATCCCGCGCAGCGCGAGGATCATCGCGGCGAATGACAGCGCGTTGAGGCCGAAGCAGGGCACGACGCCGACCGTCGCAATCACGATGCCGGCGATCGCCGGGCCGATCGTGCGGGCACCGTTGACGAGCGCGCTGCCGAGGCTGACCGCGTTGACGAGCCGGTCCGGACCGACGAGCTCGACGAGGAACGCCTGGCGCGCCGGGTTGTCGACGGCGTTGACGGCACCGCGCGCGCAGATCAGCAGGTAGAGCATCCACAGCTCGATCGCGCCCGTGGCGGTGAGCGCGAGCAGCGCGAGCGCTGGCAGCGCCATCGCCGTCTGGCTCACGATCAGCAGCCGCCGCTTGTCGAAGCGGTCGGCGATCAGGCCGCCCCATGCGCCGCCGATCAGCATCGGCGCGAACTGCAGCGCGGCGGCGACGCCGACCGCGAAGCCGCTGTGCGTGAGCTGCAGCACGAGCCACATCTCCGCGACGACCTGCATCCACGTCCCGCTCAGCGAGACGAGCTGGCCGAGGAAGTAGCGACGGTAGTTCGGGACGTCGAACGAGCGCAGCGCCGGGCGCAGCGCGCCTACGGCTCTTCGCGCAGCCGCTCGAGGATCGCGGCCGCGTCGGCGAGCGTCTGCAGCTCCGCTGGGGTCAGCGTGCGCAGGCGCTTTGCCAGGTACTGGTTCTTGCGCGAGCGGATGCGCTTCAGCAGCGCTCTGCCCTCGGCCGTGATCGCGACGTGGGAGACGCGGCCGTCGGCCGGGTCGCTCGTGCGCGCCACGAGTCCCGCCTGCTCGAGTCTCGCCACCACGCGCGTCGCCGTCGGACGCTGGATGCGTTCGTGCTGCGCCAGCGCGCTCGGCGTCAGCGGGCCCTCCCGCTCGATCGTTGCGAGCGTTGCCGTGAGCGTCGGCGACGTCTCCCCGCCCGTGTCCGACTCCTGCCGCAGCCGCCGCGCCATGCGCACGATCGCCATGCGCAGCTGCGCGGCGAGCTCGGGATCGGATGGGGAGGAAGGAGTTGGGCGTGATCGTCTCGTGCTGATGGTGATTAGCAAAGGTAGTTAGTGTTGCTAACCATAATAGCAGAGGCTCACCGGAGCCGCGCAGGCGGCTCCGGTGGCGAGCTGGTCAGCCGCGCTCGAGATCCAGCGCGCAGGAGTTGATGCAGTAGCGCTGGCCGGTCGGGCCGGGGCCGTCGTCGAAGACGTGCCCGAGGTGGCCGCCGCAGCTCGCGCACAGCACCTCCGTGCGCTTCATGAAGAGGCTGCGGTCGTCCTCGGTGGCGACGCCCTCGTCGTCCATCGGCGCGGTGAAGCTCGGCCAGCCGGTGCCGGACTCGAACTTCGTCGCCGCGTCGAACAACGGCGCGCCGCAGCCAGTGCAGCGATACGTCCCCGGTGCCTTCTCGTCCGCATACTCGCCCGTGAACGGCCGCTCGGTCGCCTTCTCGCGCAGCACCGCGTACTGCTCGGGCGTCAGCTCGGCGCGCCACTCGGCGTCGCTCTTCGTCACCTTGGCCTTGCTTGCCATGCGCATGCACCGTCCTTCGGAAGTTGGCTCCTTCCGAGCCTAGCGGTGCTGGGCGAGGCAGCTCTTACGGCGGGATTACGCGCGGCGGCGCGGATGCGGGAGGTGCGGATGCGGCAAGTGCAGGCGCGGCGTCGCGTGCGTGCGACCGTCGACCTGGCGGGCGGCCCAGATCATCGTGGCGAACGTCGCGACGGCCACCAGCGCGAGCAGCGCGGAGACGATGTCGATGACGGTGTCGTGCATGAGCCGAGGATGGCGCACCACCACCAAGCCGCCCTCAACGGGCCATGAAGCGCCCCTAAGGATCCGAGGCCTGCAGCTCGTTCCCGACGGGCGCCGCAGTGCGCATGCGCGTCAGCGCCCCGCGCAGGATGCGCGAGACCTGCATCTGCGAGACGCCGATGCGCGCGCCGATCTCCGACTGCGTGAGGTCCTCGACGAAGCGCAGGCGCAGGATCTCGCGCTCGCGTGGTGTCACGGTCCGCAGCAGCGACTCGAGCAGGGTGCGGTCGGTCGCGCGGGCAAGCTCGGCGTCGTCGTCGCCGAGCAGATCGCCGAGGGTCGCGGTGCCGTCCTCTGAGCTGCCGGCGGGGGCGTCGAGCGACAGTGAGCGCTGCACGCCGGCGACGTCGAGCGCCTCCAGCACGCCCTCGAGCGAGAGCCCGGTCGCCTCTGCAAGCTCGGCCGGTGTTGGCGGGCGTCCGCCGTGGTGGTCGGCGATCGCGCGTCTCACGCGCAGCGCCGCTTCCTTGAGGTCTCGGGGCACGTGGATCGCCCAGCCGCGGTCGCGGAAATGCCGCTTCAGCTCGCCGAGGATCGTTGGCACCGCGAACGTCGTGAAGGCGATCCCGCGCGTCGGGTCGAACCGGTCGACCGCATTCACGAGGCCGACCGAAGCGACCTGGAAGAGGTCGTCGAGCGGCTCCCCGCTGTCGCTGTAACGCAGCGCGAGATGGCGCGCGAGACCGAGGTGTCGCTCGACCATCGCGTCGCGCTCGGCCTTCGTGCGCCGCGGCGGGTCATTGCCGGAAGTTGGCGCGCTCGCGCCGGTCTCTCCCGCTCGTTGTCTGGCCCCATCGCTGCGGGGATAGACTGGCGGACCCGGATGACCCCGATCGTCCTCGCTACGAACCTTCTCGGCCACGGTCCCAACTCCCTCCCGGCCTCTGTCGCTTGGAGCGCCGGGGGTCTGGGGCGCCGAACTCGTTCCGACGTTCATCGTCGCCGGGTTGTCTCCGATCGTAGCGCGCCGCGTCGCCGTTGCGCAGGGTGCCGGCGTGGAGGGCGGGCGTGACGACCGACGGCCTGCGCGTGCTCGTCGCCGACGAGGACGAGGAGGCTCTCGACCGGCTCGCGAAACTGCTCCAGGGGCTGGGCCACACCGTCTGCGCCTATGCGGTTGAGGTCTCCGACGTGGCTGAGCGCGTGGCGACGGACGATCCCGAGATCTCGATCGTCGTGCTGCATCGCGACGACGATCACGCGCTCGCGCTGATCGAGGAGACCACCGCGTATGCGTCGGGTCCCGTCATCGCCCTCACGTTGGACGACGATCCCGACTTCACCGCGCGCGCCGCCGATCGCGGTATCGCCGCGCAGGCGAAGCCGGACGGCCCGGACGCCGTGCAAAGCGCGATTGAGGTGGCGCTGCGCCGCCACGCCGAGATCGAGCGGCTTGAGGCGAAGGTCGACCAGCTCGAGGGCGCGCTCGCGCGCCGTGCTGTGATCGAGCGTGCGAAGGGCATCCTGATGGAGCGCCACGGCGTCGACGACCGCACCGCCTTCGAGCGCCTGCGCACCCGCGCTCGCACCGACCGCCGCCGCGTCGTCGACGTCGCGCTCGCCGTCGCGGACGGCGACCTCGAGCTGCCGTAGCGGCCGGCTCACGCCGCAACGCGAACCGCCCCGGAGGTTCGGGGCGGTGGCACTACGTCCCGATGTCGGCGCTGCGACTCAGCCGCAGCCGGTGTTGTTGCCGCAGCTCGGGCAGGTGTAGCAGGAGCCGGTGCGCTGCATCATGCCGCCGCACTGGCTGCACGCCGGGCCGAGGTCGAGGCCGTTCGTCTTGGCCGGCACGACCGGCGGGGTGTCGGTCAGCGCGGCGGTCGGGGCGACGCGCGTGCCGCCGTTGCCGGCGCCCGCGGATGGCGTGGTGGACGCAGGACCGGCGGTGTCGCCGCCGACCGACATCGCGGCCTCCTGCGCCATCTTCCTATTGCGCACCGCTGGGGTCATGATGCCGAGCTCCTCCTGGATCTCCTCGTCGAGGAAGCGGGAGGCGAGCCAGCGCATGATGTAGTCGGGCAGCGACTTCGCGAACGGGATCTCCGTGTTCATCGTCATGCCCTCGGGCTCAAAGCGCATGTAGCTGAACTTGCGCACGAGCGTCTCGAGCGGCACCCCGTACTGGAGCGCGATCGAGATCGCGGTCGCGAACGAGTTCATCATGCCGCGCAGCGTCGAGCCCTCCTTGCCGATGTCGGTCAGGAAGATCTCACCGACGCTGCCGTCCTCGTAGGTACCGGCGGTGATGTAGCCCTCGTGGCCGCCGAGCGAGAACTTGTGCGTGAGCGACTGGCGTTCGCGCGGCATCTTTCTGCGCGCCGGCCCCACGTTCGCGAGCGCCGCGGCGACGGCCTTGTCGATCGCCTCCTGGCTGACCGCGCCGGCGTCGGCGGGCGCGTCCGTCTGCGCGTCGGTGCGCAGCGCCTGAGCTGTCTTCGAGCCGTCGCGGTAGATCGCGAGCGCCTTCACGCCGAGGTGCCACGCCTGCGTGTAGGCGTCGGAGATGTCGGCGACGGTCGCCGTCTCCGGCAGGTTGACCGTCTTCGAGATCGCGCCCGAGATGAACGGCTGCACCGAGGCCATCATCTTGACGTGGCCCATGTGGTGGATCGCGCGGTCGCCCACGGCCACGTCGAACACCTGCAGGTGCTCGCCCTTGAACCCGGGTGCGCCGACCACCGTGTTGTGCTCGTTCACGAAGGCCACGATCTGGTCGATCTCGTGCGGCGCATAGCCCAGCTTGGAGAGGGCGGTCGGCACCGTCTGGTTGACGATCGTGATGTCGCCGCCGCCGACCAGTCGCTTGGACTTGACCAGTGAGAAGTCGGGCTCGACGCCGGTGGTGTCGCAGTCCATCATGAACGAGATCGTCCCGGTCGGCGCGAGCACCGTCGCCTGCGCGTTGCGGTAGCCGTGGACCTCGCCGAGCTCGACGGCCTCCTCCCACGACGTGCGCGCGGCATCGAGCAGCGCGGTGTCCGACAGCGTCGAGTCGGGGATCGCGTAGGACGC